>NZ_VCHT01000008.1:0-317481 GCF_005862215.1 Rhizobium sp. MHM7A
TCCACCGGCACCAGGCTCGCCACCGCCACCTTCAGCAACACCACGGCGAGCGGCTGGCAGACGGTGAACTTTGCAACACCCGTCACCATCGCCGCCAACACAACCTATGTCGCCTCCTACCACACAACAGGCGCCTACGTGGCGACCAACAGATTCTTCACGAATGGTGTCTCGAACGGCCCGTTGACGGCTCCGTCGAGTGCGGCTGCCGGCGGCAATGGCGTCTACGCCTATGGCGGATCCGCAACAACGGGCCTCTTCCCGACCAGCACCTACGATTCGGCAAATTATTATGCCGATGTGGTCTTCCGACCGCAGCTTGCTTCGTGATGCATCGGGTAAGACCAGGTACGGGCTGAATGAGGGTGAAATGCTCCCCGCTGCGACGGTCGCTCCGAATGCCCACTTTCAAGGGATGCTGATGAACAGGGTGATGAACAGGAAGGGCCGGCTCCCGGTGACAGTGCTTGCCGGTTTTCTCGGCGCCGGCAAGACGACGCTTCTCCGCCACGTGTTGACCAACCGTCAGGGCCTCAGGGTCGCCGTCATCGTCAATGATATGAGCGAGGTGAACATAGACGCGAGTCTCATTCGAGACGGTGGCTGCAACCTGTCGCATACGACGGAGACATTGGTCGAACTCAGCAATGGCTGCATATGCTGTACCCTGCGCGACGACCTCCTGACGGAAGTGCGGCGACTGGCCGAAGAGGGGCGATATGACTATCTGCTGATAGAAGGGACCGGCATTGCCGAGCCATGTCCGATCGCGGCAACCTTTTCATTCCGCGACGAGAATGGTGTTTCGCTCTCCGATCTTGCGAAACTTGATACCATGGTGACCGTTGTCGATGCTGCAAGCCTCCTGGCCGACTACAGCAGCGCCGACCTGCTTCGCGATCGCGGCCTGCAGCGGGACGGCGAGGACCGGCGAACACTCATCGATCTGTTGGTGGACCAGATCGAGTTTGCCGATGTTGTCGTGATCAACAAGATCTCGGACGCCACCGAGGAGATCCGCGCGGAAGTCCGCAAGACCGTGGCTGCACTCAACCCGGATGCGCGCCAGGTGGAGACGGACTTCGGCAAGGTTTCTCTCGCGTCCATCCTCGATACGGGCCTCTTCGACGAAGCGAAAGCCGCCGCTCACCCGTTGTGGCACAAGGAACTGTACAGCCCGGGCGACCATGTTCCGGAGACGGAGGAATACGGGGTATCGAGCTTTGTCTATCGCACGAGGCGCCCCTTCGATCCCACGCGGTTTCGAGCATTCCTGGACGAGCCCTGGCCGGGGGTCATCCGTGCCAAAGGCCATTTCTGGCTTGCGACGCGACCGCGTCACGTGGGTCTGATGTCGGCTGCCGGGGCGCAACGGCGCTGCGAACCCATGGGACTTTGGTGGGCGGCCGTTCCCCGACAGGACTGGCCAAGCCATCAGCAGTTTCGTCAGCAGATCGAGCGCCGGTGGGACAGCGCCTGGGGCGACCGTCGGCAGGAGCTCGTTTTCATCGGTGTTGATATGGACGAGACAGGCGTCCGGACCGCGTTGGACGACTGCCTGGCCAGCGCGGATCCGCGGGACTGGTCGGCTCTCGAAGATCCATTTCCGGCCTGGTAGCGCGGCGCAGCGCGGGAGACTACAGGCTCGACTGGCCGAACCGGCAAAACAAGACCGACGAGCTTCCTTTTCACCCAGCGCCCGCGGCTTAGCGGGAGCATCAGGCAGCTTGAGGCCTGTCGATCGGAGGCGCGGCGAGATCATCATATGGGCGTATGGAGGTACCACCCACATACCCAAGATTGCTGTCGTACGTTCCGTTTCGAAAGCTGGCAGGATGAAGTCATTCAATGCTGGTCGACGGGAAACGGGGACGCCGCTCTTGCTGAGATTTCATGTCAGGAATCGCAAATATCTCACTATGGCCGGCGGCACGCCGTGCATCAGTCACGCAACCTCGGCCTGGACTGCACTGCTTGGAACACCGGCCGTAGTGTCTTCGAGCACTCAGGCTCCATTCGGCCTCGCCAACCAGGGCAGTGCAACCGTCCAATCCTCCTTCACCGGCATGACCGAAACGCCCCTGATATTTTCCGGCGAAATGCAAGCGTCCCTGTCGCCGACGGCGATGCCGGCGCCCGGGGGAGATGGCGGCGCGCAAGACAGTTTGATCCAGACGGCGACGGTTGCAACGGTGTTCCAGACGCCTACCTCGATATCGGAGCGCACCGTGCTTGGCCCGGATCCGTACGAGGAGGCTGCGACACTGCCTGCCGCTCCTATGCTCACGGGTGTTACCAGCGATGCCGACACTGGAAGCGCCGAGACGGCTGCGCCTGTCAGTTCCGACAGCACCCTCGGCACGACCTCCCTGCGTCTTCAGGCCTCGATAGCATCCCTCTCGGTGGAGCCGAGTGAGGAGGTTTCTACTGAGACGACCGCGGCTTCGCCGGCACCGGTGGCGGCCGCTCCGGCCGTGCCGACGCTCAACAAGATCGCGCTCGAAAACCTGAAGCAGGGCAACCCGATCAGCGAATGGGGGCTGGAGGGCGATGGCAAGGGCACCATCCAGGGTTTCGCCACCGAAATCAGCACGAATATCGGCCAGACGGTCGATTTCAAAATCGCCACGGATTCTACCCAGTACCGCATCGATATCTACCGCATGGGCTACTACGGCGGTGCCGGCGCGCGCAAGGTCGATTCTATCGAACAGCAGCTGACCACGGCGCAGATCCAGCCGCATCCGATCGTCGACATGTCGCTCGGCCTCATCGATTGCGGCAACTGGTCGGTTTCGGCGAGCTGGCAGATCCCTGCCGACGCCGTCTCCGGCGTCTATTTCGCCAAGCTGGTGCGAGAGGACGGCACCGAGGATGCGAGCATCATTCCCTTCGTCGTGCGCGACGATGCCTCGACCAGCGATATCGTCTTCCAGACGTCGGATACGACCTGGCAGGCCTACAATGCCTGGGGCGGCGCCAGTCTCTATTACGGCGAAGTGCCCGTCGACCCGGCGGACATGATCGGCTACCTGCCGCCGAACTGCAGTTGCGGCCTGACGGCGATCGGCCGGGCGTCGGCGGTGAGCTACAACAGGCCGATCATCACCAATACGAGCCCGATCGGCGGCTCGCACGATTATATCTTCGGCGTCGAATCCTCTGCAATCTCCTGGCTGGAGCAGAACGGCTACGACGTGTCCTATATCTCGGGCGTCGATGCCACGCGCAGCGGCGCGCTGCTGCTCAACCATGATGCCTATCTCTCCGTCGGCCATGACGAATACTGGTCGGCCGAGCAACGCGCCAATGTCGAGGCGGCTCGCGACGCCGGTGTGAACCTCGCCTTCTGGAGCGGCAACGAATGCTACTGGAAGGTCCGCTGGGAAAGCAGCATCGACGGCAGCGGCCAAGCTTACCGCACCATGGTCTGCTATAAGGAGACCTGGGGCACGAGCACGGACCCGAGCAATGTCGGCACCGGCACCTGGCGCGACCCGCGTTATGCCGATCCGGGGCAGGAGCCGGAGAATTCGCTGACCGGCACCATGTTCCAGGTGGACAGCTACCGCCAGGATACGATCTCGATCCCCTACGACTATTCGAACCTGCGCTTCTGGCGCAATACCGATGTCTCCCAGCTGAATGAAGGCGACACCTACAATCTGGTGCAGAACCTGCTTGGCTACGAGTGGGATTCCGATGTCGAGAACGGCTTCCGGCCGGACGGTCTCATCAACCTGTCGCTCTCCTCCATCGCGGTCAGCACCTATCTGCGCGACTACGGCACTACGGTTGGCGACGCGGTGGCGACCCACAGCCTCACCATGTATCGGGCCGAGAGCGGCGCGCTGGTCTTCGGCGCCGGCACCGTTTTCTGGTCCTGGGGCCTGAGCGACAACCACCAGGGCCCGGCAACATCGACCGATCGCAACGTGCAGCAGGCGATGGTCAACATGTTCGCGGACATGGGCATCCAGCCGACCACGCTCGATGCAAGCCTGATCCTGGCGACCCAGTCGACCGACACTCTAAAGCCGACTTCGTCGATCAGATCGCCCATCGTGGGCGCAAGCTTCGTCGAAGGACAGCGCGTGACGATCACGGGCACGGCGCAAGACTTTGGCGGAGGCATCATCGCCGGCGTCGAGGTCTCCACCGACGGGGGCCAGCACTGGTTCAAGGCGTCAGGCCGCGAGAGCTGGAGCTATAACTGGGTCGTCCAGGCAAGCGGTACTTATACGATCCTGTCGCGCGCCGTTGACGACAGCGTCAATCTGGAGGCGCCGTCGGCCGGCAAGCAGGTCACGGTCACTCTGCCGGGAACGACGACCAGCCTGTGGACGCTTGCCGAAAAGCCTGCGGTCGAAACGGCGATCGATCGCGATCCGGTCGAGCTCGGCCTGCGTTTCCAGGCGACGACGGCAGGTTCGGTGCAGGGCATCCGCTTCTACAAGGGCTTCTACAATACCGGCGAACACGTCGTCAGCCTGTGGACCGGTGACGGAACGCTGCTGGCGACCGGCGTGTCGGTGGGCGAACCGCTTTCCGGCTGGCAGACCGTGATGTTCTCCAGCCCGATCCAGATCGCGGCCGGTACGACCTATGTAGCGTCCTATCACAGCAAAGGATTTTTCTCCCTCACCGAGAACTATTTCAACGGGTCCTATGCCAGCGGCGCACTGAAGGCCGTCGATGGCGGCGGCGTCTTCGCCTACAGCACCAATGCCGGCACATTCCCCGGCCAGAGCCCCGGCGGCTCCAACTATTGGGTGGACGTGGTCTTCGACGCCGGCCCGAACAGCCAGCCGGTGGCAACCGACGACAGCGGG
The DNA here is from genome assembly GCF_005862215.1 of Rhizobium sp. MHM7A. Taxonomy (NCBI): domain Bacteria; kingdom Pseudomonadati; phylum Pseudomonadota; class Alphaproteobacteria; order Hyphomicrobiales; family Rhizobiaceae; genus Rhizobium; species Rhizobium sp. MHM7A. The sequence continues at coordinate 4,833 of NZ_VCHT01000008.1, forward strand.
CTGGTCATCGGCCACAACGGAACGCTTGTCATCTCGATTGCTGCACTCGTGGCAAATGATGTCGACGCCAACGGCGATGCGCTGACCATCACCGCCGTCGGCAATGCCCTCAACGGCACGGTCGCTCTCAACAAGCAGGCCGGAACCATCACCTTCACGCCGGCCAACAATTATTCAGGCCCGGCAAGCTTCACTTACACGCTGTCGGACGGGCGCGGCGGCGCGGACCAGGGCAGTGTCAGCCTGACCGTTCAGGCCGCTCCCGCCGGCGAGACCCTGTTTACCGGCAGCGAAGGACCGACGGGCGGCAGCTTCAACGACAATACGGCGATGGAACTCGGAATGAAGTTCGTCGCTTCCGCAAACGGTGCGATCTCCGGCATTCGCTACTACAAGGCTGCCGGCGATACCAGTGTGCATACCGGCTCCCTTTGGAAGGCCGACGGCACACTCCTTGCGACGGTCACTTTCACCAGCGAGTCGCTCTCCGGTTGGCAAACCGCGACCTTCTCGACACCGCTACAGATCACGGCGGGCGCGATCTATGTCGCCTCCTACCACACGACCGGCACCTATGTCGCGACGACAGGCTATTTCAACACGGCGCATACCAACGGCTCGCTGACGGCGCTTGCAGGCAGCAATGGCGTCTACGCGGTCGGATCGGGCTCGACCTTCCCGACCTCAAGTTACCAGTCGACGAATTACTGGGTCGATGTCGTCTACAATCAGTCGACGGGCAATACGGTGCCGGTGGCTGCCAATGACAACGGCTATACGACCTACACCAATACGGCTCTGTCGATCGCCGCTGCGAACCTGCTTGCAAACGACAGCGACGCGGATGGCGACCTGCTTGTCATCACCGGCGCAGGCGGCGCGGTCAACGGTTCGGTGTCCTACGACAGCCAGGCGCAGACCGTCACCTTCACGCCAACGGCAGGATATTCTGGGCCGGCGAGCTTCAGCTATTCCATCGCCGACGGTCAGGGCGGCACGGCATCCGCCCAGGTTTCGCTTACCGTCAACGCCCAGGGAAGCGAGCAGAACCTCTTCAGCGCCAATGAAACGCCTGCAATTGTCTCGGTGAACGATAACCAGCAGGTCAACCTGGGCATGAAATTTCAGGCCGACACGGCAGGCTGGATAACGGGCATCCGCTTCTACAAGGGCGCCGAAAATACAGGCCCGCATAACGGCTATCTCTGGACCGCCTCGGGCACGTTGCTTGCAAGCGTCACCTTCAGCAACGAAACGGCAAGCGGCTGGCAGACCGCCACTCTCGCCCAGCAGATCGCGGTCGAAGCGGATACGACCTACGTCGTTTCCTACAGCACGAACGGCAATTACTCGGCGACCGGCAATTACTTCAGCACCGGGAAGACGAGCGGCGACCTCAGGGCGCTCAGCGGCGACAATGGCCTTTATGCCTACGGATCGAGCGGGTTGTTCCCGACCAGCAGTTACAACAGCACAAACTATTATGTGGACGTGGCGTTCAAACCGCAGCTCGCGGCGTAAAGGCGAGCGGGGGTATCGATGACAGGTGCAGACAATCGACTTCCGGTGACGGTCCTGGCGGGGTTTCTCGGCGCCGGCAAGACGACGGTGCTCAATCATGTTCTGCACAATTGTGAGGGATACCGGATCGCCGTGATCGTCAACGACATGAGCGAGATCAACATCGATGCCGATCTCGTCCGTGACGACGGAGCCAACCTCTCGAGAACGGATGAAACCCTCGTCGAGCTTACCAATGGATGCATCTGCTGCACCTTGCGTGACGATCTCCTGATCGAAATCCGGCGTCTCGCCGCCACGGGTCGTTTCGACTACCTTTTGATCGAGGGCACGGGGATTGCCGAGCCGCTGCCGATAGCGGCGACCTTCTCCTTCCGGGACGAGAGCGGAGCGGCGCTCTGCGATGTCGCGCGGCTCGATACCATGGTTTCCGTCATCGATGCGGTCAATCTTCTCGCCGATTATGCCAGCGCCGAGTTCCTCGCGGATCGCGGCGAAAGCCGGGATGGAGACGACAAGCGCAAGCTTGTGGAACTGCTCGTCGAGCAGATTGAATTTTCCGATGTCGTCATCATCAACAAGGCAGGTGATGTGCCGTGCGCGATTCTTGCCGAGGTCCGCCGGATCGTCGCGGCACTCAATCCGGATGCGCGTGTCATCGAGGCGGTGTTCGGTCAGGTGCCGCTTGGCGCGATTATGGATACCGCCCTCTTCAGTGAAGCCAAGGCCGCCCGCCACCCGCTCTGGCACAAGGAGCTTTACGGCTGGGGCGATCATGTGCCGGAGACCGAGGAGTACGGCATAACAAGCTTCGTCTATCGCAGGCGCCGGCCATTCGATCCCGCGCGGCTGAGCCGCATCCTCGAGCGGCCATTGCCCGGTCTCATCAGGGCGAAAGGCCATTTCTGGCTGGCCACCCGGCCGGACGAGATCGGCCTCCTGTCGATTGCCGGCACGCAATGCCGCATTGACACCAGGGGGTTCTGGTGGGCCTCGGTGCCGCGGGCGCATTGGCCGCGTCATCCGCAATTCCGTCAGTTGCTCGATCGCCATTGGGACGATGTCTGGGGCGACCGCCGCCAGGAGCTGGTCTTCATTGGCTCCGGCGTCGACGAGGAAGCCATCCGCACCGCGCTCGACGATTGCCTGATCGGAGAGGAGACGGGTTTTGATCCCCAGACAGCCGTCGGCCTTCGCGATCCGTTTCCGCCATGGCGGCACGATACGCACGCATCGGACCGGAAAGTGTGAAGCGGCTTTCGGTCCGATGCGTCGACTCAAAGGTGAACAGGTTTTGATTATCAACCAGAGGAGAGAACAATGAGCAGCGAACTTTATGCGGACGGTATCGGCGAAATCACCGTCACGGGAACGATCGTGCGCATCGACCTGATGTCACTCTCGGCCACCGAGCGTGACGCCAACAACAATCCGAAGCCGGTTTTCCGCCAGCGCATCATCATGCCTATCGATGCCTTCGCCAATGCGGTCGATCTCATGCAGAAGGCGCTTGGCGGGTTGGTGGAGGCGGGTGCGGTTCGTCGCATCGGTGACATGTCGGCCGCAGCAGCAGCTGATATCCAGGCGGTGCAGGGCAGCGCGTCGAACGCTTCGCCGAACTTCAACTGACAAACGGGTCTAGAGCGCAGCGCGTCGGTTCGCACGCGCTCCAACCTTTTGAAGCTAAGCCTCGGTCTCGTATCGTTTCGGGTGGGCCATGAGTGATTTTCTGCATACCAATCTGCACTGTCTTGCGTTCGTCGCGCGTCATCATGGCGTCGACCTATCCCCTGAGCGATTGCAGCACGATTACGCGGTCGGCAACGATCCCGTCGCCGTGCGGCGGTTGTTGCGGATGGCGAGGGATGCCGGCCTTCGGGCGAGGCACCTCAGCCTCGACTGGCAGTCACTGTTCCGCCTGGGCGAAGCATTTCCCGTGCTTGCTGAACTTACCAACGGCAATTGGGTGGTCGTCGCCGGGGCGGGGGGGAGCGGGGAGGACGAAAGAATACAAGTTCTCGACCCGCTTGCCACGCGCCCCGAGGTCATTCTCCTGAGCGAGGAGCAATTCGCCAAGGCCTGGTCCGGATCGGTGGTTCTCCTCAAGCGCAACTATCGCATGTCGGACGAGGATCGGCCGTTCGGGTTCCGTTGGTTCATACCGGAAATCATCAAGCAGCGAAGCTTCTTCCGCGACGTGGCGCTCGCGGCCTTCGTTCTTTACGGCCTCGGGCTGACGACGCCGATGTTCTTTCAGCTCGTCATCGACAAGGTGCTCGTGCATCAGAGCTATGCGACGCTGACGGTTCTGACCGTAGGTATCGCGGTTGCGCTCGTCTTCGACGCTACATTCACTTTCCTGCGCCGGTATCTCCTGCTCTACGCGACCAACAGGATCGACATCAGGGTTGCGACACGCACATTCGGGCATTTGCTCAACCTGCCGATCGCGCTCTTCGAGCACGCCTCGGCCGGTGTACTTGTCAAGCACATGCAGCAGACGGGGCGCATCCGCGAATTCCTGACCGGCCGGTTGTTCCTGACGCTTCTCGACGGCGTATCGCTCTTCGTCTTCGTGCCGATCCTGCTTCTCTACAGCGTCAAGCTGACGCTCGTGGTGCTCGGCTTCGCAGCACTCGTCGGGCTCGTCGTGATGATGCTCGTCGGACCGTTCCAGCGCCGTCTCCAGGCGCTCTACCAGGCGGAAGGCGACCGGCAGGCACTGCTGGTGGAAACCGTGCACGGCATGCGCACCGTCAAATCGCTGGCCCTGGAGCCGCGCCAGCGCAAGGTGTGGGACGACTATTCGGCGCAATCGATCTCGGTGCGCTTCCGGGTCGAGAAGATATCGACGATCGCACAGGCGATGACAGGGCTTCTGGAGAAGCTGATGAGCGTTGCAATCATCGGGCTTGGCGCACTCGACGTGTTCTCCGGCGCTATGACGATCGGCGCGCTGGTTGCCTTCAACATGCTCGCTGGCCGTGTCTCGGGACCGCTGGTGCAGATCGTCACCATGGTGCACGAATATCAGGAAGTGGCTCTGTCCGTACGCATGCTCGGCGAGATCATGAACCAGCGGCCGGAGCAGGCCGGACGCGGGCGCGGTGTGCGGCCGCATCTGCATGGCCGCATCGAATTCGACCGGGTCACCTTCCGCTATGCTCCCGATACGGCGCCCGCGCTCGACAATGTCTCCTTCGCCATTCCGGCAGGCTCGGTCTTCGGCGTGGTCGGCAAGAGCGGCTCCGGCAAGACGACGATCACCCGGCTGATCCAGGGGCTTTACCAGAGCCAGGAGGGGCTGGTGCGCATGGATGGTTACGACAGCCGCGAGATCGACCTCGTGCACCTGAGAACCAGCATCGGAGTCGTGCTGCAGGACAATTTCCTGTTTCGCGGCACGGTGCGCGACAATATCGCCGCCGCAAAACCCGATGCCAGCATCGAGGAAATCATGCAGGTGGCCCGCGTCGCCGGTGCGGAAGAGTTCATCGAGCGGCTGCCGCGCGGCTTCGACACGATGCTGGAAGAAAATGCCGCCAATCTCTCCGGCGGCCAGAAGCAGCGGTTGGCAATCGCGCGCGCACTGATCACCGATCCGAAGCTTCTGATCTTCGACGAGGCGACAAGCGCGCTCGACCCCGACAGCGAGGCGATCATCCGCGAGAATCTGAGCCGGATCGCGGCCGGGCGCACCGTCGTCATCGTCTCGCACCGGCTTTCGACGCTTGTGGATGCCGATGCCATTCTCGTCATCGATCGCGGCAAGGTCGCCGATATCGGCCGGCATGACCAGCTGGTGTCGCGCTGCATGACCTATCGCCACCTGTGGGCACAGCAAATGAGGCAGGTCGCATGAACGCGCGCGTCAGAAAATCCGGCGAAAACCTGCCCGTAGCCTCGGACCATAGCCCATCAGGCAAGGGGCCGCCAGGCAGGGGCGGGCAGCTCACCGCCCGCCTGCCGCTGCCGCCGGCAATCGCGGAATTCCAGTCCGACGCCGTCGAACTCGAGGAACGTGCTCCGCCGCGCGTTGCGCGCATGACGCTCTATTGCGTGACGGCGCTGATTGCTGCGACCATCATCTGGGCCTCCGTCTCCGATATCGACGAGGTGGTGATCGCGCCCGGCAAGCTCGTCACCACCCAGCCGACCATCGTCGTCCAGCCGCTCGAAACCTCGATTATCCGCACGATCGATGTGAAGGCCGGCGAGGTGGTGCATGCCGGCCAGACGCTCGCAACCCTCGACGCCACCTTCAGTCAGGCCGATGTCGACCAGCAGCAGGCGAAGTTCTCGGCACTCGACGCCCAGGTCAAGCGCATCGAGGCGGAATTAGCCGGCGACGACTACACGATGATGGCGGGAACGACGCCCGACGAGATGCTGCAGGTGCAGCTTTTCGGCCAGCGGCGGGCCTTCTACACGGCGCAGCTGCAGAATTTCGAGCAGCAGATCGCCGGACAGTCGGCAGCGCTTGTCGCGGCCAAGAACCAGGAGGCGGTGCTCATCGATCGCCGCGACACGCTCTCGCAGATCGAAGGCGCGCGCACGCGGCTCTACGACAAGCAGAGCGGCTCGCTGATCACCATGCTCGGCTCGCGCGACGCCCGCCTCGATGTCGAGTCTGATCTGACGGCCGCTCGCGGCAAGGCCGACGAGGCTGCGCATGCCTATGCCAAGCTGAAAGCCGACCGGCAGGCCTTCATCGAGGATTTCCGCCGGGCAGCGATGGAGCAGCTGGTGGAGCTGCGCGGCCAGCGCGACATGGCGGATGAAGAGCTGAAGAAGATGGAGTTGCGCCGCAACATGGTGTCGCTCACAGCACCTGCCGATGCCGTCGTGCTCGATCTCGCCCAGCGCTCTATCGGCTCCGTCGTGCGCGAAGCCGAACCGATCGTCACGCTGGTGCCGATCAACGTGCCGCTCGAAGCGGAGGTGTCGATCAACACCCGCGACATCGGCCGCATCGCCGTGGGTAAGGAGGCTCGCATCAAGCTGGACGCCTATCCTTTCCAGAAATACGGCACCGCGTCGGGCGAAGTACGCACCATCAGCCAGGACACGTTTATGACCGGCCAGCAGCAGGAACAGGCTGCCATCCCGAGCCAGCCGGCCGCGCCCTTCTTCAAGGCTCGCATCCTGCTTGCAGATACGAGGCTGAACACCTCGGATGTGCCGGTCAGACTGCTGCCGGGCATGACCGTCTCCACAGAGATCAAGGTGGGCAACAGGACCGTGATCTCCTATTTCCTTTACCCGCTGCTGCGTGGCCTTGATGATGCCATCCGGGAACCGAACTGAGGGAGCCGCAGACGAGGTGTGGGCGCCTAAGCTCGCTTGGGGGCGCCGGGTGGCGCAAGGATTCCAGGCCGCCGCCCGAAACTGGTTGCGTATCAGCGGGAGCCGCATTCGATCCGATATCCGCCTTACCGGCAAGTGGCGAGAAAGGCGCGAATTGCTGCAGGGATATCGCCGAGATGGAGGAGCGGCGCATGGCCTTGCCCCTCGGCGGTATGAAGGACCAATCCGGAATGCAGCCGGGCCATTTCGATCGCGATCTCCTTCGAAAGCAGCAGTGAATTTTCGCCGCGGATCAACATCAGCGGAATGCGGCTCAGGCTTTCGAATTGTGCCCAGAGATCGGGCAGCGGCTGATTGAAGTCGACCGATCTCAGCACCTCGGCGATCGCCGGATCGAAGTCCGCGACCGGCCGTCCGCCGACGTCGCGATAAATGGCAAGCGCCATCTGGCGCCAGTCCTCGGCTGTCAGCGCGGTAAACGAAGCGCTGTGATCCGCCTGCAATATTTCGGCGGCCTCTTCCCAGTCATCCGGCTTTCTGCCGCTGTTGAGGTAATCGCGTATAAGCGCCAGGCCTCTCGCTTCGATCGCAGGTCCGATATCGTTCAGGACCACAGCTTCGAGGAGATCCGGCCGTGTCGCCGCGAGCAAATGCAGGATCAGCCCGCCCCGCGACGTGCCGATGAAAACCGCTCGCTCGATGCCGAATGCCGCGCAGGCGGCAATGACATCGCCGGTCTCGACGGCGAGATTGTAATTTGCCTTGTTCTCATCCCACGCGGAATTGCCACGGCCGCGCGCATCGAGCGCGATCACCCTGCGCGGGTCCGTTCTGTCCCCGCTGAGAAGCAGCGCAAGCGGATGAAAGTCCCTGGCATTGCGGCTCAGGCCGGGCAGGCATATCACCGGCAGCCGTCCGGCGGCTATCGGCTGCTCGGGCCGGTAGTCGCGTGCATAAAGCCTCAGCCCATCGGAGGAAGAGTAAAATCGTTCCTGGAAACCGCCCGCATCCATATCCGGCATTCGCATCCCTCAAGACCTGTCTGATCGCGAAGATCTAGAGCATGTCTCGCAAGAATGCGCAGCGGTTCTGCGATAAAGACATGCGGAAAAACAAAGACCAGCCTGCTTTTCAAACCGCGTCAAACGGCTTCAGGAGGCGCTGCGTCCACCGATCAGATCGCGTTCGATATCCGTCGGCTGGCCGAGGCGAGCCTTGTAGACCTCATAATTTTCCATCACCCGCTGCACGTAGTTGCGCGTCTCGGGGAAGGGGATACGCTCGATCCAGTCGACGATCTCGTCGATCGGCCTGCCGCGTGGATCGCCGTAGCGCCCGATCCATTCCGGCACCCGCTTCGGCCCGGCATTATAGGCGATGAAGGTGAGGATATAGGAGCCGCCGAAGGCCTCGATCTGCTCGCCGAGATAATGCGAGCCGAGCGTCGCGTTATAACCGGCATCGGCCGTCAGCTTGTCCTTGGAAAAAGTGATGTTGTGGCGCTTGGCCACCGCCTGGGCCGTGCCGGGCAGAAGCTGCAGCAGGCCGCGCGCATTTGCCGCCGAAACGGCGGCCGGGTTGAAGGCACTTTCCTGGCGGGCGATGGCATAGGCGAGCGCCTTGCCGGAGCCAGAGATGTTGGCATTCGCCGGGATCACGCCGATCGGAAAGGCGAGTGCGGCGACATCGATGCCGCGGCCATAGGCGACCTTGCCGATCTGCAGCGACAGGTGATGATCGCCCGATTGCTCGGCCTGCGCTGCAAGGATCGCCAGTTCACCGGGGCTCTGCAGCTGATCGGCGAGCGCGAGATAGAGAATGCCGGCGCGCCATCCATGGCCCGCTGCCTCGAGCCGGGCGACAGCCTGCACGGCTTCGCGCGCCTGGAAGCGCTGGCGGTCGGCTGCGCTCGGCGTGGGATAGGTGACGTTGAGCGTCTTCCGCCCGAGCCTTTCGGCCGCGAGCTGCCCATAAAAGGTGCCGGGAAAATTCGCGGCCTTGCCGTAGAATTCGGCGGAATTGCCAGGGCCGCCGGCTTCGGCTGCCCGCCCGAGCCAATACCAGGCGCGCGACACCGAGATGGGCCCGTTCGACGTCGCCAGAATCTTGCGGAAATGCCTTTCCGCCGTTGTCGGGTCCTGCAGACCGCGCAGCGCATACCATCCGGCATGGAACTCCGCCTCGACAATATCTGTTGGGCTGGTTGCCGCGGAGTTTGCGACGAGGCGATAGGCAGGTCTGAATTGCCCCTGATCGACGAGACCGCGGCTGACGATCCGCTGCTCGTTCCACCATTCTCCGGAATTGACGAGTTCGCCCGCCTCACGCGGCATCTTCTCCAGAAGCACTGCCGCTTCGGCATATTTGTCCTGCTTGCGCAGATATTCGATGCGCGCGAACAGCAGGCCGGCATCGCCTCGCCATTTCGCCTCGACGCTATTGAGCAGCGCGCCGGCGTTGGCGGCTTTGGCGTCGACCGCGGCCCAGGCCTTGTAGAGGGACTGCGCCTCGCCCATGTCGCCGAAGCGCTTGGCCTGCGCCACCCGGCCACGATACATCAGATAGTCCATCCGCCCTTTGTGGTCGGCCGGCGTCAGCAGGGCGGAAAACTCGAGAAGAATCTTGTCTTCGCTCGCTTTGTCGAGAGCCTCGGTGCGCCAGACCTTGCGGATATATTTTGCCGCCTGCGCCTGCTTGCCCGACGCGATCAGCGCCCGCCCCAGAATGACGGCGCCCTGCATCGTTTCCGGCGCGGTATCGCCGAAGGCCGCGAGCACGGCCGACGGGGCGGGGTTTTCGTCGTAAAGCGCACGTTCGGAATAGGCGCGCAGCCGGGAAAGGCCAGGCCATCCCTTGAGCTCCTGCGCAGCGCTGGCGATTTCATAGGAGGGGACGCCCTTCAATCCGGACACGGCGATCGCCCAGGTGAGAATATGGTGGTCGAGCGTACCCTCGCGCATGCTGTCGCGGATCGAGAGAGCCAGTTGCGGATTCTTGGCGGAAAGGGCGTCGAGCCCGGTTTTCAGATCATTGGCGATGGGCGCGACGGCCGGATTGCGCGGGATGGCACCGGTTGTCAGCGCTTCCGGGATCGATGTCTCGGGAACGAAGCCGATCGGCTTGATGCCGGGCGTGGGAATGCTTTCGCCGGGAAGCGGCGACGCGAGGCTGCCCCACGCGGCGGCAACGAAGCCGAAGGCGGTCAGAATCAGGACAGCTTTCTTCATCCGGGATCTCGCAACGAAAACACGCCCTGCCAATTTGGCTAGAGGCATCTTAACGAAACCTTACCGTACCAGGTAAAATTCATTCACATCTGCTATCGGAATTTGCCCTAAACCGAACTCTGCGCGCTTGTCGCGACGATTTCGGCGCTCTATGGTGCGCAACTCTTATTCATGGAATGCGGCCGAAGCAAGGATTTGGTCGTGAGGAGCTTTGCATGTTCAATGGGTCCATTCCCGCCCTCGTCACCCCCTTCACCGATGCCGGACTGATCGACGAGGACAGCTTCGCTGCCCATGTCGACTGGCAGATCAAAGAAGGCAGCGCTGGTCTCGTTCCGGTCGGCACGACAGGCGAGTCGCCGACGCTTTCGCATGCCGAGCACAAGCGGGTCGTGGAACTCTGCATTGAAGTGGCCGCAAAACGCGTTCCCGTCATGGCCGGCGCCGGTTCGAACAACACGCGTGAGGCGATCGAGCTTGCCCAGCATGCCGAAAGGGTCGGCGCCGACGCGGTGCTCGTGGTTACACCCTACTACAACAAGCCGACGCAGAAGGGTCTGATCGCGCATTTTTCCGCGATTGCAGAGGCCGTCACCCTGCCGATCTATATCTACAATATCCCCGGCCGTTCGGTGATCGATATGACACCGGAAACGATGGGCGCGCTTGCCAAGGCGCACAGGAATATCGTCGGCGTCAAGGACGCGACGGGTAAGATCGAGCGTGTCTCCGAGCAGCGCATCACCTGCGGCAAGGACTTCAGGCAATTGTCGGGCGAGGACGCGACGGCGCTTGGATTCAACGCCCATGGCGGCGTCGGCTGCATTTCGGTTACGGCCAATGTCGCCCCGCGCCTGTGCGCCGATTTTCAGGCCGCGACCCTGGCCGGCGAATACGCCCGCGCGCTGGAATATCAGGATAGGCTGATGCCGCTGCATAAGGCGATCTTCCTTGAGCCCGGCCTCTGCGGCGCAAAATACGGTCTCTCCAAGCTCGGCCGGATGAGCCGCAACGTCCGCTCACCGCTGCTTTCGACGCTGGAGCCGGCAACCGAAGCGGCGATCGACGCCGCCATGCGCCACGCAGGGCTGCTGAACTGAGGAGGCCGGTCGTCTTCACAAGGCCGGGTCGTTCCCTTACATAAAGGGCAAGCAATGAGGGCGCGGCTTTTTCGCGCGCCTCGAAGGGAATATCGTCATGGCCCCCAAAGGCAGCCAGCGCGTGGTGAACAAGATCGTGGCCGAAAACCGCAAGGCCCGCTTCAACTACGAGATCATCGATACTTACGAGGCGGGTCTCGTGCTGAAGGGCACGGAGGTCAAGTCGCTGCGCGAAGGCAAGGCCAATATCGCCGAATCCTATGCATCGGATGAGGACGGCGAGATCTGGCTGATCAATTCTTATCTGCCGGAGTATCTGCAGGCGAACCGCTTCAACCACGAGCCGCGCCGGCGCCGCAAGCTCTTGCTCTCGGGCCGTGAAATCAATCGTCTGCGCTCCGCCGTCAACCGCGAAGGCATGACGCTGGTCCCGCTGAAGATCTATTTTAACGATCGCGGTCGGGCAAAGATGGAGCTGGCGCTCGCCAAGGGCAAGAAATTGCACGATAAGCGCGAATCCGAGAAGGAACGCGATTGGAACCGGCAGAAGAGCCGCTTGTTGAAGGATAATGGCTGACTCGCCACGTCGCAGATGATCGGATTGCGGTGCGCTTCGATCAGTCTTCGAAATCGCTGGCCGGAGCAACTTCGGCCGGACGCGGCGCCCGCTCCGAGGGATCGCGACCGATCTCAGCCTTCAGAGACAGGAGGTCGATGAAATGATCGGCCTGCCGCCGTAGGTCGTCGGCGATCATCGGCGGCTGCGTCGCCATGGTCGAGATCACCGAGACCTTGCGGCCCCTGCGCTGCAGCGCCTCGACGAGGTTCGTAAAGTCGCCGTCGCCGGAGAAGATGACGAGATGGTCGACGGTTTCCGATTGCTCCATGGCGTCGATCGCAAGCTCGATGTCCATGTTGCCCTTGATTTTCCGCCGGCCCATGGAATCGGTGAATTCCTTGGCGGGCTTGGTGACGACTTTGTAGCCATTATAGTCGAGCCAGTCGATCAGAGGGCGGATCGATGAATACTCCTGATCCTCGATCAATGCCGTATAATAGTAGGCGCGCAGGAGGTAGCCGCGTTTCTGAAATGCTTTCAAGAGCTTGCGGTAATCTATGTCGAAACCGAGGCTCTTGGATGCAGCGTAGAGGTTGGCGCCGTCGATGAAGAGTGCAATTTTTTCGCGTGGGTCAAACATCGCTTACTAATTCCAATGAGAGAAATCGAAATTCGCACGGCATCAAATTCCAATAAATACAATGGCTTATTGTGACCTTTGATTTGATGCTTACTTTACTAAGTGTTCATATAAGAGAGATTTAGGGCACGATTCCGCATATTCCAAGCAACCTTTGGTGGAATTGTCACATTCTCCATGGAAATTTAGCTCGGTCGCGGATAAAGACGAGAGGCCGGAACGAAAAACTTGTATTTGCCCGGTTTTAATTGTATCGGGCGTGCTAATCCCGAAATGACGACCGTAAAGGACAGGCAATGGCCCGTGTCACAGTTGAAGATTGCATTGACAAGGTGGAGAACCGCTTCGAACTGGTTCTGCTCGCCAGCCACCGCGCCCGGCTGATTTCCCAGGGTGCATCGATCACCATCGATCGCGACAACGACAAGAATCCTGTCGTGGCGCTGCGCGAAATCGCCGACGAGACGCTTTCGCCCGATGATCTCAAGGAAGATCTGATCCATTCGCTGCAGAAGCATGTCGAAGTAGATGAGCCCGAGCCCGATCCGGCCAGCATGATCGCCGCCGGCGCCGCCGCTGCCGCCGATAGCGAGGAGCAGGACGATCTGCCGGAGACGATCACTTTCGACCAGATGTCGGAAGAAGAGCTGCTTGCCGGTATCGAGGGCCTCGTGCCGCCGGAAAAGAGCGACGATTATTAAGCGCTTCGACCGGATCTGATCCGGAAAAGAGCGGCGATTACCAATCGTCAATCTTGCGCCTTTAATGCTTAGGCATATTATTGCCCATGTGTGCGCCAATCGTTGATTGGCGCGCTTTTATTTTGTTGGAGTGGCTTTGGAATGATGCGGCAGTACGAGCTCGTGGAGCGGGTTCAGCAATACAAGCCGGATGCCAATGAAGCACTGCTGAACAAGGCCTATGTTTACGCCATGCAGAAACATGGCCAGCAGAAGCGCGCGAGCGGCGATCCCTATATTTCCCATCCGCTCGAGGTCGCTGCCATCCTGACCGATATGCATCTCGATGAATCGACGATCGCCGTTGCCCTTCTGCATGACACGATCGAGGATACGACGGCGACGCGCGCCGAGATCGACGAGCTCTTCGGCGAGGATATCGGCCGTCTTGTAGAAGGGCTGACGAAGATCAAGAAGCTCGATCTCGTCACCAAGAAAGCCAAGCAGGCGGAGAACCTGCGGAAGTTGCTGCTCGCCATATCAGACGATGTGCGTGTGCTGCTCGTCAAGCTTGCCGATCGCCTGCACAATATGCGCACCCTCGATCACATGTCGGCCGATAAGCGTGCCCGCATCTCCGAGGAGACGATGGAAATCTATGCGCCGCTCGCCGGCCGCATGGGCATGCAGGACATGCGCGAGGAACTCGAGGAGCTTTCTTTCCGGCACATGAACCCGGAGGCCTACGAGACTGTCACGAAAAGGCTGGAAGAGCTCTCCAAGCGCAACGAGGGCATTGTCAAGAAGATCGAGGCCGAGCTGCGCGACCTGCTGGTCGCAAGCGGCTTGACGAGCGCCTATGTCAAGGGCCGGCAGAAGAAGCCCTATTCCGTCTTCCGCAAGATGCAGTCGAAGTCGCTCTCCTTCGAGCAGCTTTCCGATGTCTACGGCTTCCGTTTGATCGTCGAGGATATCCCATCCTGTTATCGCGCGCTCGGTATTGTCCATACGCGCTGGCGCGTCGTGCCCGGCCGCTTCAAGGACTATATCTCGACGCCGAAGCAGAACGACTACCGCTCGCTCCACACCACTATCGTCGGCCCCTCCAGCCAGCGCATCGAACTGCAGATCCGCACGAAGCGCATGCACGAAATCGCCGAATTCGGCATCGCCGCCCATACGCTCTACAAGGACGGTGCCAGCAATGCCGACGGCGACATTCTTTCGCGCGAATCCAATGCGTACTCCTGGCTGCGCCACACGATCGAGGCGCTCGCCGAAGGCGACAGTCCGGAGGAATTCCTTGAGCACACCAAGCTCGAGCTCTTCCAGGATCAGGTCTTCTGCTTCACGCCAAAGGGCAAGCTGATTGCCCTGCCGCGCGGCGCCACGCCGATCGATTTCGCCTATGCGGTCCACACCAATATCGGCGACACCACGGTTGGCGCCAAGATCAACGGCCGCATCATGCCGCTGGTGACGCGCCTGGCAAATGGCGACGAGGTCGAGATCATCCGCTCCGGCGTGCAGGTTCCGCCCGCCGCCTGGGAGGAAATCGTCGTCACCGGCAAGGCGCGCGCCGCCATCCGCCGCGCCACCCGCATGGCGATCCGTAAGCAATATGCCGGTCTCGGTCACCGCATTCTCGAGCGTACCTTCAATAGGGCAGGCAAGATTTTCTCGCGCGAGGCGATGAAGCCGGCGCTGCATCGTCTGGGCCAGAAGGATGTCGAGGATGCGATCGCGGCAGTCGGCCGCGGCGAGATGTCCTCGCTTGACGTGTTGCGCGCCGTCTATCCCGACCACCAGGACGAGCGCGTCACCGTCAAGCCCTCCGGCGACGACGGCTGGTTCAACGTCCGCAGCGCCGCAGGCATGATCTTCAAGATCCCGGGCAAGACCAAGGTCGGAACCGAGGGCGGTCATTCGGAAATCGACGCCGATGTCGATGTCGGCCCGATCCGCGGTCTGTCCGGCAACGTCGATGTCAAGTTTGCCTCGACCGGCGCCGTGCCCGGCGACCGCATCGTGGGCATTATGGATCAGAGCAAGGGCATCACCATCTATCCGATCCAGTCGCCGAGCCTGCAGCGGTTCGACGACCAGCCCGACCGCTGGATCGACGTGCGCTGGGATCTCGACGAGGCCAACAAGTCGCGTTTCATGGCCCGCATCATGGTGAATGCCTTGAATGAGCCCGGCACGCTTGCCAAGGTCGCCCAGACTGTTGCGGGGCTCGACGTCAATATCCGCTTGCTGAACACCGTGCGGGTGGCAGCCGATTTCACCGAGATGATGCTTGACGTCGAGGTATGGGACCTGCGGCAACTCAACCAGTTGCTCGCCCAGATGAAGGAACTGGACTGCATCGCCACGGTCCGGCGGCTCTACGAGTAGGCATTTGTTAAGCCTGCCATGGTCCTGGCCCGATCGGCAAATGCACATTTTATGAGCGTTTTATCATCGTGGGGCGCAGCAATAAGGCAAGGAATGCATTGCGCGCATAGCTGTGTCCATGTTGCGGCGGTGGTAATTAACTCTTGGCAGGACTATCTTCTGGTCATCAAAAACGTAAACAGAAGATGAGACAAGGTAATGTTTGATCCAATCAGGAAAATCGCTCGCGCCTTTCGCGCTCCGACCACACAGGAACGTGAAATGGCCTATCTGAACGGCTCGCTCGATCGTATCGATCTCGAGTTTCGTCAGCGCCAGGTCGATCGCGGCCTGTTCCGCAATCGCTGATACTGCCTTTTTACTTGGTCGAGTGAGGGACGTTACGTGTAACGAGCGCCCCTCGGTATGAAGTGCTCCTTTGCGAGATTGGCCAGCGAGCTGTTTCGGGCGGTATAATTTGCCGCTCTTGTCATGGTCCTGTGCGCTGCACTAAATAGCGGCCATGTTGTTTCGCCGTCGCAAGCCCGCGGGCTTCAGGGAAAAGATGCGGGAGCTTCTATGGCCCCGAAAAGGTTTCCTTCGCCCCATTCGTTACCTGACAATGCGCATCCTGCGCCTGAGCGCTTCGCCGCATGCGGTTGCGGCCGGCGTCGCCGCGGGCGTCTTCGTCTCGTGGACGCCGTTCGTCGGCGTGCATTTCGTCATGGCTTTCGTCATCACCTATTTCCTCTCCGGCAACATGGTGGCCGCGGCTCTCGGCTGCGCCGCCTTCGGGAATCCGCTGACCTATCCTTTCATCTGGGGTGTCACCTGGGAGATCGGCCATCTGTTGTTGAGCCGTGAGGATCATTTGGCCGGTCAGGCTGTGGATCTCGCCGCGCTCTTTCATAAGCTGAACTTCACGGAATTATGGAGGCCGGTGCTGGAGCCGATGCTGATCGGCGCCATTCCGCCGGCGATCGTGACCTCCGTTGCGCTCTATGCGTTGACGTTCTACACCGTCAAAAGTTTTCAGACGCGCCGGCGCACGCGGCTGATGGAGCGGGCGCGCCTGCGCCCGGCAAGCCCGGCGAGCGACATGGCGAGCGCATGAGCCGGTGCAGAATTCTTAAGCGACGGAAGGTTTCGGCATGATCATCGGCATTGGCAGCGATCTGATCGACATTCGTCGCGTCGAGAAATCGATCGAGCGCTTCGGCGAGCGCTTCACCCATCGCTGCTTCACCGAGACCGAGCGTGCCCGTTCAGACCGCCGGGCAAACCGCGCTGCATCCTATGCCAAGCGTTTCGCCGCCAAGGAGGCCTGTTCCAAGGCGCTCGGCACCGGCATGGCCCAGGGTGTCTTCTGGAAGGACATGGGCGTCGTCAATCTGCCGAGCGGCAAGCCGACCATGCAGCTGACCGGTTCCGCCGCCGTGCTCCTCGAATCGATGCTGCCCGCGGGCCATAGAGCCGCCATTCATTTGACAATAACCGATGATTATCCCTTGGCGCAGGCATTCGTTATCATCGAGGCGTTGCCCGAGAACCCCTGATCGCGACCTCTCGTCGCTTTTGATGTTGTCGCCATTGCCGCAACCAGCCGAAGCCGCTAGAGAGAACGGTAGAAAGAATTGCGCCTTTACGGCGTCTTAAAGGAATAAGACTGCGTGTCCGAAAAAGTCGAAACCAAGCCGAACGCCCTTTGGGAAAATATCAAGGTCATCATTCAGGCGCTGATTTTGGCGATGGTGATTCGAACCGTGCTGTTCCAGCCCTTTACCATTCCGTCGGGCTCGATGATGCCGACGCTGCTCGTCGGCGATTATATCTTCGTCAATAAGTTCGCCTACGGCTATTCGAAATATTCGCTGCCCTTCTCGCCTGATATCTTCAGCGGCCGCATCTTCAGCTCCGAGCCGAAGCGCGGCGATATCGTGGTCTTCCGTTTCCCGCCAAATCCTGATGTTGATTACATCAAGCGCTGCATCGGCCTGCCCGGCGACCGTATCCAGGTCACGGACGGCGTCCTTTATGTCAACGGCAAGCCGGTTCCGAAGGTGGCGGATGGCAGCTTCACTTCGGATTACAAGCTCGATCCGGGCAAGGACGTGCCGGTGTTCCGAGAAACGCTGGATAGCGGCAAGACCTACGACACGCTCGACCAGTCTCCGGTTTCGCGCGGCGATAACACCCGCGAATTCATCGTGCCGGAAGGCCATTATTTCATGATGGGCGACAACCGCGACAACTCGCTCGACAGCCGCTTCGACGTCGGCTTCGTGCCGGCTGAAAATCTTGTCGGCCGCGCCAGCGTCATCTTCTTCTCGCTCGGAAACGACACGTCTTTCCGCGAAATCTGGAAGTGGCCGACGAACATGCGCTGGGATCGCCTCTTCAAGGTTGTTGAATGAGCAAGGCGCAGACGCTTTCTGCGGCGGACCGCGCAAAGCTTGAAAGCCTGATCGGCCATGACTTCGCCGAAAAGGCACGCCTGGACCGCGCGCTGACCCACGCCAGCGCCCGCACGGAAAAAGGCGGCAATTACGAACGGCTGGAGTTTCTCGGCGACAGGGTCCTCGGGCTCTGCATCGCCGAGCTTCTATTCCGCACCTTCGGCACGGCGGGGGAGGGTGAGCTCTCCGTTCGCCTCAACCAGCTTGTCAGCGCCGAAACCTGTGCCGCGGTCGCCGACGAACTCAATCTCCACCTTTATATCCGCACCGGCGCCGATGTGAAGAAGTTGACCGGCAAGCGCATGATGAATGTGCGCGCCGATGTCGTCGAGAGCCTGATCGCCGCGATCTATCTCGATGGCGGTCTCGAAGTCGCCCGTAGGTTCATCCTGCGTTATTGGCAGGGCAGGGCGGTGCGGGCGGACGGCGCCAAGCGAGACGCCAAGACCGAGTTGCAGGAATGGTCACACGCAAAATTCGGCGTCACGCCGATCTATCGGGTTGATGAACGCAGCGGACCGGATCATGATCCCCGTTTCAAAGTGACGGTGGAAGTCGCTGGCATAAAGCCGGAAACCGGCGTAGAGCGGTCGAAGCGTGCCGCCGAACAGGTCGCGGCGACCAAGATGCTCGAGCGCGAAGGCATTTGGCAGCAGTCGCCTGCCGGAAATTGACGGGACAATGACACAAGAAGAAGATATCGCGGCCGAAGCTGCTGCAGAAACCCATGGTCCGACGCATTCGGGCTTCGTCGCGCTTATTGGGCCGACCAATGCCGGCAAATCGACGCTGGTCAATCGCCTTGTCGGCGCCAAGGTCTCGATCGTGAGCCACAAGGTGCAGACGACGCGCGCGATCGTCCGCGGTATTGCCATCCATGACAACGCCCAGATCGTATTCATGGACACTCCCGGCATCTTCAAGCCGCGCCGCCGGCTCGACCGCGCCATGGTGACCTCGGCGTGGGGCGGCGCCAAGGACGCCGATCTGATCATGCTCCTGATCGACAGCGAGCGCGGCTTGCGCGGTGATGCTGAAGCTATCCTTGAGGGCCTCAAGGAAGTCCAGCAGCCGAAAATCCTGGTGCTCAACAAGATCGACCGCGTGAACCGGGAGGATCTGCTGGCGCTGGCCGCCGCCGCCAATGAAAAGATTGCTTTCGAACGCACCTTCATGATCTCAGCCGAAAACGGTTCCGGCTGCGACGACGTCATGGACTATCTGGCCAGCACCTTGCCGGAGGGGCCGTGGTACTATCCGGAAGATCAGATCTCCGATCTCCCTATGCGCCAGCTTGCCGCCGAGATTACCCGCGAAAAGCTGTTTCTGCGCCTGCACCAGGAGCTTCCCTATTCCTCGCATGTCGAAACGGAAAAGTGGGAGGAGCGCAAGGACGGCTCGGTTCGTATCGAGCAGGTGATCTATGTCGAGCGTGACAGCCAGAAGAAGATCGCCCTCGGCAAAGGCGGTGAAACCATCAAGGCGATCTCGACGGCCGCCCGCAAGGAATTGTCGGAGATTTTGGAGCAGCCGGTTCATCTCTTCCTCTTCGTAAAGGTTCGAGAAAACTGGGGCGATGATCCCGAGCGTTTCCGAGAAATGGGCCTCGAATTCCCTAAATAGGGATGGCAACGATTTTATCGGGCAGCGTCCAGCCCTTTGTTTCGTAGGAAAAAATCCGTTTCGTTGCGGAACGAAATCCGGGCTCTGCGCATTCCCTGGTCGGCGACGCGTCAGACGGGCCGTCGTTTGCGCGACCGCAGGGCAGGCATGGCTACGTCGAAACGCATCTATTCTTTCAAGACCCCTTGCGAGCTATGTCCCTTGCGGCCTCTGCCGCATTTCAGGGAGTTCAGCCGTGACGAACTGGAATTCGTTTCGCGTTTCAAGCGAGGCGAACTTGCCGTCGACGCCGGCTCCACCATTCTTGTCGAAGGCGCCCACAGCGCTCATCTTTTCACCGTGCTTTCGGGTTGGGGCTTCCGCTACAAAATGCTCGAGGACGGGCGCCGCCAGATTCTCAATTACATCATGCCGGGTGACCTGATCGGCCTGCAGGGAACGATCGCCGGCGAGATGCAGCATTCGATCGAAGCGCTTTCACCCGTTTCCCTTTGCGTTTTCGAGCGTGACCGATTGATGACGCTCTACAACAAACATGCTTCGCTCGCCTTCGACATCACCTGGATCGCCGCCCGGGAAGAGCGGATACTGGATGAGCATCTCCTGAGCGTCGGCCGCCGCACCGCATTGGAAAGAGCCGCTTATCTGATCGCTTTCCTGTATGAGCGCGGCAGGAAGCTTGATCTCTTCAACGGCCGCAAATTCATCCCCATCACTCAACAGCACATCGCCGACACTCTCGGTCTTTCCATCGTTCACACCAATAAGACACTGAGAAAACTCGGAGAACGCGGTCTGATCCGCTGGCAGGAGCGCGGCTGCGAAGTTCAAAACGGTGAGGAGTTAATGGCAATCGCCGGCTGGGAAGGGCTTGGAGAGGGCAAGCGTCCTTTCATTTAGCCAATCGGTCTATGTCTTTTTTAAATGCAGTTTAGCATCCGGAAAAATAAGGTCGGTCGTCATCTTTCCTCCGATTTTGATTCTTATCGACCGGGCAGAAAAATGGTTTATTCAGAACTGGTGGCGGAATTCACCGATAGCGTGCCATGCGGGGCACCGGAGGGCAATGATGTTGGCGATACGGCCGAGGCGCTGCGACAAGCGCGCGACGAGGGGCAGGGAATCATGAACGCACTCCGTGTTTTGGTTCTCGAGGACAGTCTGATCATAGCGATGGAGGCGGAGGATATCCTGCGCCTCGCGGGTGTTGACAGTATCGATATTGTTGGCAGTCTCGATCAGGCAAGAGCCGCCATTGCTGCGGAAAGATATGATTTCGCCCTTCTCGACATCAATCTCGGCGAGGGCATGAGCTTCGGGTTTGCCCGCCATCTTCTCGATGCCGGCATCCCCTTCGGTTTTGTCAGCGGCTATTCCGATATACGGGACTTCCCGTGCGACCTTCAGCACATACCGCTGTTGGTTAAGCCATTCGATGAAAAGGCGATGCGCGACTTCCTGCAGAGGCTTCTGCCTGCTGCGGCATGACTCCCCCCTGATTGAAGCTGGATCTGCTTGAGAGCGTAGTCCTGCGCGCAAAGACCTTATCGCTTTGAAACTGCGGAAATCCTTCGGGAAGTCGATTCCGGTTATCCGACTTATGCGTTAGGATGGGCCAAGCGGCCGAAGGGACTTTCTATGCAGTGGCAGGACCATGCAATCATTCTGGGCGTCAAACGCCACGGAGAGACGAGCGTCATTGCCGAGGTGATGACGCGTGATCGCGGCCGTCACCTTGGCTTGGTGCGGTCCGGCCGTTCGCGCGGCATGCAGCCGGTGCTGCAGCCGGGCAATGCCGTTGAAGTCGTCTGGCGCGCCCGGCTTGACGAACATCTCGGCGAATTCCGCGTCGAGCCGGTGACGCTGCGCGCCGCCCGCCTGATGGAAACCGCGACCGCCGTCTACGGCGTGCAGGCGATGGGCGCTCTGCTGCGGCTGCTGCCGGAGCGCGACCCGCATCCGCACCTCTTCGACGCGCTGGAGGTGATCCTCGATCACCTGCATAATCCGGCCGATGCCGGCGAGCTTTTCGTACGCTTCGAGCTGGCGGTGCTGAACGATCTCGGCTTCGGTCTCGATCTTGCCGAATGCGCGGCGACCGGCGCTCGCTCGGATCTCGCCTATGTCTCGCCGAAATCCGGCCGCGCCGTGAGCCGCAGCGCCGGTGCACCGTGGGCCGACAAGATGCTGATCCTGCCGCCCTTCCTTGGTTTCGAAGGCAACCAGGCGGCGGACTTCGACAGCCTTGCAGCCGCGTTCCGTCTGACGGAATTCTTCCTGCATCGCCACGTTTACGAACCGCGCGGCATGGAGGCTGCAGCAGCGCGTGACGGCTTTGTCCAGGCTGCACTCAGGGCGCTTGATCCAGCTTTGCGGACGCTTTCCGGTCCAAACGGCGTCTCCGCCTGACCCCGTTTTTTACGGCTGCAAAACATCCTCCGGATTTGGCGGTTTACCCGCCGATGAGCCGCACCTATTTCTTGAAAAATGCCAATCAAGGAGGAGCTCATGCTGACCAGGACCGCATCACCGGCGATGATCACGCTCTGGAACGGCCGCGAAATTCCGCGCCTCGGCATGGGATGTTGGGCAATCGGCGGCCCTTTCTTCGCCGGTGACACGCCGCTCGGCTGGGGCGAAGTCGACGACAATGAATCCGTCGAGGCGATCCATCGCGCCATCGCACTCGGCATCCGCTTCTTCGACACTGCCTCGAATTACGGCGCCGGCCATTCGGAGGAGGTTCTCGGCCGGGCGGTGGGCAATCGTGACGACATCATCGTCGCCACCAAATTCGGCTTCGCGACCGACCCGGCGACGAAACAGGCAACCGGCGCCTTCGCCGATGAGGCTTTTATTCGCCGCTCGGTCGAGACGTCGCTGCGCCGTCTCAAGCGCGATCGCCTTGATCTCCTGCAGTTTCACCTCAATGATTTTCCGCTGGAACAGTCGGATGCCGTCTTCGATACGCTGGAGGCGCTACGCGCCGAAGGCAAGATCGACGCATTCGGCTGGAGCACCGATTTCCCCGATCGGGCCGCCCGGCACGCCGGCCGCAACGGCTTTGTCTCGGTCCAGCATACGATGAACGTCTTCGAGCCGGTGCCGGAAATGATCGCGGTCATCGAGCAAAATCGCTTGATATCGATCAATCGCGGTCCCCTGGCCATGGGGCTGCTCACTGGCAAGTTCAGCGCCGACAAGGCAGTGGGCGCCAAGGATGTCCGCGGCGCGGCGCTCGACTGGATGGTCTATTTCAAAGACGGGCGAATGGCTCCGGAATTTGCCGCAAGGCTCGATGCGGTCCGCGGTCTCCTGACGTCGGGCGGCCGCACGCTGACGCAGGGGGCGCTTGCGTGGCTCCTGGCGCGGTCGCCGCGCACCTTCCCCATTCCGGGCTTCCGCACAGTCGCCCAGGTCGAGGAAAATGCCGGCGCGCTTGATAAGGGACCATTGCCGGCCGAAGTCATGGCCGCGATCGATGCCGCACTTGCTCGCGAATAAGGGGGGATGCATCCCTCATTGCCCGCGCGGCGCCGCCGGTCAGGCCCGCGCGCGAACCTTCAGTGCCCAGCCTTCCGGCCGCTCTTCAAGAATCTTGACGGTGTCACCTATTGTGATCCGTCCGCTGCCGCGCGGCGTGACGTTCCAGCCGAAGAGCGGCCCGGGCACACGCCGATCGGCAGACATGCGGATGCGGCCCATGGCCGGCATTGGGTTCGGCCCCTCGCGGGAACCGGTGAGCTGGTCCTGCGTCGTCATGATGCAGCGGGAGCAGGGTTTAACGAGATCAAAACGGACGCCGGCGATTTCGATCGCCGCCCAGTGGTCCTCCGGCCAGGCCTCTTCGGTGTCGATGACGATGTTCGGACGGAATCTTTCCATGCCGACGCTACCTTCGCCATGCGCGGTGAGATCGGCATTCAGCGCCTTCAACGAACCCGTCGTCGTTACCAGGATCTGGTAGCCGTCGGTAAAGGTGACCGGCGTGCCTTCGCCGGCCCATTCGGCATTCGCCGTCCGCCGTGCCTGCCCGTCGAAGAAGACCAGCCGCACCTCGCGGCCAAGCCATTCGGAAAGCTGCCCGTTGCTGTGGGGGTCGGCGACGGCAGCACAGACGGTCGATTTCCATACGGTCACATCCATACGGCTCTCTGGCCGAGGCGGGGGCACCGACAGTTCGGGCTTTCCTTCCATCAGCAGACGAAAGGTGCCGGTTTCCGGTCGGATCTCGATGCGCGCGAGATCCGGCAGTTCGCGCTGGGTGATGAAGTAACCCTGCGGGTCGGTGATCATCGCCCGCCGGTCGCCGGCAAGCCCATAGGCGTCGATCTCGGCGGCAGGCAAAGCAATGCCGCGGGCGCTCTTGAGCGGGTAGATGAAGAGGTCGCTGATATGCATGCCGTTCTCCCGGATATCGTTTCCTGAAGCGCATCGCGATCTTTCAGATTCGCTTGGCGCGCTTTAAGCCCTTGTTGTTACGCATGTCGTTATCGCAAATCCGCTGCACACTTTTGCGCGACATGCTCTAGATCTCGTCCATGAAGGCCGAGAGGAAATCGCGCAGGCTCTTGTCGCGCGCGGCCGCAATCCGGCGGCCGGTCTCGGTCTGGAATCCTTCCGCCAGCTTGAACAGCTTTGTCTGGAAGTGGTCAATGGCATAACGCTTGTCGTCGAGCGAACGGTTCTTGGCGGCAGGGTCGAGCGGGTCGTAGAGACCTGAACCCATTCGTCCGCCGATATAAAAGCAGCGTGCGACCCCGATCATACCGATCGCGTCCAGCCGGTCGGCGTCCTGCAGGATCTTCGCCTCGAGCGTCTGCGGCGCCACTCCGGCGGAGAAACTATGGGCGGTGATGGCGTGGGCCGCGGCCTCGATATCGGCGTTGCTCCAGCCGAGTTCGGTTAGAATCGCCGATGCCTTTTCTGCCGCCAAGGCCGACGCTTTTGCCCGCAAGGGGGAATTCTTTTCGACGGCGACGCAGTCGTGCAGCAGCACGGCGGCGGCAAGGACCCGCCCATCTCCGCCTTCTCCCGCGTGGATCCGCATGGCGTTCCTGAAGACGCGCAGGATATGGGCAAGATCGTGCGAACCGTCGTCGCCCTCTGCCGCGTGTGCGATCAACGCCGCTGCGAGCGTTTCATGAGGGGAGAAGGCTTCGGCCTCGAACATTGCGCCACCTCTTGTTGGAAAAAATTGTCGATAGAGCACCAGCCGAAAGCGAAGCCAGCTTTCGGAAAGCGACGCGGCTGCGAGGATCTGCGGATCTCGAAGCCGGTTGTAACGGCTTGGCGGGCGAGTCGCAATCGAGGCGGTGTTGGAGCATGTCGCGCAAAAGTGTGCAGCGGTTTTGCGATGACGGCATGCGAAAAATCAAAGGCCTAAAGCGTGGCGAGCGCATCTGAAAGATCGCGAGCGCTTTAGTGCTGGAACGCCGGAAACGCTGTTGCGCCGTTACCCTTCGGCGGCAGGGAGAGAAGGTGGGGCACGTCACGGACCGGACGCGGTGGGCTGATGTGATATCCCTGGATCTCGTCGCATTCCTCGCATTCGAGCAACGTCAGCTGGGCGGCCGTCTCGACGCCTTCGACGGTGACGCGCATGCCGAGCGCGTCGCCGAGCAGGATGATTGCGCGCATGATCGCATGCGCTTCCTTGTTGTCGACGATGTCGTTGACGAAGGATTTGTCGATCTTGATCTTGTCGAAGGGAAAGCTCGAGAGATAGCTCAGCGAGGAATATCCGGTACCGAAATCGTCCATCGAGATGCGGATGCCGCGCTCCTTCAGCGCATGCAGGATCGGCAGCACCTCGTTGAGGTTCTCCATCAAGACGCTCTCGGTGATTTCGAGTTCGAGCCGCGAAGGCGACAGCGCGGCGGCGGCAAGCGCTTGGCTGACGTCCTGTGTCAGATCGCTGCTGCGGAACTGGATCGCCGAAACGTTGACCGCGACCTTGATGCTCTCCGGCCACTGGGCAGCATCCCTGCAGGCCTGGCGCAAAACCCAGCGCCCGATATCGACGACGAGTCCGACCTCCTCGGCAAGCGGAATGAAATCCATCGGCGGCACGCGGCCTCGGACCGGATGGTTCCAGCGGAGCAATGCTTCGAAACCGCAGATCCGCCGCTCGGCAAGATCGTAGAGCGGCTGGTAATGCAGTTCGAACTCCTCGTTCTCGACGGCGGCTCGAAGATCTGCCTCCAGCGCATGGCGCAACTGCATCTGCGCTTCCATCTCGCCGGTGAAGAAGCGCTCGCGCTTGCGCCCGTCCGCCTTGGCATGCGACAGCGCCACGCCTGCATTTTTCAGAAGAATATCGGTTTCCTCGCCGTTCTCCGGAGCGATTGCAATACCCATGGAGACGCTGAGCTCCACCTGTTTTTCGCCGTTCAGGAATGGCTCCGAAAGCTGGCGGCGGATCTGCTCGGCCAGCGCCGCCGCGTTCCACGGCTGCTGCCTACCCGTCTGCAGGATGGCGAACTCGTCCGAGCCAAGGCGCGCTAGCGTGTTTTCTGGGCCGGCCGAGACCCGGATCCGGTCCGCGACCTGTTGCAGGATCTTGTCGCCGACCGAAACGCCGATCGTGTTGTTGATCGATTTGAACCGGTCGAGATTGAGATGGACGAGGGCTATCTGCTCGTGCGGCTTGCGCTCGGCGAGCGCCGCATCGATCTGCTCGCGGAAATACATTCGATTGGGAAGATCGGTCAGGGGATCGTGATGGGCGAGATAGGTGATGCGCTCGGCCGCCTTTCGATCCTCGGTGATATCGGCATGGATGGCGATGCTGCTGCCGTCGGAGAGGATGGTGACGACGCTTTGAACGATGCGGCCATCATGCATCAGCCATTCGCGCCGGCGGATGCTGCTGCTTCCCGCCTTGGCTAGGGAAGGACGTGCTGTCTGCCGGACGGATCTGGAGGCATTGCTTTCCTTGCCGCGCATTTTGCCGATGAGTTCGGCGATCGTCGCGCCCGCAGCGATATCTTCCGGCGTCAGGCCGAAGAGTTGAGGGAAGCGGACGTTGTAAAGCGTCAGCCGCTGGCTGGCGTCGAAGACGCTGAGACCGAGCGGCAGGTTGTTCAGAACAATCTCGAAAAGTTTCTTCTGTCCGTCGAACGCCTGACTGAGGGCCGACAGGTTCCCTCTCAGTGTCTGATTTTCCCTTAGAAGGGCTTCTGCGCTTCTCTCGATTGCCTCATTATCGCTTTCATGGCTGCGATAGGTCGCGATCACCAGCTCCATCAGACGCTGCGCGTCAATTGATCCATCGGCCATGACAGCCTCTGTGCATTGCCGCCAGAAGAGCGCTTCAGCCTTCATGGGAAACATCTTGGCTCGCCATGGGAAAAGCCGCCCGCGTCTGAGGGACGTGCCTCAAAATGTCAGACATGAAAACCTTTCTGAGAAAAACCATTGAGATCAATATTTACGAGGCAACGCCTGATGACACTATTTTGGAGCGGGCGGATTAATATTCGGTTGCAGTGCAGCAGAGGTGCACGTCGTCAGACGGTTGTTTTCTATATTGAAAATGACTGAGATAACGGGCCGGGCAACGATGGATAGCTGGTCCGAGTGCGCTGCGGTAATTTCGGTCAACCATTGTTAATGAGAAGTTAACAACTTATTGACGCACCGCGCAAATCAGTTTAACCACCGAGTCAACAGTTCTTTCCCACCTCGTATTGCGTACAAACACCACCGGCAAAAGGCGGTGAATGGAGGTTTGTATGACCCGCACCACATCCGTTTCAGACACTTCATATGCCTATCTCGCGACGCTTTCGCGGCTCGATTTAAACGGCGATGGCGTGCTGAGCCGCGGCGAACGTGCCGCCGATGAGAAACCGGGCATCATCAAGGAACTTCTGGAAGAAGACGTAGGCAGCGAGGCGCAGCCCAGATTTTCCGGCAGCCTGATTGCGCTGATGATGGATACGCACGACAGCAGCACGACAAGCAGTATCGCCGTACCCTATCCGTTGCAGCAGGCTGCGCCCACGAGCGGCAGTCAATCCGACGATCTATACCGCAACACCTACGGCCAGTTTGATTTCGAAGCCGCCTGACGTCTCGATGCACGTGATCTGCAAGCCGGCGGTTGGCCGGCTTTTTTCGTTGGATGGTCCGCAGAGGAACACCTTCCGGACTGATACGTTCAGAAGGACAACCGGACGGAAGGAGATCTCCATGAAAGCCAAGCGCATCATCGCCGCCCTGAGCCTGCTGGCGATTGCCTTGCCGGCTAGCGCTCAGGACAAGCAGACGGCGGTCGCCAATTTCGTCGGCGAGGACGGCAAGGAAAATGGCCGCGCCCAATTGACGGCCGCCGCCAGTGGCGGCGTCCTGATCGAAGTGGAGATATCGGGGCTGCCGGCGAATAGATGGGTGGCCTTTCACGTTCATGAAACCGGCCGCTGCGATGCGGCGACCCATCACGAATCGGCAGGCGGCCATTTCAACCCAGGCTCGACAGAGCATGGCGTCCTTGCCGCCAAGGGGCCGCATGCCGGAGACATGCCCAATCAATATGTCGGACAAGACGGCGTGCTCAGAGCCCAGATCTTCGACGGCATGGTTACGCTCGACGGCAAGAAAGATGGCATTCGCGGCCGCGCCCTAATGGTTCACGCCAATTCGGATGATTATCGCAGCCAGCCTTCCGGTGACGCCGGGGAAAGACTTGCCTGCGGCGTGGTCCAATAGGTCGAGGACCGCCCCAGACGCTGCAATGTTTCACTGCCGTGTCGATTTTTCGGCCGTCGCAGTGCCGTTGGACCTTGTTCCCGGCGCGGAATTTGAAGCGTCCCGCATAGGGACCGGGTCGCTCTTTTCGTCGAAAGCAAGTTTTACCCGCTTCACCATGTCGCGGCTGACCTGCCACCAATCACCAGTCTTTGCCCAATAGCGCAGCGTTAGCGATATCGTGCTGTCACCGAGGCTCTCGATGAAAACGCTGGGTGCGGGTGATGACAGCACCCTCTGGTTGCCTTTGGCAATGCCCACCAACGTCTCCATCGCCAGATCGAGGTCATCCTCACGCGAAATGCTGATTTTCAGGTCGTTCTGCCGCGTAGGTTCGCGGCTGAAGTTGGTAATCGGCGTGTTCCAGAGCGTCGAATTCGGTGCCAGCCGGTAGAGGCCGTCACCGGTTCTGAGTTCCGTTGCAAACAACCCAATCTCGCGCACCGTGCCGCTTACGCTGCTGGTCTCGATATACTCGCCGACGCGGAACGGCCTGAGGATCAAGAGCATGATGCCGGCCGCGATATTCTGCAGCGTCCCTTGCAGCGCCAGCCCGATGGCCAAGCCGGCTGCACCAAGAGCGGCGATGATCGAGGCGGTCTGGACGCCGAACTGGCCGAGCACAGTGATGAACACCAGGATCAGCAGTGCATAGCGCACCACATTGGTGAAGAAGCGAGCCAGGGTCTCGTCAATGCCATGGATGCGCGACAATCCCTCATAGGCCCAGCGGCTGATAAAGCCTGCCAGCGTCCAGCCGATGACGAGCAGGATCAAAGCCCCGAGGATGGAGAAGGAATATTGGACTGCAAGCGCGCTTGCCTGGCTGAGTGCCGTGCGGGTGGCGAGGAAGACGTCGGCTGCTTGTTGTTCCATGATCAGGCCTTCAGGTTGTGCGTGGTCGAGGCCAAGATGGAGCGGTCGGCGGCAGCGTCAACCGCAGACGGCGTCCCCTATTGCAAGCAGGAAGGGCGCATTGCCGTCGGCATCGGCGCCACGGCCGATTGCCCGTACGGCCGCAACCAATCGGCCGCCGCGGCCGAGCGATGTGTCGCCGATCTCGATCAGCCGGGCATTCGGCGTTGCGAAAGGTGAAGCGGCGCGTAACCGACGGGCAAGCCCTTCCTCGTCCTGATCCGGCGCGATCGACAGTGCGGCGATGAGTGCGGCGGCCGGCGATCGCGATACGCCCATCCAGCAATGGATGAGCAGCGGCGTCTCCTTCCGCCATGATGCGGCAAATTCGATGATCGCCTGCACATGTGTTTCGTCGGGCGCCAGGAGACTGCCTGTGCCCTTGAATGCAATATCGTTCATGGAAAGCTTCAGATGGCGGTCGGGCGCGATCACACTTGGCCGGTGAAAGGCCTGGTCTTTGGCAATCAGGCTGATCATGTCGCGCGCCTTGTGGCGCACAGCCATTTCGGCAATACGTGAGAGCGGCGAGACGACGATAAAACTCACAACACCATTCCTCGCTCGGCCTCGATCGCTGCAAAGCGCTCGCAGAACAACCGCTGTGCTTCCAGTGCCGGCAAAGGCTCGATCATCAGCATCTCCTTGCTGATGCCGCGCGGCTGGCCGAAGAATTTCTGCGCCTCGGCCGGCGTGAAGCCGGCAAGTACCGTCGCTTCGAAATAGGCGGCGATCGTATCGGCCTTCTTGATCCGGTCCTTGAGATCGCGCGATGGGTGAGGCGGGAGGCCGAAGCGCAGGTGCACGGCGGCCTCCAGCCGCATTTCCACGGCCTTATAGCCGCCGCCGACCACCGATTTGAACGGCGAGATCATGTCGCCGATCACATATTCAGGCGCGTCATGGAGCAGCGCCATCAGACATTCCTCCGGCCGCGCATCGTTAAAACGGCGGAAAATATCTTCGACGACGAGGCTGTGCTGCGCTACCGAAAAAGCGTGATCGCCTGATGTCTGGCCGTTCCAGCGGGCCACACGCGCGAGCCCATGGGCGATATCGACGAGTTCGACATCGAGCGGCGAGGGGTCGAGCAGGTCGAGCCTGCGCCCGGACAGCATGCGTTGCCAGGCTCGCGGAGCTTTGGCCGTCACGCGCTGGCCTCGTCCGCGCTGGTGGGGAAGACAAGGCCGGACCATTCGGGAAGGGCAAGAGAAACCGGCGTTTGGCCGGCCAGCAGCGGCGTGCCTTCCGCAATCGCAGCACCGGCACGGTCGATTCGCACGATTGCAAGCCCGCTGTCACCCTCAACCGAGCCGAGTGCCCCCACAACCTTTCCGGCGGCTGTGATCTCCGTGCCGGCGTCAGGCAAGGCCGTCGCGGCGGATACCGTGACGACGCGCCGGCGGGCGGTGCCGCGGTGCTGCATGCGCGAGACGACCTCCTGGCCGACATAACAGCCTTTCTTGAAGGAGAGGCCGCCGTTCAGATCCATCAGCACGTCATGCGGGAAGGCGTCCTGCAGGGCGAAGTCCGATCCAGACGTGACGATACCATGGCGGATGCGCAGCGCATCGTAGAGCGATGGCGCGTCATCGCCGTACTTTCCTGACCGGCGGCTCAGCGTGACGCCCGCCTTGGCGAAGCGGCTATCTCGGGCACCCCCGATGCGGTCGGCATCCTCGCCCCAGCAAACGGTAATGCCATTCTCAGCGAGGGGCGCAAGCACGACGGCGGCCCGCAGCTTGTACATCGCAAGTCGCTTCGCCAACCCGTCTCGCTCACCGGCGTCGGTTTCGATGAGGTAGCCGTCTCCGTCCGGCCAGACCATGAAGTCGAACAGGATCTTGCCCTGCGGCGTCAGCAGTGCTCCCGGGCGCGCCTCGTCGGGGCCAAGCGAAATGATATCGGTTGTGATCAGGTTCTGCAGGAAGGATTGGGCGTCCGCACCGCCGACGGAGAGCAAGGAGCGGTCTTTGAGGAATACGGCTGGCATGGCGGAACCTGTCGCGTTGGTCGTCGCTCAGAGGTATGACTTCGTGAGGTAGATCGCAAGCGTCATGCGATATGCGGAAGGTGCAGCGAGGCGGTCAGTCGCCCGCGGTAAAGAACTTCCATTTGCCGTCTGGTGTAATGCCGAGGCGGTAGAAATTATATCCACCGAATTCCTGCATGTCGGCAAGGTCGCCGGCGGTCACGATGCGCAGCAGCTCGACTCGCTCCGGCGGCGTCAGCGACTTCAGGTCCTTCTCGGCAAAATAGGGCCAGACATACATGTCTTCGGCTGTGCCCTGGCCGACATGGACGAAACCGGTCGACATGATGTCGAGCATTATGGCGAGAATTTCGTTCCCATCGGGATCGCCGGAAAGATCCTTCAGGGTGCTGATAGGATCGTCGGTCGCCTCGCCCACCGTCACCTGCGTCTGGTCTGAGCCGGTGCCGATCAGGGGCCGCAAACGTTCGAGATCGCCGGAGGCGGCGGCCTCAACGATCTGCTGGCGCATTTTGCGTACCGGCTCGGGCGCCTTGCTGATGTCGTAAATCACCTCGACCGGCTTGGATGCGTCCTGGGCTCCCGGAGTCTTGTCGACGCCCTGACCGTTCTGGCTATTGACCAGCGGATCGGCCATGGGAACGCCGGGAGTCGTGCCCTGGGGCTGGTTCTGCCCCTGAGCGTTTCCCTGTGGGGGCGCCTCGCCGGCAGCTTGGCCGGGGATCTTGTGGAGTTCCGAAAGCGCGTAGGCGGAGGGCACGAGGAAAACGCTGCCGGCCGCTAGGCTGAACGCAAGCAGCACCGGCGCGAGCCGAATTCGCGAAACTTTCTCTTTACCGATGCGCATCGAACTCTCTGATAGTAATTACTGCAGGGTGCGGTTGGCGGAGAATTCGCCGGCAAGCATACGGTCGCGCAGCGAATCGAGCAGAGCTTCGGCGCTGTTTTCCCCGTGCAATCTGATGGTTTCGCGCAGGGCATGCGCGATGGCGGCATCAGCGATGATCTCAGGCTCGATCCCGTCGGCCATGCCGTCGGCCCAAGCCTCGTTCTGGTACTCCAGAGCCGCCTGCATCTTTTCGTGGACGATCATGTCGTCGATGTCGTTGAGGCTTGCTTCCATTGTCTTTTCCTCAGAACTTCTCATGTCTTACTGCACCGTTAATAACACTAACAGCCTTTTCCCAAAACGACACGTCCGCATGCGAAAACAGGTTAATTAAACGTCAATTTCCAAAGCGCGAGGTAATTTCTGTGGCGAGTGTTGCACCTTCGTTACGGTAGCGCTCTTCTGCCACGATGGCCGCAGGGGTGCAATCCGTATAGACAGAGGCGAAGGCGCGATAGCCGCGATTGAAAGCGGCGGTCAGCCTTTCCTTGCGCTGCGGTTCGTTGCCTGCCTCCGAATCGAGCAGTTGCTTCATGCCTTCTCGCCACTCATCACCGCCCGGTGCCTTGCAGAGCGTTCTCAGATAATGCACCGAACCCAGCACTTCGGCGAGCCGCGCCAGCTTGTCGTCATAGGGCACGGTCGCGACCGGCGGCGCAATCTCCTCCTGCGGAGGCGGCGTATTCTTGCCCTGAGCCATGGTGGGGCCGGCAAGCACGAGCAAGGACAGGACAACGCGTCGAACGGGAATCATGGCTTTCAGTTGATACGTTGAGCGTGACGGCAACAAGGCGCGCGTCAAAGTTTCCACTTCTATTCACCGCCCGCCAGCTGTTCCGCGCATTCAAGCACGCTTTGCGGCACAGGCAGCCGCCGGATTTCCTCTACCGTATACCAGCCAAGCGCCGCGGCATCGTCGGCGGCTTCCGCCACCATTTCCCGGTCGGCGTCGACGCGAAAGACCGACAGGAAGAAATGGTTCTTGATACTGCCATCCGGCCCATGCGTCTTGAGGTCATAGGTCGAAAACAGCCGCGGATTATGCGCCGAGATGCCGGTTTCTTCGCGAAACTCCCGCAGTGCCGTCTGCTCCGGCGTTTCGCCCGGCTCGGCGCGCCCGCCGGGAAAGGCATACATATCGGCGGAGGGCGGGTTGCGTCGCAACACGAGAAGGAATCGCCCGTCACGTTCGAGAATGGCGGAGGAGGCGGCTTTGGCGGTGGAGCTCATATCGCTGCTGCTCTTGTTGTGACTGCCTATTGGATCCGGCGGGCTGATTACCGCAGCCGTGGCTGTGGGCCGCCTCAATTTTCGTGTGGGATAGCTCCCGAGACAAGCCGAAAAAGCTGCGCAGCGGTTCCCGCGATAACGACATTTGTGCAACAAGGAGCCAGCTTATGCGAAAGGGCTTTGCGTGACCTATATCATTTACGCCTTTGCCGCCGTTTTCGAGATCGCCGGCTGCTTCGCCTTCTGGGCCTGGCTGAAGCTCGATAAGCCTATCTGGTGGCTGGTGCCCGGGATGACCTCGCTCGCGCTTTTCGCGTGGCTTCTGACGCTGGTGCCGAGCGAGGCCGCGGGCCGAACCTTCGCAGCCTATGGCGGCATCTATATCATCGCTTCGCTCTCCTGGCTGTGGCTGGTCGAAGGCCGCGTTCCCGATCGTTATGATATCAGTGGCGGATTGATCTGCCTTGCCGGGGCAAGCGTCATCCTCTTTCCGCCGCGCGGCTGAACACGCGACGCAAAAGCGTGTGGTGCGCCTTGACCGGACTCAGGCCGGGTGCAAAGACAGGCCGATGTGTGGACGTTTCGCCCTGACAAGTTCCAGCGCCGACCTGCGCAACATCTTCTCCGGTGTCGATTTCGACGATTTTCCGGCGCGCTACAACATTGCCCCGACGCAGCCGATCCTCGTCGTCATCGCAGGCGAGGGCAGGGAGCGGGGCAGCAACCTGCCCGACCGCCGCGCCGTGCTCGTGCGCTGGGGCTTTACGCCTGGCTGGGTCAAGGATCCGAGGGATTTCCCGCTGCTTATCAATGCGCGCGCCGAGACCGCGATCGGCAAGGCCTCGTTTCGGGCGGCGATGCGTCATCGCCGCGTGCTCATTCCGGCCTCAGGTTTTTATGAATGGCATCGCCCATCCAAGGAGAGCGGCGGGAAACCGCAGGCCTATTGGATCAGGCCGCGCCGGGGCGGTGTCGTCGCCTTCGCCGGGCTGATGGAGACATGGTCCTCGGCCGATGGCTCAGAGGTCGACACCGGTGCGATCCTGACGACCTCAGCCAGTGCGGGTATCTCCGCGATCCACGACCGCATGCCAGTCGTCATCAAGCCCGAGGACTTCTCGCGCTGGCTCGATTGCAAGACGCAGGAGCCGCGCGAGGTGGACGACCTGATGCAGTCTCCTCAGGGCGATTTCTTCGAGGCCATACCGGTTTCAGACAAGGTCAACAAGGTTGCCAATATGGGACCGGACCTGCAGGAGCCGGTCGTCAGCGAAAGAACGCTTCCGGCGCCCGAAAAACAAAGGCCGGACATTGGCCAGCTGAGCTTTTTCTGAATGATATAGGCCACTTCCGGCACGGCGGCCTGGTCGGCTCATCGGCGATGCCGAAAGCCGGAACGTGAAGCACGGACGACTGCTGTTCGAAGTTCGGCGCCTCAAGCGGATTTCTTGACACTGTCCGGCTTGTTCTTTGCCATCAGCGATGCCGCGGCAACGGCCTTCAAGCCGACCGGGCGATAGTTGGCGGCGAGGTCTGGCTTGACCGTCTGCGGTTCGCCCGTACTGTTCTTCTTCGAAGTCACGATACTCTCCTTGCGTGTTGCTTCCCTGGGTATTGTGAATTTTTGCTGTTTGGTCGGAAATAGCGACAAAACGGCGGCGTCGCCTATCAGGATTTATGAACGCCCACCATAATTCGCGAGGCTTAACTGAAGCCTACGTTGGTTAATACTTACTGAAGGGAGCTGTTCCGAAAAAACCGCAGAGCGGTTTGCCCGGGCAAACGCGCAGCGTTCATCCGGCTACAGGTGAGAGCAGGGAGAGAGAAGCATTTCCGGCCAGTTAGGATCCGGAATGCGCGAATGTCAGATGTGCCGGCCGATATCGTCGTCGCCGACGCCAGGTTCCTCGATCGTCAGGGTTCCATATTTCCGCTGCCACTTCCGCGCCCCGAAGGGAAGCGATACGAGATAGGCGGCAACGGTAAAGACCATGACCTCCCAAGTGTAGCTCATCAGCAGAGCCACATAGAGCACGACGCCGAGCATCATCGGCAGCACAAGATCGCGCCGCAGCTTGTTGCCTTCTGATTTGCCCGACCAAACCGGTAGCCGGCTGATTAGCAGGAAGGCAATGGCGACGGTATAGATTGAAGAGAGGTAGGCGAAGGTGCGGTCCGTCGCCAGACCGAGGAAGCCGAGATAGACCGGCAGCAGCACCAGCATGGCGCCGGCAGGCGCCGGCACGCCGACGAAATATTCCGATTGCCAGCTGGCCTTGTTTTCGCGTTCGGCCATCACATTGAAGCGGGCAAGGCGAAGCCCCGCGGCGATCGCATAGATCAAGGCGGCGATCCAGCCGAGCGAACGAGCCTGATCGAGAGCAAAAACATATACGACGAGCGCGGGCGCGACGCCGAAATTGACGATATCGGCAAGCGAATCCATCTGCCCGCCGAATTTCGAGGTCGCCTTCATCAGCCGCGCCACGCGCCCGTCAATCCCGTCGAGGAATGCAGCGAGCAGCACCATAGCGACCGCGAGCTCGTAACGGTTCTCGAAAGCGAGCCGGATGCCGGTCAACCCCGCGCAGATCGCCAGAATGGTGATGAGGTTTGGAAAGACGAGGCGGAAGGGGATCTCGCGCAGGCGCGGACCGCGGGCTGAATCATCCGGCCCGTTTGGCTCGAAAGGCGGAAAGGGTGTTTCCATGTCACTTCCAATCGTTCCTAGAGCAACTTCGCCAAAGGCGCGGTGGTTCCATGCTTTAGCTGCGGCGGCTGATGACGGGGCCCTTGGCCGAGGCGAATTCGGCGATGACCGTCTCCCCGGCAATCGCCGTCTGGCCGAGCGAGACGCGTGGTGCCGCGCCGGCGGGCAGGAACACGTCGAGTCGCGAGCCGAAACGGATCAGTCCGAAGCGTTCGCCGGCGTCCAGCGGCTCGTTGGTGTTTGCCCAGCAGAGGATACGCCGCGCCACCAGGCCGGCAATCTGTACGACACCGATCTGGCCGTGCCGGGTTTCGATCACCAGTCCGTTGCGCTCGTTGTCTTCGCTGGCCTTGTCGAGCTCGGCGTTGACGAAGCTGCCGGAGCGGTAGTTTATGCTGACGATGCGCCCGCGCATCGGCGCCCGGTTCACATGGCAGTTGAAGACGTTCATGAAGACCGAGATGCGCAGCATCGGCTCCGAGCCGAGGTCGAGCTCCGCCGGCGGGGTCACCATCTGGATCGCCGAGACCCTGCCGTCGGCCGGAGAGATCACGAGATCGTCGTCCTGCGGGGTCACCCGCTCGGGATCACGGAAGAAATAGGCGCACCAGAGCGTAAAGATCATACCGATCCAGAAGAGCGGCTCGAAGATCCAGCCAAGGACCAGCGACGCGACGAAGAAGGCGGCGACGAAGGGATAACCCTCCTTGTGCACGGGCACGATCGTGTTGCGAACCGTGTTGAACAGGCTCATGGCTGCCGGTCTCCTTGCTTTTCGTTTTTTGCTGGTTAGCGAAAAACCAGCTCTTGAGCAATGCCGCGGCTCTGGCCCTGGTTCCGACGTCACGGTTCTGAACAACAAAAGCCGGTGACGCTACCCAGTCACCAGCGTAAATGTGGAATCGCTAACGTTTTGACCCCACTTTGACCTTTTAACCGCCGTGGGCCTGATGCGGACATCAGACGATTGCAGAACTCGGTCGCTCGCACACGGATTTTGCGACAAGAATTCCTCTCATTTTTTTGATGGCTGAGGTCAGTCGTTGAACCCGGGATTTCCGCAGCAGCAGAAAGCTTCCTCGAAATAGCTTGCGAATCGCATAAGTGTGTGCTTATGTGTCCGCATGGTTGAGAATGACTTTTTCCGAGCTTTGGCAGACCCGACCCGCCGTGCGATCTTTGAGAAACTGGCGGCAGGGAGCATGAACGCTAGTGCCCTGCGCGAGGGCATGGAGATTAGCCAGCCGGCGATGTCGCAACACCTCGCAGTTCTGCGAAGTGCAAAGCTCGTGAGGGAACAACGACAGGGTCGTTTCGTGAATTACGAAGTCAACCCCGATGGGTTGGCTCTCATCGCCCAGTGGCTCGCAAAATACCGCGCCTATTGGCCGGAGCGTATCGCAGCACTCAAAGTCTTGCTGAAGGACATGGATCAATGAACGAAGGGAAGACCAAGGAGCAGGATAGCGGCGTCGAGTTGGAGTTTGACTTGGGCGATCCACCGCAAAAGGTCTGGCGCGCCGTCACCATTCCCGAACTTCGGGAAAGGTGGTTGCCGAAAGAAGCATTGGCTGATCCCGATGCGATCACCGTCACCCCCGGCCAGGAAGTTCGCTACAAACTGCGTGACGAAAACCCGCCTTTCGTTGAAAGCACCGTGACGTTCACGATCACCCCGAATGCCACTGGCGGCACCTGCCTTCGGATCGTCCACGAACTGACGGACGCAAGATTCGATGGAATGGCAAGAGCGCCGGCCAACAGCAACAGCCCGCTCCTCATGCTCGCCGCCTGACACGGCAAGCCTTCCCCTTAAATTCTGAAAGTCTGGAGGTCGCCGATGCGCGAAGCGATGCAACTCGTCCCTATGGTCATAGAACAGTCCAGCCGCGGGGAGCGATCCTTTGATATCTATTCCCGGCTTCTGCGCGAGCGGATTATCTTCCTCAATGGCGAGGTCAACGATACCGTTTCGGCGCTCGTCTGCGCGCAACTGCTGTTTCTGGAAGCGGAGAACCCCAACAAGCCGATCAACCTCTATATCAATTCGCCGGGCGGCGTCGTGACCAGCGGCCTAGCCATGTACGACACCATGCGCTTCATCCATGCGCCGGTTCATACACTTTGCATGGGGACGGCCCGTTCAATGGGATCGTTCCTGCTGATGGCAGGCGAACCCGGCGAAAGAGCCGCATTGCCCAATGCCAGCATCCTCATCCACCAGCCCTCCGGCGGCTTTCAAGGTCAGGCTTCCGACATGCTGATTCATGCCGAGGAAATTTTAAAGACCAAGCAGCGCATGACGCGGCTCTACGCGGAGCATTGCGGACGTTCCTACGAAGATTTTGAGCGCGGAATGGATCGCGACCGCTTTATGACGGCGGAGGAAGCGCTTGAATGGGGTCTTATAGACCGTATTCTGAAGGTTCGGGAAGACACGATCAGCCTATAAGCCTTGCCGCAAATTTTGATTAAAGCGACACTTGCTTTCTCAATTTCTGCGATGTCACAGAATTGGGGGCGGCCTATGGCCGCGCTTTGGCGCATAGTTGCCATCGTGCTTCAAGGGGAAACGCTACCGCCTCCCGCTTCAGCCTGCCGGGGCAAGCCGCGTGACCACGCCCATCTCGTCGCTTTCGCGCACCTGCTTCAAATGCTCCTCGGCCTGTGTCGCCTCGCGCTGACGATTCCACATCGAGGCGTAGAGGCCGTTCCTTTCAAGCAGGGCGGCATGCGTGCCGCGCTCGGCGATCTCGCCGCTTTTGAGCACGATGATCTCGTCGGCGCCGATGACGGTAGAAAGCCGGTGGGCGATAACCAAGGTCGTCCGGTTCTTCGAGACCACGTCGAGGGCTGTCTGGATTTCTCGTTCCGTGGTCGTGTCGAGGGCTGATGTCGCCTCGTCGAGGATCAGGATCGGCGGTGCCTTCAGGATGGTGCGGGCGATCGCCACACGCTGCTTCTCGCCGCCGGAAAGCTTGAGCCCGCGCTCGCCGACCTTGGTATCGAAGCCTTCTGGCAGCGCCTCGATGAAATGGGCGATCTGCGCCACCTCAGCCGCTGCAAACACCTCGCTATCGCTCGCCGATGTGCGGCCGTAGCGGATATTGTAGGCCACAGTGTCGTTGAACAGCACCGTATCCTGCGGCACCATCCCGATCACCGAGCGCAGGCTCTTCTGCGTCACCGTGCGGATATCCAGGCCGTCGATGGTGATCGTGCCGCTCTGGATATCGTAGAAACGGTAGAGCAGCCGCGACAGCGTCGATTTGCCGGCACCCGACGGCCCGACGACGGCGACCGTCTTGCCGGCCGGCACGTCGAAGGAAATGCCTTTGAGGATCGGACGGGCCTGGTCGTAGGCGAAGTGCACGTCCTTGAAGGAGATCGCACCTTTGCCGATACTGAGCTCTGTGGCATCGGGCGCGTCCTTAACCTCGGCCTTCACCTCGAGCAGGTCGAACATCTGCTCGATGTCGGTCAAGCCCTGGCGGATTTCGCGGTAGACGAAACCGATGAAGTTGAGCGGTACGGAAAGCTGCAGCAGCATCGAATTGACGAAGACGAAGTCACCGATCGTCTGCTCACCGCGTTGCACCGCCAGCGCCGACAGTACCAGCATGATGGTCGTGCCGATGCCAAAAATGACGCCTTGGCCGAAGTTCAGCCAGCCGAGCGACGTCCAGACATCTGTCGCCGCCTTCTCGTAGCGCTCCATGGATTTGTCGAAGCGTTTGGCCTCCATCTCCTCGTTGCCGAAATATTTGACGGTCTCGAAATTGAGGAGGGAGTCGATCGCCTTGGTGTTGGCGTCGGTGTCGCTGTCGTTCATCGACCGGCGAATGGCGATGCGCCAGTCGGATGCGCGGATCGTGAACCAGATGTAGGCCCAGACGGTAAAGGCGGTGATGGCAAGATAGGAGAAGCCGTAGCCCCACCAGAAGATCACCGCCGTCAACAGGAATTCGATGACGGTCGGAACGGAATTGAGGATCGTGAAACGCACGATGGTCTCGATGCCCTTGGTGCCGCGCTCGATGATGCGCGACAGCCCGCCGGTCTTGCGCTCCAGATGGAAGCGCAGCGACAACTCGTGCATATGCACGAATGTCTTGTAGGCGAGTTGGCGCACCGCATGTTGCCCGACACTGGCAAAGAGCGCGTCGCGCAGTTGATTGAGCCCGAGCTGGATCAGCCGGGTGACGTTATAGGCGATGACAAGAGCGATGGCCCCGGCAAGGAGCGGCGGTACCGCGCCGACAAGGTCGATCTTGCCGTTCAACGCATCGGTTGACCACTTGAAGAAATAGGGAACAAGTAGCAGGACGAACTTGGAGATCAGCAGATAGACCGACGCCCAGACGACACGCATCTTGAGGTCGGTTCGCCCGGCCGGCCACATATAGGGCCAGAGGTTGAAAAGCGTCTGCAGTAAATGTGATTCCGAGACTGTCTTGCCGTTTGCCATGCCGTATCTCCAGTCCGGATGCTTCAATTCGATGTCCGACAAGGCGTGGAGCAGGTCCGCGCCTGAAGCGCCTGTCCAACTCCCCGAACCGCCACCGCCAGATAGGGTGTGGGCCCGACGAATACAACACATGCGGAGTTGAGGAAAAGCGAAGCCGGGCGCTTCTTCCGCCCGGCTTCGTCGTGTCGCATGGCAGCGCCATGCGTCTTATCGGAACGCAAAGGACCCGCAACATTCCAATCCATGCATAATGCTTTCCGAAAATGGATTCCGATCTTCGGGCCGATGCGCTGAATGCAGCGTTTTAGAGGTGCTGCTTGGAGAGCCGCTTGCGGTGCAATTCCTCGGCGTTCGGCAGCGCGTCCTTCGGCAGGCCGAAAATCTGGCCGGGGCGTATTCGATCCGGGTCGATGATCTTGTCCTCGTTGGCGATGTAGATCGTCGTATAGCGCACGCCGAGGCCATAAGTCCGGCGCGAGATTTGCCACAGCGTGTCGCCGCGGCGAATGATGACTGCTGCATTGTTTGCCGTCAGCGGCGCCTGTTCGATCGTCTTCGGCTGATCGCCGGCGACATTGTTTGCAGCCGGTGCGGGCGCTGCGGGCGCGTTGGTCAGTTCGCCCATGATCGCACCCAGCCCGTCGAGCCCAGCGCCAACCGATTTTGCATCTTTCGGCAGATCCTGCAGCACTTTCAGCGCCCGGGCGGCGGTCTGCGACGAGGAGCCGGAGGCCTGCTTGAAGCTGTCCGACGCATCCGCCGCCGGGCGGAAATCGGCGACCGAGCGTAGAGCAAATTCCGTTGCCGAGCGAGCCGCCGCAAGCTGTTCGGCGCCGGGCAGCTTGCCGTCGGCAAACAACCCCTTCAACTGGCCGAACGCCTTGCCGGCTTCAGCTTTGAGCTTGCCGAGTTCACCCTCGTCGAGCGCCACCATCGAGGAAGCGCCGCTTGCATCGGCCGGGCCGGCTTGAGCGGCGACCCGCACCTGGTCGCCCGCTGGGCGGTTGAAGTTCACGGCGGCCCGCACGATCACCTTGCCCGTCGGATCGACGACGTCGACTCGGATCTTGTGGTCGCCGACCGAGAGTGCCGCTACGCCATCGATGACAAAATGACCGTCGGGGCCGGCAGTGTCCTGGCCGATAAGGTTGTCGTCGGCATAACCGAGTACCTTGGCGTTGGCGCGCGCCGTGCCGGCAATGAAGATCTTGTTGCCCTCGATCTCGACGGCGTTGACCATCACATCGGGCGCAGTGGGCTTATCGGTCTCGGCAGCACCGGGAACGGCCGGCGCCGCATCTGTGTCGCCGGCGGCAGCATTGGGCAGGCCGGGCGTCTGCAGCGCCAGCTCACCGATCGGTGCAGCCGTTGCAGCCGGAGCGGTCGCGGTTTCTCCGGTTGCCGGCTTGTCCGCAGGCGGCGCCATCGGACTGGAGGCGTCCGCGACTTCGGTCCCGCCGGTCGGCGCAGTGATGATGCGGCTCGCCGCGCCGGGCTTGGAGACCATGGCGAGCAGATTGGCGGCATTGCCGTCCTTCGGCACAGAAACGGTGGCGACTTCTTCCGAAAGCGCGACCTTGCCATCCTTTCCAGTCACCTTGAGTACGAGTTGGTGGTCCCCGGCTGGAAGCGGATTGTCGAGGACGGCGGCGAAGTCACCGCTCGGACCGATATCGGCCGTCGTCACCACCTTTTCGCCGTCGAGCACTTCGAGCTTGCCGTTCGGCTCGGCGGAGCCGGCGATGACGGTGGATCCATCTGGCTCGACGCGCAGGACGTCGAAGGCGGGAAGCTTTGGGCCGGCATTTGCGGTGACCGGTTCGGGCGCGCCGTTCAGCGCGGCCTCGGCCTTGGCAAGCGCAGCAGCCGCATCCGCCATGTTTTCCGGCAGCGACTGCACGATGGCGAGCGCCTTGGCGCCGCCTTCCTTAACTTTGGTGGCCGCGGCCCGGGTCGCGGGATCGATACCCTCGGGAACGGTGATGCCGACAAGTGCCGTGAGTGCATTGACGGTCTTGGTCTTGGCGGCGGTGAAGACATCGATGGCCGGGCTTTTGCCGTCGGCAAACAGCGCCTTGAGCTCGCCGAGCGCCGCGCCGGCATCGGCCGAGAGGCGCTTGACCTGATCAGCGACCGCAGTCGAGTCGGCAACCGCAGTGCGTGATGTCTTTGCCGCTTCGTTAACCGTGTTCTTGAGCTCCGTGCCCGCCTGGTTGATGGCGTCGCCGACCTTGGATGCATCGCCGCCGATGCGCGGCATGACGACGAATACCATCAGTAGGATTGCGATTACGAGCACTGCAAGGGCCAGCAAGCCGGCACGGTTCTTCATCATTATGTCTCCCAAGGCGGCAATTTGCCGTAGTAACCGAAATTGCTAGCGATTTCCGATGCTTTTCACAAGCATTCAAAGCAATTCGGCAAGCCGGGCATGCGTCTTTTCAGTCAATTTTCTTGACTGCATTGAAATGGAATAGTTGTTTTGCCCTATGACCGAACAATCTGTATCGATTCGATCCATCTGCGTTTACTGCGGCTCAAGGCCGGGACGCGATCCTTCCCACATGGCGGCCGGGCGTGCTCTCGGAAGAGAGATCGCCGAGTACGGCCTGCGCCTCGTCTATGGCGGAGGTACCAAAGGCATCATGGGCGCGGTTGCGAGCGGGGTGCTTTCAGGCGGCGGTCAGGTGACGGGTATCATCCCGGAATTTCTGATCGATATGGAAGCGACTCGCCATTCGCTCGGTCAGCTCAACGAACTCATTGTAACCCCTGACATGCATGCGCGCAAACATACGATGTTCGAGCGTTCCGATGCCTTCGTCGCGCTGCCCGGCGGCATCGGCACGCTGGAAGAGATCGTCGAGATCATGACCTGGGCCCAGCTTGGCCGTCATGAAAAGCCGATGGTTTTTGCCAATATCAACGGTTTCTGGGATCCGATGATGGAGCTGATACGGCATATGACCGAAGAAGGCTTCCTCCATACCGCCCACCGGGTGCAGCCGCTCGTGGTCGACGACGTAACCGGCATCATCCCGGCGATCATGACGCAGGCAGCCCAGCTCGCCGGCGATCGCGACGGCGAGGACGAGGTGATCTCCAAGATGTAGGCGGGCTCTAGCGCCCGCGGCTTCCTTTAAGCATCGACCAGCTATAGAGGAACAGCCCCGCCCAGATCAGTGGGAAGGCGATCATGCGCGCCGTGCCGAGCGGCTCTTGAAAGGCGAAGACGGCGATCAGGAAGATCATCGTCGGCGCGATATACTGCATGATGCCGATCGTCGAGAGCTTCAGGAGCTTGGCGCCGTTGGCATAGATCATCAGCGGCACTGCGGTGACGACACCGCAGCCGAGCAGCAGCGTCGTATCGGCAAGACCGGTACGGTAGAAATGGCTCAGGCCGCTGCCGTATTCGAGATAGAGGATGTAGACGAGGGCCGGTCCGCTGAGGATCAGAACTTCGAGGAAGAAGCCCTGGTTGGGCCCTAGCGGCAGCGTCTTGCGCAGCAGGGCATAGAACCCCCAGCTGACTGCCAGCGTCAGCGCCACCCATGGAATGCCGCCGTTATCGAATGCGAGAATGGCGACGGCAAGTGCCGCAAGCGCGATCGCCGCGATCTGCAGCGGCTGCAGCCTTTCCTTGAGCAGCACCGCGCCGAGAAAAATGCTGAACAGCGGATTGATAAAATAGCCAAGTGCTGCATCAAGCGCATGGCCGGCGCCGATCGCCCAGACATAGGTGCCCCAGTTGACGGTAATCAGCAACGCCGTCAGCGCCCCCATTGCCAGCATGCGCGGCGAGCGCAGCGCTGCGCGGATATCCGCTGTGCGCCCAAGCAGGACTAACACGATCCCGGCCAGCGGCAGCGACCAGACGATGCGGTGGGCAATGACTTCGGCCGGCGGAATATGTGCCACCGCCTTCATGTAGAAGGGCAGGAAGCCCCAGAGCAGATAGGCTGTCAGCGCAAAGGCGAAACCGCGCGGACTATCTTCGTTCTTGGCCAGTGGAACGGATGCATCGGTCGACATCGGGTGTTTCCATCTTTGTTCTTCTTCTGATCCGGCCTAGCTTAAGCGCCGTGAATAGGCCAATTCATTTCGTTGAATAAAGGCTGAGCGGATTTGAAGCGGAGGCCAAGCGATGGAATGCAGGCGGCGGAGAGTTATTCCGCCGCGATCTTGCCGGCCAGCTGCCGGTTCTTCATCAGCTTGTAGATCACCGAGTCCATCAGCGCCTGGAATGAGGCATCGATAATGTTTTCCGAGACGCCGACCGTCCACCAGCGTATGCCGTCGCTGTCGGTGGATTCGATCAGCACGCGGGTGATTGCCGCCGTGCCGCCATTGAGGATGCGCACCTTGAAATCGGCCAGCACCAGATCGTCGATCTCGTGCTGGTACTTGCCAAAATCCTTGCGCAGCGCCAGGTCGAGCGCGTTGACG
Organism: Rhizobium sp. MHM7A; assembly: GCF_005862215.1. Lineage (NCBI taxonomy): Bacteria > Pseudomonadati > Pseudomonadota > Alphaproteobacteria > Hyphomicrobiales > Rhizobiaceae > Rhizobium > Rhizobium sp. MHM7A. Next base: position 49,727 of record NZ_VCHT01000008.1, read on the forward strand.
GGTCCCTCTGCCTCGGCAACCGACATCAGCGTCTGCCCGTCGATGGTGATCTTCACCACGGCTTCGGAGACGATCTTGATGCGGCCGTGCGAATCGAAGCGCCGTTCGATCATCACCCGGAAGCCGTCGATCGAAAAGAAATTGGGAATGGTGCCCAGCGTGCGGTGCGCCAATAGTTCGAAGCTCGCATCGGCGCCCTCATAGGCATAGCCGGAAGCCTCGCGCTCCTTGACGATCGAGATCAGGAGATCGAGCTTCGGATCGTCCTTGGCGACGATAATGCCGCGACGCTTGAGGGCATTGATGAAGTTCGCCTTGCCGCCCTGGTCCGACACCATGACCTTGCGGAAATTACCCACGCTTTCCGGCGGCACGTGTTCGTACGTGCGCGGATCTTTCAGCAGAGCGGAAGCATGGATGCCAGCCTTGGTGGCGAAGGCGGACGCGCCGACATAAGGCATCTGATGATCCGGTGAGCGGTTGAGCAGCTCATCGAAGGCGTGCGAGAGCCGGGTGAGGTTGAGCAGCCTCTCCTCGTCGATCGCCGTTTCGAAACGGGTGTTGTAGGCGCTTTTCAGCGCCAGCGTCGGGATCAGCGTCACAAGATTGGCGTTGCCGCAGCGCTCGCCGATGCCATTCAAGGTCCCCTGGATCTGCCGGACGCCCGCCTCAACCGCAGCAAGTGAATTGGCGACCGCCTGGCCGGTATCGTTATGGGCGTGAATGCCCAGACAGCGGCCGGGAACGCCTGCGGCGATCACCGCCTCGACGATGGCGCGCACCTCCGGCGGCTGCGTGCCGCCATTCGTGTCGCAGAGCACGACCCAGCGGGCGCCGCTTTCATAAGCCATCTTCGCGCAGGCGATCGCATAGGCCGGATTGGCCTTGAATCCGTCGAAGAAGTGCTCGCAATCGACGATCGCCTCCTTGCCCGCGCCGACCGCCGCCTTGACGCTTTCGGCGATGCATTCGAGATTTTCCTCGTTGGTGCAGCCGAGCGCCACGGCGACATGGTAATCCCAGCTCTTGGCGACGAAGCAGATGGCATCGCCTTTCGACTGCAGCAATCCGGCGATGCCCGGATCGTTGGAGACCGAAACGCCCGCCCGCTTCGTCATGCCGAAGGCGACGAAACTGGCCCGGCTGGTGCGCTTCTCACTGAAGAAGGCGGTGTCCGTCGGGTTAGCTCCGGGATATCCGCCTTCGACGTAATCGAGGCCGAACTCGTCCAGCATCGCCGCGATCGCAATCTTGTCCTCGACGGAAAAGTCGATGCCGGGCGTCTGCTGCCCGTCCCGGAGCGTCGTGTCGAAGAGATAGATGCGTTCTTTCATGTGGTTTCCTCCCGACGGGCGGGTGTTGTTGTACTGCGGATGCTGGCCCTCATCCGGCTGCCGCTACCCTTCTCCCCGTTCTGACGGGAGAAGGGAAGGCCGCACCGTATCGCGGGGCACGTCCCGTCTCCCCGCGTGCGGGGAGAGGGCTAGGGTGAGGGGCCGCCCCGACACCAACAATCAGTCTTGCTTCCCGGCGAACTTATCCGTCGCCCGGATCAGCCGATCGAGAATTCCCGGCTCCGAATAGGCATGGCCGGCGCCCTCGATCAGGTGGAACTCCGCCTTCGGCCAGGCCTTGTGCAGCAGCCAGGCATATTTGGCCGGGCAGGGCATGTCATAGCGACCGTGCACGATCACGCCCGGAATATCCCTGAGCCTGCCGGCGTCGCGGATCAACTGCCCTTCATCCATCCAGCCGGCATTGACGAAGAAGTGGTTCTCGATGCGAGCGAATGCATAGGCGAATTCCGCCTCCTGGAATTTGCCGCTCGTCGAAGGTTCGGGCAGCAGCGTGATCGTTTCGCCTTCCCATATGCTCCAGGCTTGCGCGGCCTGGAGGCGCACGTTCCTGTCATCGTGCGTCAGGCGGCGATGATAGGCATGCATCATTTCATGGCGCTCTTCCGGGGGAATAGGAGCGACGAAACGCTCCCACTTGTCCGGGAACATTTCCGACACGCCGAACTGGTAGTACCAGTCGAGCTCTGCCTTGGTCAGCGTGTAGATGCCGCGCAGGATGAGCTCGGATACGCGTTCGGGATGGCTCTCGGCATAGGCGAGCGCCAGCGTCGAGCCCCAGGAGCCGCCGAACACCTGCCATTTGTCGACGCCGGCCATTTCGCGCAGCCGCTCGATATCGGCGACGAGGTGCCAGGTGGTGTTGGCAGTCAGTTCCGCATGCGGGGTCGACTTGCCGCAGCCGCGTTGGTCGAACAGCATGACGTCGTAGAGGGCGGGATCAAAAAGCCGGCGGTGGGAAGGTGAAATGCCGCCGCCCGGGCCGCCATGCAGGAAGACGGCGGGTTTGGCACCGGGCGTTCCCGAGCGTTCCCAGTAGATCACGTGGCCGTCGCCGACATCGAGATGGCCAGAGGCATAAGCTTCGATCTCGGGATAGAGCGTGCGCAGGATCTCGGTCATATTTTCACGCCTTTCGCGGGCCACACTTGGGTGTCGTGATCGGGATGCTGAAAGGAGATGATCGCCTCCTGGCGGGCGTAGAAATCCGGGTCCTTGTGCACGGGCGCATCGAAGATCGTCTCGACCCATGGCAGGCGGGCGTCATAATTGACCTGGATCTGCGGCGCGAGATCGCTGCGGTCGTCGAAGGTGCCGATCGCAAGCTCCAGGCCGCCGGGATGGCGATAGGTCATCGGCGTGCCGCAATTGCTGCAGAAGCCGCGGTCGATATTGATCGAGGATTGAAAGTAGCTCGGCTCGCCGCGTGTCCACTCCATCCCTTCTTCCGGGGCGGTGACCAGCGCGGAGAAGAAACCGCCGAACTGTTTCTGGCACATGCGGCAATGGCAGATCGAGGGTCTCCCCAGCGCGCCCGATATCCGGAAACGCACGGCGCCGCACTGGCATCCGCCTGTTCTTATCCTATCCGTCATTAGATCTCTCCGAGTGTCCAGCTTTTCGTGTCGTTGTCGGGATGCTGGTGGTTCGTTGCAGCGATCGCGTTTTCCCGGTCGGGTGTTTCAGGCTCTGGTTCCACCGGCAGGCTATCGAGCGCGTGAAACCAAGACATCTTCCGGTCGGTATTCGATTGCATCAGCGGCCGGACCGCATCGGGCTCATCAAGTGAGCCGAGGGCGATGTTGATGAAGTCCGCTTCCGGAATATCGTAGAACAGCGGCGTGCCGCAATCGCCGCAAAAGCCGCGACGAACGAGATCGGAGGAGTGGAACCACTTCGGCTCACCGCGCGTCAGCTCGAAATGATCGCGCTTGGCCGCTGCAAGCGGCAGGAAATAGTTGCCGGCTGCCTTCTGGCACATGCGGCAGTGGCAGATATGGGGGTAGCCGAGTTCGCCGCGTGCGAGATAGCGAACCGCGCCGCACTGGCATCCTCCGGTCTGTCTCGTCGTCTCCATCAGGCATGATCCTCCGGCGGCCAGACCGGTGTATCGTGGTCGGGGTGCTGATAGGAAATCAGTTCGTGCAGAAAAGAGCCTGCCGTCAGATCCGCTTCGGTCCGTTCCCCGGGCAGTTCGTGCAGGTGATCGACGAAGCCGATCTTGCCTTCCACACCCCATTGAATGGTCGGCGGCAGCTGCGACGGATCGTCGAAAGCGCCCGCAGCAATGGCCATCCCATCCGGAGCCTCATAGGTCAGGGGCGTGCCGCAATCGCCGCAGAAACCACGCTCGACGAAATTCGACGAGCGAAACCTTTTGCGCTCCCCCCGGGTCCATTGGAAATCGGCGCCACGCACCGAAACCAACGGTGCATAATAAGCCCCGAACGCCTTCTGGCACATGCGGCAATGACAGATCGACGAATCCTTGAGTTCGCCGCTGACGCGAAAACGGATCGCGCCGCACTGGCACCCGCCGGTATAGGTCTTGGTCATGGCAGATCCTTTCCGATGGGGCGAGCGGGCGCTCCCCCCTTGTGGGGGAGATGCCCGGCAGGGCAAAGGGGGATATTTCTCGCCGCCCAACCCATCCTACCGCTTGACCTCCCACGTCGTCACGCGCTCGCCTGTTGCCGCATCCTTGCCGTCCTTCAGCTGGATGCCCTTTGCCGTCAGCTCGTCGCGCATCTTGTCGGCCTCGGTGAAATTCTTCGCCCTGAGCATTTCGAGACGCATGGCGACCAGCGCATCGACCGCGGCTGCGAACGCTTCGTCGATTTCGATTTTCTTCGGCAGCACCCCGAGAAGCGCCGCACTTGCCGCGAAGACGGCATCGTTGCCGGATTGCGCCAGCGCATGTAGCGCCTGCACGGCGGCGACTGTATTGAGGTCGTCCGCCAGCGCGGTCAGCACGCTGTCATCGGGCACGGCATCGCCGGCCTCCGTCGGCGGCCATTTGGCGAGCAGGCGTTCGGCCTCTTCCAGCCGCTTGATCGAGAAATCGATCGGCTCCCGATAGTGCGTCATAAGCATGGCAAGGCGCAGCACTTCGCCCGGCCATTTGCGGCCGCCGAAGGTTTCCGTATGCAGCAGCTCGTGGATTGTGACGAAATTGCCCTCCGACTTCGACATCTTGCGGCCCTCGACCTGCACGAAGCCGTTGTGCATCCAGACATTCGCCATCACCGAGGTTCCGTGGGCGCAGCGCGACTGGGCGATCTCGTTTTCATGATGCGGGAAGATAAGGTCCAGCCCGCCGCCGTGTATGTCGAAGACATCGCCGAGATAGCGCCTGCTCATCGCGGAGCACTCGATATGCCAGCCGGGCCGGCCGCGGCCCCATGGGCTGTCCCAGCCGGGTTCGTTTTGACTCGACAGCTTCCAGAGCACAAAGTCGCCCGGGCTCTTCTTGTGTGCGTCGACGGCGACGCGGGCGCCGGCCTGCTGCTCATCGAGCGGCCGCTTCGAAAGCTGGCCGTAATCGGCCATCGATTTGGTGTCGAACAGCACTTCGCCTTCCGCCACATAGGCATGCCCGTTGCCGATCAGCTTCTCGATGATCACGATCATCTCTGCGATATTGTCAGTGGCGCGCGGCTCGACATTCGGCTCCAGGCAACCGAGTTCGGTGACATCGGCGTGAAACTGCGTCTCGGTCTTTTCGGTGACGGCGCGGATCGCTTCGTTAAGCGGCAGGTGCGGATGATCTCTCAGCGCCCGCGCATTGATCTTGTCGTCGACGTCGGTGATGTTGCGGGCATAGGTGACGTGATTTTCGCCATAAACATGGCGCAGCAGCCGGAACAGCACGTCGAAGACGATGACCGGCCGGGCATTGCCGATATGGGCGAAATCATAGACGGTGGGGCCGCAGACATACATGCGGACATTATCGGGATCGATCGGCGCAAAGACCGACTTTTCCCGCGTCAGCGTGTTGTACAGCTTCAGTTCCGGCGTGCGGCCCATTTCACTCTCCCAAATGCACGATCAGAAATATCGCGACCGGCAGGCCGGGGCGTTTCGCATCTTGACTATTGGGGAGACGAAAACGGCCAGGCCAGCGCGTGCGCTAGCGAATAATCTTTCCGCAGATAATGCAGATAACCGTTTTCATGCCGCGTTTTATGGCGCGGGAATGGCTTTTGGTCAAGAGGGGCGAGGAAGGATCGGCGGCAACTGGAGCGACCTATCCGGTGCGGTATGTCCCCGGAGACCCGTCTGCCATTTTCGTGGCGCAGATCGAGTATAGGTGCTTGGCATGCTGCTGAAAATACGGGAGGAATGAGTGGGGAGCGTTGTCGGTGGACGATTCGGTGCGGCTGCAATTCTGGTGGTCGCATTCGCCGCATATTTCGCATACGATTTCGGCATGCTTCGCTTCAACAATCCGTCCTTATCGCGTTATCCGATCCAAGGCATCGATGTCAGCCATCACCAGGGCGACATCGATTGGAAGACGGTGGCCGCGCAGCCGAGCGTTCGCTTCGCGATCATGAAGGCGACCGAAGGCGGTGACCACAAGGATTCCAGGTTCGCCGAGAACTGGCAGCGTGCCGGAGATGCAGGAGTGGTGAGGGGCGCCTACCATTTCTTCACTTTCTGCCGCCCGGGCAAGGATCAGGCGCAGAATTTTCTGGCGACCGTGCCGAAGGCGCCGCAAACCCTGCCGATCGCAATCGATCTGGAATTTGTCGGCAATTGCAACAAGGTCCCGACGGTCGAGGAAATGGCGACGGAGGTGAATGCCTTCGTCACAGAGCTGAAAGGCACCTTTCCGGAAAAGCCGATCTTCTACGTCACGCAGGAATTCTTCGATCAATATCTGAAGGGCAATGAGGCCCGGTTCCCCGAGCATTACCTTTGGCTGCGAAGCGTGTTCAAGGAACCGGCGCAGGAAGGCTGCAGTCGTTGGTCGATCTGGCAATTTGCCGACAACGGCGCCGTGGACGGCATTCGGGGAGCGGTGGACCTCAATGTCCTATGCCCTACGGAAACAGGCTTCGCAGATCTGTTCCCTGCCGTTGCTGCAAACTGAGGCGCGGGACCAAGTCGCGCAAAAGCGTGCAACGGTTTTGCGTCGGCGACACGCGCGAAAACGAAACCTGAAGCGCGACGAGCAATCTGAGGATCGAAACGCGCTTTGGCCTATTCCGGCAGGCGGTAATCGGCGAGCTTGTTTTCCCGTACGATGTACAGCTTGCCCGTCTCTGTCACGCCGGGGCCTAGCAGCGGCAGGATGGCCTTGGCGACCTCGGAGGGATGCGGCAGCGTCTGCGGATCTTCGCCGGGGACCGCCTGCGCCCGCATGGCCGTGCGGGTCGCGCCCGGATCGACGCTGGTGATGCGCAACGCCGTCGACTGCGTCTCGCCGGCCCAGGTGCGCGCCAGCGCCTCGACGGCGGCCTTCGACGCGGAATAGGCGCCCCAGAAGGGACGGCACTTATGCGCGGCCCCTGAAGACAGGATTACGGCGCGGCCCGCATCCGAGTGGGCGAGCAACGGATCGACCGAGCGGATCAGCCGCCATGTGGCCGTCACGTTGATCGTCATCACCTTCTCGAACACCTTCGCCTCGATATGGCCGATCGGAGAAATGACGCCGAGCACGCCGGCATTGGCGACGAGGATGTCGAGCTTGCCCCAGCGCTCGAAGATCGAGCCGCCGAGCGCGTCGATCGCATTCATGTCGGCAAGGTCGAAGGGCACGAGGGTCGCGCTGCCGCCGACGGCTTTGATCGCATCGTCGAGGTCCTCAAGCCCGCCAACCGTGCGCGCGCAGGCGATGACATGGGCGCCGGCTTTGGCAAGTTCCAGGGCTGTGAAGTAGCCGATGCCGCGCGACGCACCGGTGACGAGTGCGATCCTGCCCTCAAGATTGATGTTCATCTGTCCGGTTCCGGATTTGCTTGCGAAGGTGAGGGGCGCAATAGGCCCCTCGGAAGCGAAAGTCAAAGCGGCAGCGGCTCAGCCGTTGCTGGCAAGCATCGAAAGCTTGTTGCCCATGGACTCGCCGTTTTTGTCGAGCAGCCGGGTCGGATAGTCACCGGTGAAGTAGTGGTCGGTGAACTGCGGGCGGGCCGGGTTGCGGTCCTCGCCGCCGACGGCGCGGTAAAGCCCGTTGATCGACAAGAAGGCAAGCGAATCCGCGCCGATATATTTGGCCATGGCTTCGACGTCGGCATACTGGTTGGCGAGAAGCTTGTCGGCGTCCGGTGTGTCGATGCCATAGAAATCCGGGAAGAAGATCATCGGGCTTGCGACGCGGATATGGACCTCGCGCGCACCGGCCTCGCGGATCATCTGAACGATCTTCAGCGACGTCGTGCCGCGCACGATGGAATCATCCACCAGCACGACGCGTTTGCCTTCGATCATCGCACGGTTGGCGGAATGCTTCAGCTTGACGCCGAAGGCGCGGATCTGCTGCGTCGGCTCGATAAAGGTGCGGCCGACATAGTGGTTGCGGATGATGCCGTATTCGAAGGGGATGCCGCTTTCCTGCGCATAGCCGAGCGCTGCGGGCGTGCCCCCGTCCGGCACGGGCACGACGACATCGGCATCGACAGGCGATTCTTTGGCGAGATTCATGCCCATGTTCTTGCGCGTCGTATAGACGTTGCGGCCGCCGACCACTGAATCCGGGCGGGCGAAGTAGACATATTCGAACAGGCAGAGACGTTCCGGCTGCGGCTTGCTGGGCTTGCGGGCATCGATGCTGATCGAGCCGTCAGGCTGGATTTCGCAGATGATGACCTCACCGTTTTCGACGTCGCGGATGAATTTGGCGCCGATGATGTCGAGCGCGCAGGTTTCCGAGCAGAATATCGGCTTGCCGTCCAGCTCTCCCATCACAAGCGGACGGATGCCGGTGGGATCGCGCGCGGCAATCAGCTTCGTGCGGGTCATGGCAAGCATCGAATAGCCGCCTTCCATCTGGCGGATGGCGTCGATGAATCGGTCGGAGGTGGAAGCGTGGCGGGAGCGGGCGATGAGATGCAGGACGACCTCGGTATCGGAGGTCGACTGACAGATGGCGCCGGTTGCGATAATCTGGCGGCGCAGCGTCAGGCCATTGGTGAAATTGCCGTTGTGGGCAATGGCGATGCCGCCTTCTTCCAGCTCGGCAAACAGCGGCTGCACGTTGCGCATCGCCACTTCGCCTGTCGTGGAGTAGCGCGTGTGACCGATCGCTATGCTGCCGGGAAGGCGGGCGAGGGTCATCGGATTTGTATAGTGGTCGCCGACAAGGCCCATATGGCGCTCCTGATAGAAGCGCTTGCCGTCGAAGGAGACGATGCCGGCAGCTTCCTGTCCGCGGTGCTGCAGGGCATGCAGGCCGAGAGCCGTCAGTGCCGCGGCATCGGGATGTCCCAGAATTCCGAAAACGCCGCATTCCTCATGCAGCGTATCTCCGTCGAGCGGATCGTCGGTCGGGAAGGAATCGGACTGGTTCATTTCTGCGGGCCTCTGCTCTCACAAGAATTGATCGGCATTACCAAAAGCACCATACCGGAATTCTCGCAGGTTTCCGATAACTTCGTGCTGAACGACATCTGCTTTCAAAGCCGGTCGCCGGCTCTGAAACGGCTTAGGTCCGGCGGAGCTGGAATGCCCGGCCGGACCCTTATTTCACGTCCCGCTCAAATGGCAATTGCCGAAAGGCGAGTCAAGCTGCTGAGCACTGCGTCAATTCGCCGGCTGCTGTGCGCCACCTGCAGGTGTGTCGTCCGCGGGCGCTTGATCGGTCGCCGGCGGCGTGGCGCCTTGGCTGCCCTGCTCCGGCGACTGCATCTTATCACGGAAGCTCGCCTGTATCATCTCGGCGAATTGCTCCGGCAGCACCGCCTTCAGCCTCACGACCATCGAATCCAGGAAGGGCTTCGACTTGGCCTCGTTGACCCAGATTGGCCGGTGTTCGACATCGACGAGCCAGTTCCAGAAGGCGACGGCGACGACCATCAGCAGCAGGCCGCGGGCCGCGCCGAACAGGAAGCCGAGCGTGCGGTCGAGGGCGCCGATGCGGCTGTCGATGATGAAATCGGCGATCTTCATGGTTATGAAGGAGATGACGATCAGCGCGATCAGGAAGACGACTGCTGCCGATCCGGCGATCGCGATGCGGTCGTCATCGGTGTACTGCTTCGCATAGGGCAGCAGGTACGGATAGAGATAGTAGGCGGCGGCGGCCGAACCGCCCCAGCTTGCGATCGAAAGGATCTCGCGCGAAAAGCCGCGGACCATCGCCAGCACGGCGGAGAAGAGCACGACGCCGATGACAATACCGTCGAAAATCGTAATGGGCATGTAAATTCAACTCCAGGACTGCCGCTCGGCGGCCGTGTCGCGCCTATCGTGTGCCTCCTATATCATCACCGTTCCCGGCAATGAAAGGATCAAACCTCGTCTTCCACACGTAGCGCCCCCTTCGAGCCGGCGATGCGCGCGACCAGATCCGGCAGGCTTTCGACCTCGCTCCACCGCCCACCGGAACCCTTCGGCAGCTCGGCGGAGGCGGAAGGAAGCAGCGCTGCGGAAAAGCCCAGCTTCTCGGCTTCCTTGAGGCGCTGGGCGGTGTGCGCAACCGGCCGGATAGCGCCCGACAGGCTGACTTCGCCGAAATAGACGCAATCGGCGGGAAGGGCAATACCGGCGAGCGAGGAAACCAGCGCCGAGGCGACGGCCAGATCCGCCGCCGGCTCGGAAATGCGGTAACCGCCGGCGATGTTGAGATAGACGTCGTGCTGGCCGAGTCTGACGCCGCAATGGGCCTCCAGCACGGCCAGGATCATCGACAGCCGGGCCGAGTCCCAGCCGACCACAGCGCGCCGGGGCGTGCCGAGCGAAGTCGGCGCCACCAGCGCCTGCACCTCGACGAGCACGGGCCGCGTGCCCTCCATGCCGGCGAAGACGGCAGCACCGGGGGATTTTTCGTTGCGCTCGCCGAGGAAGAGCTCGGAGGGATTGGCGACCTCGCGCAGTCCTTTGTCGGACATTTCGAAGACGCCGATCTCGTCGGTCGGGCCGAAGCGGTTCTTGACCGTGCGCAGGATCCGGTAGTGATGGCCGCGGTCGCCTTCGAAATAGAGCACCGCATCGACCATGTGCTCGACGACGCGCGGCCCGGCGATCTGCCCATCCTTGGTGACATGTCCGACGAGCACCATGGCGGCTCCCGTCTGTTTGGCAAAACGGATCATCGACTGGACGCCGGTGCGCACCTGCGTCACCGTTCCCGGTGCGGATTCGGCGAGTTCGCTCCACAGCGTCTGGATCGAATCGATAATGACGAGATCAGGCCGTTTGCCTTCGGCGAGCGTCGCCAGAATATCCTCGACATTGGTTTCGGCCGCCAGCATCACGTCGGTATCGGCAGCGGCAAGACGCTGTGCCCGCAGACGGACCTGCGCCACCGCTTCCTCGCCGGAGACATAGATGATCTTATGACCACGCCGCGCAAGAGCGGCGGCGGCCTGCATCAGCAGCGTCGATTTGCCGATGCCGGGATCGCCGCCGATCAGCACCGCCGAGCCGCGCACGAAGCCGCCGCCGAGTGCCCGGTCGAGCTCCGACATGGCGGTATGGATTCGCGGCGCTTCCTCGATCTCGCCCGAAAGCGCCGTCAGCGTCACCGGCCGGCCCTTCTTCGGCGTCTTGCCGGGCCCGGAACCGATTCCGCCCATCGGGTCTTCCTCGACAATCGTATTCCACTCGCCGCAATTGTCGCATTTGCCGGCCCAGCGGTTATGAACCGCACCGCAATTCTGGCAGATGAACTGTGTCCTGGCCTTCGCCATCAATCTTTCTTTCAGTCGCGTTCCACAGATGAAGCCGTCGAGAGCTTCATCGAATCATTATCGTGCCTGAGATAATGGCTATCGGGACGGATCAAAACTAATGATTTCCCCATCAGCCTTCGCCGTGCCTATGCTTTTCGCCTCTGATCATCAGAACGGTGGAAGATGTTCGACTATTCGCTTGCGCACTGGCTTGCATTTCTGTCGGCGGCGGTTTTGCTCAACCTTTCGCCGGGCCCGGACATAGCCTTCATTCTCGGCCACACGATGAGAGGCGGGAAACGCGCCGGTTTCTCCGCACTGTTCGGCGTCTGGTCAGGCGCCTGCCTGCATGTTCTGATGGCGGCACTGGGCCTTTCCGCCGTGCTTGCCGCCTCTGCCTTCGCTTTTTCCGCGGTCAAATGGCTCGGCGCCGCCTACCTTGTCTGGCTGGGCATTCAGGCTCTGTGCGCCAGCGGCGACAGTGGCCTGATAAGCGCATCTGGTGGGGAAATGCCGGCCGCAAGGATCTATCGCCAGGGAATCCTGGTGTCTCTGCTCAATCCGAAAGTGGCGATATTCTTCCTGGCATTCCTGCCGCAATTCGTGGTGGAGGGGGCAGGGCCTGCATGGGCGCAGCTCATGCTTCATGGCGGGCTCATCATCGCCGTCGCCGCCTTCATTGAACCGCCGCTCGTGCTTCTTGGCGGGCGCCTTGCAGACGCGCTCAGGCATAACCAGAAGATCGAGCGATGGCTCGATCGCGGCCTGGGCGCGCTGTTCGTGGCGCTCGGTGTGCGCCTTGCCCTGAGTAGCCGATGATTGCCAGGCTTACTCTTCGGTGATGTAGCGCCGTTCGTGGCGCAGCCCCATGCTGGTGAGGATCTCGTATCCGATCGTGCCCGCCGCCCGCGCCACTTCATCCACAGGCATGTTCTTTCCGAACAGTTCGACATAATCGCCCGCGCGCACGGCGTTCTCGGGCAGGTCGGTGACATCGAAGATCGTCAGGTCCATGGTAATCCGGCCGGCAACCGGCACCTTATGTCCGGCGATGAAGCCTTGTCCTCCTTGCGGCACCGCCTGGCGCAGAGGCACGCCGCCGCTCGATTGGCTGCGCATATAACCGTCGGCGTAGCCGGCTGAGACGATCGCCAGTCGGCTGTCGCGGCGAAGCTGCAGTGCCCGCCCGTAGCTGACGGTCTCGCCGGCCTCGACGGTGCGCACCTGGATGACACGCGCTTCGGCGGTTGCGACCGGCCGCATCGGGTTGGCCATGCCGCAGACCGCTTCGCCGCCGTAAAGCGATATGCCCGGCCGGGTCAGGTCGAAATGATAATCCTCGCCGAGAAAGACGCCGGCCGAGGCGGCAAGACTTGCATCGATGCCTTCATAGGCGGCGGTAACCCTGCGGAATGATTCGAGTTGCCGGCGGTTCATCGCATGGCTGGGATCGTCGCTGCAGGCGAGATGACTCATGATGAGCACTGGCGCGAAGCTTGCCGGCCGCGAGACGTCGTCGGCGAGTGCAAAGGCATCGTCCATGTGCAGCCCCAGCCGATTGAAGCCGGTATCGACATGCAGCGCGCAGGGGTAATCCCCGTAATCGGCAAGCACCGCCATCCAGAAGGCGAGCTGTTCGTCGGAGGAAATCACCGGCACCAGATCATGGTCGAAGAACCGCCGTTCCGTGCCCGGCCATATGCCGGAGAGTACGAAGATGCGCGCCTCGGGCGCATAGAGGCGAAGCGTGACGCCCTCATCGACGGTCGCGACGAAGAAATCCCGGGCGCCGGCAAGGTATAGCGCTTCGCCGGCATCCTCGATGCCCATGCCATAGGCATCCGCCTTGACGACGGCTGCGGCGCGCGCTGCACCCGAGCGCCGCGCCATGTCGCGCCAGTTTTCCGTGAGTGCGCTCAGATCGACGGTCAGCCGCAGGCCTGCGGAAGTGAAAAGATCGTCGTCTTCGGAGGGGATTGGAAAATCTGTCATGAGTCGCCGTGAAGAAATGAAAGGAGCTGCCTCGCCCAGTCTAGAGAGCATTGTGGCCGAGGAAAAGCGCAGGCGGTCACATATCACCTTTGCCTATCGTACGATCACTTTTGTTCAAGACGGACGCAGGCTTCCGCGTTAATTTAGGCGGATGCAGAATGTATCGCAGAAAGAGGCGGCGGAGGCGATGCCGCTTGCCGACGTGGAATCGGCCCGCTTCTGGCGGGATAGCCGCTTCCACGACATGGAGTGCCTGAGCGCCACATTCCTAACGCATGAATATGCGCCGCATGCGCACGACACGTTCAGCATCGGCGCGATAGAAAGCGGCACCCAGATCGCCACCCTCAGCGGCAGACGGGAGGAAACCGGGCCGGGCGACCTCTATCTGATAGACCCGGGCGTCGTTCATGACGGTGCTCCGGGCGGCGAGGGTTACCGTTACCGCATGATCTATCCGGACATGAAGCTGTTCGTCGACATTCTGGAGGACGTCACCGGCAAGGCATTCCATGCGACGCCGTCTTTCTCCGGCGGGCTTCCGCGCGATCCTGAACTCGCCAATGCCTTTCATGCCGCCCATCGCACGCTCGAAAGCGGTGCAGGCGCGCTGGAATCCGATGAAGGCATGTTCTCCGTGCTGGCGGCGATCTTTGCGCGTCACGGCAGCGCCATCATCGTTCCCGTCGACACGCGGGAGCGAAGCGCTGTCGCCCGCGCCCGCGAATATCTGATCGAGAATTTCGACAGCGATGTCGGCCTTGAGGAGTTGGCCGGCGTGGCAGGATTGAGCCGCGCTCACCTCATCCGCGCCTTCCGCAGGGAATATCACATCACGCCGCACGCCTTCCTGACTGATCGGCGCGTGCAGGTGGCCCGCCGGCTGCTGCGGCAGGGCCGCATGCCGGCTGATATCGCGCTCGAATGCGGTTTTGCCGATCAGGCGCATTTCACCCGACATTTCAAGGCACGCACGGGCGTGACGCCCGGCCAATTCCGAGCGGGCTGATCACTTTCGTTCAATACAGCCATGGCGCGCTGGGCTAACTCTCCGCGATCTTGATCGGGAGGTTGCCATGTTGCATCACAGCCGGCCATCCGGCGAATTTCTTATCGGCGAATTTTTTGCCGGAATGCGTGCCATTGTTCCGCTTGTTGTCGCTGTCTTGCCGATTGGCCTGGTCTTCGGCGCGGTCGCCGCCACCAAGGGCCTTTCTCCGCTGGAAACGACGCTAATGAGCGCACTCGTCTTTGCAGGCGGTTCGCAGTTCGTGGCGATGGACATCTGGACGCATCCGGCAAGCTGGGTCGGCGTCGGCTTCGCGGCTTTGCTGGTCAATATCCGCCACGTGCTGATGAGTGCGTCGATCGGCACAAAGATGCAGTACTTTACCGGTATCAAACGTTATCTCGCTATGCTCTTCCTTGCCGACGAACTCTGGGCCATGGCGGAGTTTCGTGCCGGCAGCATGCGGCTGACACCCGCCTGGTATGCTGGCATCGTCACGCCCTTCTACCTCACCTGGGTCGGCTCTTCGCTGGCGGGCGCATTGCTTGGCGCCTTTCTCGGCGACCCAGCCGTCATTGGCCTCGACTTCGCCTTTCCGGCCGTCTTCGTCGTGCTCGTCATGGGCTTCTGGAGAGGGCCGGAAACAGGCGCCGTTCTTGCCGCAAGTGGTCTTGCATCGGTTGCGGTCCATCATTTCCTAGCGGGTGTCTGGTATATCGCCGCCGGTGCGCTGGCCGGGCTGGCAGTGGCCCTCTGGCAGGGCAGGGCGCGGGAGCAGGCGGCGTGACGCTCGACCTCAGCATCTTTTTCGCCATCCTGGCGATGGCTGCGGCAACAATCTTCACCCGCATCAGCGGCCTCGTCTTGATCCGGCATGTCGAGATCGATGGGCGCCGGAGAACGGCAATCGAAGCCATTCCGCCGGCCGTGCTGATGGCCGTCATTGCCCCGACCGCCTTTGCGGCCGGCTGGGCGGAGACGCTGGCCTGTGCGGCAACGGCAATTGCCGCACGCCGCCTGCCGATGCTTGCGAGCGTCGTGGTTGGCGTCGCAACGGTCGCGCTGTTGCGGGCAGCCGGGCTCTAAAGGAATTGACGCGCGGGTAGCGCGTCAATGTTCCTCGTACTGTATGAAGGAAGGATCTGCGAGATCGGCGAAGCGGGTGAATTCCGCCTGGAAGGCGAGCTTCACCGTGCCCGTCGGTCCGTGACGCTGCTTAGCGATGATGACGTCGGCCGTGCCCTTCACCTTGTCGAACAGCGCTTCCCATTCCGGATATTTCGGATCATGGGGATCGCGCGGCTCCTGGTTCTTGACGTAATATTCCTCGCGGAACACGAAGAGCACGACGTCGGCATCCTGCTCGATCGAACCGGATTCTCGAAGGTCGGAGAGCTGCGGGCGCTTGTCGTCACGGCTTTCGACCTGACGCGATAGCTGCGACAGAGCGATGATCGGAACGTTGAGCTCTTTGCCGAGCGCCTTCAGTCCGGTGGTGATCTGGGTGATTTCCTGGACGCGGTTGTCGCTTGACTTGCCCGAGCCGGTCATCAGCTGCACGTAGTCGACCACCAGCACGTCGAGACCGCGCTGGCGCTTGAGGCGGCGCGCGCGCGCTGAAAGCTGGGCAATCGAGATGCCGCCGGTCTGGTCGATATAAAGCGGAACTTTCTGCATCATCATCGAGCAGGCGACGAGCTTTTCGAAATCGGCATCGTTGATATCGCCGCGACGGATCTTCGAGGAGGAGACTTCCGTCTGCTCCGAGATGATGCGGGTGGCGAGCTGTTCGGAGGACATTTCGAGCGAATAGAAGCCGACGACGCCGCCGTTCTTGGCCTTCATGCTGCCGTCCGGCTGCACCTCGCCCTCGTAGGCGGCAGCGATATTATAGGCAATGTTGGTCGCAAGCGAGGTCTTGCCCATGCCGGGGCGTCCGGCGAGGATGATCAAGTCCGAACGCTGCAGACCGCCCATCTTGGCATCAAGTGAATGGATGCCGGTGGAAATACCGGAAAGGCCGCCGTCGCGTTCCTTGGCGACGGCCGCCATGTCGATGGCGAGCGCCACCGCATCGTTGAAGGACTGAAAACCGCCGTCGTAGCGGCCATTTTCGGCGAGTTCAAACAGACGGCGCTCGGTATCTTCGATCTGCGACTGCGGCGGCATGTCGAGCGGCGCGTCATAGGCGATGTTGACGACATCCTCGCCGATGGTGATCAGGGCCCGGCGCAGCGCGAGATCATAGATCGCCCGGCCGTAATCCTCGGCATTGATGACGGTGACGGCATTGCTGACGAGGCTTGCCAGATATTGCGACACCGTCATCTCACCGACCTTCTCGTCGGCCTTTAGAAAGGTCTTGATCGTCACCGGGTTGGCGATCTTGCCCATACGGATGATGTCGCCCGCAACCTCGAAGATCTTCCTGTGCAGCGGTTCATAGAGATGGATCGGCTTCAGAAAGTCCGACACCCGGTAATAGGCGTCGTTGTTCATCAGGATGGCGCCGAGAAGCGCTTGCTCTGCTTCGATATTGTTGGGTGCTTCGCGGTAATGCTGCTCCGACGGAGCAACGGCTGCGATCTTTCGAGCGGCGTCGTTCATCATCATCCGTTCTGTCTTTTATCCAACTCCGGATTTGCAATTCCGGCTAGAGAAAATCAAGGGGCCGCGAAAAGAGCGGAGGCTCGTCTCGCCTAAATCCTGAACGCTGTGCCCATTGTTCGACTTCTCCACAGTCCCGGGCGCCACAACTAAGAAATACTGGCAGTGTCACCCGCGGGACACGGTACGGATCCGACTCAGCTCATCCGTTCCGGTGAAGGATATGTTAGCGCGAGGACATCGGGCACGCAGCAAAAACATCCGGGCAATCCCCTGTTAAAAAGTGATCCGATGGCGGCGAGACGAACGGAAACGAAAAAGCCCGGCGCGGTGGCCGGGCTTCCCTCTCGCGGAATGTCCGGCGAGAATTATGCTTGGTCTTCGTCGATGCCGTCGGCTTCCGGATCGAAGAAATCTTCCGGACGCAGCGCGTCTTCGTCGACGCCGTAGATCGCGTCGACCGAAGTGAGTTCTTCGCCCTTGGCCTGGCGCTCTGCCTCTTCGGCAGAACGGGCAACGTTCAGTTCGACGTTGATTTCGACTTCGGCATGCAGCTGCAGCTCGACCTTGTGCAGGCCGATCGCCTTGATCGGCGTGTTGAGATGAACCTGGTTGCGGCCGATATTGAAACCTTCGGCAGCGAGGATCTCGACGACGTCACGGGCAGCGACCGAGCCGTAGAGCTGGCCGGTTTCGCCTGCGGAGCGCACGACGATGAAGGACTTGCCGTCGAGAACGTCGGCGACCTTCTGGGCTTCCGACTTGCGCTCGAGGTTGCGGGCTTCGAGCGTCGCGCGCTCGGCTTCGAAGCGAGTCTTGTTGGCGGCGTTGGCGCGCAGCGCCTTGCCGAGCGGCAGCAGGTAGTTACGGGCAAAGCCGTCGCGAACCTTTACGGTTTCGCCCATCTGGCCGAGCTTGGAGATGCGTTCGAGAAGGATGACTTCCATTTTCTTGTTCCTTTCTTGTGTCTCAGATTTTCGTATCGGGTTGTTTGGGGGCATCGGCATCTTTCGCCGGGGTCAGTGCGATCGCCTTGCGCGTATCGCTGAGACCCACGACCAGGATGAGGAGAGCTGGCAGCAGCATGAGCATCGAAGCCAGGTAGCAGAGAATGAGGGCCGGTATCCGCCAGTCCTTGCCGCGTGTGCGGAAATGCAGCGAGGCGAAGCCGGAGAGCATGAAGCCGGCGCCGAAGGTGCCGATCACCGTGGCGCCGACGAGCGCCGGGACGCCGCCGAAGAAGCAGGCAGCGAGCCCGGCCAGGAAGATGAAGATCGAATTGCGGTTCATGCGCAGCGACGACGGAATATCCTCGCGCGGCCGAAGGCCCCGGCCGGATGCGGCGACGATGCGCACGGCCAAGTAATAGGCAGCAAACAGCATGCTGACCCACATGCCGCCCTGCACGACCGGCAGCATGAGCAGGATCAGCGATTTGGTCTGCGCGGTTGCCGCGGGATCGGGCATGAATTCCGGCTGCTGCTGCTTGACCGAGGTGATCAGCAGATCGACGATCGGATCGGTGATCTCGGGGCCATAGCCGATCATCACGCCGATGACGATGACGGCGAACGTCACCAGGCCGCACAGATGCAGCAGGATATCGGAGAGCGGGTACCAAGCCAGCAGATCGTCAGGGCCGCCGAGTTCGGAGGCGGGACGGGCGAGATTGGCGAGGTGGCTCAGCCAGCCCGCCGGCAGCAGCGTCACCAGAGTCATGATCAGGGCAAAGGACGGCGAGGTGAGGATCGCAGCGAGCGCCGCTGCAGAGACCACCGCCGCAATCGCGGCGGCATTGCCCCAGCCGAGCCCGACCAGCAGGATCGGCAGCGCCGAGGCCGTATAAAGGAGCGCGCTGAAAAACGATGGCTGTATGCTCGCGCCCAGCACCAGCAGTGCGGCGGTCAATCCGGCGAGTGCGCCGATCAGCAGCGTTTTGATATCCGGTCGTTTCAAGGTCGCTGTCCTGCTTCGTCAAGCAGTTAGAGGCTGTTACTGAATTGAATTCAGAAACGTCTCAACATGGGTTTTAAGAATTCCGATCCGCGCCCATCGCGGAAGGGAGAAGGGAAGGCACGAATGCCTTCCCTTTGAAGTAATCGTCTCAGCCGATCAGGCGACGACGTAGGGCAGCAGGCCGAGGAAACGGGCGCGCTTGATCGCCTGGGCGAGTTCGCGCTGCTTCTTCTGGGAAACGGCCGTGATGCGGGACGGAACGATCTTGCCGCGCTCGGAAATGTAGCGCTGCAGCAGGCGTACGTCCTTGTAGTCGATCCGCGGCGCGTTTGCGCCGGAGAACGGGCAGGTCTTGCGGCGGCGATGGAACGGGCGGCGGACCGGAGCGGAGGAAGCTTCAGACATTCTTATATCTCCTTATGCACGGTCTTCGCGGGGAGCGCGATCCGGACGCGGCGCGCGCTGGAACTCGCCGTCACGGCGCGGGGGACGGTCGCCGAATTCGCGACGCGGGCCACGGTCGCCACCTTCGCGCGGGCCGCGATCGTCGCGGTCGCGCTTCTGCAGCATGGCAGACGGACCTTCTTCGTGCTTTTCGACGGCGATGGTCATGTAGCGAAGAACGTCTTCGCTGATGCGCATCTGGCGTTCCATTTCCTGGATCGCAGCCGGCGGTGCATCGATGTCCATCAGGGCATAGTGAGCCTTGCGGTTCTTCTTGATGCGATAGGTAAGGGACTTGAGGCCCCAGTTCTCGATGCGCCCGACTTTGCCGCCGTTAGCTTCGATCACGCCCTTGTACTGTTCTACGAGGGCATCGACCTGCTGAGCGGAAATATCCTGCCGGGCAAGGAATACATGTTCATAAAGAGCCATGACAGCTTTGCCTTTCTTGCGTTTGGTTCAACCCGATATTCGGCGGCTAAGCCTCAACGACTGCTCCTGATTGGGCGTACCCAGGCAAGAAAAGCGTTTCCGAGACGGTCGAGAGCGGAGACACGGGAGGCTGGAACGCTTCCGTTCCGAACGATTTCCAGGTGAAAATCGGCCCTCCGTTCAGCCACCAGCCAGAAGACCGGGTTAACGAACAGCGCGGCTTATACGGATTTTTCGGCGAAAGGCAAGCGCAATCGGACATTTGAACCCGACGCAGCTCAATCGGCAGGCGTCGGGCAGATGCGGGGATAGATCAGAGCGTCAGCGGATACTGCCGATGCACCTTGGCGATCTCCGCCAGGATTTCGTCCGAAAGCGTCAGGTCGGCCGCGCCGATATCGACCTTCAACTGCTCCATCGACGTCGCGCCGATGATGACCGAGGTCATGAAGGGCCTTGATCGGCAGAAGGCGAGCGCCATGACTGCCGGGTTGAGGCCGTACCGGGCCGCAAGCGCCAGATAGGCCTTGGTTGCAGGCTCCTGCAGCGGCTGCAGCCGGCCGCCGATATCGGGATTGATCGACGCGCGCGACCCCTTCGGCCTCTGACCATCGACATATTTTCCGGTCAGGATGCCGCCCGCGAGCGGCGAATAGGCGAGCAGCCCGACATCCTCGTGATACGAGAGTTCGGCGAGATCGAGGTCGAAATGGCGGTAGAGCAGATTGTACTCGTTCTGGACGCTTGCAACGCGCGGCAGGCTCTTCTGTTCGGAGAGCGTCAGATATTTCTGGATGCCCCAGGTGGTCTCGTTGGAAAGGCCAATCGCGCGGATCTTGCCCTCCTTCACTAGCGCGTCAAGCGTTTCCAGGATATCGAGCATATTGGCGACAGCCTCCTGCCGATCCTGCTTGAACGGATCGTAGCTCCAGTTCTGACGGAAATGGAAATGGCCGCGGTTCGGCCAATGGACTTGGTAGAGATCGACATAATCGGTTCTCAGCCGCTTGAGGCTGGCCTCAAGCGCCAGGCGGATGTTCTTCGCATCGGCGCCTGCTCCGCCGCGCAGATAATCGCGCCCGCGTCCGGCGACCTTGGTGGCGAGCACGATGTCTTTGCGTTTTCCTGATTTGCTGAACCAACTGCCGATATAATCTTCGGTCCAGCCCTGGGTTTCGGCCGAGACCGGCGTCGTCGGATAAAGCTCGGCGGTATCGAAGAAATTGACGCCTTTCTCGACGGCGTAATCCATCTGCGCATGAGCGTCGGTTTCGCTGTTCTGCGAGCCCCAGGTCATGGTGCCCAGGCAAATTTCTGAAACGGAGATGCCCGTGCGGCCTAGAGAATTGTACTTCATGGGAAACCTTGGAAGAGAGGTGGAAGCCTTGGGGAAGTCTGCGCGAATCTAGGCCGGATTTGGCGGAGCGCAAGAGCAAAAACCGGGCTTTTGCACGCGGACGAAAGGCTTTGCGGAGAATCTGCCGCCACTTGACTCTGCCGGAAAGAATGTCAATTGGAGGCAAAACAGCCTCGATAGGCGCAATCAGGGACATGAGAATGACCATTGCTTTCACTTTTCCCGGCCAGGGCAGTCAGGTCGTCGGCATGGGTAAGGATCTGGCCGAGAATTTCACGGAAGCTCGCGCCGTTTTCGAAGAGGTCGACGAGGCGCTCGGTGAAAAGCTCTCGGATGTGATGTTCAACGGTCCGGAGGACACGTTGACCCTGACGGCGAACGCCCAACCGGCGCTGATGGCGGTTTCCATCGCCGTCGTCCGCGTTCTGCAGGCCAAAGGGCTCGATCTGAAGTCCCGGGTCGCCTACGTTGCCGGCCATTCGCTCGGCGAATATTCGGCCCTCTGCGCCGCCGGTACTTTTTCGCTCGCCGACACTGCGCGGCTGCTGCGCATCCGTGGCAATGCCATGCAGGCGGCCGTCCCCGTCGGCGTCGGCGCCATGGCGGCGATCATCGGCCTGGAACATGCCGACGTCGTGGCCGTCTGCGAGGAGGCCGCCGCAATCGGCGCCTGCCAGATCGCCAATGATAATGGCGGCGGTCAGATCGTCATCTCGGGCGAGAAGGCGGCCGTCGAAAGGGCGGCCGGCCTTGCCACCGACAGGGGCGCCAAGCGCGCCATCTTGCTGCCGGTTTCCGCTCCCTTCCATTCGACGCTGATGGCGCCGGCGGCCGAGGCCATGCGCGAGGCGCTGGCTGGCGTGAAGAAGGCCGATCCGGCCGTGCCCGTCATCGCCAATGTCCGCGCGGCTCCGGTCACCAATGCCGAGGAGATCGCCGCGCTTCTCGTCGAGCAGGTCACAGGGCAGGTCCGCTGGCGCGAGACGGTGGAATGGTTTGCCGGAAACGGCGTCACGACGCTTTACGAACTCGGGTCCGGCAAAGTGCTGACCGGCCTGGCCCGCCGCATCGACAAAACAGTCAACGGCATCTCCGTCGGCGGCCCCGCGGATATCGACGCGGCCGTCGCCGCCCTCATGGCCTGATTGATATTTTCAGATATAAGGAACGTTTCCATGTTCGATCTTTCCGGCCGCAAGGCTCTCGTCACCGGCGCATCGGGCGGCATCGGCGAGGAAATTGCCCGTCTTCTTCATAAGCAGGGCGCCATCGTTGGCCTGCACGGCACCCGCGTCGAGAAGCTGGAGGCGCTGGCGGCCGAGCTCGGCGAGCGCGTCAAGATCTTCCCGGCAAACCTGTCCGACCGTGAGGAGGTCAAGGCGCTCGGCCAGAAGGCGGAAGCCGATCTCGAAGGGGTGGATATTCTGGTCAACAATGCCGGCATCACCAAGGATGGCCTCTTCGTGCGCATGAGCGACGAGGATTGGGACGCTGTTCTCGAAGTCAACCTGACGGCGACGTTCCGCCTGACGCGCGAGTTGACGCATCCGATGATGCGCCGCCGTTACGGCCGTATCATCAATATCACCTCGGTCGTCGGCGTCACCGGCAATCCGGGGCAGGCCAATTATTGCGCCTCCAAGGCCGGCATGATCGGATTCACCAAGTCCCTGGCGCAGGAAATTGCGACGCGCAACGTGACGGTCAACTGCGTCGCGCCCGGCTTCATCGAAAGCGCCATGACCGGCAAGCTGAACGACAAGCAGAAGGAAGCGATCATGGGGGCGATTCCGATGAAGCGGATGGGCACCGGCGGCGAGGTCGCGTCGGCCGTTGCCTACCTTGCGTCCTCCGAGGCTGCCTACATGACCGGCCAGACGCTGCATGTAAACGGCGGCATGGCTATGATCTGAAACGACAAACTGTTGGCATCGGATTATTTCCCGCCAATAGCATGTTGAGCAATCACGAAGCGTTGATTTTCTGGCTTTGCGGCAGACTTAAACCATGTTAAGCGGGCCATGACTGTGAACAGTCGTCCCGAGAAAGCAGACGGACCGGCGGGCTTTTCGCAAGCCTGGGACATCTCTGAAGCCGGGTAAACGAGTTTGCCGAGGATGTCTGAAAACATCGCAGGCTGAAACAGGGTAGGGGTGCCGCAACGGCATTCCGATCAGGACATAAGGTCGAGGAAACCGACATGAGCGATATCGCAGAACGCGTAAAGAAAATTGTTATTGATCATCTTGGCGTCGATGCCGACAAGGTTGTCGAGAGCGCCAGCTTTATCGACGATCTGGGCGCTGACTCGCTCGACACGGTCGAACTTGTCATGGCTTTCGAAGAAGAATTCGGCGTTGAAATTCCTGACGACGCTGCCGACTCGATCCTGACGGTCGGCGATGCAGTGAAGTTTATTGAGAAGGCCCAGGCCTGATACTGTATATTTGAGAAAGGGCGGGCCTGGAGTCCGCCCTTTTCTTTTCGGCATATTTCTCCATAGAATATAAGAGACGGGGGAAACCACGCGATGAGACGTGTCGTCATCACCGGTACCGGCATGGTATCACCCTTGGGATGCGGAACTGAGGTGACGTGGTCTCGGCTGCTTGCCGGCCAGAACGGTGCCCGTCTGGTCACCGAATTCGAAGTCGATGACCTTCCCGCCAAGATCGCTTGCCGTATCCCGATCGGCGACGGCACCGATGGCACGTTCAGTGCCGATCAGTGGATGGAGCCGAAGGAGCAGCGCAAGGTTGATCCCTTTATCATCTACGGCATGGCCGCCGCCGACATGGCGCTTGCCGATGCCGACTGGCATCCCGAGACGGATGAGGATCAGATTGCCACCGGTGTGCTGATCGGCTCCGGCATTGGCGGCATCGAAGGCATCGTCGAGGCAGGCTACACCCTGCGCGACAAGGGTCCCCGCCGCATCTCCCCCTTCTTCATCCCCGGCCGCCTGATCAACCTCGTTTCCGGCCAGGTCTCGATTCGCCACAAGCTGCGCGGACCCAATCATTCGGTTGTCACCGCCTGCTCCACCGGCGCGCATGCGATCGGCGATGCCGCGCGGCTGATCGCTCTTGGTGACGCCGACGTCATGGTCGCCGGCGGTACGGAATCTCCCGTCAGCCGTATTTCGCTCGCAGGATTTGCCGCCTGCAAGGCGCTGTCGACCCAGCACAATGACGATCCGCAGAAAGCTTCGCGCCCCTATGACCGCGATCGCGACGGCTTCGTCATGGGCGAGGGCGCCGGCATTGTCGTGCTCGAAGAGTTGGAGCATGCCAAGGCCCGCGGCGCCAAGATCTACGCCGAAGTCGTCGGCTATGGCCTGTCGGGTGACGCCTATCACATCACTGCGCCTTCCGAAGACGGCGAGGGTGCCGGCCGCTGCATGGCGATGGCGCTGAAGCGCGCCGGCCTGACGCCGGCCGACATCGATTACATCAACGCCCACGGTACTTCGACCATGGCCGACACGATTGAACTCGGGGCTGTCGAGCGCCTGGTCGGCAACGCAGCGTCCAAGATATCCATGTCCTCGACCAAATCGGCGACGGGACATCTTCTCGGTGCTGCCGGTGCGATCGAGGCGATCTTCGCGACACTTGCCATCCGTGACAACATTGCGCCGCCGACGCTCAATCTCGACAATCCCGAACGCGAGACGGCGATCGATCTTGTTCCGCACAAGGCTCGTGAGCGAGAAATCAACGTGGCCCTGTCCAACTCGTTCGGATTCGGCGGCACGAACGCATCGCTTGTGCTGAGCCGCTACGCACAATAAGGGCCGCGTCGTAGCAGGCCGTGTGAAAGCACAACGACCGGCAGCGGCTTCGTTGAACGGTGGCAGAACCTGTTTTTGCCGCATTGCTTCGCGAAATAGCGAAATGAGGGCGCAGTTTATAGAGGATTGCCGGTGAGCGACACGACGAACCAGAGCAGCGATACCCAGGCGCAGAAGGGACCGATCATCCCGAAATCGCCGAGCGAAGCCCTGCGTCCCGAACGTGTTCCGGAGCCGCCGAAACGTTCCAAGAACGCCCGCAGCCAGATCGTACTTTTCCTGAACTTCATCATGACGATGACGGTCCTGGTCTGCGTCCTTGCCGTCATCGGCTTCTACTACGCGACTTCGACCTATCAGAGCCCGGGGCCGCTGCAGACCAACACCAATTTCATCGTTCGCAACGGTGCGGGCCTGGCGGAAATCGCCTCGAATCTCGAGCGCAACGCGATCATCTCCGATGCCCGTATCTTCCGTTATCTCACGGCGACGCATCTTTCCGCCGGCGAGAGCCTGAAGGCCGGTGAATACGAGATCAAAGCGAGAGCCTCCATGAGCGATATCATGGAGTTGCTGAAATCAGGCAAGTCCATTCTTTATTCAGTTTCCTTCCCCGAAGGCCTGACGGTCCGCCAGATGTTCGACCGCATGCTCCAGGACCCGGTGCTGGAAGGCGATCTGCCGGCCGCACTGCCGGCCGAAGGCAGCCTGCGCCCGGACACCTACAAGTTCTCGCGCGGCACCAAGCGCTCGGAAATCATAGAACAGATGGCGGCCGCACAGCAGAAGCTCGTGGATCAAATTTGGGATAAGCGTGACCCCTCGCTGTCGCTGCGATCCAAAGAAGAGTTCGTGATCCTCGCTTCGATCGTCGAAAAGGAGACCGGCGTTCCCGACGAACGTGCCCATGTCGCTTCCGTTTTCCTGAACCGGCTTGCTAAGGGAATGCGCCTGCAGTCTGATCCGACGATCATCTACGGGCTTTTCGGTGGCGAGGGAAAACCGGCCGACCGGCCGATCTACCAGTCGGACCTGAAGCGGGACACGCCATACAATACCTATGTCATCAAGGGCCTGCCGCCGACGCCGATCGCCAATCCCGGCAAGGATGCGCTGGAAGCCGTCGCCAACCCTTGGAAGACCCAGGATCTCTATTTCGTGGCCGACGGCACCGGCGGCCACGTTTTTGCCGCTACACTTGAGGAGCACAATGCCAACGTCAAGCGCTGGCGCAAGCTCGAGGCCGACAAGGGTTCGGACCCGAACATAGCGGTCGATGGTCAGCCGGAAGAGCAGCCGGGCGAAAATGGCGCGGCCGTCGTGCCGCCGAAGAAAAAGAAGATCAACTGACAACTTTCGGGAGGCTCGGATGGCTTTGCAGTCCATGACCGGTTTTGCGCGGCGCGAGGGAACGAGCGGCCGCTGGCGCTGGGCATGGGAACTGCGCTCGGTCAACGGTAAGGGTTTCGACCTGCGCCTGCGCCTGCCGCCCGGCCTCGAACGCATGGAGGCGGAGGTCCGCCGCCTTGCCGGCGAAACCTTCAGCCGCGGCAATCTGCAGGCATCCCTGTCGGTTACCGCCGACGAGAACCGTTTCGAGGCGGTGCTGAACAAACAAGCGCTTGCCGCCGTGCTTGCCATGCGCGAGCAGTTGGTGGACGTGATCGATCCGGCGCCGTTGAAGCTCGATACGCTGCTTTTGGTGCGCGGAATCGTGGAGTTCCGTGAAGGCGAGGATGGCGAAGAGGCGCTTGCCGCCCGTGATGCCGATATTGTCGCCGGCCTCTCGGCCGCGCTTGCCGATCTCCGGGCGATGCGCGAACAGGAGGGAGCGGCGCTTTCCCGCGTTCTTCTCGATCATGTCGCGACGATCGAAGAGCTGACGCGGACGATCGAGGCGGATCCGTCGCGATCTCAGCCTGAGATCGCGTCCCGGCTTGCGGCACAGGTCGCGTTGCTGATGGAGGGCATGGCCGCGCTTGACCGTGACAGGCTGCATGCCGAGGCCGCCTTGTTGGCGACAAAGGCGGATCTGCGCGAGGAGATCGATCGCCTGAAGGCGCATATAACTGCAGCGCGCGATCTCCTGCTGAAAGGTGGACCTGCAGGGCGCCGACTGGACTTCCTTGCACAGGAATTTAACCGCGAATCGAATACCATCTGTTCGAAGTCGAATGCCTCGGCCATCACTGCCGCCGGCATCGAACTGAAAGTCGTGATCGACCAGTTCCGCGAGCAGGTCCAGAATTTGGAGTAGGACATGAAACCGGCGAAATCCTCGCCCGTGCAGATCGCCCGCCGCGGTCTAATGCTTGTCATTTCGTCGCCGTCGGGCGCCGGCAAGTCGACCATTGCGCGCACGCTTCTGGAGACCGACAAGCACATCGGCCTCTCCGTCAGCGTCACCACGCGCCAGCGCCGCCCGAGCGAGGTCGAAGGCGTGCATTACCACTTCAAGAGCGTGCGCGAATTCGAGCGGCTGCGCGATAGCGACGCGCTTCTCGAATGGGCCGAGGTGCATGGCAATTTTTACGGCACGCCGCGCGAGCCGGTCGAACAGGCCATGGCCGAAGGTCGCGATATGCTTTTCGATATTGATTGGCAGGGCGCCCAGCAGTTGCAGGAGAAGATGTCGGCCGACGTCGTCTCGATTTTCGTGCTGCCGCCGACCATGACGGAACTCCAGTCGCGGCTGCACCGCCGTGCCGAGGACTCCGCGGAAGTCATTCAGACGCGCCTGGTCAACAGCCGCGCCGAGATCGCCCATTGGCGCGAATATGATTATGTCATCGTCAATGACGATCTCAATAATGCATTCGACGCCGTCCAATCGATCGTCAAGGCCGAACGCCTGCGCCGCGATCGCCGTCACGGAATGTTCGATTTTGTCCGCGAGTTGCTGGAAGAGACTCCAGCACTCTAAGCGCATTCGTTATGCGTCCAACAGCAAGTGTGGCTCTAAAGGCTATTTGCGAGAAGGCAGAATTCTTCGACTGAGAGGGTCTCCGCCCGCCGCGCCGGATCTATTCCGGCCTTGATGAGCAGGCTCTCGCCGCCGACCGGCTTCAGGCTCTGGCGCAGCATCTTGCGGCGCTGGCCGAAGGCGGCCTGCGTTACTTTTTCCAGATTGGCGACGGCGCAGGGGATGGGGTTCTCCCTGGGGACAAGATGCACCACCGTCGACGTCACCTTAGGCGGGGGCGTGAAGGCTTGCGGCGATACGTCGAAGGCCATGCGTGCTTCGGTCCGCCAGCCGCAGAGCACGCCGAGTCGGCCGTAATGGTCGTCGTCCTCGCCGGCGACGATACGCTCGCCGACTTCCTTCTGGAACATCAGCGTCAGCGACTGCCAGAACGGCGGCCAGGTCCTCGGCAGCAGCCAGTTGACCAGCAGCTGCGTGCCGACATTATAGGGCAGGTTGGCGATGATCTTGACGGGGCCTTCGGGTGCCAATGACTCGAAATCCGTTTTAAGCGCATCCCCTTCGATAACCTCAAGTCGGCCGGGATAGTGATCGGCGATCTCGGCAAGCGCCGGCAGGCAGCGCGCGTCCCGCTCGATGGCAATCACCTTCCTGGCGCCAAGCGACAGGATCGCGCGGGTCAGCCCGCCGGGGCCGGGCCCGACCTCGAAAACGGTGGTATCTTCGAGCGCGCCTGCCGTGCGGGCGACCTTCTGCGTGAGGTTGAGGTCGAGCAGGAAGTTCTGCCCAAGCGCTTTGCGCGCATCGAGGCCGTGACGCTGAATGACGTCGCGAAGCGGCGGCAGCCCATCGAGTGCAGCCATCAGCGGCGGCTTTCCGCGGTGCGGCCAAGCTGGGCGGCGAGCTTCAACGCCGCAATCAGGCTCTGCTCACGCGCCAGTCCCTTGCCGGCAATGCCGAAAGCGGTGCCGTGATCCGGCGAGGTTCGCACGAAGGGAAGGCCGAGCGTGACGTTGACGCTGTCGTCGAAACCAAGCGCCTTGGCCGGGATCAGGGCCTGATCGTGATACATGCAGATGGCCACATCATATCGCGCCCGCGCCTCGTCATGAAACATCGTATCGGCGGGCAGGGGGCCGATCGCATCGATACCCTCGTCGCGAAGGCGCTCGATTGCCGGGCGGATGACGTCCTCGTCTTCCTTGCCGATCATCCCGGTTTCGCCCGCATGCGGATTGAGGCCGGCTACGGCGAGTCGCGGCGCTTCGATGCCGAAGCGCTGCATCAGATCCTCGTGAGCGATCCGGCAGGTCTCTATGATCAATTCCTCCGTCAGCACCTGCGGCACGTCTCGGATCGGGATGTGGATGGTGACGGGAATGGCCCTGAGTCTTGGTCCCGACAACATCATCACCGGTGTCACCGGCCTTCCGGTCGCCCTGGCGGCAAGATCGGCGAGGAATTCTGTATGGCCGGGAAAACCGAAACCCGCCTCGTACAGCACGGCCTTGGCGATCGGATTCGTGACGACCGCGAGCGCCTCGCCGCCGATTACGAGCGAGACTGCTTTCTCGATCGCGGCAATCGTGCTCTTGGCCGTTGCCGGATGCGGCTCGCCGGCCACGACCGCGATGCCGGCCGGCACGCTCATGACCGGCAGCGCCTCGGCAAATACGCCTGTTGCATCGCCGGCCTTGTCGATCTCACGGATGGAAACCGCCAGATTAAGCTGGCGGGCCCGCAAGGCCAGGACATCCGGGTCGCCGGCCAGGAAAAAAGGCGGAAGCCCGAGTTCACGCCGCCGGAGCCAGGCCATCAGGGTGATATCCGGCCCGATGCCGGCGGGATCGCCCTGGCTCAGCGCAAGTGGTCGTGAAAAGGGTATCGCCATCGTCGGTCAGCGATAGGCGATCTGCGCCTTCTTGCGCAGTTCTTCCAGGTATTTTTTGCTGTTCTCGTTTTCCGGCGGGCCATTCTTGCCGGCCTTGGACTTGTCGAGATCTTCCTGGCGGAAAACCATTTCGGCGGCCTGGTCGTCGGAGACCTGGCGCTGGCTGCAGATCGCCAGATATTCGACGCCTTTCTCGGTGACGCGGGTGCCTGTCGTGTTGCCCTTGGCCTGCTCGACCAGAGGCTTCCAATCCGGCGGGATCTCAGGAGCGAGCATGCGGCCGAGATCGCGCACCGAAACGTCGCGCATCGTCGCGGCAAAGACCTTAGCCTGATCGCAGCCGGGATATTTCGCGCGCGATGCCTCGGCCTCGCTCTTGCGCTTGCCCGTGATGGCGCCGCGCTTGGCCTCAGGAATGACGAAGATGATCTGCTGCAGCATATATTCCGTCGTCACCGGCTTTTGTTTGTTGTTCTGCATCATGCGCGAGACGAGGTCATAGTTCGACAGTCGCGAGCTCGAGCCGTAGCGCGCATTGACGACGCGCGGCCAGCTCATCTGTACGGCGATGAAGTTTTTGAAATGGTCGACGCCGACGCCGGCGCGATCGAGGATCTGCGACATCTGCTCGACGGAAAGCTTGTTGCCGGCCGAAAAACGCGCGAAAGACGCATCGACGTCCTGTTGCGAAACCGACATGCGGACGCGGGCGACCTCCTGGCGCTTGAGCGTTTCGTCCACCAACTGCTCCTTGGCGGTCTTGGCGTCGGCCGGCGCTTTCTGCAGGCGCAGGAAAGCCTGGCGCTTGGCGACATCGCCGCTGGTGATGGCGGTGCCGTTCACCACGGCCTGGACTTCGCTTGCTGCAAGCGCCGGGGCGGCAAGGCCCGTCAGCAAGGCAAGCGCTGCGCCGGTGAGAAAGGCGGTTATGGCTTTTTTCGCGTCAATCATCTGTTGACCTCCCAATAGCGCCGCGAGCCGTTGTTCGCGGCGTCCTTACCACAGTGCGAGACACGCGGAAATCGCCTCCGCCATGGCGCGAAACCCCTATGCCTCGAATATCGACTGGCGGCAATGTCCTGCACAGGCTTACGGCGAAAGAATGACTTGAGGCCATGTTTGCGCCGTTCGCCCATTAATTGGAGAGGGTATCGGAGCCGATCTTGATGTCGCCGAGCGTCCGGAACGTCAGCCGCGCGCCGATCGTCCAGTCGCTTGCCGACTCGTCTTCAGAGTCCCTGCTATCCGTGTAGGCGATCGTGAAGATCGTGCATTCGTCCTCATAGGAAAGGCCGAGCGTCCGACGGCTGATCACATCGTTGTTCAGATCCCACGCGATGCCGCCGAAGATCGACCAGTAATCCTTGAACTTGACCCTGCTGCTCGTCTGGATCTCGTCATTATCCTCGGCGAAGCCATAGGCCGGCTGGGCGCTGAGATGGGTGTAGGTCACCTGCGTCTGGAAAGTGTCGTTCTGGTAGGCCGTCGTCAGGTCTCCACGGCGAAACTCGAAATCCTTCTCGTCGAGCCGGTAGGAGGCGGCAACGGAAACACCGTACGGCGTTTCCACGCCGCCGAGGCCGACATAATCGGAGCGGTCGGTTTCGAGGCCCGAATCGGCGCCGACATTGACGAGGTCATCGGTCGCGAACGAGTTCTGGCCGGCGATCTGATAAGACTGGCCGAAAATGCCGTGCAGCTTGTAACCGCTGTCAAAAGTCCCGGTGTACTGGAAGCCGACATTGGCGCGGGTGCCGCCCTCGACGCGGTCGTAACCTGAGAACTTATCTCGGTCGAAGAGGGAGGTGGCATCGAAGACGAAACTTTGTGCATCCTCGTTCGGCAGCCGGCCGGCGAGTTGCTCGTCGGGGCGCGCATAGATCTGGGCGATGGGCTCCAGAATATGCGTGCTGTTATCAGTTGTCATCAGGATCGGATACCGCACCTCCAGCCCGGCTGTGAGCATCGAGCGGGTGGCGGAATTGTCATCAAGATAATCGCCGGCGTAACCGGTCGGATTGTCCATGTTCAGCGCGAAAGCGTCGCCGCGCGCGGCCAGGAGCGGCGTGATCACCAGGCCGGTCGGCGTGACATAGGTGCGTTTCCACTGAAGTTCGGCGGTCAGGCGCGAAGTCTGGCCCTTTAGACCGCGGAAGCGGTCGAATCCGTCCACGGTGTAGAAGTCATCATGTGTGCGCGAAATATTCGTCAGGTTGACGTCTGCAGAAAGTTCGCCGCCTGCTAGCGGCTGAGGTGCGACATAGTGATAATCAAACGCGGGATAGACGATGGCCTGCTGTTTTTCGGCCGTGTTCGTCCGGTCGGCATCCTGGACGTCGAAATAAAACGCCCTCATGTCGAAATAATTACGTTTCCCAAGCCCCGTCAGGTAGATCTGGTTCGTGCGATCCGTGCCGCTCAGGCCGCGGAGCTTGTAGGTTTTCGAGAAATTGTTGTCGCTCTGCACCATGACGTCCCAGCCGAACGTCCAGCGCGGATTGATGCGGAATTCGGCCTTTGACGCCACCATGCCGCGCTGCTCGGCTTCGGCATCGCTGGTACCAGAGCTGAAATTACCCGGATTTGCCTGGTCGATGCCGGCGACGCGCAGGATATGCGTGCCGTTCTCGAAACGCTGACGGAATTCTCCTTCGACAAGGAATCCCTGGGCCGTGTAGCCGGTTGCGGTAACCGTCGCATCCATGCTCGGCGAGATCACGTAATAATAAGGAATGGAAAGGCCAAAGCCGAGGTTCTGCGACAGGCTCATCGTCGGGAACAGGAAGCCGGACTTGCGCTTCACCGTATTGTCGGGAACTTCGATGAACGGCACGAAGGCAATAGGGTAACCGAGCAGCTCGAAACGTGCCCGCTCCAGACGGATCGTATGCGTCTCACCGTTCTGAATCACGCGCTTGGCCTTGACCTGCCAGAAGGGTGCGCGCTTCGGATCTTCGGCGCAGGGAAGGCAGGCTGTGTAGACGCCCTTGTTGAGGATCATCTTCGTGCCGCCGACACGCTCGCCCGTTTCGGCGACGATACGGGTATTGTCGGCTGTTTCGATGCGCAGCGAATTGATAAATCCGTCGGCGAAATTGTCGGTCACGTCAAGGTTGTCGGCATAGATGCGGTTACCGTCCGGGCTGACGAGCTCGACATTGCCGAGCGCCATCATCCGGCCGGTCTTCTGATTGTACTCGACCTTCTGCGCGACCATTTTGTAGCCGCCATAGTTGATCTGTACGCCGCCGACTGCCGACACGACTTCGGCGTCACGGTTATAGACGAGTTCGTTGGCCGAAAGCAGAAGCTTGGCCCCCTCGGGAATGTTATTCTCGATATTTTGCTCGGGCGTGCCGGCCTGGCCATAGGAGGCCGGAGCACTGCCGAAATAGGAACATAAAGCCGCACCGACAAGCAGGGCAACCATTTGTTTACTAAAATACTTGCGGTCGCCTACCGCCACTAGCCGTCCTCCTGATGAAGCAAAATAGTCGCGCCCAAGGCCAGCGCGACGACAACCGGTATCCAGGTCGCCACGAAGGGAGGCACGACTCCACTGCTTCCGAATGCTTTAACAAGCACGGTGATGACATAAAGCATGAAGCCCGACAGGATTCCACCCAGAATCACGGACCGGGATTGGTTGAACCGGCTAAATTTTAGGGACACTGTTGCAGCAATGAGAGTCATGGCTACCAACAGCAATGGCTGGGACAACAGAGAGTTGAATTGTGTCTCCAATGCCTTGGTCGAGATACCGAAGGATTTAGCCGCCGCAATGCGGTTGGAAAGGTCAAAGAAACCAATTGTTTCCGGCGCTGTCAGCCGCTCCTGGACGAAATCCTGTTTCAAATTGGTGCGAAGTTGGACCGAAGCTTTGCGCAGCGGGATTTCGCCAGGCTTACGCTCGACGACGCTGTTAAGCTGCCAGTAACCATCTTCCAACTTTGCCGTGGCGGCATCCTGTCTCAAAATGACTCGACCGCCCGAATCGAAATGGATCAATACGGCGTCTATCAGCTTGGTTCCGTTCTCCTGGACCGTCTGGGCGCCGATGATGACGTCGTCGCGGCCACTGATCTGGCGCAGCCACGGAATCTGCGGCGCCTTGCGCAGAACCGCATTTTCGCCCCGCCAGTCGGATTCGACAAGCAGCGCCTGGCGCTGTCCCCAGGCGGCAAGCGGGTTGAGCGCCGTCATCGTCAGCACGCCGAGCGCCAGTGAACCGACGATGAAGGGAAGCATGAACTGCCAGACCGAAATGCCGGCCGCGCGCGTGACTACGAGCTCATATTTGCGATTGAGTCCGATCAGCACTGTCATGCCGACGAAGAGCGCGATGAAGGGGATTGTCTGCTGCAATATGAGCGGCAGGCGCACGGCGGTCATCACGATGCCGCCTCCGATCGTATAGCCGGGCAGGCCAGACATGCGTCCGGCCGTCTCGCTGAAATCCAGGAGGAAGGCGATGGCCGACACGCCGATCAGGAACCAGCCAGTCGTCGCCAGGTAGCGGCGAAAGAAATAACGCGACAATGTCCCGAACATCATTGGGCGGCGCCCCCGCCGGACCTGCTGGTCGCGGCAAGCAGTCTTCCCTGCATTCGTCTCCAGGAAAGCGATATCCGATCCCAGATGAACGAAGGCATGACCAGTCGCTTGTGCAGGCCAAGGAAGATGATCGAGACGATGCTGCTGACGATCGGGATGGCGTAGAGAACGGCGATATATTCCGGATCGGTGTCGATTTGGTTTGCCGCGTAGAAGGCAGCCCAACGTAGCGCGAAAGCATAGGCGAGCGCGCTCACCATCGGGTGCAGCCGTGCTTCGCGGTGCGAGCGTGCGTCGCCGGCGATCGCCAGCGAAAACAGTGCAAAGACGACGGGCAGGATCCAGTCCGTCAGCCGCCGATGCAGTTCGGCGCGGTAGCTCTGCGGGCGGATCGTATAGTCCTTGTCGTTCGGATCCGGATTGAACAGGAACCACAGGTCACGATCGCTGGCCTTCAGCGTCGCCTGACCGCGGCTCTCCGTCATGTCCGAGAGGTCGAACGAATAGGAATCGAAGTTGATGACCGAGACGTTGCCGTCGGGCGTTTTGCGATGCACCTCGCCATCGTGCATGATCAGAGTCGTTCCGGTATCGTCGACGGCGCCTTCTTTGGCGTAATAAATGAGTTCGTAGGCGGGGTCCCTCTCGTCGGCGACGAACAGGCCCTTCAGCATACGCCCCGCGAGGCGCTGCGAGATCTGGACATAGAGACCGTCGTCGAGCTTGCGGAAAGTCTTCTCCTCGATGACCGAGGAGAGAAGATCGGCGTAGGTCTCGGCGATCATCTGACGCGCCACGGTCTTTGCTCGTGGCTCGACGATATTGTCGACGAAGAAGGAAAAGACGCTGATGACGGCGGCAAGCAGCAGGATCGGGCGGACCAGAATGCTGCGCCGTGCGCCGGCCGCGTCGATGACGGTCAACTCGGAATCATTGTTCATCGTCGTCAACGTCTGGGTGATGGCGATGACGAGGGCGAAGGGCAGCACCACGGGAATGATCGACGGCAGGATCATCGTCGCCAGCTTGGCGAACGAGCCGATCGACTGGCCGCTGTCGGTGACGAGGTTGATGCGCTGCAGGACTTGGGTCGTCCAAATGATCGCCAGCACGGGCAGGAGCGCCACGAGAAACATCTGGCCGACCCGCCGCAATATGTATGTTTCGAGTAGTTTCATGCCGGCCCTTGAAAGCACCTGCACGCCCAAACGGCTTGCAGGAGAAACCCTCTACGCTCTTTGTCGCGCTTTTGCGACAAGCAGGTGTCAAAAATTCATTCAAATTTCAGAATTTTTTTGGCTCTGTTGCGACTCAGTTAGCGCCAGCAGCGCTGCGAAGACGACAAGCGAGGAGAGCCATCCGAGCGTTACGTCGGAGAGGTAATGCGCGCCGAAGGACAACCGCAGGGCCGGTGTCAGGATCGAGATCACGGCGACAGGCGGCACCAGCGCGTAACGCAGCGATTTCGGGACGAAGAGCAGAAGGCAGAACAGCCATCCCGCGCTCGCAGCCTCGCCGGAGACGAAGGAGCAGTTCGAGATACATTTGCCGGCCAGTGAACCGGCCTCGACAAAATGCAGGGCCCCGCCAAACATATCCGTCTGCAGCGGTCGCGGCCGGCCCCAATGTTCCTTCAGGATAACATTGACGAGCAGCACCGGCCCGATCAGCAGCGTTCCTAGTGCGACTTTGAGCTTGCGCGCCCGCTCGGCGTTGAAGGTCGCGCCGTGCTGCTGGTAACACTCGATGAATTTCCACAGCATTACGATCGCGACGACATAGGGCAGGCGGAAGAAGATGGTGCGCAGCAGGTCGAGATTCCCCGAATCGCGATAGGGAAAGCCGCCGCAGATGCTTCCGGCAGCGGCACTCGCGTCACAATCTGCGCCCACGAAAAAAAGCTGGGAAAAATAGATGTCTATTGCGGGGAAGGCGCGAAAGACGGCAAGCAGCGCCCACCACGTCCAGAACAGAAGCAGGAATGCACCGAAAGCCGTTTTCGGCAGGCGGATCACCGGCCTTCGCCATGGATTTTTCGAAAAAACTGTCAACGCTAATATCTACGAAGCTGACGAAAACATGAGGGCTTGGACGGCCGCGGGCGACCATAACAATAGTCGCAAGCCATTGACAGACCCGCCAAACGCGAAATTATCCGCCAGGGACGGATTTCAAAGAATCCCAGCGGAGAAGACATGTCAGCAAAGTTCGAAATTTCATTCTCGAAGTCGGCAAAGCTCAATGGCGGACTGGCAATCCTGTTGAAAACTGCGGAGGCCGAGAGCGCCGCAGGCGCCGAAACGGCCGACCCTGCAGGCGTGATCGCAAGGGCTACGAAAATCGCTCGGTTCTCCGCTAAGTCAATGGCCGCGCTCGATATTGTCGCCCCGGAGGGGGCTCCCGTCGAGCGCATCGTCGTCGTCGGACTGGGCAAGGCTGGCGAACTAACCGCCCATGACTGGCTGAAGGCCGGTGGCGCCACGGCATCTAAAATCAAGAATACCGACAAGGCCGCCATCTTCGTCGACGTGCCCGGGCTTGAGACCAACGCACGCGCAGCCGCGGATTTCGCGCTCGGCATGCTGCTTCGCGCCTACAGCTTCGATGCCTATAAGACAAAGAAGAACGACGATGAGGAGAAGCCGGCAAAATCCGTCAAGGTGACGATCGTCACCGCCGATGCGGCCGGTGCCAAAAAGGCGTTTTCCGATTCCGAAGCGATTGCAGGCGGCGTCAATCTCGCCCGTGACCTCGTCAATGAACCGCCGAACGCGCTTGGGCCGGTCGAATTCGCCGCCAGGGCAAAGGAACTCGAAGGGCTGGGCGTCGAGGTGGAAATCCTGACCGAGAAGGAAATGCGCCGCCTTGGCATGGGCGCGCTGCTCGGCGTCGCGCAGGGCTCCGTGCGTCCGCCGCGTCTGGCGGTCATGCAGTGGAAGGGCGGCAAGGCCAAGGACCGCCCTGTCGCCTTCATCGGCAAAGGCGTCGTCTTCGATACCGGCGGCATTTCGATCAAGCCTGCCGCCGGCATGGAGGACATGAAAGGGGACATGGGCGGCGCCGCAGCCGTCACCGGCCTCATGCATGTGCTCGCTTCGCGCAAGGCCGCCGTCAACGCCGTCGGCATCATCGGCCTGGTCGAGAACATGCCTGATGGCAACGCCCAGCGTCCGGGCGACATCGTCACCTCCATGTCCGGCCAGACGATCGAGGTGATCAATACCGATGCCGAAGGCCGCCTCGTGCTCTGCGATGCGCTCTGGTATTGCAATGATCGGTTCAAGCCGCAGTTC
This sequence comes from Rhizobium sp. MHM7A, assembly GCF_005862215.1. Lineage (NCBI taxonomy): Bacteria > Pseudomonadati > Pseudomonadota > Alphaproteobacteria > Hyphomicrobiales > Rhizobiaceae > Rhizobium > Rhizobium sp. MHM7A. Next base: position 87,172 of record NZ_VCHT01000008.1, read on the forward strand.
ATGATCAATCTCGCCACATTGACCGGCGCGATCGTCGTGGCGCTCGGCAATGTGCATGCCGGTTTATTCTCCAATGACGACCAGCTTTGCTCGCAGCTGGCGGCAGCCGGCCTTTCGACAAACGAGAAGCTCTGGCGCATGCCGCTCGGCAAGGATTACGACAAGCTGATCGACAGCAAGTTTGCCGACATGAAGAACACCGGCGGCCGTCAGGCCGGCTCGATCACGGCGGCGCATTTCCTCAAACGCTTCGTGCAGGACACGCCCTGGGCGCATCTCGACATTGCCGGCACGGCGATGGGTTCGCCGCAGGATGAGATCAACCAGTCCTGGGGTTCCGGTTTCGGCGTCCGTCTGCTCGACGAGCTCGTTCGCACCCATTATGAATCCCGATGACGGATATTCTCTTTTATCATCTCACCGAAACCAGGCTGGAAGACGCGCTACCGCCGCTCCTCGACAAAAGCGTCGAGCGCGGCTGGCGCGTAGCGGTCCAGACGCGCGATGTCGCGCGGCGCGATGCTCTCGATGCGCATCTTTGGACTTTTCGTGAGGAGAGTTTCCTGCCGCATGGGACCGACACGGCTGATTTCGCCGAAAACCAGCCGGTGCTTTTGACGGTAACCTCGGACAATGCCAATGCGGCGACGGTTCGTTTCATTGTCGACGGCGCCGAGCCGCCGCCGCCCGATGCCTATGAGCGCGTTGTCTTCATGTTCGACGGCCACGATCAGGAGCAGTTGGAAGCTGCGCGAGCGCAGTGGAAGAGGCTGAAAGGCGAGGGGCATAACCTCACCTATTGGCAGCAGACACCGGAAGGGCGGTGGGAGAAGAAGGCTTGAGCGGGTCCTTGCCGTCGGAGTCGACGGGCAAGGACCGCCAGATGACTCAATCGTGGAAGGCGTCGACGAATTTCCGCTTGCCGAGCATGAAGGCGTCGGCGACGTGGCGCAGCGGTGCGAGATCGACATCCGATTTGCCCGCCTTGATGATCTCGGCGAAGCGGCGATAGAGCGAAGGATATTCCTGTTCCGGTTCGGCAAATGTCAGCGTACCGTCGATGGAAAGCTTGGCGCCGCCCTCGGAGAGGACCATTTGGCCGGCCGCCGTTTCTGCGACGATGTCCCAGCTCTGCTTGCCGGTTTGGCGCCAGTCGAATTCGGCATGAACCGGCAGGCCGTCTGCATCGCGGAAGTGAATGTCGGCGGCGATCGGTGCATCGCGATTCTCCGGGAATTCCAGCACAGCCCCAGTGATGAAGACCTGCCGCGGCAGGATATGGGTGACGATTGAGAGCGCATTGATACCGGGATCGAAAACACCGAGACCGCCCGCCTGCCAGATCCATTCCTGGTTCGGATGCCAGTGGCGGACATCCTCCTTCCAGATCACATGCACGCTTTTGATCGTCGTCGAAGCAAGAAACGCCTTGGCGGCTTCGACGGCCGGGGCATAGCGCGAATGCCAGCTGGCAAAGAGCGACGCACCTTGCTTGTTGGCTAACGCCTCCAGATCAGCCACTTCGCTCAGCGTTGCGCCGGGCGGCTTTTCCAGAAAGACGTGCTTGCCGGCCACGAGCGCCTTATAAGCTGCCTCGTAGCGATATTGCGGAGGCATGCAGAGCGAAACGGCATCGATCGAGGGCTCGGCGTCGAGCATTGCTTCGATCGTGGTGTAGCTGTTGATGCCTTCGACCGTGCCGTGACGGCTTGCCGTCGCCACGAGCTCGAAATTCGGGTTCTTGGCAACGGAGGGAAGGTGCTGGTCGCGGACGATCTTGCCGACGCCGACGATGGCGAGATTGATAGGGGACATGGTGTTTCGCTCGGGCTTCTAGGAAAAGTATGATTTATTGAGGTTCTTGTAGCAGAAAGAGAAGCGTCGACAAGCTCTGCTCCCCATTCCTGTGTATCCTATCGCATGATGGTCTCGCGAAGGAAGCTGTAACCCATCGCTGCGCGGGCGGCGCGCTCCTCGGAATTGCCATCGCCGCCATGTCCGCCCAAGCCGAATTCGTGGAAGAGTGGCTTATGTCCTTCTTCCTCCAGCCGCGCTGCAAATCGACGTGCATGCGAGGGATGCACGCGGTCGTCATTGGTGGAGCTTTCGATATAGATCGGCGGGTAGGTGATCTCACTGGCCGGCCGGATATTGTGAAGCGGCGAATAGCCGAGCATGAAGTCCCGGTCCGCCGGCGTGTCCGGGTCGCCATATTCGTCCATCCAGGCTTTTCCCGCGCTGAACAGGTGGAAGCGTGTCATATCGAGAACCGGCACCTGACACCAGACGGCGCCAAAATCGTCCGGGTAGCGTGTCAGCATCACGCCCGTCAGAAGGCCGCCATTGCTGCCGCCCTGGCAGGCGATGCGCGACGGCACGGTGTAGCCGCGGGCGACGAGATCCCTGGCAATAGCGACGAAATCGGCAAAGGCTTTGTCCCGCCCCAGCCGCTTGGCGCTGCGATACCAGTCAGGCCCGAATTCACCGCCGCCGCGGATATAGGCCTGCACATAGGCGCCGCCTTGCTCCAGCCAGCGGCCAGTTACGCCGGAGTAATTCGGCGACAGCGAAACATCGAATCCGCCATAGCCGTAGATCAGCACCGGCAGTGCGCCCTTGGTCCACTGTCGCGGCAGGACCAGGCGGTAAGCGACCCTGGTCCCGTCCTCGGACACAGCCTCCAGCAGCTCCGACGACATATCGGTCGCATCGAAATAGCTCGGCGCCACTGCCGTGAAAATCGGCTCCGGCTGTTTGCTGCGATCGGAGAGCTCGAGACGGTAGCAAGTGGGTGGCTGCAGGAAACCCTGACCGACGATGTGGAGCGTGTCGTTCCCATGATGCAGATCTGCATAGAGAGGCTTGAAATGAGCCGTCTGCATCTCCGCCGGCAACGCGATTTCCCGCTGTTCAGCATCGGGCTTTGTGAGGTCGAGCACGAGAAGACGCGGGCGCAGCCTGTCCGAAATGATGAACACGCACCATTCGCGCATCAGCATCATCTGCGCGACCGACTGGCCCTCGCCAGGTTGGAACAGGACTCGCTCCGGTCCGAGTATCGTCTGAGATTGCGGCTCGAAGCGTTGCAGCACGAGGCTACCGGTTGGAACGCGCTCGTCGGTCTTTGCGCGCCAGAGGCAATGATCGCGATTGAACTGAAAGTCGGCTTCTTCAGGCAAATCGATGCGTTGGCGCTTGCCGTCGTCTCCGATGAGGAAAGCGCTTGCGACGCCGATCTCATGGCCCGCGACGAAGATCTCTATCAATGCTGCATCCGGCGAAGCACCGGAAAGGGCGGGGTCGATGACCAGATTGGAGCCGTAAACGTCCTCGTCCGCCGCTTCGAACATGATGGCGGCATCTTCCGGCCGCTGTCCGCGCTTCAACCGCCGCCCGACGCGCGGCCATCCCGAGCGGGTCGCCGAAAATCGGTCGATCGAGCCGAAATAACAGATCTCGTCGCGGCTCAACCAGGTGGCATGCGATCGCGCGGCGGGGGTGTCAAATCCGCCCTTCACGATCTGTTTGCGCTCGGCGTCGAATTCGAGCAGGCGGACCGGGTCGGAGCCGCCGTCCGAAAGCATCAGCAGGACGCGCGTCGGCTCCCACGGGCAGGTGACGGCGCCGCGCCAGGTCCAGCGCTTGCCTTCGTCGAGGCAGAAGGCGTCGAGATCGAAGACCGGCTCCCAATCGGCCTCCGGCAACGGCGGCTGCTCGGCTGGCAAGCGTAGCCAGACCCCGAGGGGATTGTCCTTGCTCTGCCGGAAATCGAACAGCCATCCGCCGCGGCGCATCGGCACGATCAGCCTGTCCTGCCGCTCGATCAGCGCCTTGATCGCCTCGCGATCCTCGACAAACTGCGGTGTTCTTAATGCCGCGTCGGAAAAGGCATTGTGTTCGTCGATAAACTGGCGGGTGCGCGGATCCTCGTCCGCTTCGAGATGAAGGTTCATGTCTGAGCTGCCGGCTTCGTTGATTCCGCATAGATCTAGCGCATGATGCGGATAAACGTGAGCGGTTTTCTCCTTCACGCTCTCATTGTCCAAGGGGCTCATCCCTGGCAAGCCAGCCTGCTCACATGGAGTGTTTACTGTCCAATTTCGGCGTCATGAGCCTTTTTCAGCGCGTCGCATCCCCCAAGCTCCTTCGTAGCAGTCGAAGCCCATTCCTGCACCTGTTCGTCAGACATCGTTAGCTTGGGGTTTTCTTGAGCGAGCAGGTTTAGGCCTGCGTCCTCCATTTTTTCGATAGCTGCCTCGACTTCTTTGTAGATCTCAGTTCCTGAATCGCATCCCTGCTTCTCGATGTACCCTAGAAATCGGGGACGCAACGGCCTCGGTTCAGCCCCGCAATATTTTTCCGCGAGAACATGAGCAGTGAGCGCGTATTCAAGTCCCATGAATCGGGACTCGACTGCTTCGTTCGGATTGAAACTGTTTCTACAGAAATTTGCAGATTCAGCATTGGCGGCAACGAGCGGCACGGAAGCTAACAACACGCCGCAGAGATAGCGAAGCAAACCACGTTCCTCCAAAAATCCTCTCGACTAGAAGCAGCGGCGTTGCGGTCTAAAAGTTTTAGTCAGCACTCGACCGAAAAGCATTTCCTAGCGGGTCATCACCAGATCGGCCGAGGCAACGAGGTTGCTCGGCGCCTGCGGCTTCTTGAATTTCAGCGTCACGACCTTGTAGCCTTCGGTTTCGAGTTTCGAAAGCAGGGTGGGCAGCATCGTTACGGTGCGCTTGTGGATGTCGTGCATCAGAATGATGCCGCGGCCGCGCTTGTGCAGCAGGTTCATCGTCAATTGCGTCACGGACACCGGTGTAGCGCTGAAATAGTCCTTGCTATCGATGTCGACATCCATCACGACCAGACCGCGCATGGCGATGGCGGCGCGCAGCCTGTGGCTCTCGGCGAGGTAAGGGAAGCGGAAGAACGAGACGTCTGTCCCCGTCGCCTTGGTCACTGCCAGTTCGCCCTTGACGACCTCGTCCATCGCCGCATCGAAGCGCAAAGAGGTCAAGTTGGCATGGTCATAGGTGTGACTGCCGATTGCGTTGCCCTCCATCGCCACCTTGCGCGCCAGCGCCGGATGCATCTCGGCCATCTCGCCGACCATCATGAAAGCGCCCTTGACGCCGAACTGGTCGAGGATCGCGAGCACCTTATCCGTCCGGCCGGGGATCGGGCCATCGTCGAAGCTTAGGATCACTTCCTTGTCATTGAGCTTGAGATCGGCGAGCGAGGAGACCTCCAGCGTCCGCCCGGAGAGGTGATGCGGGCCGGCAAAGGGCGGTGTTCCATCATCAGTGGTTGGTTTGCCGAAAGGTGTCCGCCCCTCAGGCGCGATCAACGATGCAGTTTTGATCGAGGTGTCGGGGATTTGTCTGGTCGTGCCGCAGGCGGAGAGGGCGGCCGCAAGGGCGATGCAGGCCAGCGCGGAAAAACGATGCATGGAAAGGGCTCAACAAATCAGCAATGAATGTTGAGACAACCTTTCGAAGTATGGTTAACGATCGGTTGAGATCGGCAGGAATTGTGTTAACGCGTCGCAGTCAGCCGCGTTTCCTCGAAGACTGTGACTATCCCGCCATTGCCTCTTCATATTCGGAAGACAGCATCAGCCATTCTTCCTCGGCGGCGGCGAGTTTTGAGGCGGCCTCGCCGCGCTGTTTTACCTTTTCGGCCGCTTTCGCAGGCGTTTTCTCATAAAGCGCCGGATCCGCAAGTTCCGCATCAAGAGCCCGAATCTGTTTCTCCAGCTTCGCCGTCAAGGATTCGATTTCGTTGATCTTTTTCTTCAGCGGCGTCAGCGAGGCGCGCCTTTCAGCATTCAGCTTGCGCTGGTCGGCCTTCGATGTCGTCTCGTCGGCGGCCTGCGGCTTCTCTTCTTTCCTCTTGCCGGAACTGACGATCAGGTCTCGGTATTCGTCCATGTCGCCTTCGAAAGTGGTGACCGTGCCGCCATTGACCAGCCACAGCCGGTCGACCGTCGCCTCAATGAGGTGACGGTCGTGCGAGATCAGGATCACGGCGCCGTTGTAATCGTTCAGCGCTTCGATCAGGGCACGGCGGCTGTCGATGTCGAGATGGTTGGTCGGCTCGTCGAGAATGAGGAGGTTAGGCGCATGGAAGGCGGCAAGCCCCATTAGCAGGCGTGCCTTCTCGCCGCCGGAAAGATCTTTGGCGGCGGTTGCCATCTTCTCGGTCGCCAGTCCCATTTGCGCGACGCGGGCGCGCACCTTGGCTTCCGGTTCGGCGGGCATCAGACGCCGCACATGTTCCACCGCCGACTGTTCCGGGATCAGGTCCTCGAGCTGGTGTTGCGCGAAGAAGCCGATCTTCAGGCTCGGCGCGAGTTTTACTTCGCCACTCTCCGGCGACAGTCGCCCTGAGATGAACTTGGCGAAGGTCGACTTGCCGTTGCCGTTGGAGCCGAGCAAGGCGATGCGATCGTCGTTGTCGATGCGCAGGTTGAGGTTCTTCAGGATCGGCTTGCCGGGTTCGTAGCCGACGGAGCCGCCCTGGATTGCAACGATCGGTGAGGCCGGCTGCTTCTCCGGCTCCGGGAAGGTGATCGGTTGCACATGGTCCTCGATGACGGCTGCAACCGTTCCCATGCGCTCGAGCGCCTTGACGCGCGATTGCGCCTGCCGGGCCTTGGAAGCCTTGGCCTTGAAGCGGTCGATGAAGCTCTGCAGATGTTTGCGCGCTGCCTCATTCTTGGCCCTGGCCTTCGTCTGCAGCTCGTCAGCCTCCGCCTTCTGCCGCTCGAACTGGTCGTAATTGCCGCGGTAGAAGGTGAGCTTCTTCTGGTCGAGATGGACGATGGAATTGACCGCATTGTTCAGGAGGTCACGGTCGTGGCTGATGATGATGACCGTGTGCGGATAGCGGCGGATATAATCTTCCAGCCACATAGTGCCTTCAAGGTCGAGATAGTTGGTCGGCTCGTCGAGCAGAAGCAGGTCCGGCTCGGCGAAGAGCACGGCGGCAAGCGCCACGCGCATGCGCCAGCCGCCGGAGAAGGAGGAGGCGGGTCGGGCCTGCGCCGGCTGGTCGAAGCCGAGGCCGGCGAGGATGCTTGCGGCGCGCGCTTCGGCCGAATGCGCATCGATGTCGACGAGGCGCATCTGGATTTCGGCGATGCGGTGCGGATCGCTTGCCGTTTCAGCCTCGGCAAGCAGGGCCGCGCGTTCCTTGTCGGCGGCAAGCACAATCTCGATCAGGGAATCCTCGGTTCCCGGCGCTTCTTGGGCCACCTGACCGATACGCGCCGCCTTCGGGATCGACACCGACCCTGTCTCCGAGCCGAGATCGCCGGTGATGACGCGAAACAGCGTGGATTTGCCGGCGCCATTGCGGCCGACCAGCCCTGCTTTCGTGCCCGAAGGCAGCGAAAGGCTGGCATTGTCGAGAAGCAGGCGCCCGGCAATGCGGGCAGAAATATCGGTGAGCGTGATCATGGCCGGCGTTGTGGCCGAAACTGCCTGCCAAGGCAAGACCGCTAATCCCCCGGCGAGCTCACTCGTCCCCCGGCGAGCTTGCTCGTCCGTGCTGAGAGCATCATACGCCTCAGCGGCCGAAAGCCTGCACCGGCAGGCGGCGGTTCGATTGCGCGGCGAGCAGCGCCACGCGGGCGTTGGCCTGGAGCTGTCCCGGTGTTGTCGCATCGGCACTGAGCGCCAGGCCGACCGAGATGGTCAGCCTGCCGCTGTCACCTTTGTCGGAGGTGGCGAAAACGAGATTTTCCTCGACGGAGGCGCGCAGGCGCTCGGCGATAGCAATCGCATCCTGCATGCCGACATTGGCAAACAGCAAGGCGAATTCGTCGGCCTCGGTGCGGGCGACGAAGTCGTTCTTCTTGACCGATTTTCGAAAAAGGGCTGCAAGCTTCTTCAAGAGCTTGTTGCCTGCCTGAGTGCCGTATCGGTCGTTGAGCTCGGTGAAATCGTCGATATCGACCATGATCAGCGCGCTGCCGGCGGCACCCTCTTCACGTTCGTAGAGCTCGGTGATCTGCCGGTTCAGCGCGACGCGGTTCGCGAGGCCGGTGATCCTGTCGGCGATGGTGGCCGATTGCATTGCCGAAATGCCGCGCTCCAACGTTTCCAGCTTGTTGATGTCGTCCAGTAGTCTGGCGCCGATTTCCATCTCCGCCGACATCACCGTCGCGAGCGAGGCGGAGAGGTAATCGACCTCGCCGATGAAGGCGGCAAGGCTCTGGTCCTCATGCCCGGCGACAGATCTCAGGATCGTGCCGCAGGCGCGGGCAAAGGCGTCTCTGTGCCTCAATCCTTCGGCAAGCCTCTCCGCCACCTCGCGTAGCGTCCGGCTGGCCTCGTTGCGCGACGTCTCGCCCACCAACCCGCAATGGCCGACGAGGCGGTATTTCAGCCCGAGTTCGTCGAGCATCGCCTGTTCCGGCTGCGATCCGAGAGCGGCGATGTCTTGCGCAAGACCAGGATTGTGCCCAATGATGGCCTCATGAAAGAGTTCGTAGTTACGCGGCAGCGAGGTAACGTTGAGGCGCGCCATGTGCTGGGCAATCTTCTCGATATCCGTCAGGGGGCCGGCGCGCCCAGCCTCGCGCGACACCAGTCCGTTTGCGCTTGCAGTCAGCATGACGATCCCTCGCGGTCCGGCTTTTTCCCTTCATTCCGCTATGCCTGCAAGGCTTTAAGAGAGGCTGAATTTTTAGGCGGGAAGCGCCGGGTTTGCCTTGGAACTGGCAAAGGCGGTTAATGCGGTCTTGATCAGAAAGGCTGTCTCACATCCACTCGCGACCCTCGCTGCGCAGAAAATAGATAAGGTCCAGCCCGAGGCTTGGTTTGCCAAGCGCCGTCAGCGTCATATGGCACTGGCCGCGGTGATGAGTCTGGTGATTGAAGAGGTGCGCGAGCGCGCTCGACAGCGGCTGAGTGACCCGGATCGGCTGCGTCACCGGGACATAGGTGAAGTCGCCGGCAAGGCTCGCCTCATCGAGCGTCCCCGTCCAGGCAATGATGCGCTCGTCCTCTGTCTTGCGTGCGGCGGCAAGCGCATCCAGCTCTTCGAATAGTATGGCATCGAGGGCCGCCGGCGCTTCGCCGCTACCGGTAAAGCGCTTCATCCATATCCGGTCGGCGACGAGCAGGTGATTGAGCGTGCCATGCAGCGAGCCGAAGAAGGCGCCGCGGTCGCTGCGAAATTCCGCCGCCCCGAGTTCGGCCGCAGCCGTATAGACCAAGCTATTGGCCCAGCGATTATAGGCCGCGAACATCCTGAAATGTCTAAGCATATGGTCCCCCTGCCGTTGCTGGAGTAGTCTAGCCGGTTTCCCGAGAAATCCGAGTGATGGCGCCATGAAATTTCCTGATTTGATCGTGCGCGCTTTGTGTCGTCGAATGCAGGCAGATCGGACCTCGAAAGGATTGTCATGACCAGAGCCCTCTATTCCCTCTGCGGCGCCGACGAACGTCGCTTCTTTTCGCCCCATTGCTGGAAGGCGGTGATGGCGCTCGCGCACAAGGGACTCGATTTCGAGGAGATCCCGACGACCTACGCCCGCATCCGCGACATCGGCGGCGGCGTGTCGTCGACCCTGCCGGTGCTCGACGACAATGGCCGGCTGATCTCGGATAGTTTCGCCATCGCCCTCTATCTGGAGGAGGCTTATCCCGAGCGTCCGTCGCTGTTCGGCGGCGAGGGCGGCAAGGCGCTGTCGCGCATGGTGGAAGGCTATTCGCAGATGATCATCCATCCGGCGATCATGCGCATTGCCCTTCTCGACATCCACGCCATCCTGGACGAAGGCGACAAGGCCTATTTCCGTCAAAGTCGCGAGCTCAGGCTCGGCAAGCCGCTGGAAGTCTTCGCCGCAGACAGCGAAGCGGAGAGGGCCGCTTTTGCCACCAAGCTGGAGCCGCTCCGCCATATGCTGAAGTTCCAGCCGTTCATCGGCGGCCAGACGCCGCTTTTTGGCGACTATATCGTCTTCGGCGCGCTGCAATGGCTGCGCGTATCCGCAGGGCTGGCGATGCTGGCCGCCGCCGATCCCGTCATCGCCTGGTTCGAACGCTGCCTCGATCTCCATGAAAGCCGCGGCAGGACTGTGACAGCGGCGTGAAATTGCCGCCGGCCTCTTGTTTTCGGGCGTTGGGGCGGGTAAAGACCGCCCACTTTTCCCGAGAAAACAGAGGATTTGACTATGGCGATTGAACGCACCTTCTCGATGATCAAGCCTGACGCAACCAAGCGCAACCTGACGGGCGCCATCACCAAGATGCTCGAAGATGCCGGCCTGCGCGTCGTCGCCTCCAAGCGCGTCTGGATGAGCCGCCGCGAAGCCGAGGGCTTCTACGCCGTACACAAGGATCGCCCCTTCTTCGGCGAACTCGTCGAAGGCATGACCTCCGGCCCGACCGTCGTGCAGGTTCTGGAAGGCGAGGGCGCGATCCTCAAGAACCGCGAAATCATGGGCGCGACCAACCCGGCAAACGCTGCCGAAGGCACGATCCGCAAGGTCCATGCCCTATCGATCGGCGAAAACTCCGTTCACGGCTCCGACGCTCCGGAGACGGCTGCCCAGGAAATCAAGTACTGGTTCTCCGACACCGAAATCGTCGGCTGAGGCCATGCTTCGGCATTTGCTTGCAATGCCTTGAATTGACTCTCGAAAGCCGGGGCCTCGCTCCGGCTTTTTTGTGCCGGAATTTTTCACGAAGGGCATTTGTCGGTATTCGAAAAATCGACACTGCCGTCAGGCTTGAAGACCTCCGGGTTCTTTTCATAAAGCGCGCCAATGACGAGCGGCTTGCTCGGCAGCACCGTCTGGTCGAGGTCCGAGCGGAACTCAGTCTTCAATTGCTGCAGCACATTGCCGTCCTTATCGACCAGCCGGACATTCACCGAATAGGCGCGGTCCTTGCGCACGCAGTGCAGGTTTTCGCTCTGCAGCGCGATCTTGTCGTCGATCGGATAGATCTTCTGGTTCAGCACCAGCGGGGCGCCGCCCGCGGGATTTTCGAATTCGGCGATGATCACCGAACCGTCGGGGATAGGACCTGTCTTCTTCAGGGTCAGCAGATAGGTGGCGCTTGCCACCCGGTAGTTGAAGACGAAGAGGTGGCCTGTGACCTCGACCAGGTTTTCGGCCTGGCGCTGGCAGGCGGCAAGCAGAAGACCTGTTGCAGCCGCCGCTGCGATTAGATGTTTCCTCATGGCATCTCTTCCTTCTTGCGGTGATAGTGCCGCTTCGCCTTGGCGCGGTTGCCGCAGACCGCCATGTCGCACCAGGCACGGCTCCTGTTCTTGCTGCGATCGATGAACAACCAGCCGCAATTGCCGCAGATCTTCATGCGCTCCGGATCAGGCATGGCGATCAGCCGGAGCACCGAATGGGCGGTCGCCGCCGCCAAGCTTGCGGGGCTTGCCTGGCGCAAGGTCTTCGCCAGCGCCTCCAGCAGTCCGGCCAGCAAGTGGTCGTCGCCGCCATCCAGTATACGCTTGCGGAAATAGCGGTCGATCGCTTCTCGAAGCGCGATGAAGTCGACTTCGTCTTGCGCCGCGACCGGCGCGACCTCGCCGAACAGGGCCCGTTCGGCGCAGAATTCCGCGGCGGCGCGCGGAAAGCTCCGCATCTGTTCGCTCACCGCGAAGCGGTCGATCCGTCGCGCCGCATCGTGGCGCAGTACGACGCTGTTGGCGACATCGAGGGCCAGCGCGCCGCCGGCGAAACGGTGAGAGGTCCAGGAAAAGCTCATAATGAAATTATAACTGGCGAAACGGGCTTTACCAGTTATAATTTGCAAACGCGGAGTCTCCGAAATGGCCTATCTTCTGCAGCAGCTGGCGAATGCGGTTCCGCTTGCCGCTCTCTATGCCGCGCTCGCCTTCGGTTATGCCGTCGCCTTCGGCGTGACCAGGCGGGCCGACATCACCTATGGAGCGATCTTTGCCTTCTCGGGCCAGATCCTGCTGCTTTTTAGCGAAATCGCCTATGTCAGGTTCTGGCTGGTGCTGCCGGCCGCACTTGCCATCGGAGCCTGCGCCGCGATTGTCTATTCGCTGGCCGCGAGCATTTGGATCGGCCGCTCGATCATGCTGCCGCTCGCTAGCAAATCGCCGAATATGGTCATCGTTGCCGCGCTTGGCATCATGATCGTGCTGATGGAAACCGCCCGCCTTGCCGCCGATACCCGCGCGATTTGGCTGCCGCCCTTCCTGAACGAAGTTGTTGTCTTCTGGAGTGATGGTTCGTTTAAAGTGACGCTCACCTATATCCAGGTGATCGACACGGCGCTGATGTGCGCCATCGTCGCGATCGGTACGCTGATCCTCAGGCGCACCGCCTGGGGCCGCCACTGGCGCGCCGTCACCGACGATCCGCTGGCCGCCGAACTCTGCGGCACCAGCGCCAGGCTTGTCTTTCTTGTTGCCTATGCGGCAGCAGCCCTCGTCGCCACGCTCTGTGGCATTCTCGCCACCTTCTATTACGGCTCGATGGATTTCGGCGCGGGCCTGATGTTCGGGCTCAAGGTACTGCTGATCGCAGCCGTGGGCGGCTATTCCGATCCGCTGCGTTCGGCAGGCGGTGCTGCCGGGCTTGCAGTCGTCGAAACCATGTGGGGCGCCTATGGCGCCTTTGTCTGGCGGGACTTGGTGATCTTCTCGCTGCTGGTCCTGCTCTTGGTCATGAGCCGCCGGGAGCGAGTGGTTCTCTGATCATTTCCACTTGTCGCGCGCCGCATCGTCGGCGTCTTTTGCCGCAACCCAGTCGCCTTCGGCGCCATCGTTGCCGTGCTCCTTCTTCCAGAATGGAGCTGCGGTCTTCAGGAAATCCATGACGAAATTGGCGCCGTCGAAGGCCGCCTGCCGATGCGGGGCGGCTGCGACGACGAGCACGATATTCTCGCCGGGAACGATCTTGCCGTAGCGATGGATGGCGGTCAGCCCTAGCAGCCCGAAACGGCTGATGGCGAGTTCGCCGATGCGGGTCATCTCGGCTTCGGCCATGCCGGGATAATGTTCGAGTTCGAGGGCCGCCAGGGTGCCGCCTTCGTCGCGGCAAAGGCCGGAGAAGGTAACGACCGCGCCGACACCGGGTTTGTGCTTGGAGAGGAGATCGACCTCGGTTTGCAGGTCAAAGTCTTCGTGCTGGACCCGGATGGTGGGTGTGTTCACAGCGAAATCCTTCGCTTTGATGCGCTGCCAAATCCGCAAGCTCCCTCATTCCTGTGCTTGTCACAGGAATCCAGTGCGCCCAAGTCCTTGGGCGCGGGAGACATTGCTAGCAGCCGGAAGAAGTCATTCACCGCGCGGACGCGCGATGGCTGGATTCCTGTGACAAGCACAGGAATAAGGGAGAGAGAAGCAGATGCAATGCTGCTCATTATCAGCCTCCCGCAATCACCCTCCCGTCATCGGCGGAAATATTCCGATCTCGCGTGCGGCGCCGATCGGCTCGTCATGCTCGACATGTTCCATGTCGAGCGCCACGCGGATGACGTCGGGATATTGAAGTGCGGCTTCATATTCCTCGCCCAGCGTCTTCAAATGATTCAGGAGATCGGCGACGGTGACGACGGAGGAGGGGAGGTCGATCTCCTCCTCACCCTTGCCGATGCGCTCGCGCACCCAGGCGAAATAGACAAGCCGCGTCATTCCTCGTCATCCACGATATGTTTCAGCCCGGCACGGAAATAGTCGTAGCCGGTATAGATGGTCAGCAGCGCCGCGATCCACAAGAGCGCGATGCCGGTTTGAGTCGTATAGGGGAAAATCTCGTCGCCGGCCGGGCCGGCGAGCAGGAAGGCGATGGCAACGAGCTGCAGCGTCGTCTTCCACTTGGCGATGCGTGTCACGGGCACGCTGACCTTCAGCGCCGCCAGATATTCTCTCAGGCCGGAAACCAGGATCTCACGGCAGAGAATGATGATTGCCGCCCAGATCGACCAGCCGGCGATGGTCTGATCGGCCGCCACCAGGAGAAGGATCGAGGCGACCAGCAGCTTGTCGGCGATCGGATCGAGCATACGGCCGATATTCGACGTCTGGTTCCAGATGCGCGCGAGATAACCGTCGAGAAAATCGGTGATCGAGGCGATGATGAAGATCCACAGCGCCACCCAGCGCGCCGTATTGCTGATCGACAGTCTGCCCTCGACGAAGAAGCAGAGAACGATCAGCGGCACGGCGAGGATGCGGCCGTAAGTCAAAAGGTTGGGAAGGCTGTACGCACGCGATGCCATGGATCGTTTCTCTGAATTGATGCGCCGCCACAGCGCCGCGCCTCTTTACGAAATCGATTCCGATTTTCGGGCCGATGCGGTAGATGACGGCTTTGGCCATGGACCGTCAACATTCTTTCTGTCTTTTCACTGCCTTTGCGTGGAATTTGCGACGGACGCCGGTTATTTCGCGGCGTCGTCGTGGAAATGGTTGTAGACCTGCTTTGCCACTGCTTCCGAAATACCTTCCACCGCCATCAGGTCGGACAGAGCCGCCCGGGAAACCGCCTTCGCCGTTCCGAAATGCTGCAGCAGCGCGCGCTTGCGCGACGGGCCGATGCCGCCGATCTCGTCGAGCGGGTTCTTGACCATTTCCTTCTTGCGCCGCACCCGGTGCGAGCCGATCGCGAACCGGTGCGCCTCGTCGCGCAGGCGTTGGATGAAGTAGAGCACCGGATCGCGCGGCGGCAGTGTGAAACTCTCGCGTCCCGGCGCAAAGAAGCGCTCGCGTCCGGCGTCGCGGTCGACACCCTTGGCGACGCCGATTGCCATCACGCTGTCGGTGATGCCGAGCTCGGCCAGGATGCCACGCACTGCCGTCATCTGCCCCTGGCCGCCGTCGATAAGGATCACGTCGGGCCACGCGGGGAAAGGCATGTCGGCGGCGTCGGCAGCAGGTGTTTGCACCGTCCGGTCAGGGATGCCTTCTTCCTTGATCAGCCGCGAGAAGCGCCGCGTCATCACCTCGCGCATCATGCCGAAATCGTCGCCGGGAGTGATGTCGGTCGATTTGATGTTGAACTTGCGGTACTGGTTCTTCACGAAGCCTTCAGGCCCCGCCACCACCATGCCGCCGACGGCATTGGTGCCCATGATGTGCGAGTTGTCGTAGATCTCGATGCGCTGCGGCGCATAGGCGAGCCCAAAGGTTTCCTTAAAGCCTTCGAGCAGCCGCGACTGCGACGCCGTCTCGGCAAGCTTTCGCCCATGCGCTTCGCGCGCATTGCCGACCACATGCTCGACGAGATCGCGCTTCTCGCCGCGCTGCGGCACAAGGATGGAAACCTTGTGGCCGGCCTTTTCGCTGAGGGCCGCGGCGAGAAGTTCCAGTTCCTCGACCGTTTCCGAGAGCATGATCTGCTTCGGCACCGGTTTGTCGTCATAGAACTGCGCGAGAAAGGCATTCAGCACTTCGGCGCTTGAAAGCTGCGGATCGGCTTTCGGAAAATAGGCGCGATTGCCCCAGTTCTGGCCAGTGCGGAAGAAAAACACCTGGATGCAGGAAACGCCGCCTTCGTAGTGGATGGCGAAAACGTCAGCCTCCTCGACGCCGGCCGGGTTGATACCCTGGTGGCTTTGAACGTGGGAAAGTGCCGCCAGGCGGTCGCGATAGATCGCCGCCCGCTCGAAATCCAGGTCCTCGGCCGCCCGGTTCATGGCCTCAGCCATGTGCGACTTCACCTTCTGGCTCTTGCCGGACAGGAAGTCTTTCGCCTCCTGCACGAGCTCGGCGTACCCCTCGTCGCTGACCTCATGCGTGCAGGGTCCGGAACAGCGCTTGATCTGATAGAGCAGGCAGGGCCGCGTGCGCGTTTCGAAGACGCTGTCGGTGCAGGTGCGGATCAGGAAGGCGCGCTGCAGCGAATTGATCGTGCGTCCGACTGCGCCGGCCGAAGCGAAAGGCCCGAAATAGTCGCCCTTCCGCGCCCTGGCGCCGCGATGCTTGAAAATCGCAGGCGCTCGGTGGTTCCCTGTGATGAGGATATAGGGAAAGGACTTGTCGTCGCGCAGCAGCACGTTGAAGCGCGGCCGCAAGCGCTTGATCAGATTCGCTTCGAGCAGCAGCGCTTCCGTTTCCGTGCGCGTCGTCACGAATTCCATATTCGCCGTCTGGCGCACCATCTGGGCGATGCGGTTGGAATGCACACGGCCGACGGCGTAATTGCCGACACGCTTCTTCAGGCTGCGCGCCTTGCCGACGTAGAGCACATCGCCCTCGGCATTGAACATGCGGTAGACGCCGGGGCTGTTCGGCAGCCTTTTGACGAATTCGCCGATCAGTTCCGCGCCAACGAGCCCGGTTTCGTTCAGGCTGCCGGCGTTCCAGTCGACCGTTGCCGCAAGAGGGGCGGCGGAAAGGTCGCCTTCCACCTCGATATCGTCTTCGCTCTCATCCGTATCGTCGTAGAGAACGCCGCCGTCCGGCAGCTTTCGTCCGTTCATTCCTTAATCTCCGCCACATCAGGCGTCTGCCACGCAAGGTGCTGGCCGCCGTCGAGGGCAATCATCTGGCCGGTGATCGAGGGCGTGTCGAAGAGGAAGCGAATCGTTTGTCCGAATTCCTCCAGTGCCGGCCCTCGCTGCAAGATAAGGGCTGAGACCTGCGCTTGGAAGTCCTCCAACGTTTGCCGCTCGCTCGGCATCGAGGGGCCGGGGCCGATCGCGTTGACGCGGATGCGCGGCGCCAATGCCTGGGCAAGCGTTTGCGTTGCCGTCCATAGCGCCGACTTGGAGAGCGTATAGGAATAAAAGCTGGGCCTCAGCGCCCAGACCCGCTGATCGATGATGTTGACGATCAGCCCCACTGCCTCAGCGGGCACCTGCTGAGCAAAGGCGGCCGCAAGGATCGACGGCGCGCGCGCGTGGAGGTCGAAGTGCAGCGCCCATGTGGCGGCGTTGAAACTGCGCGCGGAATCATGCTGGAAGACTGACGCATTATTGACGAGCAGATCGACAGGCCCCAGCGCTTCCGACGCCTTCGCGACCAGTTCGCCCGTTTGGCCGAGATCGGTAAGGTCGGCCTTGAGCGCGATCGCCTTCTGTCCTTTTCGCCGCAGTTCCGCCGCCAGTTCCTCGGCCTCGCCGATCGAACCGTTGGCGTGAATTGCGACCGAAAAGCCATTTGCAGCAAGGTCTTCGGCGATTGCCCGGCCTATTCTCTTGGCAGCCCCTGTTATAAGGGCCGCGCGAAGTCTTTTGTCGTTCAAAATCGTGCCTTCTGGTCCCGCGAGTCTGTTGGCAGACTATATAGGGGCGGGCGGAGATTATATAAATAGGCCGTGTCGCTTGCCTCCGCGATCAGGATATTATATGTATTATTTAATAATGCGATTTCCTAAAATAAGTAATTCAAGTTTAACTTCCGAGTAAGGTTAATGAAGTGTATGTTGCTCGCAAGCAACATCGAATTTCCGCCATGTGGCAGCCACAATGATATCACAATTTGGCTCTTTCAAATCCGCAATTCAGTTCCAATTTCAGTCTCGATCCGGAAGGGACATCTGGCAATTTCCCGCCAATGCTTCGCTGAGAGACAGATGAAAGCGGCGCGGGACTGAAAGGAGAAAAGTATGCGTGTACTCATTGCTGGCCTCATGGCCTCCGCTTTTGCGATTGCGGGCGTTTCGGTAGCTCAGGCGGCCGATGCTGTCGATCAGGTTCCGGAAGCACCGATTGCTCAGGACGCTCCGGTCAAGCCGGCCGGCAACTGGGAGGGCTTCTACCTCGGCGGCGCCGGCACCTACAACATGGGCGACTTCGGTTCCGATCGCCACACCTACGGTTTCGGCGGCCAGGTCTTCACCGGTTACAACTGGCAGGCAGGCCAGATCGTTTACGGCGTTGAATCCGATCTCGGCTACAGCGGCGACGACGTTTCGTCGGGCGGCGTCGAGAACAAATATGGCTGGAACGGCTCCGTCCGTGGCCGCGTCGGCTACGACATGAACCCCTTCCTGCTCTACGGCACGGCCGGTCTTGCCATCGGCAATATCAAGGTTTCCGACGGTACCTCGGATGAAAGCAAGACGAACTACGGCTATACCGTCGGTGCCGGTGTCGAAGCCTTCGTGACCAACAACATCACGACGCGCTTGGAATATCGCTACACCGACTACCAGAGCAAGGACTACGACCTCGACTCCGGCAGCTTCTCGCGCGGTTACGACGAGAACAGCGTCAAGCTCGGTATCGGCGTCAAGTTCTAAGACGATTGAACATTCCAATATGCAGAAGCCGGGCTTATCGCCCGGCTTTTTGCTGTTTGCTCGTTGTTAACAGACGCTTTGTCGCGATTTCCGCATCAGGCGCTGGCTTTGAGCTCACGATGAGCCGGGAATTTCTTTTCGAACTGACCCAGCCAGTCGATCAGCGGCGCATGATCGGCTTCCCACTGGTCCTTGAAGCGCAGGTCGAGGTAGTCGAGTGTAGCTGCGAGTGCGAAATGTCCGCCATTCAGCCTCTTGCCGAGCTTAGGCGGCTTGGCGCCGAGATGGGAAAGTCCCGCCGTCACCTTCTTCCATTGCCGGTCGATCCAGGGCTGATGGACCTTTTCCTCGTCGCGGAAGCGCCGTTCGTAGACGATCGTGAGCAGGCAGTCGCAAATGCCGTCGCAGAGCGCCTCGAGCACTTCCGCATCCGTGCGTTTGCCGTTTTTGGAAGGGTAGAGGCCGCCCTTAGTCAGCCGATCGAAATAATGCATGATCGCCACGCTGTCGAAGATCGAGACGCCGTCATCCGTCAGCAGCGTCGGGATCTTGCCGAGCGGATTGCTGTCCACCAGGATCGCCGGCGCGGTATTGGTGTCGACCCGGACGGCGTTCAACTCGATGCCCAGAAAATGCGCGGCCATCCGCACCTTGCTGGAATAAGGCGAGGCGGGTGAGCAGAGGAGCTTCATGGGACACCTGATGAGACTGTGGGGCTGCGGCACGGACTATCCCGGATGCGGATTGCCCGGTCAATCGTCCTTGACCGTCTTGTTCTCGCCGCGCAGCCAGAAGGCGCGGTGCGAGGCGAAACGGTCCTGCGCCAAAAGATCCTTCAATGCGGGCAGCAATTGGTGCAGCTCATCCTTCAGGGTGAAGGGCGGGTTGACGATGACGAGGCCGGAGCCGGTCAGTCCGGTAATGCCGCGGTCGCTGCGAACGGTGAGTTCGGCGCAGAGCATTTTGGGAATATTGAGCGCCTGCAGCGTTTCATGAAATTCCTTGATCGGCGCGCCCTTCTTGAGCGGATACCACAGACAATAAGTGCCGCCGGGAAAGCGGCGATAGGCCTTTTCCAGCCCGGCGGCGAGACGCTGATATTCGCCCTCTTCCTCGAAAGGTGGGTCGACCAGAACGATGCCGCGCTTCTCCTTCGGCGGCAGATGTGCGCCGAGCGCCAGCCAGCCATCGAGTTCAGTGATGCGGGCGTGGTGATCGCCTTCGAACAGCCGGTGCAGGCGGGCATAATCCTCGGGATGCAGCTCCATCGCCGAAAGCCGATCCTGCGGCCGAAACAGCATGCGGGCAAGCTTCGGCGATCCGGGATAGAAGCGGATACCGCCCTCAGGATTGAGTTCGCGGATTGCCGAAAGGTAGGGCTCCAGTAGCTCGGAAACCTGGGGCCCCAGTTCCGCCTCCATCAATTTGCCGATGCCGTCTACCCATTCTCCGGTCTTTTGCGTCTCCTCCGAGGAGAGGTCGTAAAGGCCGATGCCGGCATGCGTATCGAGCACGCGGAAGGCGCCCTCCTTCTTCTGCATGTAACGGATCAGCCGGGCCAGCACGGAATGTTTCAGCACATCGGCAAAATTGCCCGCGTGGTAGATGTGGCGGTAGTTCATTTTCGCTGATGTCCGTATGAATTCACGTCATGGGCGTTTTTCTGGCTTTTGGCCATGCAGGCCTTGGCATATACAAATGCCATGAACATTGCGACCCCCATCGACGCCAAATCCCCGAAGCTGGACAGCAAGATCGGCCACACGGCCTGTCCGCACGACTGTCCCTCCACCTGCGCATTGGAGGTCGAGATATCCGAGGACGGCCGCATCGGTCGGGTGCGCGGCGCGGGCGACCATTCCTACACTTCGGGCGTCATCTGCGCAAAGGTCGCCCGTTATGCCGAACGGCTCTACCATCCCGACCGCCTGATGCATCCCCTACGCCGCGGCGGCCCCAAAGGGGCAGGGCAATGGCAGCAGATTTCCTGGGACGACGCGCTGGATGAGATTGCCGAAGCCTTCTTGAAGGCCGAGGCGAGGGACGGCAGCGAGGCGGTCTGGCCCTATTTCTATGCCGGCACGATGGGTTGGGTGCAGCGCGATTCGATCGATCGCCTGCGCCACGCCAAGCGCTATTCCGGTTTCTTCTCCTCAATCTGCACCAACCCGGCCTGGACCGGCTTCACCATGGCGACCGGGGCGCTGCGCGGCCCCGACCCGCGCGAGATGGGCCGCACCGATTGCGTCGTCATCTGGGGCACCAATGCGGTCTCGACCCAGGTCAATGTGATGACCCACGCCATCAAGGCGCGCAAGGAACGCGGCGCCAAGATCGTCGTCATCGACATATATGACAATCCGACGATGAAGCAGGCCGATATGGCGCTGATCGTCAAGCCGGGCACGGATGCCGCACTTGCCTGCGCCGCCATGCATGTCGCCTTCCGAGATGGCTATGCTGATCGTGATTATATGGCGAGATATGCCGATGATCCCGAAGGTCTCGAGGCGCATCTGAAGACCAAGACCCCGCAATGGGCGGCGGCCATCACCGGCCTTTCGGTCGAAGAGATCGAAGCCTTTGCCCGCCTGGTCGGCACGACGAAGAAGACCTTCTTCCGCCTCGGTTACGGCTTCACCCGCCAGCGCAACGGCGCTGTCGCCATGCATGCGGCCGCCTCCGTCGCTACCGTTCTCGGGTCCTGGCAGTATGAGGGCGGCGGTGCCTTTCATTCGAACAGCGATATCTTCCGCATGAACAATGCGGAGCTGACCGGCCGATCGATGAAGGATGTCGACATCCGCATGCTCGACCAGTCACAGATCGGCCGAGTGCTGACCGGCGATGCGGTGGCGCTGCGCCATCGCGGACCGGTGACGGCGATGCTGATCCAGAACACCAATCCCGCCAACATCGCTCCCGAGCAGCGCCTCGTCAGACGCGGCTTTGCCCGCAACGATCTCTTTGTCGCTGTCCACGAGCAGTTCATGACCGAAACGGCCGAGATTGCCGACATCGTGCTGCCTGCGACCATGTTCGTCGAGCACGACGATATTTATCGAGCCGGCGGCCAGAACCACATCCTGCTCGGGCCTAAACTGGTCGAGCCTCCGTCTGGCGTCCGCACCAACCTCTTCGTGATCGAGGAACTGGCAAAACGTTTGGGCGTCGCGGATCGCCCGGGTTTCGGCTTCACCGCCCGCGAAATGATCGACCGCATTCTTAAATCGAGCGACCTGCCGGACTACGACCACTTCCTCGAACACAAATGGTTCGATCGCCAGCCGGTTTTCGAGGAGGCCCATTATTTGAACGGCTTTGCCCATCCCGACGGTAAGTTCCACTTTCGCCCCGACTGGATCAATCAGCCGGCGCCGAACAAACCGCCGGCCGCGATCGGCGCGCTCGGGCCGCATGCCCAGCTGCCAGCGTTCCCCGATCAGGTCGACGTCATCGAGGTCGCCGATCCGGAGCATCCCTTCCGTCTCGCTACGTCACCGGCTCGCAACTTCCTGAATTCGAGCTTCTCCGAGACCAAGACCTCCCGTCAGAAGGAAGGCCGGCCCGAGGTAATGATCAATCCTGTTGATGCCGAAGCCAACGGCATCGTCCATGGCGATCTTGTCCGCATCGGCAACACTCGCGGCGATCTCCGCCTCCACGCCCGTATCACCACCGAGGTGAAACCGGGCGTGCTGATTGCCGAGGGGCTCTGGCCGAACAAGGCGCATGTAGACGGCGAGGGCATCAACGTCCTTACGGGCGCCGATCCGGTCGCGCCCTATGGCGGAGCGGCCGTGCACGACAACAAGGTCTGGCTTCGCAAGGACGCAGCATGATGCAGTCGAAATCACGGGTGGAAATAGTCGGCGAGGAAACGCTGTCGAACGGGTGGACGCGGTTGAGCAGCTATCTGCTCGACTATATCGACCGTAACGGCGCGACGCAGCGCTTGAAGCGGGAGGTCTATCACCGCACGCCGGCCGCCTGCATTCTGCTTTATGATCCGAAACGCGATCTCGTCGTCCTTGTCCGCCAGTTCCGTCTTGCCGTGCATATGAACGGCGATCCCGCCTGGGTCATCGAAGTGCCGGCCGGCCTTCTCGACAACGATCATCCCGAGACCGCGATCCGCCGCGAGGCGATGGAGGAGACCGGATATCGCCTGCGTGAGGCGCACTTTCTCTTCAAATGCTACATGTCGCCGGGCGCGATCACCGAAGTCGTCCACTTCTTCGCAGCCCTGATCGACACCACCGACCGCGTGACCGAAGGCGGCGGTCTGGATGAGGAGCATGAGGATATCGAGGTGCTGGAAATTCCGCTCGACGAAGCCGCGCGGATGATCGAGACCGGCGAGATTTTCGACGCTAAGACGATCATGCTTTTGCAATGGGCCGCGTTGAACAGGGATAGAATCAGGTAGCGGGTAGGGACGACTGCGAGGGAATTGTCGATTGCCCCACGACAGCTCCGGCATTGAGCTGCAGCGCTCGGAAATTCATACCTCTGTCACGAAGCGGTTCTATCCGCTGCGGTTTATCGATTATCGGATGCAGTCAGGAGAAAGCCCATGTGGCTCAGCAATTTCACCCTCGTGCTCCCGGACGAGGTGGTGAGCGAAGGGTCAGTCCGTGTCGAGGACGGCGCCATCGCCGAGATCAGGCCGGAGCCGGTCGCGCAGGCTGCGATCGATGGCGGCGGGCGGCTGCTGATGCCGGGCTTTGTCGACCTGCACGGCGATATGATCGAGCGCGAGATCGCGCCGCGGCCGAATGCGACGATGCCGATCGATTTCGGGATTCACGAACTCGACAAAAAACTTGCCGCCGCCGGGATCACTACGGCCTTTGCCGCCGTCTCTTTCGCGACCGAAAGCGTCTATGGTCACGTCCGCTCGCTGGAGACGACGTCGGCGGTGATCGAGGGCATCAACCGGCTGCGTGATGATCTTCTGGTCGACCACCGCGTCCATGCCCGTTACGAGATCACCAATGTCGGCGCCGCTCCCGCACTCGAGCGGTTGTTGAATGCCGATCAGATCGATATGGTGTCCCTGACCGACCACACGCCGGGCCAAGGTCAGTACAACAACCTGCAAAGCTACATCCTCAGCATTTCCGAGCGCCGCGCAATCTCCGAGGAAATTGCAGCGGAGATCGTCGCCAAGCGCATCGCCATGCGCAA
Organism: Rhizobium sp. MHM7A; assembly: GCF_005862215.1. Classification (NCBI taxonomy): domain Bacteria; kingdom Pseudomonadati; phylum Pseudomonadota; class Alphaproteobacteria; order Hyphomicrobiales; family Rhizobiaceae; genus Rhizobium; species Rhizobium sp. MHM7A. The sequence continues at coordinate 110,558 of NZ_VCHT01000008.1, forward strand.
CAATCCCGAGGTCGAGGCGAAGCTGAGGGGGATCGTCGCGCTTTCGCTGAAACACAAGCTGTCGCTCGCCTCGCATGACGATGACAGCGTCGAAAAAGTCGCCGAAATGCATGATCTCGGCGTCACCATAAGCGAGTTTCCTGTCACCGCACCTGCGGCCGAAGAGGCGCGCCGGCGGGGCCTCTGGACGCTGATGGGCGCTCCGAACGCGCTGCGCGGCCAGTCGATGTCAGGCAATCTCAGCGCCCTCGATGCCGCAAGGGCCGGTCTCTTGGGCATCATCGCCGCCGATTATCATCCGGCGGCCTTCGTTCCCGGCATCTTCAAGCTCGCGGATATGGTCGAAGGCGGCCTGCCGGCCGCCGTCGCCATGGCGACCGGCAACGCAGCCCGCTCCGCCGGCCTCCTCGACCGCGGCGAGATCGCCATTGGCCAGCGCGCCGATCTGGTCGCTGTCGAGCGGGGTGAGATCAACCGCATCCGCGCCACCTTCCGCGCCGGACGCTTCGTCTACAGCGATGGCACGCTGCATCCGCTGCGGGCGCTGGCCGCTTGATGCATTACCCTAATTGTGTTTTCGCCCCTCACCCGAACCCTCTGCTCGTAAGACGGGGAGAGGGGACGTGCCATGCGAGGGGTTTGCAGGAGACCGAGAAGGTGCGGCATATCCCCTTTCGCCGTCAAAACGGGAGAAGGTGCCGGCAGGCGGATGAGGGGCAGCCCTCGAATCAGAGCCATTGAGACAAGCCAGAGCAGCATAAGGCGTTGTCAGATTTCGGTAGCTGTCCGAACTGCCCCACATGGAAATGCGCTTTATGCGCTGTCGCCAATCATAGAAATAAGCAGAGCCTTAGGCGCAGCGGTCAGACCCCCAGCACCCACAGCCTTGCCGCCTTCCATCGTCACGCGGCCTTCGGCAAAGAGCCGCAGTGCTTGCGGATAGATCTGGTGCTCGACGGTGAGCACGCGCGCGGCTAGGCTTTCGGCCGTGTCGCCGGAGAGAATGGGGACGGCGGCCTGGCCGATCACCGGTCCCTCATCCATGCCTTCGGTGACGAAATGCACGGTGCAGCCGGCAATCCGCATGCCGGCATCGATGGCGCGCTGGTGCGTGTGCAGGCCCGGGAACAACGGCAGCAGGGAAGGATGGATGTTGAGCATGCGGCCTTCATAACGCTGGATGAAGGTCGCGGTCAGCAGCCGCATATAGCCTGCCAGGCAAAGGATGTCGGGCGAAAGGCTGTCGAGCGCGGAAAAGATCGCCACCTCATGCGCTTCCTTGCTCGCATAGTCCTTGCGCGGGAAGGCGAAGGTGGCGATGCCTTCGGCCTCCGCCTTGGCAAGGCCCCCGGCCTCTGCCCTGTCTGATATCACGCCGACGATTTCGGCCGGATAGTCGGCGGCCTTGGCCGCCGCAACCAGCGCCATCATGTTGGAGCCGCCGCCTGATATGAAGACGACGACGCGTTTGCGCGGCGTGGTCATATGGCAAGCGTGCCCTTGTAGACCGTACCGGCAGCGCCTTCGTCACGGGCGATCATGCGGCCGAGCGTGACGACCGCTTCTCCTTCGGCTTCGAGCGCCTTCGATACCACGCCAACATTCTCTTCGGCGACGACGACGATCATACCGATGCCGCAGTTGAAGGTGCGCAGCATTTCCTTGGCTTCGACGCCGCCCGTTTTGGCAAGCCACGAGAAGACCGGCGGCACATTGATGGCGGCAAGATTGATCTCGGCCGCCAGATGCTTCGGCAGCACGCGCGGAATATTCTCCGGGAAGCCGCCGCCGGTGATGTGCGCCAGCGCCTTCAGCGCGCCGGTCTCGCGGATCGCCTTCAAGAGCGGCTTGACATAAATACGCGTCGGCTCGAGTAGGGCTTCGCCGAGCTTCTTGCCATCGGCGAATGGCGCCGGAGCATCCCAGCCGAGGCCGGACAGTTCGACAATCTTGCGCACCAGCGAAAAGCCGTTCGAATGGACGCCCGAGGAGGCGAGGCCGAGGATCACGTCACCCTCGGCGATATCGCCCGAGGGCAGCAGCTTGCCGCGCTCGGCGGCGCCGACGGCAAAGCCGGCGAGATCATAATCACCGGAGGAATACATGCCGGGCATCTCGGCCGTCTCGCCGCCGATCAGTGCACAGCCGGCGTCGCGGCAGCCCGCGGCAATGCCGCCGACGATCGCCGCACCCTGGTTGGGATCGAGCTTGCCGGTTGCGAAATAATCGAGGAAGAACAACGGCTCGGCGCCCTGCACGACGAGATCGTTGACACACATGGCGACGAGATCGATGCCGACGGTGTCGTGGTAATCGGCGTCGATGGCAATCTTCAACTTCGTGCCGACGCCGTCATTGGCGGCGACGAGGACAGGGTCGGTAAAGCCCGCGGCCTTGAGGTCGAAGAGCCCGCCGAAGCCGCCGATCTCGCCGTCGGCACCCGGGCGGCGGGTCGAGCGCACCGCCGGCTTGATCTTTTCGACGAGGAGGTTGCCGGCATCGATATCGACGCCCGCATCGCTGTAGGTCAGGCCGTTTTTCCCAGACTGGCTCATGCTGGTCTCCGATGGCTGTTCAGGCGGCCAACATGCCGCGTCATCTGCCGGTCGCAATTACATGACAGGGGCCTTTATGCAAGCGTCGCATGGGAAAAGCCCCCAATTTCCCGCGTCTTCAACCCGCCTTTCCGTGATTTGGCGCTATAGGGTTGACCATCTTCGCGCCTGCATCCTATGTGCTGAATGACCGCGTCGGATAGAACGCGGCGTTTAGCGGCGGCGAGCGATCAGCGGGGAAGCGATGCCACAGCATGTCAGCGGCAATAGTCTGAAGCGCCAGATCTTCTTCTGGCTGGCCGTGCTCGTCTTCTTCGTCGCCTTCCTTTATGTCTTCAGCTCGATCCTGCTGCCCTTCGTCGTCGGCATGGCGATCGCCTATTTCCTCGATCCGGTGGCGGACAGGTTGCAGCGGCTTGGCTTAAACCGCATGATGGCGACGATCGTGATCCTGATCGCCTTCGTTATCGTCTTCACCTTGGCGCTGATGATCCTCATCCCCGTGCTCGTCAGCCAGTTCAACGAATTCGCCGAGCGGCTGCCAGGTTACATCAGCCAGCTCCAGCAGTTCATTGATACCTCGAAGAATTCGCTGCTGCCGCAATGGATCAGGAGCCAGGCCGGCACGATCAAGGACAATTTCTCCGGCATCCTCTCCGAAGGCATGGGCTTCCTGACCGGGCTATTCGCGCAGATCTGGAATTCCGGCAAGGCAATCGTCGACGTCATATCGCTGCTCGTCGTCACCCCCGTCGTCGCCTTCTATATCCTGCTCGACTGGGACCGCATGGTCGCCAAGGTCGACCAATGGATCCCTCGCGATTACGTCAGTGATGTCCGCCAGATCGCCAGCGAGATCGACCAGGCGATCGCCGGCTTCATCCGCGGCCAGGGTTCGCTCTGCCTGATCCTCGGCATCTATTATGCCGCCGGCCTCTCTCTCGTCGGGCTGAACTTCGGCCTGCTGATCGGCCTCTTCGCCGGCATGATCAGTTTCATTCCCTATGTCGGCTCGCTGGTCGGTCTTGTTCTCTCCGTCGGCGTGGCGCTCGTTCAGTTTTGGCCGGATTATCCCTGGATCGGGCTGGTGCTCGTCGTCTTTTTCAGCGGCCAGTTCCTCGAAGGCAATATCCTGCAGCCGAAGCTCGTCGGCTCAAGTGTCGGTCTCCATCCGGTCTGGCTGATGTTTGCGCTCTTTGCCTTCGGTGCGCTCTTCGGTTTCGTCGGACTTCTGATCGCCGTGCCGGCCGCCGCGGCCGTTGGCGTTCTTGTTCGCTTCGCGCTTTCGCGCTACCTTCAGAGCGATCTTTATTTTGGCGGGTCATCAGACGGCCGCGCCCCGAAGACGAAATCAGTACCCAATGAATGACGTGAAAAACGCTGATCCGAAGCGCAAGGCCGGAGAGCAGCTGCCGCTGGTGTTTTCGCATGCTGCCGCAAGCGGGCGCGACGACCTCCTGATCTCGGAGCGTCTCGCCGCCGCTGTGGCAATCGTCGATGCGTGGCCGGCATGGCCGTCGCCGGTCGTGGTGCTTGCCGGCCCCGTCGGCTCGGGAAAATCGCACCTCGCCCGCATCTGGCGCGAGCTGAGCGGCGCCGTCAGCATCCATCCCGAGCGTGGCTCGGACGCCGCCGTGGCAGCGGCCGCCGGCCCGGTGCTGTTCGAGGATGCAGACCGCCTCGGTTTCGACGACAATGCGCTTTTCCACGTCATCAACAGTGTGCGCGAAAACGGCACCAGCCTATTGGTAACAAGTCGTCTCTGGCCGATATCCTGGCCGGTTTCGCTGCCCGATCTGCGTTCGCGCCTGAAGGCCGCAACCGTCGTCGAGATCGGCGAACCCGACGAGGCGTTGTTGTCGCAGGTGATCGTCAAGCTCTTCGCCGACCGGCAGCTTTATATAGATGACAAGGTCGTGCTCTATATCGTTAACCGGATGGAGCGGTCGCTCAACGCGGCCCAGACGATCGTCGAAAGGCTCGACCGGCTGGCCCTTTCGCGGGGCACCAGGATCACCCGGTCGCTTGCAGCCGAGGTATTGAATGAATTGGGAAATTCGGAACGGGCCGATTGACTGTCACAGTTCCGTCGTGAAACTGATATAATTGCCGTCGGCGATTGAAACGGGGTAGCGGACCATGGATAGTGCAGTCGCAGAACATCAGGAACTCACTCCGGAAACCAACGACAACGTCCCCCCTCTGGAAGAGTTGCTGACAAGCCCCGAGCGCTTCATCAACCGCGAATTCTCCTGGCTGCAGTTCAACCGCCGCGTCCTGGAAGAGACGCTGAATACAGAGCATCCGCTGCTCGAGCGCGTCCGCTTCCTGTCGATTTCGGCAGCCAACCTCGATGAGTTCTTCATGGTGCGCGTCGCCGGCCTTGAGGGGCAGGTGCGTCAGAACATCGCCATACGCAGCCCTGACGGCAAGACACCGGCCGAACAGCTCGACTCGATCCTGCAGGAGATCGACCATCTGCAGATGGAGCAGCAGGCCTCGCTCGCCGTGCTGCAGCAGTACCTCGCCAAGGAAGACATCCTGATCGTGCGCCCCGGCGCCTTGAGCGATGCAGACCGTCAATGGCTCGCCGCGGAATTCGAACAGGCGATCTTCCCGGTGTTGACGCCCCTGTCCATCGATCCGGCTCATCCGTTCCCCTTCATTCCCAATCTCGGTTTTTCGATCGGGCTGCAGCTCGTCAGCAAGAATGGCCGTGAGCCGATGACGGCGTTGCTGCGCCTGCCGCCGGCGCTCGACCGCTTCGTTCGCCTGCCGGATGATGCGAACACGATCCGCTACATCACGCTGGAAGACGTCGCCAACATCTTCATCCACCGTCTCTATCCGGGCTATGAAGTGCAGGGTTCCGGTACGTTCCGCGTCATCCGCGACAGTGATATCGAAGTCGAAGAAGAGGCCGAGGATCTCGTCCGCTTCTTCGAAACGGCGCTGAAACGCCGCCGCCGCGGCAAGGTCATCCGTATCGAGACCGATTCGGAAATGCCGCCATCGCTGCGCCAGTTCGTCGTTCAGGCCCTCAGCATTCCGGAAAATCGCGTCGCCGTTCTGCCGGGTCTCCTGGCGTTGAACACACTGTCCGAGATCACCAGGGCGCCGCGCGACGATCTCAGGTTTCAGCCCTACAATGCGCGATTTCCCGAGCGCGTCCGCGAACATGCCGGCGACTGCTTCGCCGCTATCCGCGAAAAGGACATGGTCGTCCATCACCCCTATGAATCCTTCGACGTGGTGGTCCAGTTCCTTCTCCAGGCTGCGCGCGATCCTGACGTCCTGGCGATAAAGCAGACGCTTTACCGCACCTCCAACGACAGCCCGATCGTCCGTGCGCTGGTCGATGCCGCTGAAGCCGGGAAATCAGTGACGGCGCTGGTCGAGCTCAAGGCTCGCTTTGACGAAGAGGCGAATATCCGCTGGGCGCGCGACCTCGAGCGCGCCGGCGTGCAGGTCGTCTTCGGCTTCATCGAGTTGAAGACCCACGCGAAGATGTCGATGGTCGTCCGTCGCGAGGAAGCCAAGCTCAGGACCTATTGCCACTTGGGAACGGGTAATTACCACCCGATCACCGCCAAGATTTACACCGATCTCTCTTATTTCACCTGTAATCCCGTTATCGCCCACGATATGGCGAACATCTTCAATTTCATCACCGGCTACGGCGAGCCGGAAGAAGGAATGCAGATCGCCGTCTCTCCCAATACCTTGCGCCCGCGCATCCTGCGTCACATCGAAGAAGAGATTCAACACGCCAGAAACGGCCGGCCGGCGGCGATCTGGATGAAAATGAACGCGCTGGTCGACCCCGACATCATCGATGCCCTCTATCGTGCCAGCCATGCCGGCGTCGAGATCGATCTCGTCGTGCGCGGCATCTGCTGCCTGCGTCCGCAGGTGCCCGGTCTTTCGGAGAAGATTCGCGTCAAGTCGATCGTTGGCCGCTTCCTCGAACATAGCCGCATCTTCTGCTTCGGCAACGGCCACGGGCTGCCGTCCGACAAGGCGCTGGTCTATATCGGCTCGGCCGACATGATGCCGAGAAACCTCGATCGCCGCGTCGAAACCATGGTCCCACTAACGAATCCGACAGTCCACGAGCAGGTCTTATCCCAGATTATGCTCGGCAACGTGATTGACAATCAGCAAAGCTACGAGATATTGCCCGACGGTACGTCCCGACGCATGGAAGTGCGCAGAGGCGAGGAACCTTTCAATGCGCAGCAGTATTTCATGACCAATCCGAGCCTGTCGGGTCGCGGTGAAGCGCTGAAATCAAGCGCGCCGAAGCTGATCGCCGGCCTGCTCGAAGGCCGCAACAACAAGTAAAACTGGACCTAAATGGTTGAATCTGAAGCCCAGGGGCGCCTTCCGGGGATCGCTCCGGTCTCCGTCGTCGATATTGGATCGAATTCTATCCGTCTTGTCGTCTACGAAGGCATGTCTCGCTCTCCGACCATCCTCTTCAACGAGAAGGTCCTCTGTGGCCTCGGCAAGGGCATAGCCGTCACCGGCAAGATGGATGAAGAGAGCGTCGGCCGGGCTCTGGCGGCGCTGCACCGTTTCAAGGCCCTGTCAGATCAAGCGCGCGCCGCTACCATGTATGTTCTGGCGACGGCGGCTGCGCGCGAGGCGAGCAACGGTCCTGATTTCATCCATCAGGCGGAAACGATCCTCGGCCGCAAGATCCGCGTGCTGTCGGGCGAGGAGGAGGCGAAATTCGCCTCACTCGGCATCATCAGCGGCTTCTACAATCCCGACGGCATCGCCGGCGATCTCGGCGGCGGCTCCCTGGAACTGATCGACATCAAGGGCAAGGAGATCGGCAAGGGCATCACCCTGCCGCTCGGCGGCCTGCGCCTGTCGGAATATGCCGGCGGCTCCCTTTCCAAAGCACGCGACTTCGCCCGCAAGCAGGTGAAGACGGCAAAGCTTTTGACGAAAGGCGAGGGGCGTACCTTTTATGCCGTTGGCGGCACTTGGCGAAACATAGCCAAGTTGCACATGGAGATCACCCATTATCCGCTGCACATGATGCAAGGCTACGAGGTATCGTTCGAGGAGATGATGCTGTTCCTCGATCAGGTGATGACCGCGCGCGACTCCAGGGAGCCGGCGCTCCAGGCCGTGTCGAAACATCGCCGCTCGCTGCTGCCCTTCGGCGCCATCGCCATGAAGGAAGTCTTGGGCACGATGAAGCCCTCGGTGATTTCCTTCTCGGCGCAGGGTGTGCGTGAGGGCTATCTCTATTCTCTGCTTTCCGAATCCGAGCGCCGCCTCGATCCGCTGCTTTCGGCCGCCGGCGAACTGGCGATCCTGCGTGCGCGTTCGCCCGAGCATGCCCGCGAGCTGGCGGAATGGACGGGCCGGATGATGCCCTTCTTCGACGTCCAGGAAACCGAAGAGGAAAGCCGCTATCGCCAGGCCGCCTGTCTGCTCGCCGATATCAGTTGGCGCGCCCATCCCGATTATCGTGGCCTGCAGGCGCTGAACGTCATCGCCCATTCCTCCTTTGTCGGCATCAGCCATCCCGGCCGCGCCTTTATCGCGCTCACCAATTATTACCGTTTCGAGGGCTTGCACGACGACGGCGCGACCGGTCCGCTGGCACAGATCGCCACGCCGCAGTTCATCGAGCGCGCCAAGCTGCTCGGCGGCATGCTGCGCGTCGTCTATCTCTTCTCGGCCTCCATGCCAGGTATCGTCAAGAACCTGACCTTCCGTAGATCGTCGAACCCGGACTTCGACCTCGAATTCGTCGTGCCGCCGGAATATCGCGATTTCGCCGGCGAGCGGCTGAACGGCCGCCTGCAGCAGTTGTCGAGACTGACGAACAAGCGGCTGGCTTTCCGGTTCGAGTAGACAGGCATTCTTTCGGCGGCTCTTCCGGCGGTGCGGTTCGTTCGCACTCCCTCATTCCTCTGACGAGCACAGGAATGAGGGAGGTTGAGGTAGTGCCTCGCGAAAAAAAAGGGCGGCGCTGACCGCACCGCCCTCCGGATGTCCTCAGAATTTTCTGCTTACTTCGCGTTCAAGAACTCGCCGACCTCGAGCAAGCTGAACTCGTTCTCATCAGCCTTGTCGACAGCGCGGCCAGCCGAGAAGGGCAGGTTGTTGTCGTTGCCGATGATGATGTGCGTGGCGTCAACGCGGTCGACGTTTTCAATCGTGACGAACGGCATGTCGTAGACGCCGTCCTTGCTGCCCGCCTTCTTCTTGTTGTCGGGGTCCTGGATGTTCAGGAGATCGATATAACCGATCTTGCGGACGGCCTTGCCGACATTGGCGTCATTGAATTCGATCTTGTAGACGCGCTTGAGTACGGCCGGAGCTTCGAAGCAATCCGGCTTCGGCTGCTTTGGATCGGCGCATGCCTTATCGCTGGTGCCGGCGCCGCTGTCGCGCTCGATGATGAGGGCGGTGGTATCGTCGAGCATGTTGAAATCGCCGATCGCCACGCCTTTGTCTTCGAGGGGATAAAGCCAGCTGCGGCCTGTCCACTTCTTGGAGGCGACGTCGAATTCGATGACGCGGACAGCTGTATGGCCGCCGGCTGTTTCCATCGTCGCGTCATCCCCGTAGATGGCGCCTTCGAGCAGGCCGTAGAGTTTGGAACCATCTTTTGACATGGCAAGGCCCTCGAAGCCGCCGGAGCGCTTCAGGTTGAAGGCCGGCATCTTGGCGGCTGGGTTGCCCGGCAGCTGGATCATCGGATTGTCGGGCGAAAGCACCGGCTTGCCGTCGAGGGTGGTCGGGATCACGTCCGTCAGGCGACCTTCGGTGTCAACTTTGAGGATATAGGGGCCGAACTCGTCGCCGAGCCAGAAGCCGTCGGCAACCGGCTGGATCGATTCGATGTCGAAGTCGGCGCCGGTGAGGTAGCGCGTGTCGGTGCCTTCGAGCACGATCGGGAACGGGGCAATCTTGTTCGGATCGGAGAGGAAGAGGTTCTTGACGACCTCAGCCTTGTTGGCGGCCCACTCGAACTTCATCTGGTGCAGGAACAGCATGGAATCGGAAGAGTTGGCCTTGGAACCGAAGCCGTTGTCGGAGAGTGTCCAGAAGGACCCGTCGGCCATCGTCTTGACGCCTGAAAAACCTTGGACCGGCTGGCCGTCGAACGGAAGTTTCAGGTCGGTTACACGCGCGCCGTCCTTGCCTGGAACGGTACCGAGCGCTTCGGTACGCTTGCGGTCCGACGTCGTGAACTTGCCGGAATGCTTGAGGAAATCGGGGGCGTCGGCCGGAGCAGGAACCATTGTGTTGGCAGGCAGGATCGCCTGGCCCGCGAGCTTGGCCGGGAACTGCTGCTGGTCGGCCGAAACGGGGCCGGCAATCAGGATGAAAAGCGATACGGAAGCAAAAAGGGCGTTCTTCATAAATATCCCCATGGAACGGATGCGAATGGCTTCCGCTTAACAGGGCTTCCGTGTCAGCGAATTGACGGTTGAGTGAAGCTTTGGTGACGCTGGTTAAATGGATACTGCTCAGCCGTGCAGAACGACTGCGGGCGTGTTCAGTACGGTCACCGCACGTGAGGAAAGCGCCATGACGCCGAGCGCTTGGCCGCGTCCCTTGACGGCGTGGATGCCGAGATCTTCGCAGGAAATGTCCTCGGGAAAAGTCATGCGCCGGGCAAGCTCTGCGGAGATCAGAACGTGCCGATTGAGGCTACGGCAGAGCGTCTCCAGCCGGGCGGTCGTATTCACCGTATCGCCGAAATAGCTGATCTTGTGGTGGTCGACGCCAACTTCCGCCGTGATGATCTCGCCGCCATGAAGAGCGGCGCGAAGCTTCGGCACCTGCCCGTAATTTTTCCGCCAGCCGGCGGCATTGGCTTCGATATCGGCGAGGATATCGAAGATGCAACGAACGCAGCGGGCATCCTTGACGCCGCGGGCAAGTGGCCAGGTAATGATCGCCGCATCGCCCACATAGTCATTGATCGTGCCCTTGTGGCGCCGGACCGGCTCGGCAAAGGTCGCAAATAGGGAGCTCAGCAACTGCTGTGCCCGGAGGTCGCCGTGCTTTTCGGCAAAAGCCGTCGAATCGACGAGATCGATAAACAGGAAGACACGCTCTTCCTTGACCGGATTGCGATAGCGGCTGATGAGCATGCTGACGAAAACTTCGCGGCCGAGCAGCTCCCGCACGCGCAGGATGAAGATCAGCGCCGAGCAGACGGCAAGAGCATAGAGGAAGACCTCGAACGGCATGATGACGAGGTCGAGGAGCGACGTCGGCTTCAGCATGCCGAGCGACCAGAGCAGCAGGCCCGCGCAGGCAAAGCCGACGCTCATCAGGATTTCGTAGATCACCAGCTCCGTGATGATGAAGACGAAGGTCGGCAGCCTGTGGATGCGTCTGTAGAGAGTGCGAAACAGCAGCTTGCGCTCGAAGGCAAGAATCGGAATGCCGATGAAAAGCGCAAAGATCGCCCCGACAACCGGAGTCTGATTGGAGTAGAACATCATATCATAGACGACGCCGCTGGCAGCCAGCACGATCGTAATCAAGATCCAGTTCTGCGTCGGAGATATTTCCCGCATGCGGCCTCTTCGCGCTGAGCTTTCCTCCAGCCATTGTTTCGGCTGGAAAAAAAGCGTCAAGCGGATTCGAATTCATGGATGTCGCCCCGACGTTTGCAGCGGGGATAACGACATGCATTAAACAAGGACTGAAGTGCGTCGCCTGAATTGCTTGATGCGACGCGCCTTTGTTTTCAGAGGCTGACGGTTTCAACCTTCCGGCCAGCGAAGCGCAACCCGATCTGGCCCTGAATCAGCTGCAGCGCCGGCTCGCCGAAAAGGTCGCGTCGCCAGCCGTGCAGGGCAGCGACATCAGCCCTTTCGCCATCGGCGGCGATCTTGTCCAGATCCTCGCTGTTGGCGATCACCTTCGGCGCCACGCCATGTTTTTCCGAGATCAGCTTCAGCAGCACTTTCAGCAGCTCGACGGCCGCCGCTGCGCCCTCGGGCGCCTGCGCCTGACGAGGCACATGCGGCATTTCGGCTTTCGGAAGAGCGAGCGCAGCGTTAACCGCTTCGACGACTGCCGTCCCGGCGGCCGAGCGCTCCCAGCCCTTGGGAATGGTGCGCAAGCGGCCGAGCGCCTCGGCATCCTTGGGTTGCTGCTGGGCGATCTCGTAGATCGCATCGTCCTTCAACACGCGCGAACGTGGAACGTTGCGCGCCCGCGCCTCGCGCTCGCGCCAGGCGGCGACGTATTTCAGGATCGCCAGCTCCTGCGGCTTGCGCAGACGCATCTTCAGCCGCTGCCAGGCATCATCAGGATGCATGTCGTAGGTTTCACGCGCTTCGAGAATGTCCATTTCCTCGCGAAGCCATGACGTGCGGCCTTCTCGGTCGAGTTCAGCCTTCAGCGACAGGTAGACATCGCGCAGGTGGGTGACGTCGGCCAGCGCATATTCCAGCTGTTTTTCGGAAAGCGGCCGGCGACTCCAGTCGGTGAAGCGCGACGACTTATCGATATGGACGTTCTTGATGCGGCTGACCAGCTGGTCGTAGGAGACGCTGTCGCCGAAACCGCAAACCATTGCCGCGACCTGCGTGTCGAAGATCGGATGCGGAATGAGATTGCCGCGATTGAAGATGATTTCGATGTCCTGGCGCGCCGCGTGAAAGACCTTCAACACCTTCGTGTCTGCCATCAGCTCGAAGAAGGGCGCGAGATCGATGCCCTTCGCCAGCGGATCGACGAGAACTTCCAAGGTCGGGCTTGCCATCTGGATCAGGCAGAGCTCCGGCCAGAATGTCGTCTCACGCAGGAATTCGGTGTCAATGGTGATGAAGTCGGACTTGGCCAGCTCTTTGCAGGCGGCCGCCAAATCGGCGGTGGTTTCGATCATATCAATTCATTCGCAAGGAAAAGGTTGGTTGAACCTTCCTTCTCCTTTCGCTTCGATATGTCAATACAACAGCATACGCTTCGCGCATTGCTGAAGAAGAATCACGTCCAAACTGAGGCAAAGCGAATGCTTCAGCTCACCCTGACGTAGCTGGTCATCCCCGTCTTCTGGTGTTCGATGATATGGCAATGCAGCACCCAGTCGCCAAGATTATCGGCGACGAGGGCCAATTGCACCTTCTCGTCCGGCTGGACGAGGTAGGTATCGGACACCAGCGGCATCACCTCCCGCGTCGAGGAGGAGATCACCGTGAAGCTCATTCCATGGAGGTGGATAGGATGTGCGTGCGGTGTGGTGTTCTCGAGATTGAACACATAGCTCTTGCCGAGCTTCAATTCCGCGAGAGGCGCCGTCGGATCCGGCGTGTCTCCCGGCCACGGGACCTTGTTGATTGCCCAGAAGCTGTAGCCGAGCGTGCCGCAGATGCTTTCGGCGGCGGCATTTTCCGCGGTGGCGCTCAATACCAGCGGGATCTGTTCGGCAGCGGAAAGATCGAGCGCCGGAACAGGATTTTGGCCAAGAGGTCCGAGATCGCCGATATCGCGCTTCAACGATGCTCCCATCGAACGCAGGCTGGCGATCGTCTTTGGCGCCGTGCCGCGAATATCTTCCAGTGTCGCGACGGCGCCTTCTTCATCCGGCATGCGCACGGCAAGATCGAGCCGCTGGCCAGGCCCGATCTGCAGGAGGTCCAGGGGGAAGCGTTTCGGCACCGGATTGCCGTCAATTGCGATGGCTGTCGCCTCTGCGCCCACCATCTTCAGCGAGAAAATGCGCGTCACGTCGGTGATGGCGATGCGCAGCCGCACCAATCCGCCGGCCGGCGCATCATATTGCGGCTCCTGACGCCAGTTGGCGGTGCGTAGCGTGCCGTAGGTGCCGCTCTTGGCAGCGTCGCGCGGCCGGAAGGGGGCGATGAACTGACCGTCGCCTCCGAGCCGCCAGTCGCGCAGATTGAGCAGCACCTCGGCGTCGAACTCCGGATCGGCCGGATCCTCGACGATGAGCATGCCGGTCATGCCGTGCCCCATCTGCGTCAGCGTGTTGCAATGCGGATGATACCAGAAGGTGCCGGCATCGGGCGGCGTGAACGCATAGTCGAAGCTGTCGCCGGTATAGATATAGGGCTGCGTCACGAAGGGCACGCCATCCATGCGGTTGTCGATGCGAAGCCCGTGCCAATGGATTGTGGTCGGCTCGTCGAGCTCGTTTTTCAGCCTCGCCGCATAGCGCCGCCCCTTGGTCATTCTCAGAACCGGCGGCATGCCCTCATGGCCCCAGCTCATGATATTCCTGGTCGGTCCAGCCTTGGTCAGCACGGCCTCGGTCTTTACAGCCGTCAGCAGCTGCGGCTCAGGTGCAGCCTCGGCAAGCCCGAATTTGCCCGCAATGGCGATGCCGGCGCCATAGGCGCCCGCGACGGCGGATGCCTTCAGAAGGTTGCGGCGGGTCAGGAGAGGCATGCGGAGGCTCCATGATGGGAATGCCGCTCCTTTTAAAGTTGAGCCGCATCTTCATCAATAAGGGAATGGCGGCTAAACTGCCGCAGCCTGGGGGTCGCAGCCTCGCCATAAACGCGTGCCAAACCCAGGGGCGGGGCGCGCCGAGCCTTGACAAATCGGAGCGTCCATGCGCTTTTCCGCCCGATTTTCTTGTCGGCGCGTGAGGGTCTTCGAACCCCTGCTGCCGTCTTAAGCCACATGCCAGGATTTGAGATCATGCATCGCTACCGCAGCCACACATGCGCCGCCCTCCGCAAGACGGATGTCGGCTCGACCGTCCGTATCTCCGGCTGGGTCCATCGCGTTCGCGACCATGGCGGCGTTCTCTTCATCGACCTTCGCGACCATTACGGCATCACTCAGGTCGTCGCCGACCCGGACAGCCCCGCCTTCAAGACGGCGGAAACCGTCCGTGGCGAATGGGTCATCCGTATCGACGGCCTCGTCAAGGCGCGTACCGAAGAGACAGTCAACAAGAACATGGCGACCGGCGAGATCGAGCTCTACGCGCAGGAGATAGAAGTGCTTTCCGCCGCCAAGGAACTGCCGCTGCCGGTCTTCGGTGAGCCTGATTATCCGGAAGACGTCCGCCTCAAGTATCGCTTCCTCGACCTTCGCCGCGAAACCCTGCATAAGAACATCGTCAAGCGCACCCAGGTGATTTCGGCCATGCGCCGTGAAATGGGCAGCGCGGGCTTCACCGAGTATACCACGCCGATCCTGACGGCCTCCTCGCCGGAAGGCGCGCGCGACTTCCTCGTGCCTAGCCGTATTCACCCCGGCACCTTCTACGCCTTGCCGCAGGCGCCGCAGCAGTACAAACAGCTGCTGATGGTCGCAGGATTCGACCGCTATTTCCAGATTGCGCCGTGCTTCCGCGACGAAGACCCGCGCGCCGACCGCCTGCCGGGCGAATTCTACCAGCTCGATCTCGAAATGAGCTTCGTGACCCAGGAAGACGTCTGGAACACGATGGGCCCGCTGATGACCAAAGTGTTCGAGGAGTTTGCGGACGGCGAGCCGGTCACCAAGGAATGGCCGCGCATCCCTTATGACGAGGCAATCCGCAAATATGGCTCGGACAAGCCGGACCTTCGCAACCCGATCGTCATGGAAGCGGTGACCGAGCATTTCGCCGGCTCTGGCTTCAAGGTCTTCGCCGGCATGATCGCCTCTAACCCGAAGGTTCAGGTCTGGGCGATCCCGGCAAAGACCGGCGGCTCGCGCGCCTTCTGCGACCGCATGAACGCCTGGGCGCAGAGCCAGGGCCAGCCGGGCCTCGGCTACATCTTCTGGCGCAGCGAAAGCGAAAAGCTCGAAGGCGCGGGTCCCCTTGCCAAGAACATCGGTGAGGAACGCACCGAAGCGATCCGCACCCAGCTCGGTCTCGGCGATGGCGACGCCTGCTTCTTCGTCGCCGGCGAGCCGGAAAAATTCTACAAGTTTGCAGGTGAGGCCCGCACCAAGGCCGGCGAAGAACTGAACCTCGTCGACCGCGACCGCTTCGAACTCTGCTGGATCGTCGATTTCCCCTTCTTCGAATGGAACGAGGAAGAGAAGAAGGTCGACTTCGCCCACAATCCGTTCTCGATGCCGCAGGGCGGCCTTGAAGCGCTGCAGAGCCAGGATCCATTGACGATCAAGGCGTTCCAGTATGACGCCGTCTGCAACGGTTTCGAGATCGCCTCTGGTTCGATCCGCAACCAGTCGCCGGAAACCATGGTCGCCGCCTTCGAAAAGGTCGGCCTCAGCCAGCAGGACGTCGAGGATCGTTTCGGCGGCCTCTACCGCGCCTTCCAGTATGGCGCGCCGCCACATGGCGGTGCTGCCTTCGGCATCGACCGTATCGTCAT
Source organism: Rhizobium sp. MHM7A (assembly GCF_005862215.1). Lineage (NCBI taxonomy): Bacteria > Pseudomonadati > Pseudomonadota > Alphaproteobacteria > Hyphomicrobiales > Rhizobiaceae > Rhizobium > Rhizobium sp. MHM7A. Next base: position 126,411 of record NZ_VCHT01000008.1, read on the forward strand.
GCTGCTCGTGGGTGCTAAAAACCTGCGCGAGATCTCGCTCTTCCCGATGAACCAGCAGGCTCAGGATCTGTTGATGGGCGCTCCGAGCCCGGCGACGCCGACGCAGCTGCGCGAACTCGCGATCCGCCCGATCCCACCGGCGAAAAAGGACTGAGTTCGGCTCATTGTCGAACGAAAGAGCCCAGCGGTTTTTGTTTGCGCGGATCGTTTGATTTGAAACAAGAAAGGGCCCGGCAGCGGAACTGCCGGGCCCTTTGCTTAAGATGTAAGCGATCAGTCGTTGGCCGAAACCTTGACGCCGAGCACCTGCGGCAGCGTGTTCGGCGCGCCCATCGCGGCACCGACGATCGTCGGCAGCGGCACCGGCTTTTCAGGAGCGGCCTTGACCGTGAGGCTTTTGGGGTCGTCGAGGTAGGTGTTGACAGCGGCCGAAACGGCATTCTGCAGCTCGGGAATATTCAACTGCGCCAGCATGATCGGCGTCATCGCCTTCAGCGAATCCGCCATCTGTTTGCCCGACATGTTTTGTTGCGCGCCAGCATAATCGAGTGCGCGCTTGGTGATCGAGGCATCTTCGAAGCGCACGTGAGCGCCCTCGAAGGAGAGCTGCTGCATCAAGCCGAGCATGGCAAGGCCGAGCGCTTGCTGCGACTGCTCCTTGTTCGGGTTGGTCTCGGACTGCTTCATCGCATCCTGCAGCGATTTGACGAAGGCCATCGTGTAGCCGGAGATTTTGAAGCCGAGGTTGAGCTTGCCGATATTGGTGAAGTCCAGCGCAAATTCGGAAATGTCGATCGTGCCGGGCGCAAGTTCCCAGGCGCCCTTCATGGTGATGTCGCCCTGGATGTGCTGCAGGGCGAGCTTCTCGATCGCATCCTTGCTCTGTGCATCCTCGGTCTTGCTGAGATCGGCCTTCATGCTTTTGAAGGCACCGTCGAAATCGAAGCCGGATTCGTCTTCCCGCAACGTCAGGTTCATGTCGCTTTCAAGCACCGAGAACACTTCCGCGCCGTCCTTGACCACCTTCAGCGGGCCGGTATGGGCGTTTTCGTAGAGCATCATTGTATCCAGGCTGTCGCCGCCCGGTGTGGCCGGGACGGAAATGCCGCCGAGTGTCAGCTCCTGCGCGGTCACGGTGACGCCGTCGTTGGTGGTGTTGATGTCCGGGAAGGCGGCCTGTTCGATATAATATCCGCCTTCCTCGTCTTCTTCCACGCCGGACAGAGTGACTTCGCCGATGGCGAGGCTCTCGCCGCCGGTGGGTTTGACGCTGACGTTCTTCAAGGTCACGGTGGTGCCCTCGACATCGACGCCGTCAGCCGAAATCGTTCCGCCCTGTGCGGCATAGGCGGCATTGAGTTTCTTCAGCAGGTCGGCGCCATCGAGAGCGAAAGCCGAGCCGGCGAGCGAGAAAAAGGCTGCGCTCGATAGCATCAGCCGCGTTGTCCGGTGAAAGTTCATGGGTGATTCCTCTGGTGGCGTGTGGCTGTTTGGAAATCTGCAGTTACGCTACTACGGATTAGGTCGGCTTTATATTGCGGCCCACTAATTTTTTGTTGAAAGGAAGGGCAAACAAAATCCAAATTGCGGGTGAAGAGCTCGTCTCATTCTTCAATGTCGATCGGTAGACTTCATCCACAGCTGCAATGGCCTGGATTCCTTGCCCGCCGGGCTCTTCTGAGCTAGTCAGGACCCATGGGACAAGAGATTTTGCCGCCTTCCGGCGGAGACGACGACAACATTCAACCGGTCGACCTGAGGGCGGCGCTCGAGCAGCGTTACCTCGCCTACGCGCTGTCGACCATCATGCACCGCGCCTTACCTGACGTGCGCGACGGGCTGAAGCCTGTCCATCGCCGCATCGTCTACGCAATGAACGAGATGGGCCTGAGGCCGACTTCGGCCTTCAGAAAATGCGCCAAGATCGTCGGCGAGGTGATGGGTAACTACCATCCGCACGGGGACCAGTCGATCTACGACGCGCTTGCCCGTCTTGCCCAGGATTTCTCGCAGCGCTACACGCTGGTCAACGGCCAGGGCAATTTCGGCAATATCGACGGCGACAGCCCCGCCGCCATGCGTTACACTGAATCGAAGATGACGGCGGTTTCCGAACTGCTGCTCGAAGGCATCGACCAGGATGCCGTCGATTTCCGTGACACTTACGACGAATCGAATTCCGAGCCGGTCGTGCTTCCCGGCGCCTTCCCGAACCTGCTTGCCAACGGCTCCTCCGGCATCGCCGTCGGCATGGCGACCTCGATCCCGTCGCACAATGCCCATGAGCTTTGCGACGCGGCCCTGCATCTGATCAAGCATCCCGACGCGACCGTCGAGAAGCTGGTCGAGTTCATTCCCGGCCCGGATTTCCCGACCGGCGGCATCATCATCGACAGCCGCGACAGCATCGTCGAGAGCTACCGCACCGGCCGTGGCGGTTTCCGCGTGCGGGCGAAATGGCAGACGGAGGATCTGGGCCGCGGCGGCTACCAGATCGTCGTCACCGAAATTCCCTTCCAGGTGCAGAAATCCCGGCTGATCGAAAAGATCGCCGAGCTGCTGATCGCGCGCAAGCTGCCGCTATTGGAAGATATTCGTGATGAATCGGCCGAGGACATCCGTATCGTCCTGGTACCGAAGTCCCGGAGCGTCGATCCGACGATCCTGATGGAATCGATGTTCAAGCTGACGGAACTCGAAAGCCGCTTCCCGCTCAACATGAACGTTCTGTCCATGGGCCGAATCCCGAAGGTCATGGCGCTGAACGAGGTGCTGAAGGAGTGGCTGGACCACCGTCGTGAGGTCCTGCAGCGCCGGTCGCGCTTCCGTCTGGCCGCGATCGACAAGCGACTCGAAATCCTCGGAGGCCTTCTGATCGCCTACCTCAACATCGACGAGGTGATCCGGATCATCCGCGAGGAAGACGAGCCGAAGCCCGTCATGATGGCGCGATGGGATCTGACCGATAATCAGGTCGAGGCGATCCTCAACATGCGTCTGCGCGCCCTGCGCAAGCTGGAAGAATTCGAGATCCGCAAGGAGTTCGACGAACTCACCAAGGAAAAGAGCGAGATCGAGGCGTTGCTCGCCTCCGACGACAAACAGTGGCAGACGGTCGCCTGGGAAATCGGCGAAGTGAAGAAGAAATTCGCCAAGGCGACGGAAGTCGGCCGCCGCCGCACCCAGTTCGCCGATGCGCCTGAGGCCGATGAGGAAGCGATCCAGCAGGCGATGATCGAGAGGGAACCGATCACCGTCGTGATCTCAGAAAAGGGCTGGATGCGTGCGCTGAAGGGCCATATCACCGATACGGCGACGCTGACCTTCAAGGAAGGCGACGGCTTGAAGGTGGCCTTCCCGGCGCAGACGACGGACAAGATCCTGATCGTCACCACGGGCGGCAAGGCCTTCACGCTCGGTGGCGACAAGCTTCCGGGTGGCCGCGGCCACGGCGAACCTTTGCGTATTATGGTCGACATGGATAACGACCAGGCAGTGCTGACCGCCTTTGTCCACGATCCCTCGCGCAAGCAACTGATCGTCTCGACGGCGGGCAACGGCTTCGTCGTTCCCGAGTCCGAACTGGTCGCCAATACGCGAAAAGGCAAGCAGATCATGAATGTCGCGCTGCCGGAGGAAACGCAGCTGCTGGTGCCCGTTAGCGGCGATCATGTCGCCGTCGTTGGCGAGAACCGCAAGCTGCTGGTCTTCCCGCTTGCGCAGGTGCCGGAAATGTCGCGCGGCAAGGGCGTTCGCCTGCAGCGCTACAAGGACGGCGGCATTTCCGACGTCCGCTGCTTCGCGATAGCAGACGGCCTCGTCTGGGAAGACAGCGCCGGCCGCACCTTCACGAAGAACCGGGACGAACTTGCCGAATGGCTGGGCGACCGCGCCAGCGCCGGCCGCACCGTGCCGAAGGGTTTTCCGCGCAGCGGCAAGTTCGCCGGCTGAGCTTTCACTGGGCCGCGTGTGCCGTCAGGCGCGGCCCGTAAACACCTGAATCTTCATAATATTCCGGATCTCATCCTCCCGATTCAGGGGTGTGCGGTAAATTCTGCGTTAGGCTCTTGGCGAGCTCCGGAACCTCTCTATCTTATGCCTGTTACAAAAAATAAGAGAAGGCCGGTTCCGTGGGCGGACGGAGCGGCTGTTGCCCGTGCGCTTAGGGAAGGCGCGCGCGCCTTAACGGAGGAAAATCGATGCTTGCCGCCAACACGATCAAATGCCGTGTCAGCCACACCTATAAGGCGTCGCCGGCTGTCGTCTACGACGCCTGGCTCAACCCCGAAATCGCCCGCCGTTTCCTGTTTGCGACCAACGATGGTCATGTCATCCGGGCCGATATCGACCCGCGCGTCGGCGGGCGCTTCTTCATCGTCGACCGCCGCCCGACAGGAGACGCTTTTCACCAGGGCGTGTTCCTGGAATTGAAGCGCCCCCGGCACATGGCGTTCAGCTTCACCGTCGAGGAACACGATCATAACTGCGACCGGGTCGAGATCGATATCGAGTCTCTCGGCAGCGGCAGCCGCCTGACATTGACCCACACAATGTGCGCTGAGTGGGCCGAACACGAGGAAAAGACCCGGCAGGGCTGGGCGCATGTGGTCGAATCGCTCGGCAAGGAGCTGGAACAGCAGCAATTTAAGGCTACGGGTTGAGCGGTTTGCTGAAATCCCGAAGAAAGCGGGTCGCGCCGTCCTCGTCGATCTCTCTGGCGGCGACGGCAAGGACGTTACAACACTTGCCTGATGCTCTTCCGCCGCGCCATCCAGAGGGAATGCGCGGCAATTGTCGCCACCAGAATGCTGCCGCCGACGAGTGTCATCGCCGCCGGCGTTTCAGCAAAGATCAGCCAGACCCAGATCGGCGCAAGCACCGTTTCCAACAGATAGAACATGCCGACTTCGGGCGCGGAAAGATAACGTGGCCCCGTTGCCAGGCACCAGAACGCAACCGGCATCACGATGGCACCGTTGAAGAGAATCCAGCCGGGACGGGCGATGGCAAGGCCTGAGGGCAGTGCCTGCGCGAGGCCAAGCACAGCCGGCAAAAAGGCGGCGAGCAGCGGCACGAAGCCCATTTCCCGGCGCGACGCACGCCCGACCGTGATGGCTGCGGCAAGAATAAGCGCGCTGAGAAGCGCCATGGCGTCGCCAAAAGCATGGCCGCTGGAAAGCCCTTCGCTGACGATCAGTCCGACACCCAGGATCATGAACAGCATGGCGATCAGCGTTGCGGGCTGCGGCTTCTCCTTGAGAAAGATCCAGGAAAGAAGAGCCCCGAACATGGGGTTGAAGGCGACGATGAAGACGACATTGGCTGTATTCGTATTGAAAACGGCCAGCACGAAGGTAAGTGAGGAGAGGCCATAGAGCAGACCGGCGAGTAGACCGGGTCGCCCCGGCACAAGGACCGGCCATTTGCCTGAGGCAAGGCGCATTGCTCCAAGGATGACAAGCGTGGCCAGAACCGTTGCTGCGCTTCGCATTCCGAGAATCGACCAGATGTCGCCCTCGCCGAGGCGGACAAGCGGAATATCAATCGAAAGCGCCAGGCCGCCGATCGCCGTCAGCAGCAAGCCCTTCCGGTGGTCGGAAGTATGGGACATTCAGTCGTGGGTGCTTTCGGGCATGGAGGAGGGGTCGAAACGTTCCCAGCCGCGCGGCGTCAGATGCTCCTGCGGCTGAAAGCGGGTCTTGTAGTCCATTTTCCGGGATCCCTGAACCCAATAGCCGAGGTAGACATGCGGCAGGCCGAGCGCCCTCGTGCGCCTGACATGGTCCAGAATCATGAAGGTGCCGAGCGAACGTCGCTCAAGAGCCGGATTGAAATAAGAATAGACCATCGAGAGCCCGTCACTCATCGTGTCGGTCAGTGCGGCGGCAAGCAGCTCGCCTTTCGGCCGCTCCTCCAGCCCGGAGCCTTCCTCGCGCCGGCGGTATTCGACGATTCGCGTATTCACATGCGTGTCTTCCACCATGATTGCATAATCGAGCACCGTCATGTCGGACATGCCGCCCTGTTGGTGGCGATAATCAAGATAGCGCCGGAAAAGTGAATATTGCTCGCTGGAAGGCTGAGCGGCGAATTCGGTGGCGATGACGTCGGCATTGGCGGCAAGCACCCGCTTCATTGATTTCGTCGGTTCGAATTCCTGGGCGAGGATTCGCACCGAAACGCAGGCGCGGCAGGATTCACACGCCGGCCGGTAGGCGATGTTCTGCGAGCGGCGGAACCCGCCCTGGGTGAGAATGTCGTTCATCTCGGCGGCCCGCGGGCCGACCAGATGAGTGAAGACCTTGCGTTCCATCTCATGCGGCAGATACGGACACGCAGCCGGAGCCGTCAGATAAAACTGCGGGGATGGCGTCGTCTGCGTATTCATTTGTCGCGGAAGTTTCCTTGTCGAGACAGTGCCGTTTTCTGACAGCATGACCTAAGAATGGAAAACGTCAACAGCGCGGCGGTCTTCGCCCTTCATTTCAGTCTTCTAATTTTGGATATGGAGCGTCGTCATCCGGGGTATAGGGAAGGCGGAGAGTTTTTTCGTCTCCGCCGCCAAGGTCTCAGGCAGAAGGTCTCAGGCAGTGCGCACCGTCACCGTGCCGACCAGGAGGTCGTGGATGAGACGGCTGCGTTCGGTAAACAGGCCGGCAAGCAGGATGAGTGGCGTCAGTACCGAGTTGAGGATCCAGAACAGCGCCAGATGCACGATCGCCGTCAGGAAATCCATCGGACGTGCGTCGACGCGCATCATCGCGATTCCCATCGCCCGCATGCCGAGCGAAGCCTGGCTCGGCCCGCCGACGGTCAGGCCGAAGTAAATGCCCGCGACGATCACGAACAGGGCGGGGTAGAGAAGAAAGCCGAGTCCCAGCGTGAGGATTGACAGGAAGAACAGCACGACCGCAGCTGGAATCCAGAGCAGCGCTACGATGACGTAATCGAGGATGAAGGCGAAGACGCGGCGGCTCAACACGCCGCTATAGGCGCGCCAGTCCTCCGGTGCGGCATAAAGCGGATTGGGGTTGTAGCTCATCTTAATCTCCGCTCGCAAAAGCGATGGCGCTGATATGGTGTCAGCGGGGCGAAATACAATCATCCGCCCTAAAATCACCTCTTTGCGAGAATTTTCGCCACCTCGACCGCGAAATAGGTGAGGACGCCGTCGCATCCTGCCCGTTTGAACGACAGCAGCGTTTCAAGCATCGCCCGCTCGCCGTCGATCCAGCCGTTCATGGCTGCGGCTTTGATCTGCGTATACTCACCCGAAACCTGGTAGGCGAAGGTCGGCAGGCCGAAGGCCTCCTTCATCCGCCAGCAGATGTCGAGATAGGGCAGGCCGGGCTTGACCATGAGCATGTCGGCGCCTTCTTCGACGTCGAGGGCGGCGTCGCGGATCGCCTCGGTGCCGTTGGCCGGATCGATATAATAGGTTTTCTTGTCGCCCTTCAGCAGACCGCCCGTCGAGATTGCCTCGCGATAGGGGCCGTAGAAAGCGGAGGCGAATTTCGTTGCATAGCTCATGATACCGACGCTTTGATGGCCGGCGGCGTCGAGCGCCCTGCGGATCGCCCCGATGCGCCCGTCCATCATCTCCGACGGCGCGATGATGTCGGCGCCGGCATCGGCCTGCATCACGGCGGCTCGGGACACCTGATCGACCGTCTCGTCGTTGACGATCTCGCCGCCTCTCAGAATTCCGTCATGGCCATGGCTGGTGAAGGGGTCGAGCGCGACGTCGGTGATGACGCCGATCTCCGGCACTGCCTTCTTGATCGCCGCCGTCGCCTGATTGATCAGATTGTTGGCCTCAAGGCTGTTCGAACCGGTCTCGTCACGCAGCTCCATCTCGATATTGGGAAAGGTCGCCAGCGCCGGAATACCGAGGCCGGCCGCTTCGCGCGCGGCCTCGACCGCCTTGTCGATGCTCATGCGGTTGACGCCCGGCATGGCCGGGATCGGATCGATGATACAGGAGCCCGGCACGATGAAGATCGGCCAGATCAGGTCGTCGACCGTCAGCTGGTTCTCCCGTACGAGTCGGCGCGTCCAGTCCGCCTTGCGGTTGCGCCGCATGCGGCGATGGCCGGTGATGTCGTCGACGAGATGCGTCTTATCCTGCATGATATCTATCCCCACGCCATTCCATTTATCGGAGCGCTCATTATCATGGCGCCCGGAAAATCCAAACCGGACGATTGGCCGCGGCGGAAAAACCTGCTTGTAACGATCCGATCCCGAACCGATGTTTGCGCCATGGAAACCGAATCCCCGACAATACCGAAACGCACGCTGGCGGATCTTCTCTTCATCCTCTTTCTGAGGCTGGTCGCCGTATCCTGCTTCTGGTTCGGGCTGCAATATTGGGCGATGCTCGTCGGCTATTCCCTGGTCGGGGCCGGCCGCTTCGATCTTTTGAGCCTGCCGTGGAAGGTCGCAAGCACCAGCCTTGCCGTGCTTTTCCCCGTCGCTTCCCTCGGCCTCTGGCTCACCGTCTCCTGGGGACCGGTCATCTGGGTGCTGGCCGCAGGCGGGCAAATCCTGATGTATGGGCTGTTGCCTGACATTTTTGGGCCCAACAAGCTGATCATCCTGCTGCATCTCATGGTCGCTGCGGTCTACTGCATTTTCCGCCTGCTGCTCTGGCTGGAAAAGCGCCGGCACCGCCGCCAGGTAAGTGTTGATTTACCCTGAGACAACGTGGAGTTTCCGGTAAGGCTCCATTAAGCCTGCGGTTTAAGTCGAATTTTATATGTATTCGATAGGGTCTCACTCAAGGCGGGAAGAAAACGACACCGCCAAACAAAACAGTGAGGCAGTCAATATGAACACGAAAATCAAGCCGCAGGCGGTATCGAACTTCCGTGACCAGCAGGATCAGGGCATCCGTGATCTTTACATGGAATCCCTTCATCTTGTCGAACGTCTTCATCGCCGCCTTCTCGACGTCATCAAGGACGAGTTCGACCGGCAGGGCCGCAGCGACGTCAACGCCATTCAGGCGCTGCTCCTTTTCAACATCGGCAATTCCGAGCTGACGGCCGGCGAGCTGCGTTCTCGCGGCTACTATCTCGGCTCCAACGTTTCCTACAACGTCAAGAAGCTGGTCGATCTCGGCTTCATCAACCACCAGCGCTCCCGCATCGACCGCCGCTCGGTCCGCATCAGCCTGACCGAAACCGGCCAGGAGATCGCCGAAACGGTCGCCAGGCTCTACGAACGCCACATCGCCTCGATCGACAAGGTCGGCGGCATCGGCACCGACGAGTTCACCCAGATGAACAAGTTGCTCCAGCGCCTCGACCGCTTCTGGAACGACTCGATCATGTATCGCCTCTAAGACCCTCGACCTCCTTTCAGGGTTGAAGAAAACCGGATGCGTTCCCTGCGCGTCCGGTTTGTCGTCGCGCCCGTGGCATCTTTGCAACGCATTGCAGGCAAGCGTAAGAGCCGGTATTCAAGCCGTTTTTTAGCCGTTATTAACCGGCACGATTTACCCCATCACATGGTTCGTTGCGTGAAGACTCGGCCATCGTCGGCTGTCTTCGGCCTGGCAACACGAATTAGCCATATTGGTGTGGCAGCGGAAGGTTGACAACCGGCGCTTTCAATGGACCAGGAACGTTCAGGCTTTCGCATCGCAATCTTGTGATGCGGCGGGCGGAATTTTCCGATGTGCCGGGAGTAACGAATGGATGGGATCTGCGTTACGGCGCAGTGATATCGCAAAGGGCCGCGCTTCCTTTGTAGCGGCATTCAGTGGTTGGGACTATGTCGAAGAAAAACGGAAATGAAGCTCTCTCGCGCCGCGCTTTCCTTGCGTCGGCGGCAACGGTTGGCGCCAGCGCAATTGCCGCGCCGGCCTTCGCCCAGTCTGCACTCGATACTCTGATCAACGCGCCGCGGCGCGGCAACTGGGACGACCAGTTCGACGCCAAGGCGGCTTCGCGCACGGCGACCGCCGTCGTTTCCAACACGCCGATCCTTGGCCCCCAGTCGGTCGCGAGCGCCCAGCAGGCGATCATGCAGTATCAGCAGATTGCCGCTGCCGGCGGCTGGCCTGAAGTCAATCCGGGTGATCAGCGCCTGCAGCTCGGCGTCAGCCATCCTGCCGTACAGGCACTGCGCCAGCGTCTGGCGATCACCGGCGACCTGCCGCGCGAGGCGGGCCTCTCCAACGCCTTCGATTCCTATGTAGACGGCGCCGTCAAGCGCTTCCAGGCGCGTCACGGTCTTCCGGCCGATGGCGTTCTCGGCGAATTCACGCTGAAGGCGCTGAACATCCCCTGCGATGTCCGCCTGCAGCAGTTGAACACCAACCTCATCCGCCTGCAGACTTTCCCCGAAGATCTCGGCCGCCGCCACGTGATGGTCAATATCCCGGCCGCCTATGTGGAAGCTGTCGAAGACGGGAGCGTTGCGACGCGCCACACCGCGGTCGTCGGCCGTCTCAGCCGCCCGACGCACATCGTCAACTCCAAGATCTACGAAGTCATCCTCAATCCCTACTGGACTGCGCCGCGCTCGATCGTCGAAAAGGACATCATGCCGCTGATGCGCAAGGATCCCACCTATCTCGAAAAGAACGCCATCCGCCTGATCGACGGCAAGGGCAACGAAGTCTCTCCCGAAACCGTCGACTGGAACGGCGAGGCGCCGAACCTGATGTTCCGTCAGGACCCCGGCAAGATCAACGCCATGGCGTCGACGAAAATCAACTTTTACAACAAGAACGGCGAGTACATGCACGACACGCCGCAGCAAGGCCTGTTCAACAAGCTCATGCGTTTCGAATCCTCGGGCTGCGTCCGCGTTCAGAATGTTCGTGACCTGACGAACTGGCTGCTGCGCGAAACGCCAGGCTGGAACCGCCAGCAGATGGAGCAGGTGATCGCAAGCGGCGTCAACACGCCGATCAAGCTCGCCATGGAAATTCCGGTCTATTTCGTCTACATCTCCGCCTGGGGCATGCCAGACGGCATCGTCCAGTTCCGCGACGACATCTATCAGATGGATGGCAATGCCGAACTCGCGCTCGACACCACGGCTGGCATGGAACAGCCGGTCCAGTAAGCGGCGATCTCAGCATCATGACTTGAGAACCGCGCTTCCGGCGCGGTTTTTTATGCCGGGGAGGGCGCTTCGGCACCACGGCCGCCCAGTAACCGCGACGAACCTTCATAAAAGGGCCGTAGCGCGCGCTTTGCCCAGCAAATGTCGTTCTTCGTATTGCCCTTGCCACGGCGGAAGGCTAATACCTCACCGCATTCCAGTTGAGGAGCCCGCCCATGACCAATGCTTCCACCGAATCCTTCTTCAATCGCTCGCTTGCGGATGTTGATCCCGAGATTTTCGGCGCGATCGGAAAGGAACTCGGTCGCCAACGGCATGAGATCGAATTGATCGCTTCCGAGAACATCGTTTCCCGCGCCGTGCTGGAAGCCCAGGGCTCCATCATGACCAACAAATATGCCGAGGGTTATCCCGGCAAGCGTTATTACGGCGGCTGCCAGTTCGTCGATATCGCCGAAGAATTGGCGATCGAGCGTGCGAAGAAGCTGTTCGGCGTCAATTTCGCCAATGTTCAGCCGAATTCCGGCTCGCAGATGAACCAGGCCGTGTTCCTGGCGCTGCTGCAGCCCGGCGACACTTTCATGGGTCTCGACCTGAATTCGGGCGGCCACCTCACCCATGGTTCGCCGGTCAACATGTCCGGCAAGTGGTTCAATGTCGTCTCCTACGGCGTACGCGAAGGTGACAACCTTCTCGACATGGATGAGGTCGCCCGCAAGGCCGAAGAGCACAAGCCGAAGCTGATCATCGCCGGCGGCACAGCCTATTCCCGTATCTGGGACTGGAAGCGCTTCCGCGAGATCGCCGACAGCGTCGGCGCCTATCTGATGGTTGACATGGCCCACATCGCCGGCCTCGTCGCCGGAGGGCAGCATCCGTCGCCGTTCCCACACTGCCACGTCGCGACGACCACGACCCACAAGTCGCTGCGCGGCCCGCGCGGCGGCGTCATCCTCACCAATGAGGAGGATCTCGCCAAGAAGTTCAATTCGGCCGTCTTCCCCGGTCTGCAGGGCGGTCCGCTGATGCACATCATCGCCGCCAAGGCAGTCGCATTCGGGGAGGCGCTGCAGCCGGAATTCAAGGAATATGCCGCCCAGATCGTCAAGAACGCCCGGGCGCTTGCCGAGACACTGATCGCTGGCGGCCTCGACGTCGTCTCCGGCGGCACCGACAACCATCTGATGCTCGTCGACCTGCGCAAGAAGAACGCCACGGGCAAGCGCGCCGAGGCAGCGCTCGGCAGGGCTTACATCACCTGCAACAAGAACGGCATCCCCTTTGACCCGGAGAAGCCTTTCGTCACCTCCGGCGTGCGCTTGGGCGCACCGGCCGGGACGACCCGCGGCTTCAAGGAAGCTGAATTCCGCGAAATCGGCAATCTCATTGTCGAGGTTCTGGACGGCTTGAAGGTCGCCAATTCCGATGAAGGTAACGCCGCCGTCGAAGCCGCTGTGCGCGGCAAAGTGGTCAACCTCACAGACCGCTTCCCAATGTATGACTACATGGGATAAGGAGTAGCGATGCGCTGCCCCTATTGCGGTTCGGAAGATACCCAGGTCAAGGATTCGCGCCCGGCGGAGGACAACACGTCGATCCGCCGGCGGCGTATCTGTCCGGATTGCGGAGGCCGCTTTACCACCTTCGAGCGCGTGCAGCTGCGCGAGCTGATGGTCATCAAGAAGACCGGCCGCAAGGTTCCGTTCGACCGCGATAAGCTGGTGCGCTCCTTCGAAGTGGCGCTGCGCAAGCGCCCCGTCGAGCGCGATCGCATCGAGCGCGCCGTTTCCGGGATCGTCCGCCGGCTCGAAAGCTCCGGCGAGACCGAGATTTCCTCCGAGCAGATCGGCCTGCAGGTGCTCGAAGCCATGAAGAGCCTCGACGATGTCGGCTTCGTGCGCTACGCCTCGGTCTACCGGGATTTCTCGCTTGCCGAGGATTTCGAGAAGGTCATTTCCGAAATCAACGCGAAGATCGCCCGCGACCCGCTGGACGGATGAGCCATGAGCGTCACGGGAGATGACGAAGATTTCATGGCAGCCGCGATCCGCCTGTCTCGCCGGCATCTCGGCCGCACCGCCACCAATCCTTCCGTCGGCTGCCTGATCGTCAGGAACGGCGTCGTCGTCGGCAGCGCGGTCACGGCGCCCGGCGGCCGCCCGCATGCCGAGCCTCAAGCGCTGGCGGAAGCTGGCGAACTTGCCCGCGGCGCTACCGCCTATGTGACGCTCGAGCCCTGCTCGCACCACGGCAGAACGCCGCCCTGCGCCGAGGCGCTGATCTCCTATGGCGTTGCCCGCGTCGTGATCAGCGTCACCGATCCCGACCCGCGGGTTTCGGGCCGTGGCATTTCCATGCTGCGTGACGCAGGCATTGAGGTAACGACGGGCGTGCTGGAGGTCGAGGGCAGGCGCTCGCTGGCCGCCTATCTCACCCGCCAGACGAAGAATCGGCCCTATGTGACTCTCAAACTTGCCGTTTCCGCCGATGGCATGATCGGCCGCCCGGGGGAGGGCCAGGTGGCGATCACCGGGCCGCAGGCCCGCGCCCAGGTGCAGGCCTTGCGAGCCGAAACCGACGCCATCCTCGTCGGCATCGGCACGGCGATAGCAGACGATCCGCTTCTGACGGTGCGCACACCAGGGCTCGAAGCGCAATCGCCAATCCGCATTGTGCTCGATCCCTCGCTGGCATTGCCGCTGACGAGCAAGCTGGTTCAGACGGCGCGGGAGGTGCCGGTCATCGTGGTGGCGAGCGAGGAAGTATCGCCATTGGCTGCGGATGCCGAGGGATTGCCTCCCTCTGTCCCGCCGGAGATCTCCCCCACAAGGGGGGAGATCGGCAAGGAGCGCGATTCGCATTCCCAAGATGACCTCTCATCACCAGGATCTGAAGATGCTGGGAAGAAAGTTGGCCACGATTTGATCTCCCCCCTTGTGGGGGAGATGCCCGGCAGGGCAGAGGGGGGTGATGCACCCGCCGAGACAGCCAACGTGGAATCCCGCCGCGCAGCACTCGAAGCCGCCGGCGTCGAGATTGTCTACTGCAATCCCTATCATCCCCAGGTCCTGCTGCCGGCGCTTGCGACGCGCGGCATCTCTTCACTTCTGGTCGAAGGCGGCGCAAAGACGGCGCGGCTTTTCCTTGAAGCAGGTCTCGTCGACCGCATCCATCTTTACCAGGCTCCTGTCATCATCGGCGAAGGTGGTATTGAATCGCCGTTGCAGGCAACCGACATACCATCCGGTTTCGCCCATAGGGGCACGTATATATTCGGCGCCGATCGCCTGGATGAATATGAAAGAGAGAATTGATGTTCACCGGAATTGTCACTGACGTCGGTACGATCGAAAGCATCTCGCCGCTCAAGGACGGCATCAAGCTCCGCGTCGCCACGAGTTACGACCCGGCGACAATCGATATGGGCGCGTCGATCTCGCATGCCGGCATCTGCCTCACCGTGACCGGCCTGCCTGCCGAAGGAACCAACGGCCGCTGGTACGAGGTCGAGGCGTGGGAAGAGGCGCTGCGGCTGACGACGATCGGCACATGGCAAGAAGGCAGCCGCATCAATCTAGAACGGTCGCTGAAGATCGGCGATGAACTTGGCGGCCACATCGTTTCCGGCCATGTCGACGGCAAGGCGGTAATCCTGTCGGTGACATCCGAGGGCGACGCGACGCGCTATCGCTTACGCGCTCCCGAGCATCTGGCGAAATTCGTCGCCCCCAAAGGATCGATCGCGCTCGACGGCACCTCGCTGACGGTCAACGCGGTCGACGGCACCGACTTCGATGTTTTGCTCATCCGCCATACGCTCGAAGTCACCACCTGGGGCGAGCGAAAGGCTGGCGATTTCGTCAATTTCGAAGTCGATACCATGGCGCGTTACGCTGCCCGACTGGCGGAATTTCCGAGCACGCAAGCAGCAGGAAACGTCTGATGCTACGGGCGAATAAATAACACAGAACACGCGGTCCATTTTGGAGGTTATGCGCCGGTTGAAAGGGACAGCGCATCGGGCGGGCCGGACAATTCAAAAATCCGGGGACAATTTCGTCAGATACTCGCCGTAGGCGCTCTTGCCGAGCTTCTTCGCCAGCTTGGCGAGCTCGTCCTGAGAGATGTAACCCATACGCCAGGCGACTTCTTCGGGGCAGGCGATTTTGAAGCCCTGGCGTTTCTCCAGTGTGCTGACGAAACCTGCGGCATCGTGCAGGCTGTCCGGTGTGCCGGTGTCGAGCCAGGCATAGCCCCGGCCCATCAATTCGACGAAAAGCTGGCCGCGCTCGAGATAGGTGCGGTTGACATCGGTGATTTCCAATTCGCCCCGCGGTGAAGGCTTCAGGTTGGCGGCGATATCGACCACCTGCTGGTCGTAGAAATAGAGGCCGGTCACCGCCCAGTTCGTTTTCGGCTCCTTCGGCTTCTCCTCGATCGACCGCGCATTCATCTCTTTGTCAAAGCTGACAACGCCATAGCGTTCCGGATCGGTGACGTGATAGGCGAAGACCGTCGCGCCTTCCTGCCGGCTCGTGCCGGATTTCATGATTTCCGCCAGTCCGTGCCCGAAGAAGATGTTATCGCCGAGAACGAGTGCCGAGCTGTCGCCGTGTACGAAGTCGGCACCGATGATGAAGGCCTGGGCAAGGCCGTCCGGGCTCGGCTGTACGGCATAGGTCAGCGAAATTCCCCATTGCGAGCCGTCGCCGAGAAGGCGTTTGAAGGCTTCGACGTCATGAGGCGTAGTGATGATCAGCAACTCCCTGATGCCGGCGAGCATGAGCGTCGTCAGCGGATAGTAGATCATCGGTTTGTCGTAGACAGGCATCAACTGTTTCGAGACGGCCTGCGTAATCGGATGCAGACGCGTGCCCGTGCCGCCGGCGAGAATAATCCCCTTCATGCCTATCTCCTTAAAGACCTTTATTCAAAAGGTCTTGCATGACAACCGTCATGGACTGCTTCCACTCCGGGAGCCGGATTCCATATATTCTGGCGAGCTTGTCGCCGCTGAGACGCGAATTGGCGGGACGCATCGCAGGTGTGGGATAGTCCGCCGTCGGGATGCGTTCGACCCTGACCTTTCTGCCGCCGGATTTGAGAAGCTCCGCGAATATCTCCTCGGCAAAGTCCGCCCAGCTTGCCTCGCCGCTGCCGGTCAGGTGAAAGGTGCCGCGGAGCGATGGCGCTGGGTCCGCTACAACACGGGTTGCGATCGCAAGAACCGCGTCGGCTATGTCGAGTGCCGAGGTCGGGCATCCTGTCTGATCGGCGACAACGCGAAGATGATCGCGCGTCTCCGATAGTCGCAGCATTGTCTTCAGGAAATTGGTGCCAAAGGGCGAATAGACCCAGGCGGTGCGCAAGATGACGTGGTTCGGGTTCGCCGCCGCGACGGCCTTCTCGCCCGCGAGCTTCGAACGCCCATAGGCGGAAATCGGCGCCGTCCCATCCTCTTCGGAATACGCGGATGCCTTGTCGCCGCTGAAGACGTAGTCGGTTGAAATGTGGATGACCGGGGCCTCGATCCGCGCGGCAGCCTCGGCCACCGCCCCGGCGCCTGTCGCGTTGATAGAAAAAGCAAGATCGGGCTCGCTCTCGGCCTTGTCGACCGCCGTATAGGCGGCGGCCGAGACGATCACTTCCGGGCGCAGAGCCGAGAAGGCGGCTGCGATGCTTGGAGGATCCGCAAGGTCCATTTCCGGCCGCCCGACCGCAATGATTTCGATGCCCCTTTCGGCGCCACGTCTGAGCAGCGACTGAACGACCTGGCCCTGTTTGCCGGTGACGGCGATGCGCATCGCTTATTGTCCCTTGAAAACGCCGAGGCGTTCGCCGGAGTAGACGTTTTCGCGTAGCGGCTTCCACCACCATTCGTTTTCCAGGTACCAGTGCACGGTCTTCTCGATGCCGGTGTCGAAGGTCTCTTGCGCCTTCCAGCCGAGTTCGCTTTCGAGTTTCGAGGCATCGATTGCATAGCGTGCGTCGTGTCCGGGGCGGTCCGTGACGTTGGTGATCAGACGCGCATGCGGTGCCTTGTCATTGTAGACGCCGTCGAGAATAGCGCAGATGCGGTGAACGACATCGATGTTCCTGCGCTCATTGCGGCCGCCCACATTGTATTTTTCGCCGGGGCGCCCTCTGGATGCGATCGTGAAGAGCGCGCGGGCGTGGTCTTCGACATAGAGCCAGTCGCGAACGTTCGCGCCATTGCCGTAAACCGGAAGAGGCTTGTCCTCCAGTGCGTTCAGGATCATCAGCGGAATGAGCTTTTCCGGGAAATGGAAGGGGCCGTAGTTGTTGGAGCAATTGGAGACGACGACCGGCAGCCCGTAGGTGCGGTGCCAGGCAATCGCCAGATGGTCGCTCGCCGCCTTGGAGGCTGAGTAGGGCGAGGACGGATCGTAAGGCGTCGTCTCCGCGAAGAGGCCCTCGGCGCCGAGCGAGCCGTAGACCTCGTCAGTCGAGACATGCAGAAAGCGGAAGGCTCTCTTGCGGCGAGCCTCAAGCCCGTCCCAATAGTGCCGTGCGGTATCCAGCAGGCTAAATGTACCGACGATATTGGTCTGAATGAAATCGGCCGCGCCCGAGATCGAGCGGTCGACATGGCTCTCCGCCGCGAGATGCATGACGATGTCGGGGCGGAAGGACGCGAATGCTTCCTGCATCCTGGCGCGGTCGCAGATGTCGGCGCGCAGGAATTGATAGTTCGGCGCCGATTCGACGGATTTCAGCGATGCCAGATTGCCGGCATAGGTCAGCGTGTCGACATTCAGTACCTCGGCGCCGATCTCGCTGACAAGATGGCGCACCAAGGCCGATCCGATGAAGCCCGCTCCGCCCGTGACCAGTATGCGCATCGGCGATCAATCCCTGGGTTGCTGTGCTGTATAGGAAAAATGGCTTGGCAGATCGGCGAGCCGCGGCAGCGTCTTGTCCTTGGCGGACGACACCATGTCTCTCTCATCGAAGGGCCAGCGAATGCCGATCATCGGATCGTTCCACGCGATGCCCCGATCATGCTGCGGGCTGTAGGGTGCGGTTACCTTGTAGCTGATGACGCTGTTCGGCTCGATCGTTGCGAATCCGTGTGCGAAACCGGCCGGTATCCAGAGCTGCTTGCCGGTTTCAGGCGAGAGCTCCTGAGAGAGCCATTTGCCGAAGCTCGGCGATCCCTCGCGAATATCGACGACGACATCCATGATCCGGCCGGCAAGGCAGCGCACCAGCTTGCCCTGCGCGAAGGGCGGGATCTGGAAATGCAGCCCCCGGACGGTTCCAGCCTGCGCTGAAAGCGATTCGTTGTCCTGGATGAAAGTGACGTCGGCCACATTTTCCCGGAACCAGGCATCCTTGAATACTTCGCAGAAGTAGCCGCGGTGATCGCCGAACCTCGGCGGCGTGATTGCAACAATGCCCTCGATGGTCGCGGTCTCAATGTGCATGACGTACCTTTTCTGAGGCCTTCATGACGCTCATCAGCATGTCCGCCTGCGAGCGGCTGCGAATGGCCGCTAGGCCTGTCGCGGCAATGGCATCGCGCTCGTCGGCATCTGCGATCAGCTTGTAGCAGCGCTCGATCATGTCGTCATAGCGCTCAATTGCCAAGCCGCCGACGAAGGGCTGAAGGTCTGGATCGCGGATGTCGCCTTCCGTCAGCACGCAAACGCGATTGGCTAGCAGATAGGAAATCCGCACGATCTCGAAGACGCCGCTCGCATAATGATGGATGTTTATGACGATCTTGGCGCGGGCAATCGCCGCATCGCGTTCCGCACCATAGATGTTGAAGAGATGAGCGACCTTGAGCCCGCTGTCGTTCAACGTCTTCAGGATATGGTGGCGGCGTTCGTTCATCGAGCCGTAGAAGAGGACGTCGATATCCCTGACGGGGGCGTGCTGGATCTGGCTCAGGCAACGGCTGTAACCGATTTCGAGCACGCCGGCGTGATCGATACCCTTGGCGGCAAGGTTTTCGCGGTTGCGCGGACTGTAGTCGAGCACCGGCATCGCTCTCAGGATCGACGTATATCGCGAATTCATCCAACTGCTTTCTTCTGACACCTGCTCGAGGTTGATGATGACGCTGTCCTTCGGCAGATGGCCGACGATTTCGGCGGGGAGAAGATTGCCGCCGTAGATGATCGGCGCACGGCCGGCGAATGCGTTCATGTCGCGGACGATCGGTGCCGAGCCGCCGAGTTCTTCGAAGGCGCCTTGCAGGCCGAGCGCGACTTCGTCGAAGGCGTGACTGTGATTGTAGTTCTCGGGCGTGACGATCCAGATGCAATGGCGGTCCTTGTGCGCCTGCCATCCGCCGGCAAAGGGCTGCAACTGGTTTCCAAGCGGCTGCTCGATCTTCGGTGCGGCCGGTATGGCGGGCCTTTCCGTCGCGGTCGGCTGCTGCGGCACCGGTAAGGCGACTGAAGGCTGCTGGGCAGTGGCGCGCATTAATTCGCGGCCGCCGATGAACTCGCCGCGCGGCATCCAGGCGGGCGGATCATCGGCCATCCAGATCAGGTGCGGCTGCTTGATGAGCGGTTGGCGGCCTTGCTGCCACGAGGTCAGGAGAGCCTCGTCACGGCTCCGCAGAAAGGCTTCCTTGGCGGCGAAGAGGCCATGCAGCATCCGGCCTAGGCGGACACCGAACTTCCATTCGAAATCGGCAACGGTCGGTACGAAGGCGGCGATCTTCAATCCGGAGGCAATGGCCTGCTGGACATAAAGCCCGAGCAGACGCTCGATCACGAAGGGGCGCATGGTCGCGTTGGCATCGCGTGAATAGTGGGCCGTACCAGCATAGGCGATGCCCGCCGCCGTGCCAGCGCGCGCTTGGGCTTCCAGCGACTCGAGAATGCGTTCGCAGAAGGCGAAATACCCGGACCAGAATTTCCTGTTGCCGCAGAAATAGTTGCAGAATATGAAGGCGGTTTTGTCCTGCGGCGGCGCGATCGGATAGCCGAGCTCCTGGATATGCAGGAAGATCGGCTCAATGCCTGGACGGCCGCCAAGCAGCGAATGCTCCCAGACGTTGCTGTAGATCGCGGCGTGGCCGATCAGCGGATTGTAGAGATAGGCGTCCGCGCCTTCCGCCCTGGCCCTTTCCGCCTCGGTAACGAATGATGGGAAGCTCGTCACCGACTTCATCTCGAATTTGCTGGACAGCAGTCCCCAAAACACGTCGTCTCCGAGGCCGATCGCCTCGTGATGCGCATGCAGGATACGGAGGAGCTCGTATTCGAGCGTCGCAGCCTGCGTGTTGAATGAGATGTCGAGCGGTACGGCAGCCGCGTCGAGCTGGCTGTGCTGCGAAGGGCCGAGATAAGGCTGGTAGATAATGACGGACCCCGTGCCGGCAGCTTTCTCGGTGAGAAGCGCCAGATCAGGAAGACCGGCGGGCGGAGCGGAAACGGGCTGATTGATCGTCAAGGCATCATCCTCAGTGCATGGTCGCCGTCTCCGCGATTCACGAAACGGCATTCGGGCTGGTCTAGGTGCCGACTATTGGACGTGAAGCTTGCGCCACACTGTTTCCAGGACTTTCGCTGGTCAGCCTGGAGGATTGCAGGAGCTCGACCTATCCGGGGTCAGTTTTCTCTAGCCAGCTTTGCTCGCTCAGACGCTTCTGCTGCCAGTATCGCAAAGACTTGCGATACTACGTTTGGGGTTGCCTCGGTTTATACGCCGGTTCTATAGACGCCATCGTTCGATACGGTGGCCATATCGCCGAACAAGAACCCAGGCAGGCTGTTGCCATAGAGCTCGGCCAACCGCTTGATTAGAAGATAGCTTCCCAGACGCTCCTGGCAAAATGAGATCGCACGTTTCTGCACGGGATCCTCGGCTTGAAACGGTTGATATCGTTTCGCAAATTCAAGAGACGGCGCCACAAGGCGCACAAAGGTATCCAGCCACCAGTCCGTCGGATATGTGCCGAGCTCAATGCCTCCAGGAACGAGAGTGCCGGAATTAAAAAAATGCAAAGCTTCGGCTTGCGTTAAAGTATTTGCTTCGACTGAAAACGCCGTATATCTGAAAAAGTCAACAATATTGTGGCAGCCTGCATAGTGATACGATATGTTGTGGAGATTCAATGGGCGAGGCAGAAAGAAACTCTCTGAAAAAAGCGCCGGATCCTCTGGTCTTGTGATTTCTACTTCTTCTGAAGTTGCTATATTCATGCCGGGATATTCGGGATTCGGCCTTCCGATTTGCAGTCTTGTTAAAAATTTACGATACTGCCAGATGGTAATGTTGCGAGGTTTTACAACTTCTTCCGAAACGACTTTTGCGATGACTAGCGTTCCCAGCGATCCTGACAATTTCGTGTGAATCTCCTCCGGCTCGCTGAAAAAATCATAGCCGGCAATGACATCCATTCCCTTGTTTTCCAAAGGAGGTCTGGAATTGAGCCATATGATTTTCGCGCCCTCGGGAGGAGGGTAGCTCGGCAAATCCTTGTGGCAAACAATGAAAATGGTCATATTTGTGATCAGCCTCTTATGGATGGGGAGTTTCTGCCGGCTGCAATTACCACGCGGCTCGCCCGCCAATGCTTAGTTGTGTCAAGGTGGCGGACGTCAGGATTCCGAGCGTTTCTGCCTCTTGTCAGCGACTCTAAAGCCCGTTCCTTGCGCGAAGCAGGTGCGCCCAGACCCATCCGGGGATGAAGTCGGGTGCCGCAAGCTGAAGGTCGTCGACATTCTTTTGCTTGAGCTTGGTGTTGCCGAACCGGCACGCGCCGGCAAGCCCGCGATGGCGGTTGGTCTTCCCGTGCCTAACGGGAAAACTGAATGACTTCGCCATTGTATTGTGTGCGCCCTGTCTCGCGAAAGCCGAGCTTGGCCGCGACCCGCAGCGAGGCGTGGTTCTCGGGACTGATGATGCAGCTCATCGGCTTTCCCGGAAAATGCGCTTCCGCCCAGCCGATCAGAGCCGTCAGCGCCTCTGTGGCATAACCGCGGCCATGGGCTGCCGGCATCAGCGCCCAGCCGGTCTCCATCGTTCCCTCGATCGAAGGCTCCATATCGCGCCGGGCTTCGAGGAAGCCAGCTTCGCCGATGAATCTGCCGCTTTCCTTTTCCAAGATCGCCAGAAAGCCGAAACCCATATGGTGCCACATTCCGGCGATGCGCAGCATTCGGCCCCAGCTCTGCTCGCGCGTCGACGGCGCGCCGGTGATGAAGCGAACGACATCCTCGTTCGCCCAGAGCGCCGCATGCGCCTCGAAGTCGTCGAGGCGATGAGGACGAAGCATCAGCCGCTCCGTTTCAAGAGTAGGTATGTCGATCACGGTGGTCCTTGCAGAAATCGCGTTCAGGCGCCGGGCTCGCCGTCCCAATAGTCGAGGCCGCCTTCCGTGCGTCCGATATGGCGAAAGCGCCCGGTTGCTGTCGCGTCCCTGTTGGTCTTGGCAAGGAACTTTCCGGAATCGGGATATTCGACGATCTCGGTTTTCGCCATTGTCGAAATGCCGAGATAGACGAGCGTCGCTGTGCCGGTGTTGATAAGCTGATGCGCCGTTTCCGGACCGCCCGCCGGTGCGCCAAGTACGTCGCCCGCCCGGATCGGATGGCGCTTGCTGCCGAAGCGGTATTCGCCGGTCCCCGCGATCACGTAGAACAGTTCGTCTTCGACGTGATGATTGTGGAAGGGGCAGCTCGATTTGCCCGATGGCACCTCATTATAGCTGATGCCGAGGCCCGCCAGGCCGAGCAGCGCGCCGAACGAGACGTCGGCGCCTGCGTAGAACTCGCCCCGTTTCCAGTTGTCGAGCTTGAGATCAGCGATATTGATGACCGCCTTCGGTTCCGCCGCCATGATGTCCTCCTGTTGCAAGAAGAGAAGCTATCATCTTGCCGGAAAATTCAATGGCGATCGCTCGCTGACCAGGGAAAATCCTCGGCATGGGCGGAGAGGGGAGCGCCGCCCATGGATGGCGCGGTGCGCTTCGGATGGACGTGCCTAACGCTCTGTTGCTTGCACTTGGGTGATCTCAGCGGACGTAGAACGTCACGCTTCCGTCCGCCGCCTGTTCGGCGTTGACGATGTTGCGGACGTCGACGCCCTCATTGTTGAGTCGATGGGCAAGCGACCTGTTGGCATCGATCGATGCCTGGATGCCGCGAATGGCCTGGCCGGAACGTTCCGGGGCCGAGCGCGGACCTGTCGTATCGCCGTCGAGATTGTGCCAGTTATGGACCTGCTCGACATTGAAGTTATTGCCCCGGAACGTCTTGAGCGTCTGCTCGATGCCGTGGGCGGAGTTCATCCCGAAGCTCTCGGCCCGGCTGACGCCGGCAAATGCGAGGGAGGAGAGGGCGGCGGCGATGGTAATTGTGACAACGCGGTTCATGATTTTATCCTTTCATCTGCTTTGACGGTCGGCTGTCGTTGCAGGGGATCGTCTGCGTCACGAGATGGAATTGGCGTTGCAGCCTCCGCGAGTCAATGGTCTAAGTAACTGAAAATACATTACAAAACCTTCACGCAAGCGGCCTTCGAATTGCCATTTTTCGGGATTCCGGGAAAGCAGATCTCGAAGGCCTGCCCGGCTTGGCGATGATGGTGCGGCTATCCCCTTGCCGATATTTCCTCTTTCGCATTTGCGGCACTGGCCGAAAGTGCTTGCCATTCTCTTGAAGGCATGTTTTGACCGCGGGCTGTCGAGTGGAAAAAGTCCCGCCAACCGAAGGTAAACAATGTCGAGAGAGACCGCTCCCCATATTTTGATCGTTGAAGCTCGCTTCTACGACGACATGGCCGACGCGTTGCTCGAGGGCGCGACCTTTGCGCTCGAGCAGGCCGGCGCCACCTATGAGGTCGTCACCGTTCCCGGCGCGCTGGAAATTCCGGCAGCGATTGCCATGGCGCTCGATGGGGACGACAATGGCGGCACGCATTATGATGGCTATGTCGCTCTCGGCATGGTCATCCGCGGCGAGACCTATCATTTCGATATCGTATCGAACGAATCCTCGCGCGCTTTGATGGATCTCGCGGTCAGCGAGTCCCTCGCTATCGGCAACGGCATTCTGACCGTGGAAAATGACGAACAGGCTTGGGCGCGCGCGCGCCGTTTGGAAAAGGACAAGGGCGGATTTGCCGCTCGTGCGGCTCTGACGATGATCGGGCTGAAGCAGAAACTGGGTGCATAACGAATGAACGACGACAAGACGGAACGGCCGGTCAAGACTGCGAACCAGCGGGGCGCTGCCCGCCTGGCGGCCGTTCAGGCGCTTTACCAGATGGATGTCGGTGGCACCGGCGTTCTGGAAATCGTCGCCGAATACGAGGCGCACCGCCTCGGCCAGGAGCTCGATGGCGCGACCTATCTGAAGGCTGATGCCGCCTGGTTCCGCTCCATCGTCTCCGGAGTCGTGCGCGATCAGGTCCGTCTCGATCCGCTGATTGCCGCTGCACTGCAGGACGATTGGGCGCTGTCGCGCCTCGATAGCACCGTGCGCGCCATCCTGCGCGCCGGAGTTTTCGAACTCCTCGATCGCAAAGACGTCCCGGTGGCTGTCATCGTCACCGAATATGTCGAGATCGCCCGAGCCTTTTTTGATGACGATGAGCCGAAGCTCGTCAACGCCGTGCTAGACCGCATCGCCAAGCAGGTCCGCGGCGAGCCCAAGAAGTAGCTCTTAGCCCCCGAACAATCTCCCTGCGTCTTTCTACGTACCGCAATGGTTTTCACCCGTTGCGGTCTTGACGCCACGTCATCGACCACGCAATCTCCGCACGGCTTAGCTGTGGCATTTCTGTGGAGAGGAAAGGCGATTCGGCGGCGTATCTGCCGGAGAAGGAGTGAGCTCCGGCCTATGGGAGGAAAGAGCGAAATGACCATTCTTTTATGCGTAATTGCATCCGGTCTGCTCTCGGTGGTCTATGCCGCCTGGGCAACCCGGTCGGTGCTTGCCGCCGATCAGGGCAACAGCCGGATGCAGGAGATCGCGGGCTATATCCGCGAAGGTGCTCAGGCCTACCTGACCCGCCAGTATAAGACCATTGCCATTGTCGGCGTCGTCGTTTTCATTGCTGCCTGGCTGCTTCTTTCCGCCATTGCCGCCATCGGTTTCCTGATCGGCGCCGTGCTATCAGGCGCTGCCGGCTTCATCGGCATGCACGTCTCCGTCCGCGCCAACGTGCGCACCGCCCAGGCGGCCTCCACCAGCCTTTCCGCCGGCCTCGACATCGCCTTCAAGTCGGGCGCGATCACCGGCATGCTGGTGGCGGGCCTCGCGCTGCTCGGCGTCTCCATCTACTACACGATATTGACCATCGGGCTTGGCCATGAGAGCGGCTCGCGCGAAGTAATCGACGCGCTGGTGGCACTCGGCTTCGGCGCCTCGCTGATCTCGATCTTCGCCCGTCTCGGCGGCGGCATCTTCACCAAGGGCGCCGATGTCGGCGGCGACCTCGTCGGCAAGGTTGAGGCCGGTATCCCCGAAGACGATCCGCGCAATCCGGCAACGATTGCAGATAACGTCGGCGACAATGTCGGTGACTGCGCCGGCATGGCCGCCGACCTTTTTGAGACCTACGCGGTCTCCGTCGTCGCCACCATGGTCCTCGCCGCGATCTTCTTTGCCGGTGCGCCGATCCTCCAATCGGCAATGGTCTATCCCCTGGCGATCTGCGCCGCCTGCATCATCACCTCGATCATCGGCACCTTCTTCGTCAAGCTCGGCTCGAACGGCTCGATCATGGGCGCTCTCTACAAGGGCCTCATCGTCACCGGCCTGCTTTCGATCGTGGGCCTCGGCGCCGCCACGTCGCTCACCGTCGGCTGGGGCTCGCTCGGCACGGTCGCAGGCGCCGACGTATCGGGCACGAACCTCTTCATCTGCGGGCTTGTCGGCCTCGTCGTCACCGCACTGATCGTCGTCATCACCGAATACTACACCGGCACCGGCAAGCGTCCGGTCGTTTCGATCGCCCAGTCCTCAGTGACCGGTCACGGCACCAATGTGATCCAGGGTCTGGCGGTGTCTCTCGAATCGACCGCCCTGCCGGCAATCGTCATCGTCGGCGGCATCATCGCCACCTATCAGCTCGGCGGCCTCTTCGGTACCGGCATCGCCGTTACCGCCATGCTTGGCCTTGCCGGCATGATCGTCGCGCTTGATGCCTTCGGCCCTGTCACCGACAATGCCGGCGGCATCGCCGAAATGTCGCATCTGCCGCCGGAAGTGCGCAAGTCGACCGATGCGCTCGACGCCGTCGGCAACACCACCAAGGCGGTCACCAAGGGTTACGCGATCGGTTCTGCCGGTCTCGGCGCGCTGGTGCTCTTTGCCGCCTACGCCAACGACCTGCAATATTTTGCGGCCCACGGCGACCAATATCCCTACTTCGCCAATATCGGCACGATCTCCTTTGAACTTTCGAATCCTTACGTCGTCGCCGGCCTGCTTTTCGGCGGCCTGATTCCCTATCTCTTCGGCGGCATCGCCATGACGGCCGTCGGACGCGCCGCCGGCTCGATCGTCGAGGAGGTGCGCCGGCAGTTCAAGCTGAAGCCGGGCATCATGCAGGGCACGGAAAAGCCGGATTACGGCAAGGCGGTCGACCTGCTGACCAAGGCGGCCATCCGCGAGATGATCGTGCCTTCGCTTCTGCCGGTGCTGGCGCCTGTAGTCGTCTATTTCGGCGTGCTTCTGATTTCCGGCTCCAAGGCCTCGGCCTTTGCCGCTCTCGGCGCATCGCTGCTCGGCGTCATCATCAACGGCCTCTTCGTCGCCATCTCGATGACCTCGGGCGGCGGCGCCTGGGACAATGCCAAGAAGAGCTTCGAGGACGGTTTTGTTGACAAGGACGGCGTGCGTCACATGAAGGGATCGGATGCGCACAAGGCCTCCGTCACCGGCGATACCGTCGGCGATCCCTACAAGGATACCGCAGGCCCCGCCGTCAATCCGGCGATCAAGATCACCAACATCGTCGCGCTGCTGCTGCTCGCCGTTCTCGCCGGCTGACGCACATCGCAAAGGCACCGCGGTCAGCCGCGGCGCCGAAGCACGCTCATTGAAAAACCCGCCGGATCGCTCCGGCGGGTTTTTCGTTGAAGGCATGTTCGATCAGCGCAGGCTGCTCGGATTTTGCGGCGTGCCGCCGGCGCCGCCGCCGAACAGGCTGCGGGCCGCACTTGCTGCGCTGCCGCCGGAGAGCATCTGCTGCAGGAAGGTGAGTTCTTTGCCGCCGGTCGGCGTGACACGCCCGATCGTATCGAAGACCTTGCCGTCCTGCAGCGTGTAGTTGGCGCGGCGGTTGACGACGCCCTCCTTGTCGAAATAGATGGCCAGAACGGTCTGATCGACGACCTTCAGCTTCTGGAAGGCGACGGCGCGCGTGCGCCGCTGCGAGATATAATAGAAGACCTCGCCGTCAAAGGTCGCCGTCGTCGACGGCGTGCCGAGCGATAGCAGTACCTGTTCCCGGCTGGACCCTTCCGGAACGAGATCGAGCGACTGCTGATCGACGACATAGCCGCCGTTGAGGACGGTGCCTGTCTGGCAGCCTGAAAGAGCTGATGTGGAGGCGATTATGAAGGCAATGGCCGCGCTGCTGAAGAATTTCATGTCAGACTTGAAATACCGTTTCTTCAACGACATCTACTCCCTTGAGTGTCGATAGCAGCCATTTTGGGCCTTGTACGCTTTCCTCCTGCAAAACCATTGTGGCCATTCCGGGTCGAGTTTCCCGAATTTGCTTCGCTGGCGCCTCGAAGGGGTCGTCCCGAAGCTGGCCACGATCGGCATTGCAATTCGCGCCTGCTTCGGTAAACCAGCTTTCGAAATCATGCAACAAGGCCGGACGCCAGCCGGCGTGAAGAATGAGGCATTTCCGGAAAAAACAATGATCCTCGGGCTCTTCCGTAAGAAAAACAACAATCAGGCGATCGTCGACCGGCAGTATGCGGCGCTGACGGCGGCTGCGCGCATGCCCGATCTCTATGAGCGGCTCAATGTACCGGATACGGTCATGGGCCGTTTCGAAATGCTGTCGATCGTCATGATTCTGTTTTTTCGGCGCACGCGCGCCTCGGCTGTCAGCGGCCAGGAGATAGCTCAGGAGATCGTCGACGCCTTCTTCCAGGACATCGACTATTCGATTCGCGAACTCGGCATCGGCGACAATAGCGTGCCGAAACGCATGAAGAAGCTCGCCGGCATGTTCTATGGCCGGCTCGAAACCTATTCCAAGGCGATGGATGCCGGCGATCCCGAAGCGCTCGCTCTTGCTCTCCAGCGCAATATCTACCCCGAAAGCCAGGCGCCGGCGGATATGTCCGGCCTTGCCGCTTGGATGGTGGCCGCGGAAGCCCATCTGTCCGCCGTTCCGGAAGCGATGATTGCCAGCGGTTCGGCAACGCTGCCGCCAGTTGCGTGAAGGAGGAAACGATGAAAGATAATCTGGACGATGTTCCCTTCTCCTATCGCGTGAAGGTCGGCCATATCTCCGCCAACCCCGTCGAAGTCCATATCGAGGCCGACCCCAGCGAGTTGAAGGCACTTGCCGAGGCCTGGAGCGTGGTCTCCGTCGACGATCTCAGCGCCGATCTGCAGATCGCCCGCTGGAAGCGCGACGGCGTGCGCGTCAAAGGCCGTGTGCAGGCGAAGATCGTCCAGTCCTGCGTCGTGACGCTGGAGCCGGTCCAATCGTTGATCGACGAGAGCTTCGAGCAGATCTTCGTGCCTGAGGGTTCCAAGCTTGCCCGCCAGCCCGGTAATGACGCCGGCGAAATGCTGCTCGACCCAGACGGTCCTGATCTGCCAGAGACCTTTGTTGGCGATACGATCGACGCCGGCGAGGTGGTCGCGGAATTCGCCGCCCTTGCGATCGATCCCTATCCGCGCAAGGAAGGCGTCGAGTTCCAAGCTCATATCGAGGACAGCGGCGAAAACGATAAAAAGCCTTCCGCTTTCGCGGTCCTGAAGGACTGGAAAAAGGACTGAAGCCTCTCTGGCATTTGACACAATTCAGTTGTATGCGACGCCAAAACCGGTATTTTGGCCGAAATTTCGCCCCTCGGCGAAAAGAAGGATCAGGGACGCGTGATCAGAATATCTCTCGACCTCATGGGTGGCGACTTTGGTCCCCAGGTTGTCATCCCCGGCGCCGCCAAGGCGCTGGATCGGCATCCGGATATTTCCTTCGTTTTCTACGGTCTTAAGGAACAATGCGATCCCATTCTCGCCAAGTTCCCGAAACTCAAGGAAAAATCGGTCTTCCATGATTGCGAGCTTGCTGTCAGCATGGAAGAGAAGCCAAGCCAGGCGCTGCGCCGCGGCCGCTATGTCTCCACCATGTGGCGTTCGATCGAGGCGGTGAAGACGGGTGATGCCGATGTCGCGGTCTCGGCCGGCAATACCGGCGCACTGATGGCGATGGCGAAATTCTGTCTTCGCACGATGGCCAATATCGAGCGCCCGGCGATCGCGGCTATCTGGCCGACACTGAAGGGCGAAAGCATCGTGCTCGATGTCGGTGCGACGATCGGCGCCGATGCACAGCAACTGATGGATTTCGCCTTGATGGGCGGTGCCATGGCGCGCGCGCTTTTCGAGATCGAGCGCCCGACAATCGGTCTTCTGAACGTCGGAGTCGAAGAGGTTAAAGGCCAGGAAGAGGTCAAGGAGGCCGGCCGGCTGTTGCGCGAGGCGAATATCGATTCTCTCGAATATTCCGGCTTCGTCGAAGGCAACGATCTTGGCAAGGGCACGGTCGACGTCGTCGTGACCGAAGGCTTCTCCGGCAATATCGCACTTAAGACCGCCGAAGGCACCGCCAAGCAGATCGCCGAATATCTGCGTGCCGCAATGTCGCGCACGCTGCTCGCCCGCATCGGCTACGTCTTCGCCAAAAGCGCCTTCGATATGCTTCGAGAGAAGCTCGATCCGAGCAAGGTCAATGGCGGCGTGTTCCTGGGCCTGAACGGCATTGTCATCAAGAGCCATGGCGGCGCGAATGCCGAAGGCATCGCCGCTGCCATCGAGGTCGGCTACGACATGGCCAAGAACGGCCTCAATCAGAAAATAGAAAACGATCTTAAGAAATATCATGCCAAGCGCTTGCCCCCGATGGGCCCGGAAGCGGCATGAGCGATGAGGTTCAATCGAATATGATCCGTTCAGTGGTTCGCGGGTTCGGAGCCGCACTTCCGAAGCGCGTTATGACCAATCGTGACATGGAGGCCATCGTCGATACGTCGGACGAATGGATCGTCCAGCGCACCGGCATCCGCCAGCGTTACGTGGCCGGCGACGACGAGACGACGGCCTCGCTCGGCGAGGCGGCCGCGCGTGCGGCGCTAGCCAATGGCGCCCTGACGCCCGCCGATATCGATCTTATCATCTGCGCCACCTCGACGCCTGACAACACCTTTCCTGCAACATCGGTCAATATCCAGAACCGTCTTGGCATGAGCCACGGCTTCGCCTTCGATGTCCAGGCAGTCTGCACCGGCTTCGTCTATGCGGTGACGACCGCCGATGCCTATATTCGCGGCGGGCTGGCAAAGCGAGTTCTCGTCATCGGCGCCGAAACTTTTTCGCGCATTCTCGATTGGAACGACCGCACCACCTGCGTGCTGTTCGGCGATGGCGCCGGCGCGATCGTGCTTGAGGCGGCCGAAGGTGAGGGGACGTCTGCCGACCGCGGCGTGCTGACCGCGCATCTGCGCTCCGACGGTTCGCACAAGGACAAGCTTTATGTCGATGGCGGGCCGTCGACGACGGGCAGCGTCGGCAAGCTGCGCATGGAAGGCCGCGAAGTCTTCAAATATGCCGTCGGCATGATCACCGACGTCATCCAAGCCGCCTTTGATTCGACCGGGACCACCGCCGAAGACCTCGATTGGCTGGTGCCGCACCAGGCCAACCGACGCATTATCGACGGTTCGGCGAAGAAGTTGAACATCGATGCGGACAAGGTCGTCGTCACCGTCGACCTGCACGGCAATACATCGGCCGCCTCGATCCCGCTCGCGCTTGCGACCGCTGCCGGCGACGGCCGCATCAAGAAGGGCGACCTCGTGATGCTCGAAGCAATGGGCGGCGGCTTCACCTGGGGCGCCGTTCTCCTGCGCTGGTAAGCACGAATCCTAAAAAACTGGCGGCGAACAAGAGCTTGACCGTGAGGCGCAAGACAAATACTCTTCGTTCGCTTTCAAAAAATATTTTGTAATGGGCGGGGAAACCATGACCGGAAAGACAGTGACGCGAGCAGACCTGGCGGAATCCGTTTTCCGGAAGGTTGGTCTTTCCCGGACAGAATCTGCCGAACTGGTGGAAACCGTCATCGACGAAATCTGCAACGCCATTGTGCGTGGTGAAACCGTAAAGCTTTCCTCCTTCGCCACCTTTCAGGTGCGCGACAAGAACGAGCGGATCGGCCGCAATCCGAAGACTGGCGAGGAGGTTCCGATCTCTCCCCGCCGGGTGATGACCTTCAAGGCGTCGAACGTGCTGAAGACGCGCATCCTCAAGGCCCATGTCGCCCGCAAGGTCAAGCTGAAGCCGCAGAATCCGGCTCCCTGATATCGAGCTTCCTCCCCTCGGAATGGCGTTTTTTTCTGGCGCAAGTCCATCCCCTGTGCGCAACGTCGAGACATGACTTGAATTGTCCGCGCCAAACCTTTGAAATATGGTGAGTCGCCGTTGGATCGAGCCTGCGAGGTTGCGTAGCAGTATGACGTTGGACAAGAGCCCCGATGCCTTTCGCACCATCAGCGAAGTCGCAGACGATCTTGATCTGCCGCAGCATGTGCTGCGCTTTTGGGAGACACGGTTTCCCCAGATAAAGCCGATGAAGCGCGGCGGCGGCCGTCGTTACTATCGGCCCGAGGACGTCGACCTCCTCAAGGGCATCCGGCATCTGCTCTATGATCACGGCTATACGATCAAGGGCGTGCAGAAGCTTCTGAAGACCAACGGCAACAAGTTCGTCATCTCGGTCGGCCACGGCGATCTCGCCAGCGTCGAGGCGCTCGCCTCGGGTGCACAGGAGATGGGCGCAGGGGAGCCGCGTGTCGCCATGGCCGAGGAAGACCAGATCGTCGGCCGCGCCAAGCCGCCGATCACCCGCCGGTTCTTCAATTTCGTTGCCGGAGACGATGAGCAACCGGAAGTTTCGATCGGCAAATCGAGCGTCGGCAAGGAAGACAGGGCACTGCTTCAGGAGGCGCTCTACGACCTCCTGGAATGCAAGCGTCTGCTCGACCAGGTGCGCTGATTGTCGAGAGCCTTTCCGGGTTAGCTTGAAGCATTCTGTTGGCTCAAAACGGAGTCCATCGACCGGCCGGCGCGTGCCGTAGCCAAGCTCTACGGCCAAGCCGGCCGGTCGATCAGCCGGCCCGTTTCAGCCAACCCTCCCGCAGATTTGCCTGGCAAATCTGCGAGACTTTAGATTCAGCCGGACGCACTTGTCGCTTCGCCACGGCGAAGCGGTGCGTCCGGTGGGGCCGGCATCTCTGGCCAGGATCAAGGGCGATCGGCTCGGACGTACCAAGAGGTATGCCCGTCGCCAATCGCCTTTGCCCTGACGAAAACCTGCTCCGGCAGAATGCTTCAAGCTAACCCGGAAAGGCTCTAGCTTTCGGAAAGCTGCTTCATCGCCAGTTCGAGTTCGCTGAGCTGGAACGGCTTTCGCAGCACTGGGAGTGTGCTGGGTGCGCTGCCTTCTGGAGCGCTGCCATACCCAGTCGCATAGAGATAGGGCTTACCGCGTTCGTCGAGCAGCTTCGCGACCGGCAGTGAACTCTTGCCGGCGAGGGAGACGTCTAAGATTGCGGCGTCGAACTCCGCGTCCCTCGCGGTTACGAGCGCCCGTTCCAGATCTGGCGCGCTCGCGCAAACCCGATAGCCGAGATCGCTGAGCATGTCCTCGAGCAACATGGCAATCAGTGCATCGTCCTCGACGATGAATATGTCTTTCATGATCCCGTCCACCCATTCCCCCTGCCGGGCACGAAGATTTATGTGGACCGCTTGCGCAGCTCGTCAAGATGCCACGCGCAGCGGTGGTAAACTTGTCGCACAAAACAGTGCAGCCGTTTTGCAACGGCGATATGTGTAAACATAAAAGCTTAAGGCGCGGCAAGCGAATCTGAAAGATCGCGCCGCCCTTTGGAAACAGCATATTGCCCGGCGAAATTCGATGTGCAAAAGCTGGAATGCCGTTTCTGTGACGGCCGAGAAGGGGTGTGGAATGGATTTGCTGAGTGCCACCGATTGGCTGCGTCACAGGCCAGGCTATACCTATCCGCTTGCCGTTGCCTTAGTTGGCCTGACCTTTCTTCTAAGAGTTGCCGCTGGCGACGATCTCTCCGGGTTCCCCTTCCTGAGCTTCCTTCCGGCGGTTTTGCTCGCAAGCTTCGTGGGCGGCGCCGGGCCGGGCCTGCTGGCGGCCATGCTCGCCGGTGCCCTCGTCCAGCAATTTTTCGTCGAGCCGCACGATGCTTTCTGGCCGGTGAGCGCCGTCCAGTGGATCGGGCTTGCGACTTTTCTGATCAATGCCGTCATCATTGTCAGCCTGATGGAGATGATTATTGTCGCTCATGGCAGACAAAGCCGCCTCCGCAGCGAACTCAACAGCTTCAATGCGCGCCTTGAAGAGACGGTGGCCCAGCGCACTGCCGAACTCCGGCATGAGATGGAAGAGAACGCCGCCGCCCAGGCACAGGTGCGCCAGCTGCAGAAGATGGAGACGATCGGTCAGCTCACCGGGGGCGTCGCCCATGATTTCAACAACATGCTGGCGATCATCATCGGCAATCTCGATCTCGCCCAGCGGCGGATGACCGGACACGAGGATCCGCGCCTGCTGAACTCCCTTCAGAATGCCAGGGATGGAGCCCAGCGGGCCGCGGTATTGACCGCGCGCCTTCTCGCCTTCTCACGCCAGCAACCGCTGGCCCCGGAGGTGATCGACGTCAACAAGCTTGTCGGCGGCATGTCGGAATTGCTGCGGCGCACGCTCGGCGAACATATCCGGATCGAGACGGTGCTTGCCGGCGGCCTTTGGCCGACTTTCGCCGATCTGAGCCAGCTCGAAAACGCCATGCTCAACCTTGCCGTCAATGCGCGAGACGCCATGCCCGGCGGTGGCCATCTGACGGTCGAGACCGCCAATACCGAACTTGACGAGCGATATTCGCGTATGCATTCGGAGGTCGAGGCGGGCCAATATGTAATGATCAGCATGACCGACACCGGCACCGGCATGTCGCCCGAGGTGATCGACCGCGCCTTCGACCCGTTCTACACCACCAAAGGACCCGGCAAGGGAACTGGTCTCGGGCTTAGCCAAGTCTACGGCTACATCAAGCAGAGCGGCGGCCACATCAAGATCTATTCGGAGATTGACCGGGGAACGACGGTGAAGATCTATCTGCCGCGTCATGTCGGCAAGGCGGATGCCCGCCTCGCCGCCGCCGGCGCCCAGCCGATCCCTCAAGGAAGCGTCAACGATACTATCCTGGTGGTGGAGGACGATGAACATGTCCGCACCATGACCGCCGAAAGTCTGCACGAACTCGGCTACACCGTGCTGCAGGCGGCAAGCGGCGTGGAGGCACTTCTTCTTCTGGAGGGGAACCCCGAGGTCGATCTGATCTTCACCGATATCGTTATGCCGCAGATGAGCGGACGTCAGCTTGCTGATGCCGTTCAGGAAAAATGGCCGGGGATCCGGATTCTTTACACCACCGGCTACACTCGCAACGCCATCGTTCACAATGGCGTGCTCGACCACGGCGTCTCGCTGCTCGCCAAGCCTTTCAGCCTCGAGCAACTCGCCCATAAGATCCGCGAACTCCTGAATGTGCCGGTCAGCGCGGGAGGCGAGGGGACGGGAAGTCGCGCATGACGCGCTCCAGCCCCCCACATCCGTTATTCGAGAACTTGGATCACGCGGTGTGTCTTCGGCTCGACGATCACGCGCCGCTCGTTGACGACGGTGTAGGCATAGCCGTCGACATTGGGCACGGTATGGACTTCAATGGTATCCGGCAGCGTCGCGCCGACAGTGATCTCGCCGTCATAGACGACCGATGGCGTGTTTTGCTCCATGACATAGGTGCGCACCTCGCCGGGTAGGACGACGGAGCCGGTTGGTGCGGGGTCGGTGACGACGACGGTGCTCTGGGCGAAGGCGGCCGAGCTGATGGTCAGCACGGCGGCCGTAGCGAGCATGATCTTGCGCATGGGATGTTCTCCTTTTTGAAGTCGGACAACAACGCAACGCCGGCCGTAGGGCATAGTTCCGCCACCGGCTTGCCATCGTGGCCGCGGCGGGGTGCCAATTGTTTGTTGCTAAACTAATATATGCACCATACGGTTGAGCCGTCCGAATCAGGTTCAGCGAGTCGTCCGATGGCATCAGGTTCGGGCTTTTTACCCTTCGTTAACCATGTCGGCGATTTATGTCAGGTGAACGGCCGGACGGCTGTTGATTCGAAGGTCCGTCGCGTTTCGGTCTGCGAATGGATATCTGGAAAGACGATTACGGCGGCTCGAGACATGCGCTTGGGGAAGACGATATCGCTGGTAGCCGTGGCGGGCGTGATGGCCGGCTGCACGTCGACAGGCGGTGTGCGCCATCCTTCGGGGCCGGAGACGGTGGCGCCTGAGAAAGCGCTGGTTCTGCCGCCGCCGGGCGGCCCTTCGATCGTCAGCGTCGTCGAGCGCAAGCGCGGCAATGGCGTCGAACAGACGATATCGCTGTTTACCTCATCTTCCGTACCCGGCCAGAATTTTCTGAAGGCCCAGTTTTTCGGCGCTTCCGGGGCCAATCCCGGAATAGGTGATGCCAACTTCAGCATGATCAACGAGAGCGGCATTGCTCGCGAGGTGGCCCGTTCGGTCCCCGGCGTGCCGATGGCGACATCGGCGACTTTCCTGCAGAACGCCTATGGTCCCTTCGGCTATGCCTCTGGCCGCAGCCGCGCCGGCGATGCCTGCATCTATGCCTGGCAGCAGATCCGCTCGAGCGCGGCAGCCAATACCCAAGCACGCAATTTCGGCATGATCCAGCTGCGCCTGCGCCTCTGTGACGCCCGCGCAACCGAGCGCCAGCTGCTCGGCATGGTCTACGGCTATACCATCACCGGCACCTTCGACGGTCCGACCTGGAACCCGTATGGTAGCCCGCCGCCTGCCAGCGCGTCGCTCGGGCGTACCGGTGAACCGATCTATCCCGATGAGGGCGGATATCGCCCAAGCCCGATGCCGATCGGTTATGAGCCGGCGCCCCTCGTAATCCGTTCGCGGGGGACGGCCCCGGTTCGCAGCGACCCGGGTCCGAAACCGGCGCAAGGCACTGCACCCTTGCCGGCGCCCATCGGTCCGCGGGTGCCGCTGCCGAGCGAGGTGCCACAGACGAGTGCAGCGCCGGAGGCAGCAGCCGCCTCGCTCAAACAATCAGCAAGGGCGATCGGCGTCACCGTGCCGTCGCCGGACTGCATAGGCGACGCGGCGGCCGTCTGCCGGAGATAATGAACATGCCCCCCGGGGAACGGACGGGGCCCCGGCGAGCGATTTCGAAGGAAGGTCGATGCGCAAAGCCCGCAGTGTCATCATCTGGGCCGTGGTTACGCTCTGCATGATCGTGCTGATCACCTTGCCGGTTAATCTGCAGACCCAGCTCATCACCAGTATCACCGTCGTCACTGTGATGGCGCTGATCAAGATACTGAAAGGCGAGGGGACGTGGCGCCTGGTCGCGCTGGCCTTCGGCACGTCGATCGTGCTGCGCTACGTCTACTGGCGCACCACCAACACGCTGCCGCCCTTGAATCAGCCGGAGAATTTCATTCCGGGCCTGCTGCTCTATCTTGCAGAAATGTACAGTGTCGCGATGCTGGCGCTCAGCCTTTTTATCGTCGCCACTCCGCTTCCGCCGCGCCGGTCGCGTGCCGCCAATCCGGGGCGTTTGCCCCATGTCGACGTCTTCGTGCCCACTTATAACGAGGATGCCGGCCTTCTGGGAAACACGCTGGCTGCCGCCAAGGCCATGGACTATCCCGCCGACAAGCTGCATGTCTGGCTGCTCGACGATGGCGGCACATTGCAGAAGCGCAATTCCGGCAAGTTGCTCGAGGCCCAGGCGGCGGCAGCCCGACATGTCGAGCTGAAGCAACTCTGCCAAGATCTTGACGTTACCTATCTCACGCGCGACCGCAATGAGCACGCGAAGGCCGGCAATCTCAACAACGGCATGAAACATTCGACCGGCGAGCTCATCGCCGTCTTCGATGCGGACCACGCCCCAGCGCGCGATTTCCTGATCGAAACCGTCGGCTATTTCGAAGACGACCCGAAGCTATTTCTCGTCCAGACCCCGCACTTCTTCATCAATCCCGATCCTCTGGAGCGCAACCTGCGCACTTTCGAAAAGATGCCGAGCGAGAATGAGATGTTCTACGGCATCATCCAGCGCGGCCTCGACAAATGGAACGCCGCCTTCTTCTGCGGCTCGGCCGCGGTTTTGAGCCGCAAGGCGCTCGAATCCCAGAACGGCTTTTCCGGTATCAGCATCACCGAGGATTGCGAGACGGCGCTGGCGCTCCATGGCAGCGGCTGGAACAGCATTTATGTCGACAAGCCGCTGATCGCCGGGCTGCAGCCGGCCACCTTCGCGAGCTTCATCGGCCAGCGCAGCCGCTGGGCGCAGGGCATGATGCAGATCCTGCGCTTCCGCTTCCCGCTTCTGAAGCGCGGCCTGTCGATCCCGCAGCGCCTGTGCTACATGTCATCCACGCTTTTCTGGCTCTTCCCATTCCCGCGCACGATCTTCCTGTTCGCGCCGCTCTTCTACTTGTTCTTCGACCTGGAAATCTTCACGGCGTCTGGCGGCGAGTTCCTTGCATATACCCTTGCCTACATGCTCGTGAACCTGATGATGCAGAATTATCTCTACGGGTCGTTCCGCTGGCCCTGGATTTCCGAGCTTTACGAATATGTGCAGACGGTGCACCTGCTGCCGGCCGTCGTTTCAGTCATGCTCAATCCGAGAAAGCCCACCTTCAAGGTCACCGCCAAGGATGAATCCATCG
Source organism: Rhizobium sp. MHM7A (assembly GCF_005862215.1). Lineage (NCBI taxonomy): Bacteria > Pseudomonadati > Pseudomonadota > Alphaproteobacteria > Hyphomicrobiales > Rhizobiaceae > Rhizobium > Rhizobium sp. MHM7A. Next base: position 164,551 of record NZ_VCHT01000008.1, read on the forward strand.
CCGTCAGCCGCCTCTCGGAGATCAGCCGTCCGTTCTTCGTGATCTTTGCGGTGCAGATCATTGCGCTCGTCATAACCATCTACAGGATCTATGCCGAACCCTATAAGGCCGATGTGACCCTCGTCGTCGGCGGGTGGAATGTCATCAATCTGATCATGGCCGGCTGCGCGCTCGGCGTCGTGTCGGAACGCGGCGAACGTGCCTTGTCCCGCCGCGTCCGCGTCAACAGGCGCTGCGAGTTCTATGCCAACGGCAAGTGGTATGCGGCCTCGATCGAGGATGTCTCTGTTCACGGTGCAAGGCTGCATATCTTCAACAAGCATCTCGATGAACTGATCGTCGGCACCCCCGGCGAGATGCGCTTCCGGCCCTATAGCGGCGCTGATCTTGAAACCCTGCCGCTCATCGTCCGCAACATCGAGCCATCAGGCGATATCAGCAATGTCGGCTGCCAATATGTGCCGAAGAGCGCGCTCGATCATCGTCTGATAGCCGATCTGATGTTTGCCAATTCCGATCAATGGACCCAGTTTCAGGAATCACGCCGCCGCAATCCCGGCCTGATCCGCGGCACTATCTGGTTCCTCGGCCTGTCGCTCTATCAGACCAGCCGAGGCCTCGTTTACTTCTTCCGCAGCATGCGGCCGGAGCGGGAGGCGCAGCAGCAGGCGGCAAAGGTCAATGCCGGATGAGAAAGATCGTCGCCGCCTCGTTTCTCCTTTTGCATGCCTCCGCCGCAGCCCAGGCGCAGACCGCGCCGTTCGACATGTCGGGCGAGCGGCCACAAGGCGCGTCCACGGCCCCGAGACTGACGCCGCCGGCTCCGCCCGCAGCGACGCCGCCTGTACCCGTCACGCCGCCCATTTCCGTAACGCCAGCGCCGGCCAGGCCGCCTGCGCCCGTTGCTGCGCCGATCACTGTCCTGCCGCCGCCGGCGGCGCAGGCATCTCAGCCGGGCGCGGCGGCAAATGCCGCTTCGCAGCCGCGCCCGCGCGATATCAGGCGTTATCTCGTGCCCTTTTCAAAATTCAGCCTCGGCGGCGAATATGATCGCCGGTCATGGTCTGTCTACCTGACGCCCGAGCAGGCCGCCGCCAAGGCAAGTTTCACCTTCGCCTATCAGAATTCGATCGTCGTCGCGCCCGAGGCCTCCGCACTGACCGTCTATCTCAACAATCGTCCGATCGGCCAGCAGCGGGTCGGCTCGGCAGACGGCTCTTCCGCCGTCACTTTCGAAGTTCCCTCCGGCCTGCTGCAGCCGGGCGCCAATCTTGTCACCTTCCAGGCGGAGCAACGCCATCGGACCGATTGCAGCATCCAGTCCACCTATGAATTATGGTCGAATATCGATCCGGCCGGAACCTATCTGAGCTTTGCCGGCGGGAATGCCGCGGAGCTTTCGAGTGCGGACGCGATCCGCGCCATAGGCGTCGACGGCGCCGGAAGGACGGAGTTCGACATCGTCGTCCCGGCGCTGGAGCAGCCGGGGACGACCAAACCACTGTTGCGGTTGGCACAGGGTCTGTCGGTGCTGAGCAGCATGCCGAACCAGATAGTTGCCTTCAGCACCGCGTCGCTTCCGGCCGCCGGTCCCGGCAAGCTCGGGGTACTTGTCGGCACCGCCGCGGAACTGCGGCCGCTCTTTCCCAGGCTGCCGCCCGGCGCCGAAAGTGCGCCGCTCGCCGCTTTCGTGACCGATCCGCGCAGCGGCTCGCCGGTGCTTCTGATCAGCGGCCCCTCCTGGCAGGCGGTCTCGTCGGCGATCGATACGATCGTTTCGCCAACGGACAGATCCGCCGGCGTCCGCCGCGATGCGCTGACCACAGAGCGCTGGAGCGCGCCGAACGCGCCGCTGGTCTTTTCCGATACCAGGATAGCTCTGTCTCAGCTTGGCGTAAAAACCACCGAATTCTCTGGCCGCAGGTTCCGTACCAGCTTCAATATCGCCGTGCCGGCCGATTTTTATGCCAATGGCTATGGCGAGGCGAAGGTGCTGCTCGATGCCGCCTATACCGACAACGTGTTGCCCGGCAGCCACATCGATATCTACGTCAACGATAATATCGCCTCCACCGTGCCGCTTACCACCACCACCGGCGGCATTCTCCGTCATCTGCCGATCCGCGTGACGATGCGCCATTTCAAGCCCGGTCTCAATACGATTGCGATCGAGACCATCCTGATGACGAAAGACGATGCGGCTTGCGCTCCGGGTGCTACGGCCACTGCCAATCCCCGTTTTGCCCTGTTCGATACTTCCGAAGTGCACATTCCGGATTTTGCCCGCGTCGGGCAGCGTCCGAACCTGGCGGCAATGTCAGGCACGGCCTATCCCTATGGCCGAGCGGCGGAGCCGACGCCGCTGTTCATCGATCGCGTCGATGCCGATACGCTTTCGGCGGCCGCGACGTTGCTCGGTCAGATGGCGGTAATGGCCGGCCATCCAATCGCCGTCGAGACTGTCGCTTCCCCGAACACGATCGGTGATCGGGACACCATCTTTATCGGGTCAATTTCGCAGATGCCGGCAACGGCGCTGACGCAGGCCAATATCTCCACGGCGAGCCAAGCCTCATGGCGTCCGGTGGCCGACCCGCAGCCAGGCGCTGTTGATACCGACACGGCCTTTGAGGAGTGGAATTCAAAGGTGAGCGGCGGCATCCTGCGCAGCCGCATCACGGCCCTCCGCGAATGGCTTGGGCGCAGTTTCGACATCACCCGCAGCTCGCTGCAATTCATCCCGGGCGCCGAGAAGGTTTTCACTCCGTCCAACGCCGACACCCTCATGGTTGCGCAAGGCTCCAGCCCCTTGGGAGGGGGCTCGTGGACCGTGGTGGCGGCACCCTCGGCGAAGGACTTGCGCGAAGGGCTCGAGGTGCTGACCGGTGAGCTGAACTGGTCGCAGATGTCCGGTCACATCACCACCTATTCGAGCAAGACGGGCAAGATCGAGACAGTGCCAGTCACTCGTTTCGATTTCGTCCCGTCCACGCCGTGGTCGATTTCCAACTACCGCTTGATCGCGGCCAACTGGCTGTCGACGAATATCCTATCCTATGCCTCGCTGCTCGTCGTCTTCGTGCTGCTGATCGGCGTCGCCACGTCCAAGATGCTCAAAACACTGGGCCGGTCGGAATGAGGGGGCTGCGCACGTTCTTCTTTGCGGCAGCCGTGACGTTCGCCCCCGCAAGCCCACCCGCCGCTGCACAGCAGGCGATGATCAATGCCGATGCGTGGTCCGCCTACAAGGCGAAGTTTCTCGATGCGAGCGGCCGGATCATCGACAACGGCAACGGCAATATCAGCCATAGCGAAGGGCAGGGCTATGGAATGCTGCTCGCCTATCTCTCGGCGAGCCCCGCGGATTTTGAGCAGATCTGGTACTTTACCCGTACCGAACTGCTGTTGCGCGACGATGGCCTGGCTGTCTGGAAATGGGATCCCAATGTCCGGCCGCACGTGACCGATACCAATAATGCCACGGACGGGGACATACTGATCGCCTATGCCCTGGCGCTTGCCGGCACCGCATGGAAGCGCAACGATTATATCCTGGCTGCCTCCCGCATGGCGCAGTCGCTACTTGCGGAAACCGTCGTACGCTCGGCGGGTCGAACGCTGCTGATGCCGGGCAGCGAAGGTTTCGGCGCCGCCGATCGTGACGACGGCCCTGTCGTCAATCCTTCCTACTGGATTTACGAGGCAATGCCTGTCATGGCGGCGCTTGCTCCCTCCGGCGCCTGGAAGGAGCTGTCCGACGATGGCGTGGCGCTGTTGAAGACGATGCAGTTCGGCCCGCGCAAGCTTCCCGCCGAATGGGTCAGCCTCAGCGGCCCCCCGCGGCCGGCAAAAGGTTTCGATGCGGAATTTGCCTATAATGCCCTTCGAATCCCACTCTATCTCGCTCGCGGCGGCATCATCGACAAGCCGCTGTTGAACCGTCTGCGAGCGGGGATGTCGCAGGATGGCATTCCGTCCACGATCGATCTCACCACGGGCCGGCCGAAGACGGTGTTGCCGGATCCTGGTTATAGAATTGTTAACGATGTTGTGGCCTGTGTAGTCGACGGGACCAAACTGCCTGTTTCGGCTCTGCAATTTGCGCCAACACTCTATTATCCGTCCACGCTTCAGCTGTTGGGGCTGGCCTATATTGGGGAGAAGCATCCGGAGTGTCTGTGAAGTCTTCTCTCATGGCGATTTCAGCAGCAGTCGTGGTGGCGACTCTCGTCACGGGGCTGAAGGATCGTCGCGCTCTACAGGAAAAGTTCGGTCTTGGTTCTGGAGCCAACCCGGCGCCGGAGCTGCTGATGATGGGCCGCATCAAGCCGGCCGATGCTCCCGCAGGCAGTTCCGAATTCAACGCCGAGACAGTCGCCGACAAGATCGAAGCGATTACCTCTGCGCCGGCATCGACACCGGACACGCGCGAGCCGGACACCGCTGCTGAGCAGCCGGCAGCGCCGCAATCTGACATGGCTCAGACGGATGCACCGCCAGACCAGGTCTCGCCGCCGATGGTTTCGGAACCGCCGGCGCCTCAGCAGGCCGGCGGGCCGCCGCCTGCCATCGATGAAAGCGCGCTTCGCTATTTTGCCAGCCGCGGCGACAAGGTGCGCCTTCAAGCTGAAATCTCCCGCCTGCAGGCGCTCTATCCGAACTGGGTTCCGCCTGCCGATCCGCTCGCCGTGCCGCAGAATGGCGACAAGCAGCTCGAGGCCATGTGGAGGCTTTATTCCGATGGCCGCTATGCGGAGCTGCGCAAAGCGATCGCCGATCGCCAGGCAACCAATGTCGGGTGGCAGCCACCGGCCGATCTCATCGATCGGCTTGGTGTGGCGGAGGCCCGCTCCCGCCTCATCAACGCTTCGGACCTCAAGCAATATGCGACCGTGGTCGATATCGCCGCCGCGACGCCGAGCCTGCTCACCTGCGGCGAGATTGACGTGCTCTGGCGTGTCGCCGAAGCCTTCATTCGCACGGAAAGGGCACAGCGCGGCCAGGATGCCTATACCTATATCCTGAAAAACTGCACCGACCCCGCCGAACGGCAGGCGACGGTCGAAAAAGCCTCGACACTGCTCGACTACCAGCCGATGCAGGTGCTGCTTGCGATGGAGAAGCCCGCCATCGACGGCAGTAGGGAGTTCGACGCGATCCGCGACAACCTTGCGCGACGCTTCGTCGCCGAAAGCAATGATGATCCGAAGCTCACCATCGCGCCGGATTACATCGCTCGCCTGGAAAGGCTCGCCGCGAACCAGGGGCTCGCCTCTGATGCGTTGCTGCTCGGCTGGCACCAGCTGCGCCGCAACAATCCTCCCGATGCTGAAAAGTGGTTTCGCGCCGCTCGAGCCAAGGAGGATACGGCGGCTGCCTCGCAGGGGCTTGCGCTGGCGCTGATCGCCCGCAAGGCGCCTCAGGAAGCCGAGGACGTAATGTTCCGCTGGCGCGCCGATTCCGATGATGCGACCGCAACCTATCTTGCCGCCACCGCCAATCTGATGGCGCTGCAGCCGCCAGCCGACCTGACCGAGGATGTGCTTCATCGGATCGCGGCCGAGGTCATCGCCCGGAAACATGTGCCCACGGCGCAGCAATTCGGCTGGTATGCCCGCTCCCTCAACCAGTTCCATACCGCAGCGCGCTGGTTCGAAGCCGCGCTGGCCTGGAAACCTGACGACGAACCATCCGCTTATGGCCTTGCCGTCACCCGCGAGCAGCTGAACGACCGCAAGGGCGTCTTCGACCTCCAGCGCGCCTGGGCCGGCCGGTCGGCGCGAATCGCCAATCTCAGGGACACTTCCTTGCCGGTTTCGAATGCTGGTACGCCCGCAAAGCAGCCGCTTGCGCTGCAGCAGCCGGTACAGCCGGAAGAGCCGCCGCAGCATCCGACCGCCCGCACGGAGCCGCCGCCGGCCGACCCGCGAGCTGGGCGGCAGCCGGAGCCGGAAGTCGCCGTCCGCGCCGCACGACCGGCGATGCAGGCGGTGACTGTCGAGCGCGGCCCGCGCCAGGCGCGTGGCTGCTCGACGACCATCGACGCGGGACGACTCGGGCCGGGCGAGGCGCTGTCGCGCGGCTGGTGCCTCATGGATATCAACCGGCCGATGGAGGCGGTCTCTGCCTTTGAGACGGCATTGCAGAGCCCAGCCCGCAAGATCCGGGAAGACGCAGCCTACGGTCAGAGCCTTGCCTATCTGCGCGCTGGCCTTTCCAGCAATGCCGCCGTTGCGGCAACCAAGGCGCCGCAGAGCCGCCAGCGTGCTGCCGAACTGCAGGTGGCGATCCTTGGCGATCGTGCCTTATCGGCCTTCGACGCTGGACGTTACCGCGAAACCCTCATCTATCTCGATCAGCGCGCCCAGCTACAGCAGGAGCGGATCGATCTGATGGTTCTGCGCGGCTACTGCTACCTCAATCTGAAAATGTACGACGACGCTATGCGGATCTTCGAAGCCGCCGCTGCTACCGGCAATCGCGACGCCGCACGCGGTCTGGCCGATGTTCGCAACGTCATACATCCGGAGGTCAACAACTGACGTTGACGCCGTGGCCGCTCTCGGTTACTCGCCTGTCGAAGGGGCCGCCCGCTGCCTCGTGCTCGCAAGGAAACAGCCGTGCCCGCTCGCCATGACATCCTCGACAGATCCTATGATGCTTTCCTCTTCGACATGGATGGAACGCTGCTGAACTCCATTGCCGTCGTCGAGCGCGTCTGGAGCGAATGGGCAAGACGTCATGACTTCGAGCCGGAGGTTTTCCTGAAAACGATCCACGGCATCCGTGCCTCCGACGTGATCCGCGGCCTCGGTTTGCCGGGCGTCGATCCGGCCTACGAGGCGGATCTGCTGCTGGCCGAGGAGATGGAGGACGTCTCCGGCATCGTCGAAATCCCCGATGCCGTCCGCTTCCTTAACGCCATCCCCGACGGCAGATGGGCGATCGTCACCTCGGCGCCGATCGAGCTCGCCAGGCGCCGCATGGCTGCAGCCGGGATTCCGATGCCGAAGGTCATGGTCAGCGGCCAGGAGGTCAGGGCCGGCAAGCCCAGCCCGGAAGGTTATCTGCTCGGTACAAGCCGCCTCGGAGTCGAACCCGCGAAGTGCCTGGTCTTCGAAGATGCCGTTGCCGGCATTCTCGCCGGCGAGGCCTCCGGCGCCGACGTCGCGGTCATCACCGAAACCCACGCCACCCCTTTCGAAACCCCACATTTTTCGATTGCCAACTACCGGGCGTGGCAGCCCCGCCAGACCGCAGAAGGCCGGCTCAAGCTCACCGCGATCTGACGGTTACCCGGAGAACTCCTTCCTTTTTATCCGATGCAGGCTTTTTCTGCTTGCATTGCACGCTCCGAAAAACTAAACGAAGCAAGCCGTTTCGGCAGGTCGGGGCGTAGCGCAGCCCGGTAGCGCACTTGACTGGGGGTCAAGGGGTCGCTGGTTCGAGTCCAGTCGCCCCGACCATTTATCCCCTTGAAATCCCAGTCAGAACACCATGTTGATGGTGAGTGCAGCGTGTACGTGGCCGCGGCTGAGAACGCGTCGTCAGTGCGGTTTCTGCGCGATTGCAATCATCGATTTTGCCAGAAGCGGAATCCTCCCGACATATTCGAAGTCGACGTCTTCGAAGCCTGTGTCGAGCAGTAGCGTGCTGAGTGTCTCAGGGGACCAGAATTTGATATGACCGTGGTCCTTGAGGGGCATGAAATGGTCATCCATTTTCCCGCTTACCGCCAAAGCCAGATTTTTCCAGTAACCGTGAAAAGGCGTCGATACGACTGCGATGCCTCCCGGTTTCACCAGATCGTACATGGTCGCCGAGAAAGCCTTCGGGTCGTAAACATGCTCCACGACCTCCAGGCTGATTACCGCATCGAAGGTGCCGTAACGGCTGGAAAGATCATCGTAGCCAGAACCGATTTCCAGCGGTAGATCGGGATGGACCGCTTTCGCTTTTGCGATGCCGTCCTCCGAGGGGTCGACGCCGACGACATCGTAGCCTTTCTCCGCGAGCACCGAAGCAGCGCCGCCGGTGCCGCAGCCGAGATCGAAGACCGCCGTTTCGTTTGCCTCGTGGAAACTGTTTTCAAGAACATCGACAACGGTTGGCAAGATATAGGAATGAGCGGTCGTTGGCTTGGCGTGAACATAGGTAGTAGCGTCCAGTTCGATAGACATTTTACCTCCTGAAAAAATAGCCTCCCGGCGCAATCGTACGGCGGACTTTGACGGCAGTGTGGTGCCGTTATGGCATTACGGTGATTAAAGCCGATAGGCGTGGGTCGGCCGCGTCATCAGGCGGCGCCCTCCGATGCGCATTGGTCCGCACCCTTTAAGACCCTCTTCATCACGATGCGATTAATGATCATGTCCGCGCCGGGGAAGGTCTCGGAGTTGATTGACAGGGTGTCGCGAAGATGCTGAAACCGGGCCACACTTCGGATCTACGCCCCTTCGACGGAAAATAGCCCGTTTATCATTTTTGACCATTTCAAGTAAATGGCGAGATGACATGCTCCCATAGCGGGAGAGGTTCAAGATAATCACTCTAATTGTTTTTGAGAATCCATCAATGCGATGGGCTAATAGTTTATTCTTGTTGAGTCTATGCGGAATTTTTGTTTAAAGAGCAGATTTTGAATTGAAAATGGCTTGTTGCGCTTCGCATTTTTGCGAATGCGTGTAGATTAAGCATTGTTCCTCTCACGGATGACCTGGTGCGAGCGCATGGCGGATATGAACCGGAATCTAACTTGCAGGCAGGCTCTCGCCGTTGCTTTCCAAGCTTTGTCGGACGAGGCGGTCAAGGCCGGCTGGCCGGAGGGTGACGTCGCCCTCGCGCTTGCCGAGCTCGCTGAAGAGCGGGTGATCGAGGTGACTGCCAAGGTGATCATGGAAGGCTCCATCCAGCCGCCGTTCATCGCAGCCGGCGGCGGCCGCAACCGCTAAGGCATGTTGCGACAACGCCGTCCGCTGGATCAGGATTATACCGCTAAGAGCGAACCGGAAGGATCGCGACACGCCTGAGCCAGTCTCACAGCAGCAATCCTGCCGTCTTCGCCGCCGTGACAAAGGAAACCTGTGCGGTCCGCGGACTGCGCAGCCCATCGAGCGCATCAAGGCAATGTTGGAGTGCGATCCGATAATCGCGCCCGCGTTTGCCCGGCCACCGTTTCAGATATTCGACGGCATCCCAGGCGGTGGAAACGATCAGACTGCTGGTTGGAGAATGGACTCGGACGGGGGAGGGAAAGCGTTTATCACTCAACGTCTGCACTCGCTACTTCTTGCTACAAAACGCGGCAAACGCGCGCGCAAAAATATTGTTCCACAGGAATTTGCGCAGTTGCTAAAATTCGGACCCTCGCGCATAATAACTTCATTGCCGGTTGCGGAGGGCGGACGGCGATGCAAGCGTGTAGGCGTTTGCCCTCGGAGGGAAGTGCGGCGTGATGTTACGATCAACAATTCATCCGCATGATTTACCGCTCTTTTCGGAAGATCTCGATCTGCTTTCGCAGGTGCTTGACAAGGTATGTAACGAACGCGGACTCGTCAGGACGACGCCGGAGGCCGAGAGGATCGGTGCGGTCATCATTCAGCTTTACAGGCAGGGCGTGAAAGACGGCGGCAAACTCGCCGACCTAGCCAGGGCCTATCTCTGATACGCGGTTTCCGCGACAATGGATGGGACAATAAGACGTGACGACGAAGATTGCCTTCAGTTAATCGTCATTCGCGGCATTGAGATTTTCTGGCCGGATGCCGTCATCGCTTGATGTCCGTGCCCGCAGGCGGATGCCAGGGCCGCCTTCATCTTGGTTGCCGCTCGAAAGAAATATGATGCCCTGCGCCTCGAGCGTGCTGCGCAGATCGAACAGCGCATGCGGCTCGCCCTCAAACTCACCCTTTTCCAATGCCGTCACGGTCTCGACCGGAAGGCCGCTTGCGGTGGCGAGCTCTTCGATGCTCATTCCGATCATGGCGCGCGCGCCGCGTATCTGCGTTGCTGTTATCATGGTGGAAAATCTAGCGCATTTGCGGGGCTTCGCAAGTGGGGCGGCGGTTTGAATGCACTCATAAGGCGGCGATGATTTGGCGCGTACGGGCTCGAATGATCCGCGGCCCGTTTGGGACGGGCGCGATGGGCGAGCTATCCGTGACCCTGCAGTCTTCAAGTATCCTGCAATTTTACACCAAACAGATCATCATGCATGCGCTCGACGGCGATCCCCATGCCTCCTATCAGGGCGGCGCGGTTGCCAAAACGGCTGATCTCGATGCGCGGCGGGTAAGGCGTGCAACGTGGGAGAAAGCGCTGGATGGCATTTACGAGCTCCGGTCTTGCGCCGATGCTGCCGCCAGTGATCACCAGTTCGGGGTCGAGCATTGCTCCGATGGCAGCAATGGCGACCGCCACCAGCCGTGCCGTCTCTTCGATTGCGGCGATGGCGCTCGTTTCGCCCGCATTGAATGCAGCGAAGAGATCGGCCACCGTAGAGGCGTTGCGCCCGCCAAAACCGGCATAGCGGCGCAACATCGCTACACTGCCGACCGCACTCTCAAAGGTTCCCAGCATAAAACCGCCGGGATCAAAAGCATCGCCGCCAAGTGGAAGATAAGCGATTTCGCCGGCCGCGCCGCGCGCGCCGCGCAACAGCGCGCCATTGGCGATGATGCCCATGCCGACGCCAGTCCCAAGTGCCACGAAAGCAAAATTGCCGACCTCGAGGCCGTGTCCCCGCCATCTCTCCCCTTGCGCGGCAAGGTTGACGTCATTCTCGACGATCAGAGGTATGCCCATCTTATCGCTGAAGACTTGTCGCAGATCCATTGCGTCGATGCCAGGAATGTTTGGTGCGACGTTGATATGTCCGGTGGCGGGATCGAGTACGCCGGGACTGCCAAGAACGACGAGACGCAGCTTGTCGGCCTTGGTCCCGGCCGCGAGCGCGAGTTGAGTGATGAGGTCACTGAACTGGTTGACGAGATGCGGCCCGCCGCGCGGGTCGGTGGGAACTGTGGTTTCGGCAACAACGTTGCCCAACAGATCGCAAATAGCCGCAGCGATCTTGGTGCCTCCCAGATCGATCGAAACGGCTAGGGCCGCCCTTGCGTTGATTTCGTAGATGATCGCGTTCCGGCCGGGACGACCATCGGTCTGCCCGACGGGTTTCAGCCACCCGTCATCCTCAAGATCGCGCACGACATCGGAAATCGTCTGCTTTGACAGGCCGGTCAGCTTGGCAATGTCGGCGCGGGAGATCCTACCCTTGGCTAACACGGTCCGGATCACCGCGTTCGTCGAAATCTTTCGCGCGATGGGAGTCTGTACGAGAGACGACGGTATTGCCATCCGGCTGCTCATCCCAATTAGTTCGAAGCATATACCTAATGAAAGATGGTTCGGTTCTCAACCATCACGAAATGACGGGTGTAGACCTTCAACCCTATCTTCATAGCTGGGTTCAGTAACACGCAAGCTGACAATTTGTCTACGTCCTTGACAAACTGGGAGCCCCCTGTAGGCTGAGTTTAACGCGCAATCAAATGCGCGATCTGAAGAGGGTCGAGGACAAGTATGCGCCATACATATTGTCTGGGTCGCCGCACACGCGCCAAGATCGCCCAAGGAGCAATTGGCTCAGACTGGTTCAGCTATTTTTCCGTTTTGCATTCTGCAGGTTTCTCAACGAGGCTGTCGGGGACCTGCCGATGATAAAGCCCTCGACGGATGGACAGCTTTCAGCCGATGCAGCCGTCTTGCTGCCGATCATGGCGCCCCGCCTTCAGGGCGATGTCCACCCGGGCGGATATGCCGATCTTGCCCTTTGGGGTGCCGGCAGCCTGGGGCGTGTGCGGTTTTCTCCGATTTCCGGCCCTTATACGTACGCTCCGAACCGGCTCGTCTCGAAACAGGGCGGTGTTTTTGTTGCGCAGTCGCAGCCTGTGATGCTGATCAGCGGAGTGAGGCTGCAGGGCATCTACCCGGCGCGCCGTTGCGCCTGGTGGCACGAACCGGATGGGCAGGGCGCTAAAGCGAAGATGTCTCGGAGCGATCATCGGCAGGTCTTCGCAATGGGCTGGGGTGTCCTTATCGTGGATGCTCTCGATTCCGAACTGCGGATTGTCGGTGGCGCCTCGAGAGACGAAGCCGAGAAAGCGCTCGATCTCACCAAAGCTGCCATTATCGCCGAAGCCGCTGAATATGTGACACGTTGCGACATGACGCCCGAGGCCGACCCGCTGATGCGCAGCATGGTCAGCCAGGGCGTACATGCAGCCCTATCCAGCATAAGGCTCGACGAAAACGGCGCCTTCGCGGGTCTTGCCGCCGGACAGGCCTATAGCGCTCCGGCGCGGACCTATTACCGCGACGGCTACTGGACGATGCAGCCGTTGTTGACGCTTGCACCGGAGGCCGTGCGCGAGGAGATCCGCTTGCTCGCCAAGGGGGTGCAGCCGGATGGGGAGGCTCCAAGTGGCGTGATCGTGACAGGGCCTGCACAATCAGACGCTTGGCAACGTTTCGTCGGCGAATGCAGTGCCAATCCTAAAACCCACAAAAGGGCGGTTCCGGAATACCACAACCGTCCGCAGGACTGGTGGAGCGACCACTTCGACAGCCCGCTGTTCTTCATTCTTTTCCTGAATGACTATGTCGTCGCAAACCAGGATCTGGCCGAGGTGCAGCTGCACTGGCCGCTCGTCAAGGCAATCACCGACCGCTACTTCGGCCTGGCTGGCCCCAACAGCGTTCTGCCGCTGAAACCGCGTAATGATCGGGACTGGGCGGACAACGTCTTTCGCGAGGGTCTTGTCTCGTATGATCTCGGCCTTTTCGTCGGCGCCATGGACGCGGTGGCAAGGCTCGGCGAGAAGCTCGATCCGGCGCTTGCCCGACGTGCGCGCCAAACAGCAGATCTCGCCCGCGCCGAAATTGAAGCCAGGCTCTTCGTGCCGGAAACGGGTGGATATCTCGACTATGGAATGCCCGGCGCTTTTGTCGAAGATCATTTGGCCCTCGACAGCCTCACCTTATCGCGGTTCAGTGCAATCTCGCGGCAGAAGGCTATCGGCCTGCTCAAAGCATTTGAAACCAGACTGGAAACGCGTCACAATCAACACCAACCCTATGGCAGCTGGGGCGTGATGTGCGCCTATCCGCCGTTCAAGCGGCAAGCCGATTTACGATCCAAAACCGCCTTTCCCTACCGCTATCACAATGGCTCGGACTGGCCTTATTGGGATGGCGTCTATGCCGAGGAGCGCCTGCGCCTCGGGCTTGGAGGCGCCCGTTATGCGCTGACACGCTGGTGGGAAACCTGCCTCGACAACGGCTGGCTCGGCGCGGTGGAATATTTCTCGCCACCATATGGACGCGGCTCACTGCTTCAAGGCTGGAGCGCCATGCCGGCGGCCGTCGTTTTGAAATATGGGCTTGACGCCGCAAATTCGGAGCCGATGTCATGAGCGATCTGGCGCCGTCGACTTTAGCGGGAACCCTCATCGATCCGCATTGCAAAGGCGACCGCGCCATCGCGTTCCAACTCGGAAAACCCCAGGTGACGGTAGAAGCCTCTGGCCCGCTCGTTGGCGGGGTCGACGCCGAGATGCACGGCCGTAACCCCGTGATCTCGAAGCGCCTGCAGCTCGGTATTTATCATTTTTCGTCCCCAGCCGCTGGCCTGAAGCCCGGGGAGGATGTTGATGTGAAGATGCGCCGGATACTGGTCTTGAAGCCAGACCGTCCCGCTGCGCGGATTTTGGATTCGTTCCAGGACGTCGGCGTCGCGCGGGCGGGTCGGCGACAGTCCGGCGATCTCTCGGCGCACGACCGGCCACCAGTTTGCCGCCAGGTCCTGGTCGAACCGGCTGGTGTCGGGTGCGCCCACGACATAGCCGGCCGGGCGGCCGTCATGGACGAGGACAAACGCAAAGTCTTTGGCGAACTTGAGGTACGGCACCGACCAGATGTAGCCGGGAAGACGCGGGTCGCTATAGAGAGCGCTGGCATCGTGCCCGCCATTCGCGGTTTTCAGGCAGATTTCAAAAAAGGTTTCGATATCCGCTTCGATCGCGGGACGGATGAAGCAGCTGGTGTCCATCACTATGCCACCTCCTGCGTGGCGCTTCGTCATTTTTGGTCGCGAGAGGAGCTGATGCATTGACGATTACCTCAGATTCGCCGGTCAGGCAAAGCTCTGGGGGAAGAAATCGTTCGGCCGGTGCCTGGCACGAGGCCTGAGCGGGGAGTGGAGAATAAACCAAGTGAGGTGGAGCAGATGAAAAGAAGCGTGAAATCGATCAGCATACTGCCTGCATACCCATTGAAAGTAGCCGTCGCGCTTGCCGGCGCGGCGCTTGTGAGTTTCGGACTTTCCACCGCCCGCGCCGACGACCTGCCGGTTTGGGACGACCAGACCTATGAAGGTCAAAGCGCGGTCATCGAACAACTGAATAAGGAGTTCGAAGCTGCCCATCCCGGCGTCACCATCAAACGCACCGCCCGCACTTTCGACGACATGAAGCTGACGCTGAAGCTCGCGGTTTCGGCCGGTGACGGCCCTGTCGTTACCAAGGTCAACCAGGGTGCCGGCGACATGGGTGCGATGGTAAAGGAAGGGTTGCTCCTGCCGGTCGACGATTACATCAAGAAATATGGCTGGGATAAGCGGCAGTCGGACTCCGTGCTTGCTCGAGATCGTTGGGACGGGGCAAAGTTCGGGGTCGGCAAGACCTACGGCATATCAGGCCTCGCCGAGATCGTCGGCCTTTATTACAACAAGAAGATTCTTGCCGACGCGGGAGTCGCGGTGCCGCAAACCTTCGAGGAGTTTCTGGCCGGTCTCGATAAGCTGAAGGAAAAGGGCGTCGCGCCGTTCATGATGGGCACGGCCAAGCAGCATCTGGCCTTGCACATGATCGGCGCCATCGAGCAGGCGCATATCGATGCGAGCAATCGCGCCGAACTGGACGATCTGATCTACGGCCGGGGCGGCTCCTGGAACACGAAAGGGAATATCGAATCCGCCAAACTCGTACAAAATTGGGCGCAGGGCGGCTATTTCTTCCCAGGTTTCGAGGGAATCTCAGGTGATGACGCCGTTCAGCTCTTCATATCGGGGCAGGGCGCATTCCTGATCTCCGGGACCTGGTATTTCGGTGACATGCAACACAATCCCGATATCGGCTTCATGGCCATTCCCGCCCCGAAAGGTATCGCCAAGCCGCTCAGCGTCGGCGGCGTCGATCTTGCCTGGGCGATAACGAGCCTTGCCAAAGACAAGACCAAGCAGGACCTTGCCGGCGACTATATCGACTATATGGTTTCGGAAAAGGCTGCTGAAACCTGGGCCAATGCCGGCTACCTCCCCGCAACTTCGCTGGCGCCGGACGCAAAGCCGAAGCTCACGCCACTGCTTACGTCGGGCATCGAAATGTGGAAGACCCTCAATGCCAACGATGCTCTCGGCCATTATCCCGACTGGTCGAGCCCGACTATGCTGAAGACGATAGACGACAACACGCCACTTCTCTTGTCCGGCAATATCACGCCCGAAGCCTTTGTCGACGCCATGGACAAGGATTATCAGGCTTATCTGAAGGATAAGAAATGAGAGGCGAGGGGCCGTCGCGGCCGGCCATTTGGCGGTCGTGAGCGGCGTCTCGCGGACCACATTGAAACCAGCGCAGCAAGCTGCGGCTTGCTGCGTGATGACCAGAGCTTTGGCTTCACGGAGTATTGGGATGATGCGCTCCAAACTCGACGGCTCCCAACCTACCAATTTGCTTTATCTGTTGCCCGGATTGCTGCTCTACGCGGCTTTCGTCTTCGGCCCGATCATTGCGGCTCTGGGGCTGAGCCTGACCAGCTGGGACGGCGTCAGCATGCCCCGCTGGGTTGGATTGAGCAATTATATCGACCTCTTTTCAGATGGTCGCTTTTATATCGCCCTGCGTAACAATGCCGAGCTGATGATCTTTTATTGTGTCCTGCCGCTCGTGCTCGGCATCACACTTGCTGCCTGCGTCTGGAATCTGAAGCAGCGCGAGCAACTTGCTCTCAGAACCTTCTTGTTCCTGCCTTACATCATGCCGACTGCCGTCTTGGGCATCATCTGGGCATGGCTCTACAATCCTGCTTTTGGCCCGTTCAATCAGTTCCTCAGGGCGGTGGGTCTGGGCATTTTCGCATTGCCGTGGCTTGGAAATTTCAATTTTGCGCTTCCGGCAGTCGGGATCGTCGCTACCTGGTATTTCTTCGGCTTTTGCATGGTCATTTTCCTTACCGGAATTCAGCGCATTGACCCGTCTCTCTTCGATGCCGCAAAAGTCGACGGCGCTTCGGCGCGGAAGACCTTTTTCTGGGTGACGCTGCCGCTTCTGATGCCGGAGATAAGGGTCGTGCTGCTGTTGACGGTCATAGCCTCGATCAAAAGCTTCGACCTGATTTTCACGATGACTCGCGGCGGACCCGCGAACGCCACGCTCGTTCCGAATATCTACATGTATCAGCTTGGCTTCGAGCTCAATCGGTTCGGAGCGGCGGCGGCCATCGCCATTGTCGGCGCCTTGCTGACGTTCGCGATCAACTATGGAATTCACCGGTTTGTGGGCTCGCAGAGCAGAGGGGTGGCTTGATGAGTCATTCGTCCAACATCCCCGCCGCTACGCTCCCACTTCGCATTCTCCTCTGGCTTCTCGCATTCGTAACGATCACTCCATTTCTGCTTCTGCTTCTGACGTCGATAAAGAGCAAAGCCGACGTCCTGAAGGGTGCGTTTGCCTTGCCGGCATATCCGCATTTCGAAAACTACCTGGATGCCTGGAATGCCGGACATTTCAACATCTACTTCTGGAATTCGATCATCGTTGTCATACCCGTCGTAGCCGCGAGCGTCTTTCTGGGCCTGCTGACGGGCTTCGCCTTCGCTTTTCTGTCTTTCCCGCTCAGACGTACGCTGTTCGCTATACTGACGCTCGGCATGATGGTACCGGCGGAGGCCTTCATCATCCCGCTTTATTATGAAATGCGGTATCTCGGATGGATCAATACCTATGCCGCCGTGATCGTGCCGCAGATCGCGATGTCGATCCCATTTTCGACGATCTTTCTTGCCAGCGCGATGCAGCAATTGCCGGAAGAAATTCTCGAGGCGGCTGTCCTCGATGGCGCCGGACGCTTCTATATCCTGCGCAAGATCGTCGTACCCCTCATGGTGCCGGCAATGTCGACACTGGCGCTGTTCTTGTTCATATGGACCTGGAATGAGTTTCTCATCCCGTTCATTCTGGTCAACGACGATGCTTATCGGACGCTGCCCCTCGGCATGCTGTTTTTCCAGGGGCGTTACACGGTCAACACGCCGGTTCTGACCGCCGGTGCGGTGATCGTTATCGCCCCGCTCATCCTGACCTATCTGATTTTCCAGCGGCGGTTCATCGCCGGCTTGACAGCCGGGGCGACGAAATAAACAATAAGCCGAGAGGCGGGAGGACCTAGGCCGTTCCCCTGGGCATTCGGCCGCGTCTGCGACGCGCTTCCAGCGCCGCGCAGCCCCAGACCGTGCCGAAGAGCAGATAGACATGGCGCCAATGGTCGATGTCGATGACATTGCCGATCGCCGCGTGGCCGAGAACGGAGATCCAGGCAATCATCAGGAAGGGTTGCCATGGCCGATCGAACAGCAGGTTCCGGAAACCCAGAATGAGCGTCCAGAGGAGCATTCCGACATAGCTGACGAAGCCGAGCCAGCCGTAGGAGGTGAGCGATTTCAGCCAGATATTATGCTCGTCTTCAGGAAACATCGTGCCGAACACGAGCGGCCCGATGCCGAGCGGGCGCTCCATCATCATGGTGAAGCCGATCCGGTGGCGCTCGAACCGGCCGAGATGTTCGCCGTCATACTGCTGCACGAGCTGAGCGCGTGCCGAGAACAGCTCTGCGACCTTCGGGATCTGCAGCGCCACCAGCAGTGATGCGACCAGCATGATGATCGCCGCCAGCGACAGGATCAGCACTCGCAAACGGAAGACGCCGCTGCGTTCCTTCAGCAGCATGATGAAAATCAGGAGCATTACGCCCAGCGCAAAGAGCCCCCAGGCGGCGCGGGAAAAGGAGAGGAAAATACCGAGCGCAATCACCAGAAGGGCGGCTGCCTTCAAGGGCGATTTCTTTAAGTCCCCGGTCAGAATGCCGTGGATGAGGTGGAGCGACGGCGGCACCAGGAAGGGGCCGAAGACGTTCGGATCCTGGAATGCGCCTTTGGCGCGGTCGTAGAGAGTGAACACTTCCGAGCCGGGGAAGGCGTGGAAGTAGCCGAGCACGCCAAGCGCCGACGTGGCGACGGCGGCCAGGGTCCAGGCGTTGAAGATCAGCGGCAGCCGTTTATGGCTGTCCTCGATGATTGCCGCGTAGAAAACCGCGGTCAGCGCCAGGAAGGTCGAGACAGCGATATACATCGGCGCCGTCGCAAGGTCCTTCATCTGGGTCAGCGACAGCATGCCGCCGATATTGAAAGTGAGCAGCAGGGCAAGCAACGGCGCGACGCCGCGCGAAATCTTCAGGCCGAGGATGAACCAGAGGCCGATCAGCCCTGCCATCCAGAGTTCATAGGGCGCCGGCTCATCGATGACGAAGCCGGAGAGGAAAACGCCAATGGCGACAACAGCCGAGCCGATCAGGCGCAGCGCTGCCCTCTGCGGCTGGGCGACACGCGAATATGTCGCCTTGACCGCGCTCAATAGGCATTTTCCGTGTTGAGCAGCCGGATCGGCGTCAGGAACAGAATCTTAAGATCGAACCAGAGCGACCAGTTCTCGATATAGTAGAGGTCGTAGGCCGTGCGGAACTTGATCTTCTCGTCATTGTCGACCTCTCCGCGCCAGCCATTGATCTGCGCCCAGCCGGTGACACCGGGCTTGACGCGGTGGCGGGCGAAATAACCTTCGACGACATCGGCGAAGGCGCGGTCGCGCGCCTGGGCAAGAACCGCATGCGGGCGCGGACCGACCAGCGAGAGTTCTCCCCGCAGCACGTTGAAGAGCTGCGGCAGCTCGTCGATCGAAGTCTTGCGGATGAACTTGCCGACGCGGGTGACGCGCGGATCGCCCTTGACCACCGCGGCCTTGCCTGTGGGGTCGGCCATGTTGGTGTACATCGAGCGGAACTTGAAGACGTTGATGACTTCGTTGTTGAAGCCGTGACGCTTCTGCATGAAGAAGACAGGGCCCTCCGAGGTCGCCTTGATGGCGATCGCAGTTGCGACCATCAGCGGCCAGAGCAGTGCAAGCGCAATCAGGGTGAAGAAGATGTCGAAGCCGCGTTTGGCCACGGAATCCCAGTCGCGGATCGGCTTCTTGAAAATGTCGAGCATCGGTACGGCGCCGACATGGGAATAAGCGCGCGGCCGGAAGCGCAGCCGGTTGGCATGCGCGGCAAGGCGGATATCGACCGGCAGGACCCAGAGCTTCTTCAGGAGATCGAAGATGCGGGCTTCGGCCGAAAGCGGCAGGGCGATGATCAGCATGTCGATGCGCGTCAGCCGCACGAATTCGACGAGCTCGGCCACTGTGCCGAGCTTCGGGTAACCGGCGACCATGATTGGTGAGCGCTTTTCGCCGCGGTCGTCGAAGATGCCGCAGATGCGTATGTCGTTATCCGCCTGCTGTTCGAGCATCCGGATCAGCTCTTTGGCGGGCTCGCCGCCGCCGACGATGACGGCACGCCGCTCCATGACGCCGTTGCGCGCCCAGTTGCGGATGCCGTAGGCGACGAGGAAGCGTTCGGTTGCGAGAAAGAGCGCCCCGGCGATGAACCAGGGAAGGTAGGCATCGACCATCGCCCATGTGGTGCCGCGGATGAGCGCGAACAGGCCTATGGTGAGGACGAGCGCGATCGTCCACGCTGCGACAATGCGGGGCATTAGCCGCAGCTTCGCGCGAAGTGCGGGAATGGTATAGGTGTCGGCGATCTGCAGGGCGACGCCAGTCAAGGCTGAAGCGATCGCCGCCATGCCCGCCCGCACCAGCAGGGTATCGCTGCCGTCGCCGGGCCAGAAGTAGTGGACGATCAAGGCGATCGAAAAGAGCGCCAGGAGTTCCAGGAGCCGCAATTGGCCGATAACGATGACAGGCGAACGCGTCCCGTCGCGGAACTGTTCGGCGATCTGCCGGGCATAGGGGTTGATTTCGATCGGTCCGGAGGAGTGCTCCTGACCTGCGTTGCCGCGCGCCTCGACGTCGGAGACCTGCTTGCGCAGCGCTTCCAAGTCGAATTGATCGCCTCTTTCCAGTTTGTTCATGGGGTTTTATCGCTCGTTGTCAGCAAGCGAAATACCAGAAAGCCCCTAAGAAATATTTACGGCGCGCCGGACATTGCTTGTCCGGCGGTGGGATTGACCAGCTCATGGTACAGTTTGAGGACATCCTGAGCCATCACCGTCGACGAGAACACAGCCTTTATTGCTTCGCGCGGCGGCATTGTTCTGGAGTGCCAGCCAGGCGTACTCAACGCTTCCGCCATGACGCGGGCAAGATCGTCGGAATTGCCGGGCTCTACAAGGGCCGGACTGTCCTTGCCGAGCACCTCGGGAATGCCGCCGACGCGGCTTGCAATGATCGTTTTGCCGGCGCCGAGCCCCTCGAGCACGATATAGGGCATGGCTTCGGCGCGAGACGGGACGACGAGATTTTGCGCCATGGCAAAGGCTTCGTGGACGCGCATTGCCGGCAGCATCCCGATACGTTTGCCGAGACCGCGTTCGACCATCATCTCGCGGTAGCGGTCTCGGTCAGGTCCGTCGCCGATCATCAGCGCCGAAAGGGGCCTGCCGAGCAGCCGCTCGGTCTTGGCGAAGGCATCGACAAACAGATCGGGACCCTTGAGGTCCCGAAGCATTCCCACATAGATGAAATGCACGGCATCCGACCGGGTGTGGATCGGCTCGAATTCACGGTCTCCGATGCCGTTATAGATCAGTTTCGTCTTCGTCCGCGGCTTGCCCACCTTGCGCATGTAGGTGTCCCGCTCATACTCGCAGATGAAGACCAGCGCATCGGTGAAATATTCCTGCAGGCGTTCCATCCTGAGGACGAATTGTCCGCTGAGCGAGGAGCGCGAATAATGCAGGCTTCCGCCATGCGCGGTATAGAGGCGGGCTACGCGATACCTGTTCACCCGCAAGGCTGAGCCGGCAAGTCGCGCGAGCACGCCGCCCTTGGCGCCGTGCCCGTGCAGCACATCCGGCCGCAAACTTTTGATCTTCTTGTATGTGTCCCACATCGTCGCGATATCGGACGGGCTGACAGAGCGCCGGATCGGCACCCGCGTCAGGCCGAGCGACAGGTAGGGACGAATATCGTCGAACAATCTGTCCTCGTGCTCGCCTCCGGTCGAGCTGTCGCAGAGGATGCCGATGTCATGGCCTGCCTTGCTATGTTCTTCGACCAGGTCGCGGACATGGCGGAAAATCCCGCCGACCGGCGACCTGAAGCAGTGGAGGATGCGGAGCGGCTTTTCCTGTGCCATTACTCAAAAGAGCCGTTCGCGTACGTAGATCGTATCGCCGGCGATGAT
The DNA here is from genome assembly GCF_005862215.1 of Rhizobium sp. MHM7A. Lineage (NCBI taxonomy): Bacteria > Pseudomonadati > Pseudomonadota > Alphaproteobacteria > Hyphomicrobiales > Rhizobiaceae > Rhizobium > Rhizobium sp. MHM7A. The sequence continues at coordinate 186,133 of NZ_VCHT01000008.1, forward strand.
CGGGCCGGATATGTTGATGCGGCCGGTCAGCACCTGCCCGTTTATCTTGCGGGTAACGTCGACCATGCTCTGGTTGGCGCGGCTGGTGAAGCCGCCGGCAACCGCAATGGCGTTCTGCACCGTCATGCCAGGAACATAGGCATATTGGCCGGGCTGGCCGACTTCGCCCATGATGAAGATCGAGCGGTAACGGTCGACGTCGATGGTGACGTCCGGATCGCGAAGATAGCCCTGCTGCAGTTTCTGGGCGATCTGGCCTGAAAGTTGCTGCAGGGTTCGGCCGCGGGCAGGGACCTGGCCGATGAGGGGGAAGGCAATATAGCCGGCCTGATCCACCGTGTAGGTGTTGGTCAGGCTCTGCTGGTCGAAGACGGTGATGCGTAGCCGGTCGCCGCTGTCGAGCGTGTAGGGCTGGATGGTCGCCTCGTTGAAGGCCTTTGGAGCCGGCTTGTACGTCGTGCATCCGCCCAATGCTGCCGTCATGGCTGCAAGGCTCAGGGCCAAAAGGATATTGGGCGGGGCGACAGACATCCGCTTGTGCTCACAGAAAATGAACTTGGTGCAGTCGTTATCGATCCGTTAGGGTTAATGCCTGGTAAAAGACGCGCGACAATTTCCGAGTTCTTTGCCGCCCCGCGCTATTTCTTGGCAAGATCATTATTAACCGTTGAGTTACCATGGTCGTTTACTCTTGCGGCACCTTTGTTGTGGAGTAAGAGCATGTCCGGCGTAGTGCGTGATCAGGATGTGGACATTGACCTCGGCCAGTTGGCTCGCGCCGTCTGGGCGCGCCGGCTCAGGATATTGACGATCACGCTCGTGGCGGCCGGCGTCGCCTTTGCCGGCGCCAAGCTCATCTCGCCGCAATATCGCAGCGAAACACGCATTCTCATCGAGCCCCGCGCGCCGGCCTTTGCCAGCACCCAGCAGGCGAACGACGCCGGCGCCGGCCCACTGATGGACGAACTGAATATCGCCAGCCAGGTGCAGCTCCTGCAATCTGCCGATCTCCTTAAGAAGGTGATCAACGACCTGAAGCTCTATGATCTGCCGGAATTCGACGACGCCGCCAACGGCTCGGCTATGAACAGCATCCTCGTGAAGCTGCATCTGAAGAAGAACCCGATGGAGAACCCGCCGGAAGAACGGGTAATCGACGCTTTCGTCGAGCGGCTGCAGGTCTACCAGGTGCCGGGTTCGCGCGTCATCGGCATCAATTTCACGTCAAAGGATCCGAAGCTCGCCGCCACCATTCCGAACGCTATGGCGAATGTCTATCTTTCCACTCAGAGCGGCGCCAAGCTCGATTCCAATTCGGAAGCGACGCGCTGGCTTGAGCCGGAGATCGAAAACCTGCGACAGAGGGTCAGCGAGGCCGAAAAGAAGGTTGCCGAATATCGCACCACCCACGGTCTGCTGCAGACGAACGGCACGACCACATTTCCCGCCCAGCAGCTTAATGACATCTCCGCAGAACTCACCCGCGTGCGGGGCGACAAGGCCAATGCCGAGGCGAGGGCACAGGCGGTGCGCAATGCGCTGTCATCGGGAGAAGCGTCCGACACGCTGCCTGACATCATATCCTCTCAGGCGATCCAGCGTCTGAAGGCGACGGAATCGGGCCTGCAATCGCAAATATCAGATCTGCAGACCAGCCTTCTCAACAGTCATCCCAGGCTGAAGAGTCTGCGCGCCCAGCTCTCCGATATCCGCGGCCAAATTCGCCAGGAGACGCAGAAGATACTGGCTAGCATTGAAAACGAGGCGAAGGTTGCCGACCTCCGCGCGAGCGAACTCGAGCGCCAGAAAGATACAGTGCAAGCCAACAGCGCTCGTGCCGGCGAAGATGAGGTCGGGCTCAACGCACTTGAGCGCGAAGCGAACGCCCAGCGCCAGCTGCTCGAAACCTATCTCGTTCGCTACCGCGAAGCCGCCTCGCGCGCCGACAGCAATTCGAGCCCGGCGGACGCCCGTATCGTCTCCAGGGCCATTGAGCCGGTCGATCCCTATTTCCCGAAGGTGGTGCCGATCGTCGTCGTCGCGGCCGTCGCGACGCTGATCCTGAGTGCCATCGTCACCATGCTCGCCGAACTCTTCAGCGGCCGGGCGCTTCGTCCCGTCGATGCGTCGCGTGACACGATCGAAGCGGAAACGGTCGCCGAGGAGAAGGATGTGCCGCAAGCCGCTGTGGCCATTGCTGCCGTCAGGAGGCCCGTCCAGCCGAGCATGCTCGCCGTTGTCACGGATGATGATGGAACGGACGAGGTCGACGACGTGGAGGCTGCCGAAGAGGTGCCCGAGGACGACAACGAGTTCTCCATTGCCTCTGTTGCGGACTATCTGACCGATAGCCGCGCACCGCTGGCGATCGCCATATCTCCGACTGGTGACAATGGCTCGGCTGCGACGGTTTCGTTGACCCGCATGCTCGCCGATGCCGGCCGGCGCGTGGTTCTGATCGACATGACCGGCTCCGGCTATCCCACAGAACTGATGGCAGAGGACCAGTCCGCGCTCGGCGTTACTGACCTTCTGTGCGGCGAGGCCGCCTTTGGAGATACGATTCATGGCGATCGCCTTTCCGATGCCCATCTGATCCCGCAGGGTCAGAGCGACGCGCGGCGCGCCATGCGCGGTGTCGACCGGCTGTCGCTGCTGCTCGATGCGCTCGCCGCCGCCTACGACCTCGTGGTAGTCGAATGCGGTGCGGCCGATGTCGCCGGCGTCTCGCGGCTGACGCGCAGCCGGGATGTCGAGATCATCCTCTCGCTGCCGCAGCTGGAGGAGACGATCTTCGTTGCCCTGATGACGGAATTCCAGGCGGCGGGTTACGAGCGCGTCGTGCTGATGTCTGCCGGCCAGGCGGACGAGCAGGAGATCGGACAGGCCGCCTAGAGCCGTCGCGAAAAATGGCCAGCTATGTCAGCCGATCCGTGCGCGGATGCCCTGGGCGAGCTTATAGAGTTTCGGACGCGCCTTGATGTGAGCCTTGCCGCGGGTGACGATCCGGTGCGCGGCGGCGGCGGCGACCCCGAACGGGGAGACCGGCAGGACCACGTCATAATGCGCGGTCTCAACGGGTGCCCAGGAACGCTTATAGCTCTGGTCGCCGAGGCCGAAATCGAACAGCGCGACACCCCTGCCATGCAGTCCCGCGATGGTCTGCCAATAGAGAAATTCGCCGGGGCTCGTATCGGGCACAAGATCTTCGTCAATCGCCCCGAACTGGCAGATGACGTGGTCGCCCTTGCGCGAAATGCCCGAGATCGCAGCGATCCGGTCCTTATTCTCGCCCTTCAGCCGCAACGCATGCATCTGCAGCCCGAAATACTGTCTTCTATCATCCCGCTTGTCGATGAGGCCATGCAGGAAGCTCTGCGTCTCCGGATCGGCGAAGACGTCGGGCAGGCCAAGCCTTGCGAAGCGGATACTCTTCAGGCGGAAGAACACATCGAGCAAGTGGTGCTGTTCTTCCGACGTTTCGGGGATGATGTATTCGAAACCACCGACCGCTTCCAGACGCCTCGACTGAACGCGGAATTTCTTACGCCGGCTCTTGGCGTTCAACTGTTTCAGCGTCTCGTCGAAATTGGAGAGCAATGGTAATTGATAAGCGTGGTTCTGGTTCTGCACCATCGGCAGTCCGGTGAGCGGGGTCTGCCGCCCCCGCCATTCCAACGGAATGTTTTGCAGCAGCAACAGATCAGCGTAACCCCTTAAGGCGTGCCGAAGCTGCCCCGCGAATTTCTCCGCGTCGATGCTCCCGCCGCTTTCGGCAAAGTTCCCCGAAAACAGACCGGTATTGATATTGCTGTGATCGGCAGCGATGAACTTCGCGACGGCCAATCCACGGGATTTGACGATCTCGATCGGCAGAATGAAGGCCGTCTCTCCGGCATAGGTGCCCGTGAGGATCGCCAGCGGCCGCTGAAAGGCTTTTACCCAGGCGGCGCACCAATCGTAGCTCTGATGAAGGGAGTGGAGATCGTCCGTCTCCAAGGCCCGCCAATCATCCTCCAGCGGCTGCATCGCATCGAATACCGAGATGTCGATTTTTGCCATGGCAAGTTTCATGCTCACCTGGCGTAGGCGTGAGATTGCCATATCGGCCAGCGCGCCATCGTCTGACGGCTGTTCATCAACATCGAGCTTTTGCGTCTGCACGGGAACTTCTCCGGTCAAAATGCTGAACGGGAAGGTAGGTATGCGGGACGTATAATTGGTTTAACGGCCGTCCATCGGCGAGGTTTTCCGCCGATCACGGTTATTCGGCCGTTAATGCTTACTGCTGGCGCGGCCCGGCCATCCATTTAATGATCAACATTGCCGGCAAGACCCAAAGCAGGCCGGTCAGCAGGAAGTAGAGCAGGTGCCCCCACCAGGGGACGTTGCCGAGCGTCGCCACCGCGACCGTGTTCGCCACCAGCGCATAGACGAGCACGAGCACGATGATAAGGATCGTGCCGATGAATTTGCGGAGACGGACGGGCATTGCTTATCTCTTGTATGGGTAACGTGGAGCGGCGCGACGGCATGCCGCAAAGCTTCGGGGCTTGTTTTGCATGAGCTGGTGGGGCAAATCAACTGCCGGATAGAAGGAGACATCATGGCCGTCGCGAACCCCACCATGGAACAGGCGATCCTGACCGAAGTAGGCAAACAGAACCGCAATCGCCGCGCCTTGCGGCTGTGGCTCGGCGTCGTGCTCTTGGCGCTCTTCTGTCTCGTGCTTGTCGGCGGGGCAACGCGGCTGACCAATTCCGGCCTGTCGATCACCGAGTGGAAGCCGATTCATGGCGTCATTCCGCCGCTGTCGGCCGCCGAATGGGAAGAGGAATTCCGCCTCTACCAGCGCATTCCCGAGTTTCAGCAGTTGAACAGTTCCATGACCGTCGACGAGTTCAAAGGCATCTTCTGGTGGGAATGGGCGCACCGGCTGATCGCCCGTGGCATCGGCGTGATCTTCGCGCTGCCGCTCCTCTATTTCTGGCTGACGGGGCGCATCGAGAAACGCCTGCGCTGGCCGCTTGTCGGTATCCTTGCCCTTGGCGGCCTGCAGGGTTTTATTGGTTGGTGGATGGTGTCTTCCGGCCTGTCGGTCCGCACCGACGTCAGTCAGTACCGGCTGGCAACCCATCTCGTCATGGCTTGCCTGATCTTTGCCGGCTGCATGTGGATCATGCGCGGTCTCTCCCCTCATTCGGACGATCCGGCGCCGGCGCGCAGTTCGCGCGGCTTTGCTGCCGTGATCGCCGTTTTCGCGCTGTTCCAGATCTATCTTGGCGCGCTGGTGGCGGGGCTCGACGCCGGTTTTACCTACAATACCTGGCCGCTGATGGACGGCGCCGTCATTCCCTCCGATCTGCTGATTCAGCAGCCCTTCTGGATCAATGCCTTCGAGAACCCGAAAGCGGTGCAGTTCATCCACCGCATCGGCGCCTATACGCTCTTCGCACTGGTGCTGATCAACATGGTGATCGCCCTTCGCGCGGCACCTTGGACCACCCATGCCCGTCGCGCCGGCTTGCTTTTCGTTCTGGTTACCGTTCAGGCGGCGATCGGCATCGTCACGCTGCTGATGCAGGTGCCGCTTCACTGGGGGCTGCTGCATCAGGCCGGTGCGCTTGTTGTATTCGGTTTCGCCGTCGCCAACTGGCGCGGCTTTTACGGGGAATACCCGCACGAGACAATGATCAGCGAACGCGATTGACAGCGAGAAGCCTTCATTCGTTCTATCGCAGCACGCCGTCGAGCAGCGGCATTCCGATGATGGCGGCGGCCCCAATCAGCACGTAGCAGGCGATGCGAAAGGTCCGCTCCTCGGCAAGCCCGAACAGCTTCGAGCCGCCAAAGAGACCGAGCGCATAACTCGGCAGGATGACGGCGGTGAGGGCGAAGACGGCGGGCACGAACAATCCGCCGATATAATAGCTGATGGCGCTGAAGACGGAGGAGATCGAAAAATAGAGCACGACATTCGCTCTGACCCGCGTGAAGTCGCTCTTGCCGCCTAGCCAATAGGCGACGACAGGCGGTCCGCCGAGCTGCACAGCGCCGCTGAAAAGTCCGGCGATCAGGCCGACGCCACTGCTGAGCGGCGCCGACGGCGCGCCTTGGTAGCGCCATCCCGATACGAGGAGCGCGAGCAGACAGATGGCGATGACCGTGATGCTCCAGCGCAGGAGCGTCGGGTCGAGAAGCGCAAGCAGCGCCGTGCCGACCGGGACGCCGAGCGCAGCACCCGCCGCCATGACGAAGACTTCGGAGCGGTTGGCATTGCGCCAGGCGGGTGGGATCAATCCCGGGGTGGCAATGCCGTCGATGACGAGCAGGATCGGCGAGACCAGCTTCGGCCCGATGATGGCGCCGCCGAGCGGAATGAAGATCAGGGCTGCGCCGAAACCGGAAAAGCCGCGGGCAAGCCCGGCGATGAAGGCAAATGCCATCAACGCGTAGATGCCGTGACCGGGCAGGGCGGCGGCAAACCACGCCTGCATGTCGGCGACAAGCCTATCCAGCATCATGACCTCAGCTGGCGAGCATCAGGTCCATGTTCTGCACGGCAGCACCGGAAGCGCCCTTGCCGAGGTTATCGAGCAGCGCCACCAGATTGACCTGGGAACCGCCCGGCGTACCGAAGACGAAGAGCTTCATCGTGTCCTTGCCCTCGAGTTCGACGGCGTTGACGCGGGGCAGCGCCTTGCTTTCGGCGAGCGGCACGACGGTGACTATGTCCTGCCCGGTATAATGAGCGACGAGCGCGGCGTGGATGCTTTCCATCGTCGTGCCCTCGGCGAGATCGCCGAGATGCAGCGGCACCTGTACGATCATGCCTTGCGCGAACTTGCCGACCGACGGCGAGAAGATCGGCGCGCGGCCGAGCAGACCATGCACGGTCATCTCCGGCACGTGCTTGTGGGTGAGGGGAAGGCCGTAAAGGAAATGCGGCGCGCTGATCGCGTCCGGATGATCCGGATTTTCCATCTGGGCGATCAGCTGCTTGCCGCCGCCGGTGTAACCGGAAACCGCGTTTACCGTGACGGGATAGCCATCCGGCAGAATGCCGGCAGCGCGCAGCGGCCTGATCAGGCCGACGGCGCCCGTTGGATAGCAGCCGGGATTGGCGACGAAGCGGGCCGAAGCAATTTTCCCGGCCTGCTCCTTGTCCATCTCGGCGAAGCCATAGGCCCAGCCCGGGTTGACGCGAAAGGCCGTCGAGGTGTCGATGACGCGGACGTTATTATTGGCCGAAACCATCTGGACTGCTTCCTTCGACGCGTCGTCGGGCAGGCATAGAATGGCAATATCGGCGCTGTTCAGCATGTCCTCGCGCATGGCGGCGTTGCGCCGCTCGGCCTCTGGAATGGACAGAAGCTCGACATCGCGGCGGCCGGCCATGCGCGTGCGGATTTGTAGACCCGTAGTGCCGTGTTCGCCGTCGATGAAGATTTTCGGTGCCATGTTAGACCTGCGCTTTCAAGAGGTTCTGAACGTTTCCGGATTCAATTTGTGAGACTGATGAGTCAGTCGTGTGAAGCTGCGATGGCGCGTCGCTCCGCATGAAGCCCCAGCATATACATTGCCACCGTCGCCCCCGCAATGGCGGTGATATCGGCATGATCGTAGGGCGGCGACACCTCGACGATATCGGCGCCGCGGACATCGAGCTGATGCAGGCGCTGCAGCACCGAGAGGATTTTGGCGCTCGACGGACCGCCGGCAACGGGCGTGCCGGTGCCCGGGGCGAAGGCGGGGTCGAGGCAATCGATATCGAAGGTGAGATAGGCGGGGGCGCCGCGAGTTTGAGAGATGATCGCCGACGCGATGTCGCCGGCATTCATGTCTTCGACCTGATAACCATAGAGAATATTGATGCCGCAATCCTCCGGCGCATGGGTGCGGATGCCAATCTGGATCGAGCGGTCAGGATCGATTATGCCCTCGCGCACTGCCCGCGCTACGAAGGAACCGTGGTCGATGCGCCGCTCTTCGTCGAACCAGGTGTCCTGGTGAGCATCGAACTGCACGAGTGCGAGAGGGCCATGTTTGGCCGCATGGGCTTTCAGCAGCGGCCAAGTGACGTAATGATCACCGCCGAGCGTCAGCAGAAAGGCGCCGCTTTCGAGGATCGCGTTGGCCTGGCGTTCGATGGCAGCAGGCGTGTCCTGATGGTTGCCGTAGTCGAGCAGACAATCGCCATAGTCTATCACGGCCATGTCGGCAAACAGTTCGCGGTTGAAGGGATATTGCGCGTCGTTGTCGAAGACCGCCGAGGCGCGCCGGATCGCCTGGGGACCGAAGCGCGTGCCCGGCCTGTTCGATGTGGCGGCGTCGAAGGGGATGCCCCAGACGGCGACATCGACGCCGGCAAGTTCTTTGGTGAAGCGACGGCGCATGAAGGACAAAGCGCCGGCAAAGGTGGGATCGCTGGCAGCCGAAGTGAGGCTGGTCGCCGTGAAGGCATGATCGATGGTCCTGTTCGCCAAGGGGGGCTCCTTCTCTGTGGGCGCCAACTTAGTCGCTTTCGATGTCGCCCTTATATCGTCCGGCCACCGGTCGCGACCAAGCCGCCGGTCGGCGTCTGCCTGATCCTGCCCCGAAAGGAACTGATGTTTCCTTTCGGGACAGGTAAGGGGTAGGCGAGGTGTGCCGAGATTTCAAGCGATCCCTCGCTGACGACCGCTCTGCCGCCATTCCGCAGCAGCTTCGTCAGATTGCCTTCTTCGGGAGCTGGCGCAATCCGGCTAGCGTTATCAGCGCTGTCGCGCCGGTGTAACCAGCGAGCGGCCAGACCGTGTCGCCATCGAGCAGAAATACGAACAATGTGCCTGCAATACCGACCAGCAGGCTTTCCACGCAGAAGTAGAGCGCCACGGCCGTTCCCGCGGTATTGCCGAAAGCCGCGAGCGCACCGTTGGCCGTGACGGCTGTCGCAAAGACAATGCCGACCGCGATGATCCACATCGGCAGGATGAGGCCGACAAGCGGCGCCTGCAGAAACATCTCTCCCGTGGCGAGCATCACCGCGCCGAGTAGCAGCATCGCCATGCCTCTTGCGAGGCTGCCGGCGATGCCCCAGCGTCTGACGAAGCGTTTGGCAAAGCGCGCCGTCGCGATCATCACCAATGCCACCGAGGCGAAGATGACGCTGAAGGTGAAGCCGGAAAAGCCGGCTCGATCGATCAGGATGCGCGGCGCGGTCGAGAAGAAGACGAAGAAGGCTCCCATCGCCGCGCTGAAGCCGGCCGTGTAGATCCAGAAGGGGAAGCTCGCGAAGATCGGGCGCAATGCGATGGTTGCCGCCGCAGTAGTCGGGCGGGTTTCATGCCACCGCATACCGGCATTGAGAATTGCGACGATCGAGAGCAGGCCGATAACGAGAAAGATCGCTTGCCAGCCATAGCGCTCGGCAATCAGCGCTCCGAGGATCGGCCCGAGCGCAGGCACAAACGATAGCATGGATCCGAGCAGGCTGTAGATCACGCTGCTTTCCGGCCGTTCCGCGTAAACGTCGCGCACCGTCGCGAAGGTGGCGACCAGCGCCGCTGAGGCGCCGATGCCTTGCAGCAATCGCAGGGCAATGAACAGCGACGCGGAGGAGGTCCCGGCAAGCAGGAAGGATGCAAGAGCAAAGAGCGCCGCCCCTCCGAGCAGCACGGGCCGTCGCCCGACGATATCGGAGATCGGACCAAAGACGATCTGGCCGACGCCGAGCACGAGCATATAAAGGCTGAGGGTCAACTGGATGACTTCCGGCGAGGTGCCGAGCGCCTTGGGCATCATCGGCACGACCGGGAGATAGATGTCCATGGCAAGCGACGCGAGGATGTCGAAAGGAGCCATCAGCAACATGGCTGCAGGCACGGAATAATTCCAGGACGGAATTTTCGGATAAGACATGGGTAAGATCCGCTCAAATGATTCATTCGGCGGCAATCTGTCTTTTCATCAGGATTTGCTGGGACAGATGCCGCAACAACAGCGCAGTTGTTGCGGCTTAGTTGTCTGCGGACTTGGTTGTTCCCATGATGCGACCTTGGCTGCGGGTTCGCCCGTTCGCGAAGCGCTTTGCCGGATTTCTACCAGCAGAACCGGGATGCGGCAATGGTGGCCGGCGCAGGCGATCCCAGGAGTTTCTTCAAACCAGCAAACAAAAAGGCCGGGTTTCCCCGGCCTTCGTAATTCCGTCTGTCCGAAGCGATCAACGCTTGGAGAACTGGAACGAACGGCGGGCCTTCGCCTTGCCGTACTTCTTGCGTTCGACGACGCGGCTGTCGCGGGTCAGGAAGCCGCCCTTCTTCAGCACCGAGCGCAGGCCCGGTTCGAAGTAGGTCAGCGCCTTGGAGAGGCCGTGGCGAACCGCACCGGCCTGGCCGGACAGGCCGCCACCGGCAACGGTTGCGACGATGTCGAACTGGCCATCACGGGCAGCCGCGACGATCGGCTGGCGCAGGATCATCTGCAGCACCGGACGGGCGAAATATTCCGCGAATTCCTTGCCGTTGATGATGATCTTGCCGGAGCCCGGCTTGACCCAGACGCGGGCGACAGCGTTCTTGCGCTTGCCGGTGGCGTAGGAGCGGCCGAGCGAATCGACCTTGCGGACATGGGCCGGAGCAGCAGCTTCGGAAGCCGTGCCGAGATCCTTCAGGGAGGAGAGGTCAGCCATGATCAGGCGCTCCTTACGTTCTTTTTGTTGAGCGCGGCAACGTCGAGGGCGACCGGCTGCTGGGCTTCATGGGGATGGTTGGAGCCGGCGTAGACGCGCAGGTTCTTCATCTGGCGACGGCCGAGCGGGCCGCGCGGAACCATGCGTTCGACCGCCTTTTCGAGGACGCGCTCCGGGAAGCGACCTTCGATGATCTGGCGTGCGGTGCGTTCCTTGATGCCGCCGGCATAACCGGTGTGCCAGTAGTAGACCTTGTCGGAATACTTCTTGCCGGTGAAAACGACCTTGTCGGCATTGATTACGATGACGTTGTCGCCGTCGTCAACGTGAGGGGTGAAGGTTGCCTTGTGCTTGCCGCGCAGGCGCATAGCGATGATGGAAGCGAGACGGCCAACGACCAGCCCTTCGGCGTCGATGATCACCCACTTCTTCTCCACCTCTGCAGGCTTCTGAGAGAAGGTTGCCATAGTGAATACTCTCTTTTGGGACCCTTGGCCCGAAGGCTGGAAGGGCGTTTCTTGTTGCTTGGATTGGCAAGCGCGAACGTGCCAAAAAGAAAGCAGCCCGGATAGGCTGCGTTCTGGCGCGGTGTATAAAGCGGATGTGACATAGGGTCAATATCGGGCTCTGCGGTCGCTCAAAAAAAACTAAAAGAAAAACAACGAGTTACTGGTGTGGTGTTATCATACCTCAAATTTGTCGCTTGAAAATCTGCCGAATTTGACATTTTTCACGTCGGCCTGCCCCTTTCGGAGAGCGCGCTTTGGCCGAGGGCGACCGCTAATCTCCCAACGCACGCAGACATTTTATCACCTCCCGAAGGCCGCGTGTCAGATGTTTGTCGCGGCGAAGAACTATGCCGAGGCGGCGTGTCAGCTTCGGCTGCAGCGACGACGTCGTCAGGGGCCTGCCTCGGTCGCGCTTCACCGCCAGCCCCGGCAGGATCGACCAGCCGAGTCCGACCGCCACAAGCTCCTTGATTGCCTCGATACTGCCGAACTCCATCGCCGGTCGCATCCTGGTTTCCGGGGCGGCCAGCCACGCGTCGATTGCCCGCCTCGTATTGCCGCCCTCATAGAGGAGCAGTGTCCTGTCGCGCATGAAGGCGGCGTCCGGTCCACCCTCGGGCACCGGGCTGCCCGCGGGGGCGACGGCCAGCAATTCCTCCTCGTAGAAGGATTCGATCTCCAGGTTCCGTCCCGGTGCCGGCAGGGCCACGACGGCGATGTCGAGACTGTTGGCCTCCAGATCGCGCAAAATATCGTCTGCATTGCCGATGGAGACGGTGATTTCGAGGCCGGGCATGGATTTCCGTGCGGCGGCGATGGCGCCGGGAAGCAGATGGATCGAGGCCGTGCCGCCGCTGCCGATGCGCACCCGTCCGCTGGCGCCATCCCTGTGGGGCATCATCGCTTCTTCCGCCGTGGCCGCTTCCTGAAGCAGACGCCTTGCATGAGAAAGCAGGTCGAGGCCCGCCGCCGTCGGTTGCGCCCGCCGTCCGACGCGCTCGATCAGCCTGACGCCGAGCCGCTGTTCGAGCCCTTTGATCTGCAGGCTCACGGCCGGTTGCGTCACGCCTTCCTTGTCGGCGGCGGCCGTAAAGCTTCCGAGATCGACGACATTGATGAAGGTTGCCAACTGATCGAGGTTAAGGGGCATACCAAAGAAATCCTTATGCATATCATAATATCCATAAGCTTCTTTTGGCGCGCCTTCCAGCGCATCTTTCCTCCACCAGGAAAGGATCAAGAGATGACTGTGGAATTTGGCGAAATCCTAGAGACACCGCGCGACGCCCTTCGGCTGAAACTTCGCGCGATGAGGCGCCTGGGCTGGTGGCTACTGGCGGCCATCGAGGGTCGGCTCGAAAAGCGTCGCAGCCGCCGTAGGCTCTCGGACCTCAGCGATGACGAACTTCGCGACATCGGTCTCACCCCTGCGCAGGTGAAAGCGGAGACGTCGAAATCATGGTTCTGGTTCTGACCCAGACGGCGGCGGCGGGGCAGGGCAGGATCCTGCTCGAAATTGGCGGCGCCTTGTGGCAGAACGGCTAGATGGAAATCGAGCGCAGGGAGCACCCATCATGGCCGAGATCGTATCCTTCCGAAAGGAAGCAGGCAAAACGGAGGGATTGTTGCTCCGCTCGTTGCACGACGGCGTGCTGCGGCTCGTGCTTAACGACCCGCCCGCAAACGCGCTGTCGATCGCGCTTCTCGAAGCGCTGATGGCCGAGCTCGAAAAGGCGGAGGTGGATTTGGATGTGCGCGTGGTTGTCATCGCCTCGACCGGCGCCGTCTTTTCCGCCGGCCATGACCTCAAGGAACTCACGGCCCATCGCGTCGACGAAGATCAGGGCGGCGCTTTCTTCGAGAAGAGCTTCCGGCTCTGCGCCGATTTGATGCTGAAGATTGCGCATCTGCCAAAACCTGTCATCGCCGAGGTCGATGGGCTTGCAACGGCTGCGGGCTGTCAGCTCGTCGCCTCCTGCGATCTGGCTATCTGCACCGACACTTCGACCTTCTGCACGCCGGGCGTCAATATCGGCCTGTTCTGTTCGACGCCGATGGTCGCCGTTTCCCGTGTCGCGCACCGCAAGCAGGCTATGGAGATGCTCTTGACCGGCGAAACGATCGACGCCTCGACCGCCAAGGATTTCGGCCTCGTCAACCGGATCGTGCCGAAGCAATATCTCGCGCAGGTCGTTTCCAAGTATGCAGCCGTGATTGCCGGCAAATCGCCATTGATCCTGAAAATCGGCAAGGAAGCGTTTTATCGCCAGCTCGAAATGCCGGTGGCGGCGGCCTATGACTACGCCTCCAGGGTTATGGTGGAGAACATGCTGACGCGGGATGCGCAGGAAGGGATCGGCGCCTTTCTCGGCAAACGCAAGCCGGAATGGAAGGGCGAATGATCAGGCGAGTTTCAGAAACAGCACGCCCATCGCGATGACGATGCCGGCGACGTAACGCCAGATACCTGCTTTTTCCTTGAATACCGCAACGGAGATTACCAGCGCAAAAAGGATCGAAGTTTCCCGTAGTGCGGCAACCGTCGCCACCGGCGCCTTCGTCATCGCCCAAAGTGCCAGTCCGTAGGATGCAATCGATCCCGCGCCGCCGATAAGACCACGCCACCAGTTGCGGCGAACGTGACGCAGCACCATCAAGCTGCCGCGCTGGGACGCCGCCCACACAAACAACAGCATGGGCGGTAGCAGCGACATCCACAACGTATAAGAAACCGCATTGCCTGAAAGGCGCGCGCCGATGCCGTCGACATAGGTGTAGCAGGCGATGACGAAAGCATTGGCAATGGAGAAGGCGATCGCACGGCCGCTATTTCGCCGAGCCTCCAGGGCGAGCGTCAGGACGCCGGCTGAAATCGTCATGATACCGGCCAGAGCGGCGCCGGAAAGGTTTTCCCGCAGGACAACACCGCTTGTCGCAGCGACCAGCAACGGCGCGCAACCACGCATCAGCGGATAGACGAGGCCGATATCACCGGCTCGGTAGGCCGCGGCTACCAGCTGGAAATAGGCGAACTGCAGGATGGCCGAAGCGCCGATGAACGGCCAGGCAGCGCTTTGCGGCAATGGCAAAAATGCCAGAAACGGCAAAGCTGACACTGCGCCGCCGGCCGAAATCAGCGCCGCATCAAGGGATTTATCACTTCCCGCTTTGACGATCGCATTCCATGTCGCATGCAGGAACGCACCGAACAGAACGAGCAGGATGACGTCGAGGGGCAATGGATAAATCCGGTGCTGCGCGGAGGAAGGCAAGCGCTTCGTCCAACAGGGCAAACTTTTGGAAAGACAACTGGGATTTGCACGAAAATGCATTGCCGCGGGTGCGGATGCTTTCCGAGCTCCAATACCACCCTTTCAATACCCAGACAATGGCGGGGTCTGTCGACAATTTTTACGTGCGCGCGATATGCGTTCAATCCACGCGATCTTCTCAACTATGAGATGTTTCTAATGGACGCGAGAACATAAAGTGATCTTGCAGTGAACATAACAAGAAAACAGACTGGGGGAATTCACGAGTGGATCTTTCTATGTTGCTGAAATACAGATATTATTCTATAACTTTGACATACGTGAATTATAAAGCTTATGATTGTATCATGATGGATAAATCGCAGCGCGCGATTGAGCCGGAAACCTATTCGCAAACGCGAAACGCGTATGCAGCCTGCCGCAGCCACGGCGCAAAAATGTCAAAGCTGATGATGCGGAATGGAAAGCATCCCGTCAAGGTTGTCTATGCTTTGGCAGTTCAAAACGGGGCAGCGGGGATCGTCCTTTGCAGGGATATGCGTCCATTCCGCTAAGCGGTCGCGTCACAATAATTACTGTTGCGGCGCGAGATCGCCAATGCCGGCGTAGCGGCGAGCACAAGCATGAAGGGCAAGAGCAATTTTTCTCATTGAATCATCCTCAGGGCCATTCAACTGCTATATACGCAAAACATGTGCAGCCGGTTTAACCGAAATGCGAAAAATGCCGGCGGGCTCAAAGGCATTCCCGGAATGGAGAAACGGAAATGGATCACGACGTCTACACGGATGATTATCTCGCCGGAATCCTGCAGTCGGTAAAGACCATCGCGTTGACTGGTGCCTCGCCCAATCCGGCCAGACCGAGCAACGGCGTCATGGGTTATCTGTTGTCGCGCGGCTACGAGGTCATACCCGTCAATCCGGGGCAGGCGGGCAAACAGATCCAGGGCCGCACCGTCTATGCCCGGCTTGCCGACGTTCCGGTGCCGATTGATATGGTCGACGTCTTTCGCGCCTCCGAATATCTCGATGGTATCGTCGAGGAGGCGTTGGCGCTGAGGCCGTTGCCGAAGGTCATCTGGGCTCAGCTTGGCGTCCGCGACGATGCCGCGGCGGCAAAGGCGGAGGTTGCCGGCATCAAAGTGGTTATGAACCGCTGCCCGGCGATCGAATATCCCCGTCTCATTGCCTGAGCAGGGCTGCGCTGAGACGGATTTTCCACCGAACGCCCAAGGCTTAAAACGGATCGCGGTTAACTTTCGCTGCCGGCAGGCTATGATCCTGCCCGTCAGCAATAATTGGAGGGCGAGATGGCCAAGAATGATCCTGGATTCAACACCTTGGCGGTCCACGCGGGCGCACAGCCCGACCCGGCGACCGGCGCGCGGGTAACGCCGATTTATCAGACGACCGCTTTCGTCTTCAACGATTCCGATCATGCCGCCGCCCTATTTGGCTTGCAGGCGTTCGGCAACATCTACACCCGCATTATGAACCCGACGCAGGCCGTGCTGGAGGAGCGCGTCGCCGCGCTCGAAGGCGGCACGGCAGCCCTTGCCGTCGCCTCCGGCCACGCGGCGCAGATGATCGTCTTTCACACCATCATGCGCCCAGGAGAAAATTTCATCGCCGCCCGCAAGCTCTATGGGGGCTCGATTAATCAGTTCGGCCATGCTTTCGAGAATTTCGGCTGGCAGGTGCGTTGGGCCGATTCCGCCGATCCGGCGAGCTTCGAAAGCCAGATCGACGACAAGACTCGCGGCATCTTTATCGAGAGCCTTGCCAATCCGGGCGGTACCTTCGTCGATATCGCCGCGATTGCCGACGTCGCGCATCGCAATGGCCTGCCGCTGATCGTCGACAACACGATGGCAACACCCTATCTCATCCGTCCGATCGAACACGGCGCCGATATCGTCGTGCATTCGCTGACGAAATTCCTCGGCGGCCATGGCAATTCCATGGGGGGCCTCATCGTCGACGGCGGCACCTTCGACTGGTCGAAGTCAGGCAATTATCCGATGCTCTCGAGCCCGCGGCCGGAATATAACGGCATGGTGCTGCACGCGACATTCGGTAATTTCGCCTTCGCGATCGCTGCCCGCGTTCTCGGCCTGCGCGACCTCGGGCCGGCGATCTCGCCCTTCAATGCCTTTCTCATCCTAACCGGTATCGAAACACTGCCTCTCAGGATGCAGCGCCACAGCGACAATGCCATCGCCGTGGCGAGATGGCTGAAGGCGCACAGCAAGATCGCCTGGGTGAATTATGCCGGCCTTGAAGACGATCCGAACCATGCCCTGCAGCAGCGCTATTCGCCCAGGGGCGCAGGCTCCGTCTTCACCTTCGGCGTCCAGGGCGGTTATGAGGCCGGCAAGACGCTGGTCGAAGGACTTGAACTCTTCTCCCACCTTGCCAATATCGGCGACACCCGCTCGCTCGTCATCCATCCGGCCTCGACAACGCATCGGCAGTTGAACGACGAGCAGAAGATTGCCGCCGGTGCCGGACCCGACGTGGTGCGCCTTTCCGTCGGGATCGAAGACGTCAAGGACATCATCGCCGATCTCGAGCAGGCGCTCTCGAGGATCTGATGTAGTTCGTCACGTATATCTGACTCGTACGTCAGCACCTTTGACAACTTTTTTGAGCAGGTTGTATTGAGTCGACCGCCGAGGAGCCCTGAAAACAGGGCGCTTTCGGCGCTCGAACTTTGAAAAAGCGGCATTTTAAATTTGTGGTGCTCGAAGGCCGTTTGTTAACCCCTTGCCGCGCGACAGCGGTCGCGGGATGGCGGGCCCGGAAGCCCAATTCAGGGGGGCGAGGGAGAGGGCCGGGTCCTACACTGGCTTGGCGACCGGCCTGAGCTCTCTCAAATAGCCATCCATTCCAAGAAGAAAAAGGTGGGATGTATGCCTCTGTAAGCCTTCTCACTATGACGGATGGAGGTTAACGCAACGTTCAATCTTTCGTGTGCCACTTGCCCGAGGCGAAAACCGCGTGCCAGAATAGTCGTATGAGGGTCATCTTCGTGTTCCAGCGCATGCTTGGCGTGCTCGCAATGCTCGGGGTCGTGTTTGGCCCGGTGAGCATCGGCGTTGCCGAAAGCGCGATGGCCTCTTCGGCTAGTATGTCGGTGTCGAACTCGATGCCCGATATGCACATGTCTGCGGCTGAAACGGAAACGGCAGGGGCGGCGGACGACATGCCGTGCTGCCCCAAAGCCCAGCCCGTTGCGCCTGACTGCCAGAAGAATTGCCCGTTGGCGCTGATCTGCGCCTCAATGGTCTTTGTCCATCCTCTGCAGCTGCCGTCTGGCGATTTGGCGCTCCCTCTGGCCATCTCCTTCCGCGTTTCCCGCGATGCCAGCTTGGCATCGGCTGTCCCGGAGCCGCCCGCCCGACCCCCAAGAGCCTGACTATATCGACAATTGCGAAACGCTGACGCTGGTTCCACGACGCGTTCGGCAACCATTGTTCGCGGCATGCCTATGGCTTTCCGCAAAATAGATGTAGTCAAACATGAAGAAAACCAACCTCCTTTCGCGGGCGCTGCTCGCAACAATCACCTATGCCGCTCTTTCACTTTCCGGTGCCCACGCTGGCGCACAAGACTATGAGTTCCAGCTTTTCCCGTCCGAGGTGAAGACGGGGCCGGCAGCCGAAGTCTCCGTACGCCTCGTCGACAAGAGGACGGGCAGTCTCGTCTCGGATGCGGTCATTTTCACGACCCGGATGGACATGGCTCCCGAGGGCATGGAGATGATGGCGACCCCGGTCGAGGAGCTTCCGTCTTCGCAGCCCGGAACCTACAAGTTCAAGACGAACCTCAGCATGGAAGGCGGTTGGCGCTTTCAGATCGGGGCCAAGGTGCAGGGCGAAGGCGAAACCGTGAATGGTGAAGTCGTCGTAAAGGCTACCCCGTGAAGACGACCACATGGCTGGTCGCCGTAACCTCCTTCGCCGTGATCGGCGGGGGAGCGTACTTGGCTGGTGCCACTGGGGTTGGCCAGCAACAGCTCGACTATTTGCTAAGGTTGGCGTCTGCAGAGGCGGAGCCGGTGATCCCCGTCGGCACCGGAAGCATTATCTATTACCGCCATCCCGATGGTCGCCCCGAGTATTCGCGCCAGGCCAAGAAGGCTGCCGACGGCCGTGACTTCGTCGCTGTCAGGCAGACTGCCGACATCAGCTTCGACGCCTCTGGCGTCGTGGCGGCGAAGGACGCTTCCCAAAGCGCACCCGTGCTTGAGCAGGCACAGGAACAGCGCAAAATTCTCTATTACCGCAACCCCATGGGTCTGCCGGACACGTCGAAGGTTCCCAAGAAAGACAGCATGGGGATGGACTACCTTCCTGTTTACGAGGGTGATCAGGCTGATGCTTCTACGGTCAAGGTTTCCCTCGGCAAGCTGCAGCGGACAGGCGTGAAGACTGCGGTCGCCGAAATGGCGGCCATATCCCGGAAGGTACGGGTTCCCGGAACTGTTACCTGGGACGAAAGGCTTGTGAGCGTCATCTCGATGCGAACGGACTCCTTCGTAGATGAGGTGGCTGGCATCACGACGGGCGACCGTGTGTCGAAGGGCCAGAAGCTTTTCAGCTTCTACTCCCAGGAAATCGCGACCGCCGGCGCAGAGTTCGCGGCAGGAAGGAGCGCTGGCCGCGCAACGGAAAGCGGCTCCGCGCTCCGACTGAAGAACCTCGGCGTGCCTCAAGAGGTCATCGACGGGATTGCTGCAAAAGGCCAGGTCCCGACGAGCATAGACTACATGTCGCCGCGCAACGGGGTCGTCCTGGAGCGCTTGGCGACCACGGGTATGATGGCGAAGCCCGGCGACCCTCTGTTCAAGATCGCCGACATCTCCACGGTTTGGATCGTTGCCGAAGTTCCCGAATACGACATTGGCTCCGTGAAGATCGGGTCTCCGGTCAAGGTTTCGGTTAGAAGCCTGCCTGGGCAGTCGTTCTCCGGTACTGTCAGCTTGTTCTATCCACAGATCGAAGAGCAGACGCGGACGACGAAGGTCCGGATCGAGTTGGCGAACCCCAATGGACTGCTTCTGGCGAACATGTACGCCGACGTCGAGATCGAAGCGGGTGCGCCCAAGCCTGTGGTTAGTGTTCCGTCGAGCGCCGTGATCGACACGGGCGACCGCCGGGTAGTGTTCATCGACAAGGGCGACGGACGCTTCGAGCCCAAGGATGTCTCCGTAGGCGTTCGTGGCGGCGAGCACACGGAGATCCTCAAGGGCATCGTCGCGGGCGACAAGGTCGTCGTTGCGGCGAACTTCCTCCTCGATGCAGAGAGCAATTTGAATTCTGCGTTGAGTTCGATGACCGAGGAGGCAAAGCCATGATCTCTAAAGCCATCTCCTGGTCTGCGCACAATCTTCTGCTTGTCTTCGTCTCCGCCGCACTTCTGGTTGCCTCAGGTATCTACGCACTCCGGTCCCTTCCGCTCGACGCCATTCCCGACCTCTCGGACATCCAGGTCATCGTCTATACCGAATACCCCGGCCAAGCGCCGCAGGTCGTCGAAGACCAAGTGACCTATCCGCTGACGACATCGATGCTGACGGTCCCGAAGTCCAAGGTCGTTCGTGGGTTTTCTTTCTTCGGCTCCTCCTTCGTCTACGTGATCTTCGAGGACGGCACCGATCCGTATTGGGCAAGGAGCCGCGTGCTGGAATACCTGAACGGGGTGTCGAACCGACTGCCACAGGGGGTCACGCCAACGCTTGGGCCCGATGCCACTGGTGTGGGCTGGGTCTATCAATACGCAGTTGTCGCCCAGAACCTGACGCTTGCAGAGCTACGCTCGTTGCAGGACTGGGTGATCCGCTTCGGGCTCGCGAAGTCCGAAGGTGTCGCCGAGGTCGCAAGTGTCGGCGGCTTCGTGAAGCAATATTCCATCGTCGTCGATCCCTCGCGCCTGAAAGCACAGGGTGTCTCCTTGAACGATATCGCCAACGCCGTCCGGGCAAGCAACACGGACGTTGGCGGCCGGACCATCGAGCTTTCCGAATTCGAATTCATGGTCCGGGGGCGTGGCTACCTCAAGAGTGTTAGCGATATCGAGAACATCACCCTGAAGTCGACTAACGGCGTGCCTCTGCGGCTGGCAGATGTCGCGAGGGTCGAGCTTGTTCCGGATGAAAGGCGCGGGATCACCGAATTGAACGGTGACGGCGAGGTCGCGAGCGGCATCGTCCTCCAGAGGTTCGGGTCCAATGCACTGACCGTCATAGACAACGTCAAGAAGAGCATCGACGGGGTCAAGACCAGTATGCCAGCGGGGACGGAGATCGTTCCGGTCTACGACCGCTCGACGCTGATCGAAGCCGCCATCGAGACACTCAAAGGGACGCTCGTCGAGGAATCCATCGTGGTCGCGCTGGTGACGGTCGCGTTCCTGCTTCATTTGCGGAGTGCTCTTGTCGCCATCATCATGCTCCCTGTCGGCATCCTGATCGCCTTCATCGCCATGAGATTCTTGGGGATCGGTGCGAACATCATGAGCCTCGGAGGGATTGCCATCGCAATCGGGGCGATGATCGACGCCGCCATCGTCATGATCGAGAATGCCCATAAGCATCTGGAACGAGCGCCGCCGGACAAGCCAAGGATCGAGGTACTGGTGGCGGCGGCCAGCGAGGTCGGGCCGGCGCTGTTCTTCAGCCTGCTGGTCATTACGGTTTCCTTCCTGCCGATCTTCACCTTGGAATCGCAGGAAGGGCGGCTCTTCGGTCCACTAGCCTACACCAAGACCTTCGCCATGGCGGCAGCTGCCTTCCTGTCGGTCACGCTGGTTCCGGCGCTTATGGTCGTCTTCGTACGGGGCCGGATCGTTCCCGAGCATAAGAACCCGTTGAACCGGTTTCTGATCTGGGTCTATCGACCGATCATATCGGGAGTGCTCAAGGTGAAGACGCTGACGATCCTTGCCGCCGTTGCGATCCTCGCCGCAAGCGTCTGGCCTGTTCAGCATATCGGCAGCGAGTTCATGCCGAACCTTGACGAAGGCACGCTGATGTACATGCCGACGACACTGCCGGGGATTTCCGTCACCAAGGCGGCGGAGTTGATGCAGACGCAGGATCGCATCATCAAATCCTTCCCTGAGGTTGAAAGCGTGTTCGGCAAGGCCGGCAGGGCGCTGACTGCCACGGACCCGGCACCGACGGAGATGTTCGAGACTATCATCACCTTGAAGCCAAAGTCACAGTGGCGGCCAGGGGTGACCACGGAAAGCCTCAAGCGGGAGATGGATGCGGCCCTGCAATTCCCGGGCGTTTCGAATGCCTGGACCATGCCGATCCGCGCTCGTATCGACATGCTCTCCACCGGCATCAGAACGCCCGTCGGGGTCAAGGTCTATGGCACCGACCTCGGCGAAATG
Organism: Rhizobium sp. MHM7A; assembly: GCF_005862215.1. Classification (NCBI taxonomy): domain Bacteria; kingdom Pseudomonadati; phylum Pseudomonadota; class Alphaproteobacteria; order Hyphomicrobiales; family Rhizobiaceae; genus Rhizobium; species Rhizobium sp. MHM7A. Next base: position 207,986 of record NZ_VCHT01000008.1, read on the forward strand.
GAGAAGGTGGCCCGGCAAATCGAGGCCGTCCTGAAGACGATCCGGGGCACCTCAAGCGCCTATGCCGAGCGGGTAATCGGCGGCTACTATCTGGATATCGTTCCCGACAGGATCGCGCTCGGACGCTATGGTTTGACTGTAGACGACGTTCAGACTGTGATAGGAAAGGCGCTAGGTTCGGAGGTCGTGACCTCGACCGTGGAAGGCCGGGAGCGGTACGGCGTAGCGATCCGCTATCCGCGATCCACCCGAAGCGACCCTCAATCTATCGCACGGGACGTCCTTGTTTCGTTGCCCGGCGGCGGGAACGTTCCCCTCGGAGAGGTGGCCGAAGTCAACCTCACACGTGGGGCGACGACGATCCGAACCGAAAACGGCCAACTGGCCGTCTATATCTTCGTCGATATCGCCAACCGCGATCTCGGCGGCTACGTGGCTGAGGCACAGAAGGCTGTCGCCAACAAGGTCAGGATGCCCCCCGGCTATTCCGTCGCTTGGAGTGGACAGTTCGAATACCTGGAGCGAGCAAAAGCGCGGCTGACAATCGTCGTCCCGCTGACATTGGCCCTGATATTCCTGCTGCTCTATCTTAACTTCAAGCGGCTGACCGAAACGATGATCGTCATGCTGTCGCTGCCCTTTGCCCTGGTAGGCGGCATCTGGCTAATGTGGTGGCTGGGCTTCAACGCTTCCGTCGCGGTGGCGGTCGGCTTCATAGCACTGGCGGGCGTCGCCGCGGAGACAGGTGTCATCATGCTGATCTATCTCGATCATGCGATGAACGAGCAGAAGGCCGAAGCGCTCGCGGAACGAAGGGACTTCACACGGCAGGACCTGAACCGCGCCATCATGATTGGAGCAGTCGAGCGCGTACGGCCCAAGATGATGACGGTCGTCGCGATCATGGCCGGGCTGCTTCCGATCCTGTGGCGCACTGGAACCGGCTCGGAGATCATGCAGCGGATCGCCGTGCCTATGATCGGTGGGATGGTGTCTTCAACCATCCTGACACTGGTCGTCATCCCGGCCGTCTACGGATTGATAAAGGGATGGTCGCTCTCTGAAGCAGGCTTCGCAACTGCCGAGCCTGACGAAATCGAATATCAACGGAAGGAGAAACGAGCATGAAACGCAGAGCTTTCATGTGCCTGGCGGCGACAAGTGCTATTGCTGCCATAACTCGACCTGCGTCCGCATCCCAGCTCCGGATGGACGTCTACAAGGACCCGACCTGCGGGTGTTGCGAGGCTTGGTCGAAAGCCATGGCCGACGCTGATTTCAACGTCGTTGTTCGCGATGAGGATTTCATGGCAATAAAGGCCAAGCTTGGCATCCCAGAAAACATGCAGGGGTGCCACACCGCTGTGGTGGGCGATTACTTCTTCGAAGGACACGTCCCATTGGAAGCCGTCGAAAAGGTCATGAGCGAGAAACCCCGTATTGCCGGTCTTGCAGTGCCGGGCATGCCTGCCGGCTCACTGGGAATGGGGGACGATCCGAAAGCGGCTTATGAGGTATACAGCCTGAGCAAGCCGGAGATGACGCCGACAATGTTCATGCGGATGGGCAAGGCTTAGCCATCAACTATGCGGCTCAATTTCGATGATGTCGACGGTGCAAGTTGCCGAGGGTTGACCGTCCAGGGCACCGGCCTCGGCGACTAAAGATGTGCGAAAACAGTCAACAAAACAATGATCTACGTTCTGGTTGCAGAGTTGGTCAAGGTATTTGACGTAAGGCCTATACCTGAGCAATGGAATGTGAGGAAACAGCCACACTACGTGAAGTCGTCTCCTTTGAAACTCAATGATTTCAACGGGGGTGTTGTCAAACGTATGTGACGAACAACATCTGAGATCGGAGGGACCCATGGTGACCGCCACCAATTTCATCACCTTCAACATCGATGGCATCGAACCGGAGTTCGGTGCCCCGGACCCCGGCCGGATCATCTCCGGCGACCCGCAGTTCCGTACGTGGAACTTGGAGGAGTCGGAAGGCGGCCTCTATTCCGGCATCTGGGAGGCGACACCCGGCAAGTGGCGGATCGTTTACGAGGAGTGGGAATATTTCAACCTGCTGTCCGGTCATTCGATCGTCACGGAGGACGGCGGTGAGCCGGTCCACCTGAAGGGCGGCGACCGGATGATCCTGAGACCCGGCTTCAAGGGAACCTGGGAAGTCGTTGAAACGACTCGCAAGGACTACGTGATCAAGATTTGAGCAGCGGCTGCGGATCGACTGTGACGATGACGGGCCTGTCCCGGTTTGCGGCGATTACGGGCTGTTTCTCCTGAAATAACCGCTTCTCTTTCGCGGATAGAAGGCATTTGATCTTTCCCATTAATGGGACCTGCATCGTCAAAATGCTAGATCTGATCTGCAGCGCATTGCGGACATGATGTCTCCTGCAGTCACTACAGACATGGCCTTGCAATTCATTCTTTTCGGGATTGGCATGTCGTCAAATCTTGCGGGTAGGCACGTTCGTACGCAGACGTCTTCCATCATTGTGACAACAGTTTGCTTCCTCGTCGTCGCGCTCGTACTGACCGGCCTTGTGGCCCACGTCGTCGCCACGATGACCCGGTCGGCGAACGAGATCGACGATGCAAGGGCCAACCGCGCCGCTCGCGCGTCGATCGCAGCCTTTGTCAGTCGCCTGAGCGCGACAACGACTGATAACGCCGTATGGGATGATGCCTATAAGGCGATTTCATCTGCCGGCGCCGCGGATTGGGCCTATGAGAACTGGGGCAAAACCAGCGAGGACTACCCGCTTTATGACGGCGCGATCGTGATCGGTCCCGACCGCTCCTCCGTCATCTCCGCCTATGGCAAAGGCAAACCAATCGAGCCGAGTGCTTTCTTCGGCCAGGCCTTCTTCCGGCAGATCAACACAGCCGCCGATTTCGAACAGGCGCCGGTGGTCAACTTCATCAAGACCGAAACTGGGATCGCGCTGATCGCGTCACAGGCAATTCAGCCTTATGATGAGGAGGGCGAGCTCCCGGAGCTCAGCGTGCTGAGCTTCTACAAGGAATTCAACTCGGAAGTTCTTGGCACACTTTCGAACGAACACGAACTCGAGGGCTTGCGCCTTGCAGCCGCGCCCCAGCCGGGCCTGCTGAACACCCCGATCACGGACATGAAGGGGGCCGTCTTGGGCCATCTCGTCTGGCCGAGCAAAGCGCCGGGAAGCGCCGTGTTCCAGCAGGTCTATCCTTATGTTGCAGCCGCCACCATCATCCTCGTGCTGTTCCTGGTCGGCGTTCTGCTGGTGGGCGCATCCGAGGCGCGGCGCCTGCGCCAACTGGCGCTGGCAGCTATATTCGAAGCGAACCACGATAGCCTGAGCGGCCTGCTGAACAGGCACGGGCTTCTCGCCCTGCTAGAAGAGCTGGAAGGCTCGGATATTTCGCCGCCTCGGCTCTATCTGGTCGATCTCGATGGCTTCAAGGCGGTCAATGATGCCTGGGGGCATGCGGTTGGGGATGACCTCATCCGGATCGTTTCGAGCGGGCTGAGCGCCTGCCATTCAGAAGTCGTCGCCGCGGCGCGGCTCGGAGGCGACGAATTTGCTCTGGTGCAGGTCGGAACCGCCGCGCGCCAGGAGATAGAAGAGACCATTCTGGCCCTGTTTGCCGATCCCTTCAAAATCGATGGACGAACGATCGAGGTTGGCGCGAGCATCGGTGCTGCTGCGCGTGACGGAGACATCGAGCCTTTGGAGCTTCTGCGCAGGGCTGATATGGCGCTCTATCGCGCCAAGGAGAATGGCAGAGGCCGGGCGATCGAATACGATTTCGAGCTGGATCGGGAGCGCCAAAGGGTCGCTGAATTGGAAAGCCAGTTGAAGAGCGCCATAAGCAACGGTGCGATCGAAGCCGTTTTCCAACCTCTCGTCTCTGCAACGACGGGTGCTGTCACCGGTCTTGAAGCGCTAGCCCGCTGGCGGACTGCGACAGGAAATATCAGCCCGGAGATTTTCATTTCGCTTGCCGAAAGATGCGGCCTCATCGATGCGCTCGGCGAGCATATGCTGAAGACATCGATCGAGCATGCCAAGAACTGGCCCGGTCTGGCGCTGTCCGTCAACGTTTCGCCGGTCCAGCTCTGCAACCCGGAATTTGCCGCCGAGGTGATCTCGCTCCTGCAGGAACTCGATTTCGATCCGAGGCGCCTGACATTGGAGATCACCGAAGGTGTCCTCATGACAAATCCGGATCAGGCCCGCCGGTCGATAGATCACCTAAAACAGGTCGGTATCAAATTCGCGCTCGATGACTTCGGCTGCGGCTATGCAAGTATTGGCGCATTGCGGCAGTTTGGCTTTGATCGGATGAAGATCGCCCGATCGCTCGTGTCCGCTCTCGACCAGGCCTCGAACGGTGCCGATGTTCTCAAGGCAACCATCTCTCTGGCGACCGCCCTGCAGATTCCGGTCACCGCAGAAGGCATTGAGAATATGCACCAGGCAGCGATATTGCGGGAGGCCGGCTGCGACCAACTGCAAGGCTATTTAATCGGAAAACCCATGTCGGCGTTCGACATATCCAGCAAGCTTCAAGAACAAGCAGCCTAATGCCACGAGATTGCGACATCAGGCTATGTGGTAGAATACGGGCCGGCCCCTGAAAGTTTCCAGTCAATGAAGGTCAAAAGATTACATCACCGGGCGGTACGGCTGATCTACTAAGGGGCATTCACCACCGCAGATCCAGCCGGTCGAGACCGTGGAAATGATAGACGTCCTTGACCACGGGCGTCCTCGCCAGCTTGAGGCCGGAAAGCCGCTCGAACAGGATGGGCAGCACGACGTTGAGCTCCAGCCGCGCCAGCGGTGCGCCGATGCAGAAATGGATGCCGGCGCCGAAGGAGAGGTTGGGCGCCTCGTTGCGATCGGGCCGGAAGGCGAGGGGATCGGTGAATCTAGCCGGGTCGAGGTTGGCCGCGGCGAGGATGAGGCTGACCTTGTCGCCGCGCTTTAAGGAGACACCGTCGATCTCGGCAGGCTCCAAAGCCCAACGCTGGAAGATGTGAACCGGCGCACAGATGCGCAGGGTTTCCTCGACCGTTCGCTCGGTCGTGGCTTCGTCCCGGAAGAGCTCCGCCGGATCGCAGCCGCTGTTGAGGATGGTGTGCACGGAGTTGCCGATCTGGTGCACGGTCGCTTCGTGGCCGGCATTGAGCAGCACGATCGTCGTTGAGATGAGTTCTTCTTCGGTGAGATACTGACCCTTGTGCTCCGTGTGGATCATGTGGGTCAGCAGGTCGTCGCGCGGTTCGGCCCGGCGTTCCGCAATAACTCCTCTGACATAGTCGGAAAATTCCCTCGCCGCCCTTTCGGCCTCGTCCTCCTGCTCGCGCGTTCGGCCGAACATGTACATGCGGACGTAGGCATGCGACCAGGCAAGCAGCTGTGGTCCCATCTCCTCGGGGATGCCGATCATGCGGGCAATCATCGTCACCGGGATGATGTCGGCAAAGGCCGAGAGCAGCTCGACCTCGCGCCTCCCCACAAAGTCGTCAATTAGCCGGTTTGCTAGCTCGACAAGCTCCGGCTTCATCTTCTCGACATGGCGGGAGACGAAGGCGCGGTTGACGAGCGTGCGCAGCCGCGTGTGCTCCGGCGGTTCGAGCTCGAGCAGGGAATAACGTTCCGAGAGATCGAAACTCTCAAGATGCGCCATCGGCTCGCCCAGGCCGAGCTCCTGGCGACTGGCAATATGCAGGATCTGCCGGCCGAAGCGGCGGTCGCGCAGCAGACCGTTCACATGGTCGTAGCCGGTGAAGAACCACTGTTTCTGCTCTGTCCAGTAGAAGGTCGGACAATGGGCGTGAAGTGCGGCATAGACGGCATTCGGATTGCCGTAAAAGGCCGGATTGCGGGCGTCCAGCGAGACATGGCGGAGGGCAGGGTCGATCGAGAGGAAGGGCGGTATCGTCATGAACCGAAGGCTTAGCGGATTTGCCCGGCCTCGAAAAGATGAGAGGTAAGGAGTGCCGGCCGGACACGAGGCGCGCCGCATCGGGCGCCAATGACTTTAAGATCTGTGTCTAAGCCTGAAGATTGATTCTGTTTTTCAGAATTAATGCTAGCCGGCCCGTGAGAGCGCGCCCATGCGTCGCAGCGCCTCGACCTGGTCGTCGACCGTCGGCACGAGTTCGCCGGCGGTGGTGCTCGGCGTGGCAGGCGCCGGGGCCGCCGCTTCCGCCTCACCGAAGGTGACCGTGCAATTGCGGCCTGCGGCCTTGGCCGCATAGAGCGCCCGATCGGCGGCCGAGATCAGCTTGTCCATATTGGCTTCGATCGAGGAGGCGAGCGCAATGCCGATGCTGACGGTGACCGGAACGATAGACTCGCCGGTGCTGACGGGAAGGCGGCAGAATTCGGTGCGGATAGCTTCGGCGATCGCCTCGGCTTCCGTCTGGTCCGCGACGGCCGCGAAGGCGGCGAATTCTTCACCGCCCATGCGGCCGAAGATGTTGTTTGGAATATACTGCCGGGCCATGCGCGCGAAAGCGGTGAGCACGGCGTCGCCGGACTGATGGCCGAAGCGGTCGTTGACGCGTTTGAAATGGTCAAGGTCGAAAAGGACCACCGCGACCTGCCGCTGCTCGCTATGGGCTCTCTCCTGGATGGATTCGAAATAGCCGAGCAGGCCACGGCGGTTAAGCACGCCGGTCAGGGAATCGGTCAGTGTCATCGCACGCAAGTGCCGTTCGGAGCGCTCCATGACCAGTCGGCATGTGAGCGCGAAGGCGATGGTGAGCAGGAAGGCGCTAGCCATTGCCGAGACGCCGCCGAGATTGGTTGCCTCGGTATCGCTTGGCAGCGTCACCGCCATCGTCAGCGCCGAGCCGAAACATAGGCAGCCCTGGATGACGAACACGCCCATCAGCTTGATGCGGGTGCGCTCGCGGCGCATGTCGCCGGCGGCGACTGCCATGGCCAGTGCCGTGGCACCCGTCGCCGAAGCGAGATTATAGAGCACGACGCGGTTGGAATAATCGGTGTTGACCCAGGGCAGAAACACCCCGGCCAGCCAGATTGCCGGCGGCAGCAGAGCCCACCATTCAATCTTCTTTCGGTCGAGTGCAAGAAAGCCCGCTACCCAGGCGCTCTGGCCGAGCAGCGCGATGGCATTGCCCACCTCGATCGAAAACAGGCTGGGTATTTCGCCGCGCAGCGAGATCATCGCAAAGCCGATGCCGGTCAGAAAGAAGCCGAGGCCCCAATAGAGATAGGCTTCGTTCCTGACGTTGTGGCGCCAGGCGACGAAAAGCACCAAAGCGAGCGTCATGGCCTCCGAACACCAGATGGCGAGACCTGTAGCGATATTGAACACGGCAGCAACCCCTTGCCCGTCGGCTTGTCTGTTGGCCCGCATCCTTGCGGAGGAAGTTCGCCAGTTCCTTAATGCCATTGCGCTGCGGCATGATTTTCGGCTGCTATCTGGCTATAGGCTTTCCGTTGGGTAAACGTGCGTGAGCGCTGCCGAATGGAGTAACCTTTCCTTCATCCTGTCATCGAGAAAAGCGGGGGGAGCCGAGATCGAGGGCTCGCGGCCGACAGGCGTTTGCGAGAAAGAGGCTGCCGGCGTCGAAGCCTTGCCGCCTTGCCCGCCTTCTTAACGTTATCCAAACGCGTGTCTTGAAGAGGAGGGCAGGGACACTCTATGTAGGGATAAGACATTTTCTTTGATTCCCGGCCTGCCGGCATGACGTTGACAAAGGACGCACATGAGAAACCCAGTTGATACCGCAATGGCCCTCGTGCCGATGGTCGTGGAACAGACCAACCGCGGTGAACGCTCCTACGACATCTATTCCCGTCTGTTGAAGGAACGCATCATCTTCCTGACCGGCGCCGTCGAGGATCACATGGCAACGCTCGTCTGCGCTCAGCTTCTCTTCCTCGAGGCGGAAAACCCGAAGAAGGAAATCGCCCTCTATATCAATTCTCCCGGTGGCGTCGTCACCGCCGGCATGGCGATCTACGACACTATGCAGTTCATCAAGCCTGCGGTGTCGACGCTCTGCATCGGCCAGGCCGCGTCTATGGGATCGCTGCTGCTGGCGGCCGGCCATAAGGACATGCGCTTCGCCACGCCGAATTCCCGCATCATGGTTCACCAGCCCTCGGGCGGCTTCCAGGGCCAGGCCTCGGACATCGAGCGTCACGCCCGCGACATCCTGAAGATGAAGCGTCGGCTGAACGAGGTCTATGTCAAGCACACCGGCCGCAGCTATGAGGAAGTTGAAAAGACGCTCGATCGTGACCATTTTATGGATGCGGACGAGGCCCAAGGCTGGGGCGTGATCGACAAGGTTCTGACGTCGCGCCTTGAGATGGAAGGCGAGCAGGCCTAGTAATTAATTGGGATGGTGTTTTCCTCGCCACAGTTCTATCTCATTTGTGATCGAACAAGGCTTTCATCCGGCGACGAAGACGCTAATAGTAACTATTAATGCTATGTTGAATTTTTATGACATAGCATTTGGCATTCGAAGGGGAATTCGTTGCCGCCGGAACCCGGACATGGTTGATTGGGACCGGTTCGTAGCCCCTGAAGCCCTTCTCGGCAAAGGCTCCGGAAACGGAGTGCCGCCAGGAGTGATAGAGTGGACCGCGATTTCGCCTTGAAATGCGGCGTGCTGGAAGGAAAGTGATATGAGCAAGGTCAGCGGCAGCAACGGCGGCGACAGCAAGAACACCCTCTATTGTTCGTTCTGCGGAAAGAGCCAGCACGAAGTTCGGAAACTGATTGCCGGACCGACCGTCTTCATCTGCGATGAATGCGTCGAATTGTGCATGGACATCATCCGCGAGGAAAACAAATCCTCGATGGTCAAGTCCCGCGACGGCGTCCCGACGCCTCAGGACATCATCAAGGTCCTCGACGAATATGTCATCGGCCAGCGGCAGGCAAAGAAGATCCTGTCGGTCGCCGTTCACAACCATTACAAGCGCCTGGCGCACGCCTCTAAGAACGGCGAAGTCGAGCTGGCGAAGTCGAACATCATGCTCGTCGGTCCGACCGGCTGCGGCAAGACCTATCTTGCACAGACGCTTGCCCGCATCATTGACGTTCCCTTCACCATGGCGGATGCGACGACGCTGACGGAGGCCGGTTATGTCGGCGAGGACGTCGAAAACATCATCCTGAAGCTCCTGCAGGCCGCTGACTACAATGTCGAGCGTGCGCAGCGTGGCATCGTCTATATCGACGAAGTCGACAAGATCTCGCGCAAGTCCGACAATCCGTCGATCACTCGGGACGTCTCGGGCGAGGGCGTTCAGCAGGCGCTCTTGAAGATCATGGAAGGCACGGTTGCATCTGTTCCGCCGCAGGGCGGTCGCAAGCACCCGCAGCAGGAGTTCCTGCAGGTGGACACGACGAACATCTTGTTCATCTGCGGCGGCGCATTCGCCGGCCTCGACAAGATCATCTCCGCCCGTGGCGAAAAGACCTCGATCGGCTTCGGCGCGACCGTCAAGGCTCAGGACGACCGCCGCGTCGGCGAAGTCCTGCGCGAACTGGAGCCGGAAGACTTGGTCAAGTTCGGCCTCATTCCCGAGTTCATCGGCCGTCTGCCTGTTCTGGCGACGCTCGAGGATCTCGACGAGGACGCGCTAATCCAGATTCTGTCCGAGCCGAAGAACGCGCTTATAAAGCAGTATCAGCGCCTATTCGAGATGGAAGATGTGGAACTGACCTTCCATGAGGATGCGTTGCGCGAAATCGCCCGCAAGGCGATCGTGCGCAAGACCGGCGCCCGCGGCCTTCGTTCGATCATGGAAAAGATCCTGCTCGACACGATGTTCGAACTGCCGACGCTGGAAGGCGTCCGCGAGGTCGTGATCTCGGAGGAAGTGGTGCGCGGCTCGGCCCGTCCGCTCTACATCTATGCCGATCGTCAGGAAGAAAAAGCCAACGCTTCCGCGTAATCTTGTGGCTTTCGCACCATTATTTTGAGGGGCTTGCCATGGGCGAGCCCCTTTCTATTTGAAAAACCATGCGAGGCGCTGTTAGTATCTTGCCGGTGGGGACCGGAATTGCCTTTGCCGATGTCGCGCAAGGGGCGGTGCTTGGTGAAGATGCAGCGATTCCGTAAGCCTATTGCTGGCGTTGTATTTTAGCGGGTCGGAAGTGGTAAGCGCCGGTCCAGCCACGCGCTTCATAGTGTTGGCGTTCCGTTGTAATAAAGCTGTCACATCCGTGGAACGCGGGCGTTAGCGTGGCTTGAAAAGCGTAGTCAGAACCTCCACTTGTAGGCCAAGTGAGAGTGCCGGCCGGTCCCAAGCGGCCGTGCAGAGAGCCCGGCAACGGGACGATGGAAAGGACATAAAATGACGAAGAAAACGTCTGTAGCGAGCAGCACTGCCTACCCTGTTCTGCCCCTGCGCGACATCGTGGTTTTCCCGCATATGATCGTGCCGCTGTTTGTCGGTCGGGAAAAGTCGATCCGTGCGCTCGAAGAGGTCATGGGCTCGGACAAGCAGATCATGCTGGTGACGCAGATCAACGCCAGCGACGATGATCCGGACCCTTCGGCGATCCACAATGTCGGCACGGTGGCAAACGTACTGCAGCTGCTGAAGCTGCCTGATGGCACCGTCAAGGTTCTGGTCGAAGGCCGCGCCCGCGCCGAAATCGACACCTATACGAGCCGTGAGGATTTCTATGAGGCGCTCGGCCATGTGCTCGAGGAGCCGCATGACGATCCGGTCGAACTGGAAGCCTTGTCGCGCTCGGTCGTTTCCGAATTCGAAAGCTATGTGAAGCTCAACAAGAAAATCTCGCCCGAAGTGGTCGGCGCCGCCAGCCAGATCGACGACTATTCCAAGCTCGCCGATACGGTCGCCTCGCATCTGTCGATCAAGATCACCGAGAAGCAGGAGATGCTGGAGACGACGAGCGTCAAACAGCGCCTCGAAAAGGCTCTCGGCTTCATGGAAGGCGAAATTTCGGTACTGCAGGTCGAAAAGCGCATCCGCTCGCGCGTTAAGCGCCAAATGGAGAAGACCCAGCGCGAATACTACCTCAATGAGCAGATGAAGGCGATCCAGAAGGAACTCGGCGACGGCGAGGAAGGCCGCGACGAGATGAGCGAACTGGAAGAGCGCATCGCCAAGACCAAGCTGTCAAAGGAAGCCCGTGAAAAGGCCGATGCGGAGCTGAAGAAGCTGCGCCAGATGAGCCCGATGTCGGCCGAAGCCACCGTCGTGCGCAACTATCTGGATTGGCTGCTCGGCATTCCCTGGGGCAAGAAGTCGAAGATCAAGGCGGACCTCAACAACGCCGAAAAGATCCTTGAAGCCGATCACTTCGGTCTCGACAAGGTCAAGGAGCGCATCGTCGAATATCTCGCCGTGCAGGCCCGGGCCACCAAGATCAAGGGCCCGATTCTCTGCCTCGTCGGCCCTCCGGGCGTCGGCAAGACCTCGCTCGCGCAGTCGATCGCCAAGGCAACCGGCCGTGAGTATGTCCGCATGGCGCTCGGTGGCGTTCGCGACGAAGCTGAAATCCGCGGTCATCGCCGCACCTATATCGGTTCGATGCCCGGCAAGGTCATCCAGTCGATGAAGAAGGCGAAGAAGTCCAACCCGCTCTTCCTGCTCGACGAAATCGACAAGATGGGCATGGATTTCCGCGGCGATCCGTCCTCGGCTCTGCTCGAAGTGCTCGATCCGGCGCAGAACTCGACCTTCATGGATCACTATCTGGAAGTCGAATATGACCTCTCGGATGTGATGTTCATCACCACCGCGAATACGCTGAATATTCCGGCACCGCTGATGGACCGCATGGAGATCATCCGGATTGCCGGCTACACCGAGGACGAAAAGCGCGAGATCGCCAAGCGGCACCTGCTGCCGAAGGCCATCAAGGAACATGCGTTGCAGCCGGAAGAATTCTCGGTCAGCGACGACGCCCTGATGGCGATCAGCCAGCAGTACACCCGTGAAGCCGGTGTCCGCAGCTTCGAACGCGAATTGATGAAGCTCGCCCGCAAGGCGGTCACCGAGATCATCAAGGGCAAGACGAAGTCCGTTCACGTGACGGCCGCCAACATTGCCGACTATCTCGGCGTCCCGCGCTTCCGCCATGGCGAAGCCGAGGGCGAGGATCAGGTCGGCGTCGTGACCGGTCTTGCCTGGACGGAAGTCGGTGGCGAACTGCTGACCATCGAAGGCGTAATGATGCCGGGCAAGGGCCGCATGACGGTTACCGGCAATCTGAAGGACGTCATGAAGGAATCGATCTCGGCAGCGGCCTCTTATGTCCGCTCGCGCGCCGTCGATTTCGGCATCGAACCGCCGATGTTCGAAAAGAACGACATCCACGTGCACGTGCCGGAAGGTGCGACACCGAAGGATGGCCCGTCGGCCGGTGTCGCCATGGCAACCGCCATCGTATCGATCATGACCGGCATTCCGGTGAACAAGCATGTGGCCATGACCGGTGAAATTACCCTTCGCGGCCGGGTGCTGCCGATCGGCGGTCTCAAGGAAAAGCTGCTCGCAGCGCTTCGCGGCGGCATCAAGAAGGTGCTGATTCCGGAGGAAAACGCCAAGGATCTGGCGGAGATTCCGGACAATGTGAAGAACAGCATGGAGATCATCCCGGTCTCCCGGATGGGCGAGGTGATCAAGCATGCGCTGATCCGCCGGCCGGAGCCGATCGAGTGGGATGGCACGGTGGAAACGCCTGTCATCACATCGGTGGAAGGCCTTGATGACTCGGGCGTAGCCATAGCGCATTGAGTGGCATTTGCCACATTTATGCCCAATTGGCGCAAAAGACACAAAAAGGCTGGCGGAAACGCCAGCCTTTTTTGTGAAAACGTCATGGAGACGCTTGCTTTTCCTTGATTTGCAGGGCTTTTGGGTTCCCGGCGGGCCTGATGAAACCTATTCTGCGCCTAGCTTAGATTTGAGTCGTTTCATACCATTTTGAAAGGGGTGGAAACATGAACAAGAATGAACTCGTGTCCGCAGTCGCCGAAAAGGCAGGACTGACGAAGTCTGACGCGGCTTCCGCTGTTGACGCGGTTTTCGACGTTGTCCAGGCCGAACTCAAGAACAAGGGCGACATCCGCCTTGCTGGTTTCGGCAGCTTCACCGTTTCTCATCGCGCTGCAACGAAGGGCCGCAACCCGTCGACTGGCGCTGAAGTCGATATTCCGGCCCGCAACGTGCCGAAGTTCACGCCCGGCAAGGGCCTGAAAGACGCCGTTAACGGCTGATTTGATCGTCCGCCAGTCGTAAACGAGAACGGCTGAACAGGATTTCGAGGGGTTCGGCGTGCCGGACCCCTTTTGTTTTGCCGCTTGCCGCAGGCAGCGCTTTGTTTTACGAAAGATGCCGTTCTCAGGGCGGGGTGAAAGTCCCCACCGGCGGTAAGGGCTGCGGCCCGAGCCCGCGAGCGCCTTCTCAAGCTTCGGCAGGGGAGGGGTCAGCAGATCCAGTGCAATTCCGGAGCCGACGGTATAGTCCGGATGAAAGAGAATGAGCATGGCCGCGAGCGGGCAGGGGACTGCCGGCGTCCGCGTGTCATCGCCTCATGCGTCCTGATTTATGTTGGTCCCTGTTTTGGATGGAAGACATGAATCAGAATTCCCTTGCACTCCCGCGTTCCCGCGCCTTTGCCGGCGCAGCTTTCATGGTGCTCGGAGGCGTGGCCTTCTCGCTCCTGAACGTCGTCACCCAGTGGCTGACCATGAGGCTCGCCTTTCCGCCGGCCTCCGCAGCCTTCTGGCAGTATGCCTTCGCCTTCTTTTTCTCTTTGCCTTTTCTGCGCAAGGCCGGACTTTCGGCCATGCGGACGAACTATCCGTGGCGGCATGTCGTGCGCGTCCTCTTTGCCGCGCTCGGCGTCGAGGCCTGGGTTCTGGGTCTTGCCTCGGTGCCGATCTGGCAGGCGATCGCGCTCGTCATGACCTCGCCCTTCTTCATCATCCTCGGTGCCCGGCTGTTCCTCGGTGAGCGCGTCGGCCCGGCCCGCTGGGCAGCGACGGGTGTCGGCTTTGCCGGCGCGATGATCATCCTTCAGCCATGGTCGGACGGTTTCACCTGGGCCGCGCTCCTGCCGGTCCTCTCGGCGCTGCTCTGGGGTGCCTCCTCGCTCATCACCAAGAGCCTGACGGGCATCGAGAGGCCGGAGACAATCACTGTCTGGCTGTTGGTGCTGCTGACGCCGATCAACGGCAGTCTGGCGCTTGCGGCGGATTTTGCGGTGCCTACCGGCACCACACTCGCGCTCTTCCTTCTGGCAGGCCTCCTGACGGTCGTGGCGCAGTATTTGCTGACCCTTGCCTATGCCAGCGCCGACGCCGCCTACGTCCAGCCGTTCGACGATCTGAAGCTGCCGCTCAACGTGTTCGCCGGCTGGCTGTTCTTCGGCTACGCGCCCGCCGGCTATCTGTGGTTGGGCGCTGCACTCATTCTTTCCGCATCGCTCTTCATCATGAGGAACGAGCTGCGGCGGGAAAGGCAAACCGCATGACGCCAAGCCTCTGAAATCTTACAGCCTGTCATGTGTCTGTCATGGCAGTCCCGCAAAACCCCTCTATTCGATCTTTCGACATTGGGGGTTTCCATGACAATTTCATCCCGCAAGGCAGCGCTTGCTGCCGTGCTTCTCGCATCTGTTGCCTTTCCCGCTGCGGCTGAGCCGGTCTTCAACCGCGTCGCCTCCTTCCCGGTCGCCCAGAACCTGCCTGGTGACAAGGACAAGCTGTCGGTGACATCGGCAGAAATCATCACCGCGACCGACGACGGCAACACCCTGATCTATAGCGACAGCCCGCTCGGTGCGATCGGCTTCATCGACATCACCGACGCCAAGGCCCCGAGAGCCGCCGGCGCGCTTATGATGGATGGCGAGCCGACATCGGTCACCTCGAGCGCCGGCAAGGCGCTGGTTGCCGTCAACACCTCCGAAAGCAAGACCAAGCCCTCAGGCCGCCTCGCAATCGTCGACGTGGCGACGAAGAAGATCGAGAGTACCTGCGATCTCGGCGGCCAGCCGGATTCGATCGCCCTCAACAAGGATAAGACGCTCGGTGCCATCGCGATCGAAAACGAGCGCGACGAAGACGTCAATGACGGCAAGCTCCCGCAGATGCCGGCCGGCGACCTCGTCGTCTTCCAGGTCAAGAACGGCACAGTCGATTGCGGCACCACCAAGCACGTGGCGCTGACCGGGCGTGCCGGTGTCACCCCCGAAGATCCGGAGCCGGAATTCGTCGCTTTCAACGGCCTGAACGAAATTGCCCTGACGCTGCAGGAAAATAACGAGATCGTCATCATCGACGCCAACACGGCTCAGGTGAAGACCCACTTTACCGCCGGCAGCGCCGATCTCTCCGGCATTGACACGAAGCGCGACGGCGCCCTGAAATTCTCAAGCGAATCGAAAGGTGTGCTGCGCGAGCCTGATGCCGTGAAGTGGCTGGACGACAACCGCCTCGTCGTTGCCAATGAAGGCGATTACCAGGGCGGCTCGCGCGGCTTCACCATCTTCGACAAGACGGGCAAGGTCCTCTACGAATCGGGCGCATCCTTCGAACGCGCCGTTTCCCATATCGGCCATTATCCCGAAAGCCGTTCGGGATCGAAAGGTGTCGAGCCGGAAGGTCTCGAAGTCGCCAAGTTCGGCGACGACAATTATTTCTTCCTGCTCGCCGAGCGCGCCTCGATCGTCGGCGTCTATAAGGATACCGGCGCCGATCCCGAACTCGTCCAGCTGCTGCCGTCGGGTATTTCGCCGGAAGGCGCGATCGCGATTCCCCAGCGCAATCTCTTTGCCACCGCAAATGAACTCGACCTCGGAAAGGATGGCGGCGCGCGCTCGCATGTGATGATCTACGAGCGTTCGGAAGGCGAAAGAGCCTATCCGCAGATCGTCTCCGCCGAGAAGGATGGCAATCCGATCGGTTTCGCAGCGCTTTCGGGTCTCGCCGCCGTCCCCGGCAGACCGGGCATGCTCTACGCCGTCAGCGACAGCGTTCTGGGCTCGCAGCCGACGATCTACACGATCGACGCCAGCAAGAAGCCGGCGGTCATCACCGACGCGCTGGTCGTCAAGCGTGACGGCACTCCGGCACAGAAGCTCGACATAGAAGGCATCGCGGCTGCCGCCGACGGTTCCTTCTGGCTGGCCTCGGAAGGGTATAGCGAACGCCTCGTCCCGCATGCCCTCTACAACGTCAATGCCAAGGGCGACATCAAGGCCGAGATCGCCCTGCCGAAGGAATTTGCCGCCAACGAAATCCGCTACGGCTTCGAGGGCGTCGCCATTGTCGGCACCGGCGACGATGCCACGCTCTGGATGGCCGTCCAGCGCGAGTGGGGTGATGACGAGAAGGGCTTCGTGAAGCTCGTCTCCTACAATCCGAAGAAGAAGGAATGGGGCGCCGTGCGCTATCCGCTCGACAAGACGGAAAGCGGCTGGGTCGGACTGTCCGAGATTTCCGCCCACGGCGACAGCGTCTACATCATCGAGCGCGACAACCTGGTCGGCGACGCCGCCAAGCTGAAGAAGCTCTACAAGGTCGCAATCTCCGACCTGAAGCCGGGCAAGCTCGGTGGCGAACTGCCTGTCGTCAGGAAGACGGAAGCCCATGATTTCATAGGCGACCTGAAGTCGGCCACCAACGGCTACGTTCTCGACAAGCTGGAAGGTTTTGCCTTCGACGCATCGGGCAAGGCCTATGGCGTGACCGACAATGACGGTGTGAGCGACTCCTCCGGCGAAACATTGTTCTTCCCGGTCAACCTGACCGCCACTAACTGAGTTCGCGTTCCCATGAAAATGAAAGGCCGGGTTTAGCTCCCGGCCGGTTTCATTTGCCGGTTTGCCCCTGAACAGCCTGGCCTACGCCATGAGTTTAGGCAATGCAGCCGCCAATGCGTCGACAGCAAGACGAGTTCTGAGCGGCAGATGTGGTGTCTGCAGCCACAGCGCATGACAATCATACGGGAATTCTGGCTCGTCCGGCAGCACCACCACCAGCATCCCTGCCTGCACACGGTCCCGGATAAGCCAGGAGGGCAACCAGGCGAGCCCCATGCCTGCCGTTGCCGCATCAGCAATGGCATCGAGGTCGTCGAGCCTCAAACGGCTCTTGGGCCTGATTTCAGTCGGTGGCTCGTCGCCGCGCGGAAAAAGCCACGGGCGGAGCCGGGCGGAGCGGGCATATACGATTGCATCGTGCCTGCCGAGATCCTCGAGCCGCTCGGGCCTGCCTTGGGCATCGAGATAGGCTGGCGAGGCGCAGACCACCATGCGCTGGCGCGCGACACGGCGCGCGATGACGCCAGACCTGTCCTCCAACTCGCCAGTGCGGATCGCGAGATCGTAGCCGCCCTCCGCGAGGTCGATGACAGGATCGCTGAGCGATAGATCAAGTTCGAGGTTCGGATGCCGCTGGGCGAGTTCGCATGGTGACGCGCAGCCTTCCGCAGGGTTCGGAAAGATGATCGACTGCTAGCGCATCCGCAGCCTCGGTCTCCGCAAGGATCACCCGGCAGCGCTCGTAATAGGCGCGTCCGAAATCCGTCAGGCTCTGGCGACGCGTCGTCCGGTTGAGGAGGCTCACACCCAGGCGCTCCTCAAGAAAGCGGATATGCTTGCCGACCATCGGTCCGGACAGGCCAAGCGCCGCGGCCGTCGCTGCGAATGAGCCCAGATCGACGGCCTTCACGAAGACGGCCATGCTGGTGAGACGATCCATATTGCAAACTCGTGGTTTCTTCTGTCTTGCCTTTTGGCCAATTTATCTTCTGGAGGCGGCTTGGCATAGATCATTCGGTTCAATCATTTTGGAGTTGATATCGAATGGCACGTGTAATCCGCTTTCGTGAGCTTGGCGGTCCCGAGGTTCTCCGCATCGAGGATGTAGTGATTCCCGCGCCCCAGCCGGGGTTGGTTCAGATCCGCGTCAAGGCGCTGGGCATCAATCGCGCTGAAGCTTTGTTGCGGTCAGGCGCCTATATCGAAACTGCGCCGCTGCCCTCGGGCCTCGGCCTCGAAGCGGCTGGTATCATCGAGGCGGTGGGCGAGGGGGTGGATGGGTTTGTGCCCGGCGACCATGTCAGCATCATCCCGCCCATCTCTATGGTCCGGTGGCCGGCTTATGCGGAACTCATAACCTTTCCCGCCGAATTCGTCGTCAGGCATCCGCCGACGCTGTCCTGGGAAGCCGCCGCTGCCGTCTGGATGCCATATTTGACGGCCTACGGCGCACTCATCGACATTGCGAGGTTGAGCAAAGGTGATTTCGTCGCCGTGACCGCGGCATCGAGCAGCGTGGGACTTGCTGCGATCCAGATTGCCAACAAGGTCGGTGCGACGCCGATTGCGATTACCAGGACCTCCGTCAAGCGTCAGGCATTGCAAGATGCCGGTGCTGCGCATGTCCTCGCTTCACAGGAGGAAGATCTGCAAATGAAGCTGAAGGCCGTCGCCGGCCCGGATGGCGTGCGGGTCGTCTTCGATGCCGTCGCCGGCCCCATCTTCGAGCCGCTGAGCGCGGCAATGTCATCGGGCGGCATTTTCATCGAATATGGCGGATTGGACCCCGAGCCGACGCCGTTTCCGGTCCGTGCGGTGCTCGGCAAAGGCCTGACCCTACGCGGTTATCTCGTCCATGAGATTGTCCGCGATCCGGCGCGGCTGCAGGCTGCAAAGACCTTTATTCTCGAAGGGCTCGCGTCCGGCGCGCTGGAGCCTGTCATATCAAGGACATTCCCCTTCGAGCAGATCGTCGAGGCACACCGCTTCCTGGAATCGAACGAGCAGTTCGGCAAGATTGTCGTGACGGTCTGATTCCGTCCTACTTGGGAAAATGTCTCAAGCCCGGCCAGGCGGACAGCCGGGCTTGAACGGGCTGTCAGGGCTTACCAGCGCTGATGCACATGCGGCGCGATAAGTCGCTCGTAAATCTCGCGTGTCGCCGCCATGACGTCAGCCGAGAGCGGCGCGAGATCCGCGGCCGCCGCATTGGCTCTCGCCTGTTCGGCATTGCGGGCGCCTGGGATGACGACAGTGACGGCTTCAGCCATAAGGATCCAGCGTAGCGCAAAGGCGGCCATGGTGGCGCCCTGAGGCACCAGCTTGCGCACTTCCTCGACTGCCTGCAGCCCGACCTCGAGAGGTACGCCCGCAAAGGTCTCGCCGACATCGAAAGCTTCGCCGTGGCGGTTGAAATTGCGGTGGTCGTCGCTGGCAAACTGCGTCTCGCGACTTATCTTGCCGGAGAGAAGGCCGCTTGCCAGCGGTACGCGGGCGATGATCGCCACGTTCCTGCGGCGCGCTTCCGTGAAGAACAGATGGTCGGGGCGCTGGCGGAAGATGTTGTAGATGATCTGGGTGCTAACGACGCCAGGATATTCGATCGCCTTCAGCCCGTCCTCGACCTTTTCGACGCTGACGCCGTAACCCTTGATCTTGCCGGCCTTCTGTAGCGCGTCGAGGCCCTCGAAGACCTCGGGCTGGTAAAGCACTTCGCGCGGCGGGCAGTGCAACTGTACGAGATCGAGACTGTCGACCGCAAGATTCTTGAGGCTGCGGTCGATGAAGCCTTCGAGATTGGCCTTGCTATAGCCTTCCGCGACATGTGGGTTGAGGCGGCGGCCTGCCTTGGTCGCGACCATCGGGCGCTCGCCGCCGCGCGTCTTCAACACATCGGCAATGATCTTTTCCGAGCGACCATCGCCGTAAACATCCGCCGTGTCGATGAACGTCATTCCGGCATCGAGTGCGGCATTCAGCGCCGCCCGCCCGTCCGCCTCGCTGATATCGCCCCAGGAGCCGCCGATCTGCCAGGCGCCGAAGCCGATATTGGTGACGGTGAAAGGCATGCGGCCGAAAGCATGGTGTCTCATGAAAAAATCTCCCCAGGTTATGAAGAAATGCTGGCCTATCAGGCGGGCGGCCGTGCGGCAATTGCCGATCCGGCTTTGACGTGTCGCCTCGATCAAATATCGTCGTACCGCAGAGCTTCAACAGCATGGAAGGAAAGGAACGATCATGGAGATCAAACCCGCGGGCTCCAGCCCCTCGATGAAACCGCCCGCCGACTATTTCACCGGCGCCGTGCGCCAGGATCCGCTGATCGAGCCGCCGGCGCCGGCCCGGGTGAGGGCAACCTCTGTCACCT
The DNA here is from genome assembly GCF_005862215.1 of Rhizobium sp. MHM7A. Classification (NCBI taxonomy): domain Bacteria; kingdom Pseudomonadati; phylum Pseudomonadota; class Alphaproteobacteria; order Hyphomicrobiales; family Rhizobiaceae; genus Rhizobium; species Rhizobium sp. MHM7A. Next base: position 228,161 of record NZ_VCHT01000008.1, read on the forward strand.
TCGAACCGGGCGCTCGCACGGCCTGGCACACGCATCCGCTCGGCCAGACGCTGATCGTCACCTCAGGCAAGGGCCTCGCCCAGAGCTGGGGCGGCGACATTCGCGAGATCCGCGCCGGCGACACCGTGTGGTTTGCGCCGGGCGAAAAACACTGGCACGGCGCTGGCCCGGACACGGCGATGACGCACATCGCCATTCACGAGGCATTGGACGGCAGCCATGTCGCCTGGATGGAAAAAGTCAGCGACGAACAATATTCCGGCAAGCCGTAAGCTGATCAAAGGCGCTTCAGGCAATAGGAAAAATGCGCATGCGATTCGACCGTCAGGAATTCGAATTGCCAGCCATAATCCTTGCAGAATTTCGTAACCGCCTCGACGACGCCGTAGACGATTGGCTTGACCGTGTTGCCGGTGCAGAAATCATGGCCGGCAATGCGTCCTGTCCGCTTCACCTTCTTATCGCAGAGCAGGAGCTCCTGCCAGGTGAGCTCGAACGAATGGTCGGTGTCGATATAGGCCCAGTCGAGGAAGTCGTCTTCGAATTCGGCGAGCTGTTCGAGCGACGTGCCTTGCATCAGGTGCAGCCGGCCGGCTTCGATCTCGGCGGCGAAATTCGTGTGGATCGCGTCGAGCCCGGAGCTGTAGCGATCCATCGACCAGGGATCGATGAGATAAAGCTGCGCCGGGCGATTTTTTTCCAGGATCTCCGCCGTATATTCGCCAAAAGCTGCGCCCACCTCGACGCCGATGCCGCCATTCGGAATCCGGTAGAGCAACTCGCCGCGATTCGGCAGCAGCCGGGCGTTTTCCAAATGATGGGCGCTGAGCGGGGTGCGCGGCATGCTCGCCCGCAGTGCCTGCCTTTCTTCACGTGTCTTCATCTCTGATCTCGGAATTGGGGCGGCTGACGGCCCTGATGCGGTTCGAGGGGAACGTAGGAGCAGCCGATGCGGATGACAACGGCATGACAAGAATTTGCTTCTTTCCGACAAAGCGTTAAGTTTTGCCTGTAGACCGACGAAAGAGCCCTGGGAGGAGCGATTTCATGAGACGGACGTGGCCTGAAGAGTTCAATGCAATCATAGCCGATGCCGAAGAAGTGATGCTGGAATCGTCCGCTGAGACAGGCGCCGGCGAGCCGCTGCACCGGAAAGCGCTGAAGGCGCGCATCACCATGGAAGATTACGAGCGAATCTGGCCGCTCGCCGAGATGCGTTTCCGGTTGAGCGAGGAGAAATTCGCCGGCAAGGCCATCACCCTCATCACTACCAACCCTCATTACCATCCCTGGCATCCAAAGGATGGCGGCAGCGTCGAATCCGTCTCGGACAGCGGCCGCCACTACAAGACGGATTACCTCGTCGTGCATTTCCTGCTCGATGACGTAAGGGAAACCTCGCCCGCCTGACGGGCCGCCCCGGCGTTGGCGGAGGCGACGCCGGGCGCGCTGACGCCGAGTTGATCCCTAACCCTGATGACAATGGCGGCGATATCGTTAGAGCTTTTCCGGGTTAGCCTGAAGAATTCTGTTGGCTCAAACGGAGTCGGTTGGTCGACCGGCCGGCGCGCGGCGTAGCCCAGCTCTGCGGCCAAGCCGGCCGGTCGATCAGCCGGCCCGTTTCAGCCAACCTCCCGCAGATTTGCGTGGCAAATCTGCACGACCCCAGAATCACCGGACGCACTTGTCGCTTCGCCACGGCCAAGCGGTGCGGCCGGTGGGCCGGGCATCTCTAGCCAGGATCAAAGGCGATTGGCTCGGACGTACCTTTGGGTATGCCCTTCGTCGATCGCCTTTGCCCTGACGAAAACCTGCTCCGGCAGAATGCTTCAATGTAACCCGGAAAAGCTCTAAGCTCCCGGAACGATCCTTGCCAATTTGGAGGTTCCCGTGACGGTCAATGTGCTGGATATGCGGGTGAAATCACTGAATGGTCGACAGACCACAATGAATGAATACCAGGGCAGGGTGCTCCTGATCGTCAACGTCGCCTCGAAATGCGGGCTCACGCCGCAATATGAGGGGCTTGAAAGGCTCTATAGGGAAAAGCGCGACCGCGGCTTCGTCATCGCCGCTTTCCCCGCCGACGATTTCAAGGGTCAGGAACCTGGCACCGACGCCGAAATCCTCGATTTCTGCACCAGCACCTACGACGTCACCTTCCCGATCTTCGCCAAGATTTCGGTCAAGGGTGAGGCCCAGCACCCGCTCTACCGGCAACTGACCAAATCGGGCGTGAAGACGACGGGCGATGGTCCGATGCGCGAACGCCTGAAAGCCCATGGCATTTCAGGCGGCGACGAGGACGACATTCTTTGGAATTTCGAAAAATTCCTGATTGGCCGCGACGGCAAGGTCGTCGCCCGCTTTGCGCCCGATGTGACGGCAGATGATTCGCGGCTAGTTTCGGCGGTGGATCAGGAACTGGCGAAGGGATGAGTTGCCAGCAGGCTGAGCAGGATCTTCAGATCCCGAGCACGGTCACAAGCGGAGGCGTAAAGTCCTTGAAGCCCAGTCTCGGCTGGTCGCACCTTCTGTCAAACTTCGTCTTCGGTACGTGGCGCAGGCATTTCGGATTCGTCTTGAATGCGTATCCGGGCAGACTGACATATGTCGCGCTTGGCGCGCAAAGGGCAATCGCGATGCACAACGTCAATGCGGAACATAGAGTTCTCATGGCACCCCCCCGCGCCGCAAGCCTTCAACCGTGGAGACTTCCGGGCGACGAATAGTCTCACTTTTGCGCGCCCCCATCCATTCGCCCAATAGGAGGTGCGCGGAGGCTGGAGTAGTCCGTTTTGGTGGAGATCCGTTTCCAGACGGCGCGTATTTGACCTGCCGGACAGCTATGCTGCGCAGGAACGTCTTGCCGAATGCTGCGTCGCGTTCATAGCCGACGGCTTCAGAGGCAGTTACCTGCATGAGCCAATCAGCGCACATGTGACCGCGGCAGTCGACATCACTCTTGGGAATGTGAGGGGGAGGAATGGTGGGCGATGAGAGACTCGAACTCCCGACATCCTCGGTGTAAACGAGGCGCTCTACCAACTGAGCTAATCGCCCTTCGCTGGCGAAGCCGGATCGGCCTGCTGCGTTGGTGGCCGTGATCTATGCGGATCGCGGCAAAACCGCAAGAGTGTTTGTGAAGAATTTTTGATTTTTTTGGCGGTGGTCGTCTCCCTTGCCGTATGGATCGGGCGCGACCGGGCTGTGGAAAAAGGGAAGGGGAAGGCGGCGGGCGTATGAGTTTTGCCGTGCTGCCGGCTTCGAACATGCTCTGGTAGGGCTGCGGATTACGGAATTGCCGGCTTTCCGGTGGCGAGGCGGCGGCTTTGTCAAAACAATTCAGCGGCTGTCATGGTTTTGTCTCCAAACCTGCTTGACACTAAAAGGCGAACCCCGTAGTTAGCCGCTCATCGAAACGGGCAGCCGTTTTGGTGGGGGTGCGAAGGCATCCGGATTGCTTGAAATGAATGCGGGTGTAGCTCAGTCGGTTAGAGTGCCGGCCTGTCACGCCGGAGGTCGCGGGTTCGAGCCCCGTCACTCGCGCCATTTCAAAGCAGGCGTCCAATCGCCGCCGTCCGGCTCTTCCGTCCGTCATGCGCGGGTGTAGCTCAGTCGGTTAGAGTGCCGGCCTGTCACGCCGGAGGTCGCGGGTTCGAGCCCCGTCACTCGCGCCATTTCAAAGCAGGCGTCCAATCGCCGCCGTCCGGCTCTTCCGTCCGTCATGCGCGGGTGTAGCTCAGTCGGTTAGAGTGCCGGCCTGTCACGCCGGAGGTCGCGGGTTCGAGCCCCGTCACTCGCGCCATTCCTTCCGAAAAGCCATGCAATTTCCAGGGGTCAGGCATGCAGCTTGAATCGGCTTCTGCGGATTTGTCGCGACATCGTTGCATCTGCTTGATAATGTCCGCGCGCGGCGCGTCGAATTGCCTCTGTAAAAGTCTTGCGCCGGGGCGTCGGCTGCGCTAACCACGGCTTGTTGCAACGCACGTTCGCTTGCCGGGCAATTGCCCAAATGCGCCGCCTGGCGCCTCCGGCAAGCAAGGATGAACATGATGACTGAACTGCTCAGTTCCTATATTCCGATCGCTATCTTCATCGCCATTGCGCTCGTTATCGGCCTGGCGCTGCTCATTGCGCCGTTCGCCGTGGCTTTCAAAGCGCCCGATTCGGAAAAGCTCTCGGCTTACGAATGCGGTTTCAACGCCTTCGACGACGCCCGAATGAAGTTCGATATCCGCTTCTATCTCGTGTCGATCCTCTTCATCATCTTCGATCTCGAGGTCGCCTTTCTCTTTCCCTGGGCCGTTTCCTTCGGCGCCATCGGCTGGTTCGGCTTCTGGTCCATGATGGTCTTCCTCTTTGTGCTGACCATCGGCTTTATCTATGAATGGAAGAAGGGAGCCCTGGAATGGGAGTGACCGCTGTGAGCAATCAGCCGCTCGTCGCGCCGCAGCCGAAGGGGGTCATCGACCCTTCGACCGGCAAGCCGATCGGCAGCAATGACGCATTTTTTGGCGAGATCAACAACGAGCTCGCCGACAAGGGTTTCCTCGTCACCTCGACGGACGAGCTGATCAACTGGGCCCGCACCGGCTCGCTGATGTGGATGACCTTTGGACTGGCCTGCTGCGCCGTCGAAATGATGCAGCTCTCCATGCCGCGTTATGACGTCGAACGCTTCGGTTTTGCGCCGCGCGCTTCGCCGCGCCAGTCCGACGTGATGATCGTCGCCGGCACGCTTACCAACAAGATGGCGCCGGCTCTGCGCAAGGTCTACGACCAGATGCCCGAGCCGCGCTACGTCATCTCGATGGGCTCCTGCGCCAATGGTGGCGGCTACTATCACTATTCCTATTCCGTGGTGCGTGGCTGCGACCGCGTCGTGCCGATCGACATCTACGTGCCGGGCTGTCCCCCCACGGCGGAAGCGCTGCTTTATGGCGTGCTTCTGCTGCAGAAGAAGATCCGGCGCACCGGCACGATCGAACGCTAAGGGTTAAGGACAAGGCATATGAGTGAAGCCCTGACTGAGCTTGCCTCCTATCTTGGCGAAGCGCGCGGCAACCTGATCGCCGCATCGCAGATGAAGTACGGCGAGCTGACGCTGACGACGACGGGTGAAAACCTGATCGCGCTGCTGACCTTCCTGCGCGACGACGCCAAATGCGGCTTCGTCAACCTGATCGATATTTGCGGTGTCGACTGGCCGCAGCGTGAGCTGCGCTTCGATGTTGTCTACCATCTGCTGTCGCCGAAGAGAAACCTGCGCATCCGCGTCAAAGTGGCTACCGACGAGGATACGCCGGTGCCTTCGGCCTGCGCCGTCCATCCCGGCGCCGACTGGTTCGAGCGCGAGACCTGGGATATGTACGGCGTGCTCTTTACCGGCCATCCGGATCTGCGCCGCATCCTGACCGACTACGGCTTCGAAGGCCACCCGCTGCGCAAGGACTTCCCGACCACCGGTTTCGTCGAGGTCCGTTACGACGACGCGGCAAAGCGCGTCGTCTATGAGCCAGTGGAACTGAAGCAGGAATTCCGCAACTTCGACTTCATGTCGCCATGGGAGGGAACTGAATATGTTCTGCCTGGCGACGAAAAGGCGAAGCAGTAGGATCTAAAAACTACACTATTGCCTATTGCCCACTGGCTAATGCCTGCAATAGCGGAGCACGCAGCATGACCGAACATAACGTCCGCAACTTTAACATCAATTTCGGACCGCAGCATCCGGCGGCGCATGGCGTTCTTCGTCTTGTCCTGGAGCTTGACGGCGAAATTGTGGAGCGGGTCGATCCGCATATTGGGCTGTTGCATCGCGGCACCGAGAAGCTGATCGAGACCAAGACCTATTTGCAGGCTGTGCCCTATTTCGATCGCCTCGATTATGTCGCGCCGATGAACCAGGAGCATGCCTATGCGCTCGCCGTGGAAAGGCTGCTTGGCATCCAGATCCCGATCCGCGGCCAGTTGATCCGCGTTCTCTACTCGGAAATAGGCCGCATCCTCTCGCATCTCTTGAACGTCACGACGCAGGCCATGGACGTCGGCGCGCTGACGCCGCCGCTCTGGGGCTTCGAAGAGCGTGAAAAGCTGATGGTGTTCTACGAGCGCGCCTCCGGTTCGCGCATGCACGCGGCTTATTTCCGTCCGGGCGGTGTCCACCAGGATCTGCCGGAAAAGCTCGTGCAGGACATCGGCGATTGGTGCGATCCTTTCCTGAAGGCGCTCGACGACATCGACAACTTGTTGACCGGCAACCGCATCTTCAAGCAACGCAACGTCGATATCGGCATCGTCTCGCTTGAGGATTGCTGGGCCTGGGGCTTCTCCGGCGTTATGGTGCGTGGTTCGGGTGCTGCCTGGGATTTGCGTCGCGCCCAGCCCTACGAATGTTATTCCGACCTCGAGTTCGATATCCCGATCGGCAAAAACGGCGACAATTACGACCGCTATTTGATCCGCATGATCGAAATGCGCGAATCGGTCCGCATCATGAAGCAATGCGTCAACCGCCTGCTCTCCGATGCGAAGACCGGTCCTTACTCGTCGATCGACGGCAAGGTCGTTCCGCCGAAGCGCGGCGAGATGAAGCGCTCGATGGAAGCGCTGATCCACCACTTCAAGCTCTACACCGAAGGCTACCATGTGCCGGCGGGCGAGGTTTATGCTGCCGTTGAGGCCCCTAAGGGCGAGTTCGGCGTATATCTCGTCTCCGACGGCTCCAACAAGCCTTATCGCTGCAAGATCCGCGCTCCTGGTTACGCCCATCTGCAGGCGATGGACTTCATGTGCCGCGGCCATCAGCTTGCCGATATCGCCGCCGTCCTCGGCTCACTCGACATCGTTTTCGGCGAGGTGGACCGCTGATGCGACTTCTGCCGCTGGCCGTCGCAATCCTTCTCTCGGCGTCCGGGGTTTCGGCCCAGGAGGCCGACACCCTCGGCACGCCGCTGGGTCATAAGGAAGTGACGCCGCCGGGGCAGCAATCGTCCATGGGCGAGCTTTTGTCCAAGGGCTATCAGATCAAGGCCGCCATTCCGAATGGCGGCAAATTCGTCGTATTTATGCAGAAAGACCAGTCGGCCTATGCCTGCGAAATGCAGTCTTTGACCGCTTCGCGGTGTGGAACCCTAAACTGACAAGGCGTGAGGAAGAATGTCCGTTCGTCGATTAGCCGAAGATCAATTTCAGCCTGCCGCATTCGCTTTCAGCGATGAAAATGCGGTCTGGGCGGACAAGACGATCCAGAAATACCCCGCCGGCCGCCAGCAGTCGGCGGTCATTCCGCTACTGATGCGGGCGCAGGAACAGGACGGCTGGGTCACGCGCGCGGCGATCGAAAAGATCGCCGACATGCTCGACATGGCCTATATCAGAGTGCTCGAGGTCGCGACCTTCTATACGCAGTTCCAGCTGCATCCTGTCGGCACGCGCGCCCATGTCCAGGTCTGCGGCACGACGCCGTGCATGCTGCGCGGTTCGGAAGCGCTGATGTCGGTCTGCAAGAGCAAGATCCATGCTCATCCCTTCGAGCGAAATGCCGAAGGCACGCTCTCCTGGGAAGAGGTCGAATGTCTTGGCGCCTGCGTCAACGCCCCGATGGTGATGATCGGCAAGGACACCTATGAGGATCTGACGCCCGAGCGTCTCGAAGAGATCATCGATGCCTTTGCCGCAGGCAGTGGCGCGAGCATCAAGCCGGGCACGCAGATCGACCGCATATTCTCGGCGCCCGAAGGCGGTCCGACCTCGCTGACGACGGAAGAGCCGAAGGCAAGGGCACGCGCCAAGAAGGCCGATGCCGGAACCGTGTCGGCTCCCGCTGACGGCGCGCCGGTCCCGCCTTCCGAGGCCGCCCGCCCGAAGAGCACCGATGCCGAAACCAATGCCGCGCTGAAGACGCCGGCAACGGCTCCGAAGGCGGCTGCGAAGAACGCCAAGGCAGCCGAGGAGCAGCCGGTTTCCGGCACAGCGCCTGCCGAGCCGGCGCCGGCCGCCGCCAAGGCCGAAACCGCCCCGGCGGCCAAGCCCAGCCTGACCGACAAGAACCGGCCGGCCGGCATCGAAAAGCCCGCCGCACCGGATGATCTGAAGATGATCTCGGGCGTCGGTCCGAAGATCGAGGCGACATTGAATGAAATCGGCATCTTCACCTTCTCGCAGGTCGCGGGCTGGAAGAAGGCCGAGCGCGAATGGGTCGATGGCTACCTGAATTTCCGCGGCCGCATCGAACGCGACGACTGGGTCAAGCAGGCCAAGGCGCTCGCCAAGGGCGGCGAAGCGGAATATATCAAGGTCTTCGGCAAGAAGCCGCGGTAAGAGGTGAAGCATGTTACAAGATAAAGACCGCATCTTTACCAACATCTACGGCCTCAAGGACAAGTCCCTGAAGGGCGCAATGAGCCGCGGCCACTGGGACGGCACCAAGCAGATCCTCGAAAAGGGCCGCGACTGGATCATCAACGAGATGAAGGCCTCTGGCCTTCGCGGCCGCGGCGGCGCCGGCTTCCCCACGGGTCTCAAATGGTCCTTCATGCCGAAGGAAAGCGACGGCCGCCCGCATTACCTCGTCGTCAATGCCGACGAATCGGAGCCTGGCACCTGCAAGGACCGCGACATCATGCGCCACGATCCGCATACGCTGATCGAAGGCTGCGTCGTTGCAAGCTTCGCCATGGGCGCCAATACCGCCTATATTTATGTGCGCGGCGAGTACATCCGCGAGCGCGAAGCGCTGCAGGCGGCGATCGACGAATGTTATGATTATGGCCTGCTCGGCAAGAACAACAAGCTTGGCTGGGACATGGACATCTTCGTCCATCACGGCGCCGGCGCCTATATCTGCGGCGAGGAAACCGCGCTGCTCGAAAGCCTCGAGGGCAAGAAGGGCCAGCCGCGCCTGAAGCCGCCGTTCCCCGCCAATATGGGCCTCTACGGCTGCCCGACGACTGTTAACAACGTCGAGTCGATCGCTGTCGCGCCGACGATCCTGCGCCGCGGCGCCGGCTGGTTCTCCGCCATCGGTCGTCCGAACAACGTCGGCACCAAGCTGTTCATGCTCTCCGGCCACGTCAACAAGCCGTGCACGGTCGAAGAGGAAATGGGCATCACCTTCCGCGAACTGGTCGACCGCCACGCCGGGGGCATCCGCGGCGGCTGGGACAATCTGCTCGCCGTCATTCCGGGCGGCGCATCCTGCCCGATCGTTCCGGCCAAGGATATCATCGATTGCCCGATGGATTTCGACGGCCTGCGCGGCGTCGGCTCCTCTTTCGGCACGGCCGCGTCGATCGTTATGGACAAGTCCACCGACGTCATCAGGGCGATTGCCCGCATCTCCTCCTTCTTCAAGCATGAGAGCTGTGGACAGTGCACGCCCTGCCGCGAAGGCACGGGCTGGATGTGGCGGGTGATGGAGCGCATGGCCAAGGGCAATGCCCAGAAGCGCGAGATCGACATGCTGTTCCAGGTGACGAAGCAGATCGAAGGTCACACCATCTGCGCCCTCGGCGATGCCGCCGCATGGCCGGTTCAGGGCCTGATCCGCAACTTCCGTCCCGAGATCGAAAAACGCATCGACCAATATACGGCAAGCGCCCTCGACCACGGCGCGGTTCTGGAGGCGGCTGAATAATCATGACGGACAAGGCATCCAAGAGTGGGAAGAAGGAAGAGACTGCCGATTTCGCGGCCGGCTTCGGCCGTCTTGCCGCGGAGATGCTGGAAAACGCGCAGGCGATGCCTGTGCATCCGCTAATGGCGCACCCTGCCGCAGCCTTTGCCGCCGCAACGGCAATCGGCTTCGGCTTCTCGACGCAGATGGCGGGCGCCGTTTTCGGAGCCTTCCAGAGCGCTCTGGAAACCACCGGGAAGCTCGCTGCAGCCCTTGATGACACGCCGCCGGACGAGCCGGCGCCTGAAGTCGACATCCAACCGGAGAATATCCGTACGGCCGGCAAAGCTCTCAGCAAGCCCGCGGCCGAGAAGCCTGTGGTCGAGAGGAGAGCGGGGCCGAGATTGACGGTTGTCAAGCCGACTAGCGCGCCGGTTCCGGCAAGCCAGCCAAAGCCGGCTGTGAAGGCGAAAGCTGCTCAGCGGGCTGCAAAGGCCGACGATCTCAAGCTGATCGCCGGCATCGGCCCGAAGCTGGAGCAGGTGTTGAATGCCAAGGGCATTCGCAGCTTCGCCGAGATCGCCGCCTTGACCGATGAGGATATCGCGCGGCTGGACGCGGAGCTTGGCTTTAGCGGCCGCATCGCGCGTGACGACTGGATTGGTCAGGCGAAGGTTCTGGCCGGGCGGGGTCGCAGAAGGAAATGAACTGTCCGGCCATGAACTGGCCGGAGATATGGCGGATCGGCGAAGGGGCGGGGCCTCACGCTGCAGATGCCGGTGCGGGTTCCGCGTCTGGAACGCGCGACAGAGAATTTGGGCGACATCGGCTGTCGGCAGGACGAAAGGTCCGGCTCGGCAAAGAGAATGTTGCAAAACAGGTTTGTTTGTCGGCATCCGGCAAACGGGAAACAGGACTGAGCGACGATGGCAAAACTGAAGATTGACGGCAACGAGATCGAAGTTCCGGATCATTTCACGCTATTGCAGGCGTGCGAAGAGGCCGGTGCTGAAGTTCCGCGCTTCTGCTTCCACGAGCGCCTCTCGGTCGCCGGCAATTGCCGCATGTGCCTCGTCGAAGTGAAGGGCGGTCCGCCGAAGCCGCAGGCCTCCTGCGCCATGAGCGTGCGCGACATCCGCGGCGGCCCGAACGGCGAGCTGCCGGAGGTCTTCACCAATACCGCGATGGTCAAGAAGGCCCGCGAAGGCGTGATGGAGTTCCTGCTGATCAACCATCCGCTGGATTGCCCGATCTGCGATCAGGGCGGCGAATGCGATCTGCAGGACCAGGCGATGGCCTTTGGCATCGACACCTCGCGCTACCAGGAAGACAAGCGCGCCGTCGAGGACAAGTATATCGGTCCGCTCGTCAAGACGGTGATGAACCGCTGCATTCATTGCACACGCTGCGTCCGCTTCACCACCGAGGTCGCAGGCATTTCCGAACTCGGCCTGATCGGCCGCGGCGAGGATGCCGAGATCACCACCTATCTCGAACAGGCGATGACCTCCGAACTGCAGGGCAACGTCGTCGACCTCTGCCCGGTCGGCGCGCTCACCTCCAAGCCCTTCGCCTTCACCGCGCGCCCTTGGGAATTGAACAAGACCGAATCGATCGACGTGATGGATGCCGTCGGTTCCGCAATCCGCGTCGACACTCGCGGCCGTGAGGTCATGCGCATCCTGCCGCGTGTCAACGAGGCGATCAACGAGGAGTGGATTTCCGACAAGAGCCGCTTCATCTGGGACGGTCTTAAGACCCAGCGCCTCGACCGGCCCTATGTCCGCCGCGACGGCCGCCTGCAGCCCGCGACCTGGGCAGAGGCCTTTGCCGCCATCAAGACCGCGGTCGGCGCCACCTCCGGCGACAAGATCGGTGCAATCGCCGGCGACCTTGCTTCGGTCGAGGAAATGTATGCGCTGTCGGAACTGGTGAAGTCGCTGGGATCGGAGAATCTCGACTGTCGACAGGATGGGACGGCACTCGATCCGTCGCTCGGCCGTGCAAGCTACATCTTCAACCCGACCATATCGGGCATTGATGAGGCCGATGCGCTGCTGATCATCGGCGCCAATCCGCGTTTCGAAGCGGCCATCCTCAATGCCCGGATCCGCAAGCGCTGGCGCCGCGGCAAGTTCCCGATCGGCGTGATCGGTGAGTCCGGCGAACTGCGCTACAACTATGATTATCTCGGCGGCGGTCCCGACACGCTGAAGGATCTGGTCGACGGGAACCATGCCTTCGCCGACGTCCTGAAGAACGCCGCCAAGCCGATCATCATTATCGGCCAGGGCGCGCTGTCGCGCAGCGATGGCGCCGGCGTTCTCACAAGTGCCGCCAAGCTTGCCGGTTCGGTCGGTGCGGTCGTCAACGGCTGGAACGGCTTTGCCGTCCTCCATACGGCCGCTTCGCGTGTCGGCGGCCTCGATCTCGGCTTCGTGCCGGGCGCCAAAGGCGTCAATGCCGCCGAAATGCTGACGACGATGGACGTGCTCTTCCTGCTCGGCGCCGACGAACTCGACTTTACGACCAAGAAAGCCGGGCTTACCGTCTACATCGGTTCGCATGGCGACAACGGCGCCCATCACGCCGACGTCATCCTGCCGGCCGCAGCCTATACCGAAAAGTCCGGCACCTGGGTCAACACCGAAGGGCGCGTCCAGATGGGCAACCGCGCGGGCTTTGCGCCGGGCGATGCCCGTGAGGACTGGGCGATCATTCGTGCCCTGTCCGACGTGCTCGGCAAGAAGCTCCCCTTCGATTCGCTGCGTGAACTGCGCGCCCGGCTCTATGCCGCTTTCCCGCATTTCGCCGCCATCGACGAGATCGCCGAAACCGATAGCGCCCAAATTGCCGCAGTCGCGAAAAAAGCCGGCAAGATGAACAAGTCAGGGTTTGCGTCACCGGTCAAAGACTTCTATTTGACGAACCCGATAGCGCGCGCCTCGGCTGTCATGGCCGAGTGCTCGGCATTGGCCCGCAACAACTTCAAAGTCGCGGCAGAGTAAGGGCAGGAACTCATGGATTCTTTCTTCTCAACCTATGTCTGGCCGGGGATCATCATGATCGGTCAGTCGCTGCTGCTTCTCGTCTGCCTGCTCGTCTTCATTGCTTACGTGCTGCTTGCCGACCGTAAGATCTGGGCGGCGGTGCAGCTGCGCCGCGGTCCGAACGTCGTCGGTCCCTTCGGCCTGTTCCAGTCCTTCGCCGACCTTCTGAAGTTCGTCTTCAAGGAGCCGATCATTCCGGCCGGCGCCAATAAGGCGGTGTTCCTGCTGGCGCCGCTGGTGACGGTGCTTCTCGCGCTGTCGACCTGGGCGGTGGTGCCGCTCGCCGACGGCTGGGTGATCGCCAACATCAATGTCGGCATCCTTTATATCTTTGCGATCTCATCGCTCGAAGTCTATGGCATCATCATGGGCGGTTGGGCGTCGAACTCGAAGTATCCATTCCTCGGTGCGCTGCGCTCGGCCGCACAGATGGTGTCCTATGAAGTCTCGATCGGCTTCGTCATCGTCACTGTTCTGCTCTGCGTCGGATCGCTCAACCTGACCGACATCGTCAATGCACAGCACAATGGCGTCGGCACCATGCTCGGCCTGCCTGCCTCGTTCCTCGACTGGCACTGGCTGTCGCTGTTCCCGATGTTCATCATCTTCTTCATTTCGGCGCTCGCCGAGACGAACCGTCCGCCTTTCGATCTGCCGGAAGCCGAATCGGAACTCGTCGCCGGCTTCATGGTCGAATACGGCTCCTCGCCATACATGATGTTCATGCTCGGCGAATATGCCGCCGTCTGCCTGATGTGCTCGCTCACGACGATCCTCTTCCTGGGCGGCTGGCTGCCTCCGGTCGATATCTGGATCCTCAACTGGGTCCCCGGCATCATCTGGTTCATGCTGAAGGCCTGCTTCGTGTTCTTCATGTTTGCGATGGTCAAGGCCTTCGTCCCGCGCTACCGCTACGACCAGCTCATGCGCCTCGGCTGGAAGGTCTTCCTGCCGCTGTCGCTCGCCATGGTCATCATCGTTGCATTCGTGCTGAAACTGATGGGGTGGGCGTAATGATGCCCGCTCTCGTTTCCGGCAAAATTGGAGGTTGAAGATGGCAAGCTTGTCCAGCTCCATCAACTCGCTGTTCCTCAAGGAATTCTTCGGCGCGTTCTTTCTGTCGATGCGTTATTTCTTCCGCCAGAAGGCGACCATCAACTACCCTTTCGAAAAGGGTCCGGTCTCCCCGCGCTTCCGCGGCGAACATGCGCTGCGCCGTTATCCGAACGGCGAGGAGCGCTGCATTGCCTGCAAGCTCTGCGAGGCGATCTGTCCTGCCCAGGCGATCACCATCGAGGCCGGTCCGCGCCGCAACGACGGCACGCGCCGCACGGTGCGATACGACATCGACATGGTGAAGTGCATCTATTGCGGCTTCTGCCAGGAAGCCTGCCCGGTTGACGCGATTGTCGAAGGCCCGAATTTCGAATTTGCGACGGAAACCCGCGAAGAGCTCTATTTCGACAAGGCGCGCCTTCTCGATAACGGAGACCGGTGGGAGCGTGAAATCGCCCGCAACATCGCGATCGACTCGCCGTACCGCTGAGTGAGATCTGAAATGCCGCGATGGAGCTGCTCGCTCCTGCCGCGGTCAATATGCACAGGAGCTTTGCCGGCGAGTGCCGCGAAGCTTCATCGGGCAGGGAAACTCCCGGCTGCCCGGGGGAAGATGAAAAAGGCACCAACATGGGTCTGCAGGCTCTATTTTTCTATCTTTTCGCCTTTGTCGCAGTGGCGTCGGCGTTCATGGTTATCTGGGCGAAGAACCCGGTTCACTCGGTTCTGTTTCTGATCCTGGTGTTCTTCAACGCGGCCGGCCTCTTCCTGTTGCTCGGCGCCGAGTTCCTGGCGATGATCCTGCTTGTCGTCTATGTCGGCGCGGTCGCCGTTCTTTTCCTCTTCGTGGTGATGATGCTCGACATCGACTTCACCGAATTGAGGGCCGGCGTTCTCGAATATGCGCCGATCGGCGGATTGATCGGGATCATTTTGGCGGCCGAGCTGATCGTCGTCATCGGCGGCAGCGTCATCTCGCCTGACATCGCCAAATCAGTCGCCATGCCGATCCCTGCGCTGACCGAACGCACCAATACGGCCGCTCTCGGCGACGTGCTCTACACCAACTACGTCTATTTCTTCCAGATTGCCGGCCTGGTGCTGCTGGTCGCCATGATCGGCGCGATCGTGCTGACGCTGAGACATCGCACCAACATCAAGCGGCAGAATATTTCCAGGCAGGTTGCCCGTACGCCCGCCACCGCCGTCGAGGTGGTTACGGTCAAGCCAGGGCAGGGCGTCTAAAGGCAGGTCAAGGAACAAAGAACATGGTCATCGGACTTTCCCACTACCTGACGGTCAGCGCCATCCTCTTCACGCTCGGCGTCTTCGGCATCTTCCTGAACCGGAAGAACGTCATCGTCATCCTGATGTCGGTCGAACTGATCCTGCTTGCCGTCAACATCAACATGGTCGCCTTCTCTTCCTTCCTGAACGACATTGTCGGCCAGGTCTTCGCACTGTTCATTCTGACGGTTGCGGCTGCCGAAGCGGCGATCGGTCTTGCAATTCTCGTTGTCTTCTACCGCAACCGCGGCTCGATCGCGGTCGAAGACGTCAATATGATGAAGGGCTGAGTGGCTCATGTTCCTCTATAAGGCTATTGTCTTTCTTCCCTTGATCGGCGCGATCATCGCCGGCCTTTTCGGCCGCGCCATCGGCGCCAAAGCTTCGGAATATGTCACCAGCGGCCTGATGATCATTGCCGCCATCCTGTCCTGGATCGTCTTCTTCACCGTCGGCATGGGCCACCTTGAAGGCGGGCCGATCAAGGTCGAGGTATTCCGCTGGATCCAGTCCGGCGGCATCGACGCCTCATGGTCGCTGCGTGTGGATACGCTGACCTCCGTCATGCTGATCGTCGTCAACACGGTCTCGACGTTGGTGCATATCTATTCGATCGGCTACATGCACACCGATCCGCATCGTCCGCGCTTCTTCGCCTATCTCTCACTCTTCACTTTCGCGATGCTGATGCTGGTGACCTCGGACAACCTGGCCCAGATGTTCTTCGGCTGGGAAGGCGTCGGTCTCGCCTCCTATCTGTTGATCGGCTTCTGGTTCAAGAAGCCTTCGGCGACGGCAGCGGCGATGAAGGCCTTCATCGTCAACCGTGTCGGCGACTTCGGCTTCGTGCTCGGCATTGCCGGCGTCTTCGTTCTGTTCGGCTCGATCAACTTCGACACGATCTTCGCCAACGCGTCGAACTTCGCCCCGCATGAAGGCGGCGGCGAGGCGGGCGAGGTGATCCTCAACCTCTTCGGCATGCAACTCGACAAGGCGCACGCGCTGACCGGCATCTGCCTGCTGCTGTTCATGGGCGCCATGGGCAAATCGGCCCAGTTCCTGCTGCACACTTGGCTGCCGGACGCCATGGAGGGCCCGACCCCGGTCTCGGCCCTCATCCATGCCGCCACCATGGTCACCGCCGGCGTTTTCCTCGTCGCCCGCATGTCGCCGCTCTTCGAACTGTCGCACGATGCGCTCGTTGTTGTCACCGTGATCGGTGCGATCACCGCCTTCTTCGCGGCAACCGTCGGCCTCGTACAAAACGACATCAAGCGCGTCATCGCCTATTCCACCTGCTCGCAGCTCGGCTACATGTTCGTGGCGCTGGGGGTAGGGGCTTATGGCGCGGCGATCTTCCATCTCTTCACCCACGCCTTCTTCAAGGCGCTGCTCTTCCTCTGCGCCGGCTCGGTCATCCATGCCGTCGATGGCGAGCAGGACATGCGCTACATGGGTGGCCTGCGGCCACACATCAAGGTGACGTTCTGGCTGATGATCATCGGCACGCTGGCGATCACCGGCGTCGGCATTCCCTTCACGCCGATCGGCTTTGCCGGCTTCTTCTCCAAGGATGTGATCATCGAGGCGACCTATGCTTCACATTCGCCGGTCGCGGGCTTCGCCTTTTCGCTGCTCGTGATCGCGGCTCTCTTCACCAGCTTCTATTCCTGGCGGCTGATCTTCATGACTTTCTTCGGCAAGCCGCGCGCGTCGCACGAGGTCATGCACCACGTTCACGAGTCGCCGCAGGTCATGCTGGTACCGCTTTATCTGCTCGCGATCGGCGCGGTGCTGGCGGGCGTGATCTTCGAGGGCCGTTTCTACGGCGAGGAGTATGCCGAGTTCTGGAAGGGCGCGCTCTTCACCAGCGCTGAGAACGAGCTCGTGGAAGAGTTCCATCATGTGCCGGCGCTGGTGGCCTTGAGCCCCTTCATCGCCATGCTGCTCGGCTTCGTCATTGCCTGGTACATGTATATCCGCTCGCCGCAGACGCCGCGCGTCCTCGCCAGACAGCACCGGGTTCTCTACAATTTCCTGCTCAATAAGTGGTATTTCGACGAACTCTACGACTTCCTCTTCGTCCGTACGGCAAGGGCACTTGGCCGCTTCCTGTGGAAGAAGGGTGACGTCGGCGTCATCGATACCTATGGCCCGAACGGCGTCGCAGCCCGCGTCGTCGCCGTCACCGACAGGGTGGTCCGCCTGCAGACCGGTTACCTCTATCACTATGCCTTCGCGATGCTGCTCGGCATTGCGGCGCTCGTTACCTGGATGATGCTCGGGAGTTCCTTCTGATGACCGCTTGGCCTATTCTTTCAACGGTCACCTTCCTGCCGCTTGTCGGCGTGGTGCTCCTGCTCTTGATGAACGGCGACAGCGAAAGCGGCCGGAAGAACGTGCTGTGGATCTCGCTGATCACCACTGTCTTCACCTTCGTCGTCTCGCTCTTCCTCTGGATCGGCTTCGACAATGCCAATCCGGGCTTCCAGATGCTCGAAAAGCATGATTGGCTCGGCACCGGCATCGGCTATCACGTCGGCGTCGACGGCATCTCCATGCTGTTCGTCATCCTGTCGACCTTCCTCATGCCCTTCTGCGTGCTGGCGAGCTGGCTCTCGATCGAGAAGCGCCTGAAGGAATACATGATCGCCTTCCTCATCCTCGAAACGATGATGGTCGGCGTCTTCGTGTCGCTCGATATCGTGCTCTTCTACGTCTTCTTCGAGGCAGGCCTCATTCCGATGTTCCTGATCATCGGGGTCTGGGGCGGCAAGGACCGTGTCTATGCGAGCTACAAGTTCTTCCTCTACACGCTGCTCGGCTCGGTGCTGATGCTGCTCGCCATCATGGCGATGTACTGGCAGGCCGGCACGACGGACATCACCGCGCTGCTCGCTTACAAGTTCCCGCCCGCGCTGCAGACCTGGCTCTGGCTTGCTTTCTTCGCCTCCTTTGCGGTGAAGATGCCGATGTGGCCGGTCCATACCTGGCTGCCCGATGCGCACGTTCAGGCGCCGACGGCGGGCTCGGTGATCCTGGCCGGCGTGCTCCTGAAGCTCGGCGGCTACGGTCTCATTCGCTTCTCGCTCGGCATGTTCCCGGTCGCCTCCGACTATTTCGCGCCGCTCGTCTTCGCTCTGTCCGTCATCGCCATCATCTACACCTCGCTGGTGGCGATGATGCAGGACGACATCAAGAAGCTGATCGCCTATTCCTCGGTGGCGCACATGGGCTACGTGACCATGGGCATCTTCGCTGCCAATATGCAGGGTGTTCAGGGTTCGATCTTCCAGATGCTGTCGCACGGCATCGTCTCCGGCGCGCTCTTCCTCTGCGTCGGCGTCGTCTACGACCGTACCCACACCCGCGAGATCAATGCCTATGGCGGTCTCGTCAACAACATGCCTAAATATGCCGTCGCGATGATGGTGTTCACCATGGCCAATGTCGGACTTCCCGGCACCTCCGGCTTCGTCGGCGAATTCCTGACGCTGATCGGCGTCTTCCGGGTCAACACCTGGGTCGCGCTCTTTGCCGCCACCGGCGTCATCCTCTCGGCCGCTTACGCGCTTTGGCTCTATCGCCGGGTGATCTTCGGTGCGCTGGAGAAGGAAAAGCTGAAGGCATTGCTCGATCTTTCGCCACGCGAGCAGTTGATCCTCTATCCGCTCGTCGCACTGACGATCTTCTTCGGCGTATACCCGGCTCCGGTCTTCGACGCGACGGCCGCCTCGGTGGATCTGCTTGTCAACAACTACACGGCCGCCGTGCACGCAGCGCAGAATGTTGCGCTGTCTATGAAATGATGACGGGACTTATCGCACATGACCGCTGAAACAATTCTCCTCAGTCTGCATCTTTCCGCGCCGGAGCTCATCCTCGCGGTCGGCGCCCTTGTCCTGTTGATGGTCGGCGTCTTCTCGGGCGAGCGGTCAGGCCCCGTCGTCACCGGCCTCGCTATCGTCTTGCTGCTCGCCTCCGGCCTGTGGCTGCTCTTCGTGCCCACGGAAGGCCTTGCCTTCGGCGGCGTCTATATGGCCGACGGCTTCTCTCGCTTCATGAAGCTGGTGGCGCTGATCGGTTCGCTGGTCGCCCTGTTCATGACGCTCGGCCACGCCCGTGAAAACCAGCTCGACAAGTTCGAGTTCCCGGTTCTCCTGGTGCTGGCGACCCTCGGCATCCTGCTGATGATCTCGGCCAACGACCTGATCTCACTCTATCTCGCGCTGGAACTGCAGTCGCTGGCGCTCTACGTCGTCGCCGCGATCAACCGCGACAGCCTGAAGTCGACCGAAGCCGGCCTCAAATATTTCGTACTCGGCGCGCTGTCCTCCGGCATGCTGCTCTACGGCATGTCACTGGTTTACGGCTTCACCGGCCATACCCACTTCTCCGAGATCGCCCAGGCGCTTTCCGTCGAGGGCGCGCGTTCGCTCGGCCTTATCTTCGGCCTGGTCTTCATCCTTGCCGGCATTGCCTTCAAGATCTCGGCCGTCCCCTTCCACATGTGGACGCCCGACGTTTACGAAGGCGCGCCGACGCCGGTCACCGCCTTCTTTGCCGCAGCCCCCAAGGTTGCTGCCATGGCGATGATGACCCGTATCGTCATCACCGCTTTTCAACCGGTTCTCGCGGACTGGCAGCAGGTCGTCGTCTTCATCTCGATCGCCTCGATGCTGCTCGGATCCTTTGCCGCGATCGGCCAGAAGAACATCAAGCGGCTGATGGCCTATTCCTCGATTGGCCACATGGGTTATGCGCTTGTCGGCCTTGCCGCCGGCAACCAGACCGGTGTTTCCGGCGTCATGCTTTATATGGTCATCTACATGATCATGACGCTCGGCACCTTTGCGATCATCATGTCGATGCGCCGCAAGGACGGCACTGTCGTCGAGAATGTTAGCGATCTCGCCGGCCTTTCCACCACGAACCCGTTCATGGCCGTGGTGCTGACGGCGCTGATGTTTTCGCTGGCCGGTATTCCGCCGCTCGCCGGCTTCTTTGCGAAGTACTTCGTCTTCGTAGCTGCGATCGAAGCCAAGCTTTATGCGCTTGCCATCATCGGCGTTCTCGCCTCGGTCGTCGGCGCCTACTATTATCTGCGTGTCATCAAGCTGATGTGGTTCGATGAGGCGACCGACGAATTCGCTCGTGTTTCTGGCTCTCTGCGCCTGGTATTTGGTCTCTCCGGTCTTTTCGTCACCGCCTATGTTCTCATCGGCGGCCCGATCGGCGGTGCGGCAGAGCTTGCCGCGGCGACGCTCTTCTGATGGTCTCCGGCAGGCAGCGCCGAATATCGCTCGACGATTTCAGGCATGAGGCCCTGTCGGAAACATCGTCCACCAATAGCGAATGCCTCGCCCGGGCCCGGGCGGGCGATCCAGGCAATCTCTGGGTGACGGCCGAGAGGCAGACCGGCGGCCGCGGCCGTCGCGGCAGGCTTTGGGTTTCCGAACGCGGCAATCTCTATGCGTCTCTTTTGCTGATCGACCCGGCTCCGATGGAGCGCCTCGGCTCGCTGCCGCTGGCCGTTGCCGTTGCCGTTCACCAGGCCATCCACAGGGTGCTGCCGCCTGGTGGCGAACCGCTTGAGGTCAAATGGCCGAACGATATTCTCATCGGCCGAAAGAAGACCTGCGGCATCCTGGTCGAAGGCGAGGGGTTGCCGGACGGCCGTTATGCGCTGATCGTCGGTATCGGCATCAATGTTTCGGTCATGCCGGACAATCCGCTCTATCCCGTCACTTGCCTGCGCCAGCACGCAAGCGCAGCTTCGCCGGAGGAACTCTTCGCTCATCTCTTCGCGGCGATGGCGGAACTGCTCGAAGTATGGGATCAGGGCCGCGGCATTGCCGAGATCACCGCCCGCTGGCGCGCCATTGCATGTGGCATCGGCGAAAAGATTACGGTGAATTTGCCGGACCAATCGATTTCCGGACAATTCGCCGGAATTGATGATAATGGCTTGTTGATGCTCGATACCGGCGCTGGCAGGATCATGTCTATTGCCGCCGGTGATGTGTTTTTTGGATAGCGGAAAAAAACGAAAACATGGCGAAACAGGACGAGTTGGTATTCCTGCCTCTGGGTGGCGTCGGCGAGATTGGGATGAATCTTGCCCTTTACGGCTACGGCCCGCCCGAGCATCGCCAGTGGATCATGGTCGATTGCGGCGTGACTTTTCCCGGACCGGACCTGCCGGGCGTCGATCTCGTGCTGCCAGATATCCGCTTCCTTGCCAGCGAGCGAAAGAATCTTAAGGCGATCATCATCACCCATGCCCATGAAGACCATTATGGCGCGCTTGCCGACCTCTGGCCAGGTCTCAACGTTCCGGTTTTCGCCTCGGCATTCACATCGGGTCTGCTTGAAGCCAAGCGCAACTTCGAGAAGGCAACGATCGGCGAAGTGCCGGTGACGCCGTTCAAGGCAGGCGACACGATCAATGTCGGCCCTTTCAGCATCGAAGGCGTCGCTGTCAACCACTCGATTCCTGAGCCGATGTCGCTGATGATTCGCACGCCGGCTGGGAATGTGATCCATACAGGCGACTGGAAGATCGATCACGAGCCTTCGCTCGGCCCCCTGACCGATGAGACGCGCTTCCGCCAGCTCGGCGACGAGGGCGTGCTGGCGCTGATGTGCGATTCCACCAATGCCCTGCGCGACGGTGTTTCTCCCTCCGAGAAGGATGTGTCGGAAAGCCTGCGCAAGATCATCGAGGATGCCGAGGGCCGGGTGGCGATCACCACTTTCTCGTCGAATGTCGGTCGTATTCGCACCGTTGCCGAGGCTGCCGAGGCGGCAGGCCGAGAGGTGCTGCTGCTCGGCAGCTCGCTGAAGCGCGTCGTCGACGTCGCTAGCGATATCGGCCTGATGGAAGGGGTCAAACCTTTCATTTCCGAGGACGAATACGGCTATATCCCGCGCGACAAGGTCGTCGTCATCTTGACCGGCAGCCAGGGTGAGGCGCGCGCGGCCCTTGCCAAGCTCTCCCGTGACGAGATGCGCAATGTGGCCTTTGCGGCAGGCGATATCGTCGTCTTTTCCTCGCGCGCCATTCCAGGCAACGAGAAGGCGATCCAGGACATCAAGAACGGCCTCGTCGAGCAGGGCGTGCATATCATCACCGATACCGAGGCGCTCGTTCACGTGTCCGGCCATCCACGCCGCAATGAGTTGCAGAGGATGTATGAGTGGACGCGGCCGAAAATTGTCGTGCCGGTGCATGGCGAGGCGACGCATCTGACGGCGCACAAGGAGCTTGCCGAGCAATCCGGCATCGCGATCGTGCCGCGGGTGCGCAACGGCGATATCCTGCGGCTGGCGCCAGGTCCGGTCGAGGTGATCGGGGAAGCGCCGCACGGCCGGATCTACAAGGACGGCCTGCTAATCGGCGATTTCGACGAAATGGGTATCGGCGAGCGTAGGAAACTCTCCTATGTCGGCCACGTCGCGGTCAGCGTCGTGCTCGACGCCCGTTATGACATTCTCGGCGATCCGGACCTCGTCTCGATCGGCCTGCCGGTTTATGATGACGAAGGCGAGGAGATGGAGGATACGCTCTACGATGCGGCGATCAGCGCCATCGAAAGCATTCCGCGCGCCCGCCGCAAGGATATCGACATGCTGCAGGAGGCCGTGCGCCGCGCCATTCGCGCGGCTGCAAATCACGCCTGGGGCAAAAAGCCCGTTGTCACCGCCTTCGTAACCAAGGTCTGACCATGCTCGGCCGGGTGAACCATATCGCCATCGCCGTTCCCGACCTCGCAGCGGCGACGGCCGCTTATCGCGACTCGCTGGGGGCCGCCGTATCGCAGCCACAGCCTCTACCGGAACACGGGGTCACCGTCGTCTTCGTCGAATTGCCGAACACCAAGATCGAATTGTTGCAGCCGCTCGGGCAGGACTCGCCGATCGAAGCCTTCCTCGAAAAGAACCCTTCCGGCGGCATGCACCATATCTGTTACGAGGTGGACGATATCATCCTCGCCCGTGACCGCCTGCTCGCGGCCGGGGCGCGGGTGCTGGGCGGCGGCGAGCCGAAAACCGGCGCGCATGGCAAGCCGGTGCTCTTTCTGCACCCCAAGGATTTCTTCGGCACGCTGATCGAGCTCGAACAAGCCTAAACCAAATACAATCGGAAGCGCTTCGCTGCGGCAGAGTGACCTGAAGGCGGCGAAATGGTTCGTTCGCTTTGAGTTGGACGCTATTCCGCCGTATAAGTGCGCCAGTTCCAAGCGACACAGCGCTTCATGCGTTCTGTCGGCAAGACACTACCGGGAAAGATAATGCTCCAGACCTTCCTTCAGGGATTCGCTGTCTACTTCATCATCTGGTGGATGACGCTTTTCGCCGTCCTGCCGATCGGCTTGCGTACCCAGGCGGAAGACGACGAAATCGTGCTCGGCACGGTGCCAAGCGCGCCCACCCGCTTTCGCGCCGCCTTCGTCTTTTCGCTGACGACGCTGATCTCGGCGCTGATCTACGGTCTCTGGTATGTCTGCGACACCTATCTTGGCTGGGGCTTCGATGCCCTTCCACAACTCGGGCCTAGCTTCTATTGACGTAGCTTTTGCTCAAACTTTGAGCAGATGTAAATTCAAGGAAAAATCGGTTTCGTCATACCGCCGTCATGCCGTTGCCGCAAAGAGCTCGCGTAACGGAATAAGAGGGTTCCTTTACGGAAGCCATTCGGAGTTTGAATGGGAGAAGAGGGCGAAAAGCCAAAAAAAAACAAGGCTGGAAGCCTTGTTTTAAGTATCGCGTGATCTGTAACCGTTGCCGGGGCTGCGACGAGCGCGCCTAAGATCTGATCCTCCCAAGACTTGACCGCGAATTCGGCAAGAATTTAACTTCCTGCCTGTTTTGTGAGCTAAAGCTAGCTCAAACATTGGGCTTTGTCATTAGCTTTTTTTGCATTTTTGCTACACTCCAGCAAAATTTTTCTGTTGACAAGATTTTCGTTCAAGTCCTTATAAACACGCGCTTTTTCACGCCCTTTCATTTTGCGGGCGCGAACATGCGTGTCCGGGAGGCGGCCGACGGCAGTTGCGGGTTTCCTTCCTGCCGCGAAGCGGCTATGAACGCTCCCACATAACGATGTACCTTCGATTCCGCTCGTCTGCGGGATCTCAACTGCTTCGGAATCGCCATGCGCCTGTCTCGCTATTTCATGCCCATCCTTAAGGAAAACCCCAAGGAGGCGGAGATCGTCTCCCACCGGTTGATGCTGCGCGCCGGCATGATCCGCCAGCAGTCACAGGGCATTTATTCCTGGTTGCCCCTCGGCAAGCGTGTGCTGGACAAGGTCAACGCCGTTATCCGCGAGGAGCAGAACCGCGCCGGCGCCATCGAGCTTTCAATGCCGACCCTGCAATCCGCGGAGCTTTGGCAGGAAAGCGGCCGTTACGACGCCTACGGCAAGGAGATGCTGCGCATCAAGGACCGCCAGGAGCGGCCGATGCTTTATGGCCCTACCAATGAGGAGATGGTGACGGATATTTTCCGCGCCTCAGTCAAATCCTATAAGGACCTGCCGCTCAATCTCTATCACATTCAGCTGAAGTTCCGCGACGAGATCCGTCCGCGTTTCGGCACCATGCGCTCGCGCGAGTTCATGATGAAGGATGCCTATTCCTTCGATCTGACGCGCGAAGCAGCAGAGCATTCCTATAATAAGATGTTCGCAGCCTATCTCAGAACCTTCGATCGGCTCGGCCTGCGCGCCATCCCGATGCGTGCCGATACCGGCCCGATCGGCGGCAATCTCAGCCATGAATTCATCATCCTCGCCGATACCGGTGAATCCGAGGTTTTCTGCCACAAGGACTTCGTAGGCTTCGATATTCCTGGTGAACGGACCGATTTCGACAGCGTCGAAGGCCTGCAGGCGATCTTCGACAAGTGGACCTCTCTTTATGCCGCGACCTCGGAGATGCACGACGAGGCAGCCTTCAACGCCATCCCCGAGGGCGAGCGCCTTTCCGCCCGCGGCATCGAGGTCGGCCATATCTTCTATTTCGGCACGAAATATTCCGAGCCGATGGGCGCGAAAGTGCAGGGGCCGGATGGTAAGGAACATTTCGTTCACATGGGGTCCTACGGTATCGGTCCGACACGCCTTGTTCCCGCCATCATCGAAGCATCGCATGACGACAACGGAATCATCTGGCCGGCGTCGGTCGCACCCTTCGATGTTGTCGTAATCAACATGAAGTCGGGCGACGAAGCCTGCGACGATACTTGCGAGCTGATCTACGCTGCGCTGACCAAGGCCGGCAAGGATGTGCTTTATGACGACACCGACGACCGGGCTGGGACGAAATTCGCGACCGCCGACCTGATCGGCGTACCTGTCCAGATCATCGCTGGTCCGCGTGCGGTCGCAAACGGCGAGGTCGAAGTGAAGGACCGCAAGACCGGCGCCCGCGAAACGATGACCATCGAAGCGGCGATCAACAGGTTCGTGGCGTAAGGAAACGGAGGCGAAATGGCAGAGGCAGCAGTGGACCGGAGTTCAAAATCCGGCTTGGGTCCGGCTGGCAAGCCATTTTCCACCTTTGAGCGTCTTGTGGCGTGGCGCTACCTGCGCGCCCGCCGCAAGGAGGCATTTATTTCGGTGATCGCCGGCTTCTCCTTCGTCGGCATCATGCTGGGCGTTGCGACGCTGATTATCGTTATGGCCGTCATGAACGGCTTCCGCACCGAGCTCGTCTCGCGCATTCTAGGCATCAACGGCCACATGATCGTGCAACCGGTCGATGGTCCTTTCACCGATTATCCCGACCTCGCCAGTAGGCTCGCCGGCGTGCCCGGTATCAAGATGGCGCTGCCCCTGGTGGAAGGCCAGGTGCTCGCCTCCGCCTCGGCCGGCGGCAGCACCGGCGCCTTGGTGCGCGGCGTCCGCGCTGAAGACCTGACCAAGCTCCAAACGGTCTCGGATAACATCAAATCCGGCGATATGGTGGGCTTTGCCGCCGGTGAAGGTGTGCTGATCGGCACTCGCATGGCCGATCAACTGGGTCTGCGCGTCGGCGACCTCATCACCCTGACCTCGCCGGAAGGTGACATCACGCCGATGGGCGTCAATCCGCGCGTCAAGTCCTACAAAATCTCCGGGCTGTTCGAGATCGGCATGTCGGAATACGACTCCTCGATCATCTTCATGCCGCTCGAGGAGGCGCAGCTCTATTTCAATGCCGCTGGGCTGGTGCAGTCGATCGAGCTCTTCGCCGATCACCCCGATGATATCGCCGCTCTGAGGCCGAAGGTGGAGGAGGCGGCTGGCCGCCAGATCAACCTCACCGACTGGCGCCAGCGCAACCAGACCTTCTTCTCCGCACTCCAGGTCGAGCGCAATGTCATGTTCATGATCCTGACTCTGATCGTGCTCGTGGCGGCGCTGAACATCATCTCCGGCCTCATCATGCTGGTGAAGGACAAGGGCAGCGATATCGCGATCCTGCGCACGATGGGCGCCAGCGCCGGCTCGATCATGCGCATCTTCTTCATGACCGGGGCGGCGATCGGTATCGTCGGCACCATTGGCGGCGTGCTGCTCGGTGTTCTCGTCTGCGTCAACATCGAATCCATCCGCCAGTTCTTCTCCTGGATATCAAGCACCGAGATCTTCAATCCGCAGGTCTATTTCCTCAGCCAGCTGCCGGCCGAGATGCAGCTCAGCGAAACCATTTCGATCGTCGTGATGGCGCTGACGCTCTCCTTCATCGCGACGATCTTTCCGGCCTGGCGCGCCTCCAGGCTCGATCCGGTGCAGGCCCTGCGCTACGAATAAGGAATGCCGTCTTCATGAATCGCAACGTCGTTCTCAAGCTTACCGGCGTCGAGCGCCATTACGGGCAGGGCGATACGCTGCTCCCGATTCTGAAGGGCGCGGATTTTTCACTGTCGAAAGGTGAGATCGTCGCTCTCGTCGCTCCCTCCGGCACCGGCAAGTCTACGCTGCTGCATATTGCCGGGCTCTTGGAACATCCCGATGGCGGTGAGGTCACCATCAATGGCCATGCCTGCGACGGCCTTTCAGACGAGAAACGCACCGCGATCCGCCGCAGCGAGATCGGCTTCGTCTACCAGTTCCATCACCTCCTCCCGGAATTTTCGGCGCTTGAAAACATCATGATGCCGCAGCTGATCGCCGGCCTGTCCTGGAAGGAAGCCGGCGAGCGAGCCGGCCAGCTTCTCGATTATATGCGCATCGGCCATCGCGGTTCGCATCGTCCGGCCGAACTTTCCGGCGGCGAACAGCAGCGCGTCGCGATCGCCCGCGCCGTCGCCAATGCCCCGACGCTGCTTCTCGCCGACGAGCCGACCGGCAATCTCGATCCGGAGACGGCAAGTTACGTCTTCGACGCGCTCGAGGCGCTGGTGCGCCAGTCCGGCCTCGCGGCCCTCATCGCCACTCACAACCATGAACTGGCCGGACGCATGGATCGGCGCGTCACGATCTCCGATGGCAAGGTTGTCGACTTCTAATTCGATTACGGGATGACAAGCCCGCCGCGGTAACCGAGCACATAAGCCTTCCGGCCGCCGACCATGATGCATTCATGGCCGCTGAATCGGTCGCAGCCGCCTTCGCTGCGGTCGATATAGCGGCCGAACGGATGATCGAATTCCATTCCGCCGAGAAAGCGGCCCTCCCCATACATCGCCGACAGCGCCGCCTTGATCACAGTTCCGGCGGCACTGCCATCGATGAGATCGGCCGCGACGACGCAGCCGAAATAATTCATCGCCCAGACGGGTTCGCCGGCAAACCACACCACTTCCTGTCCGGCGAAATCGGTGCCGCCGACGTAACTGTCGAGATATGACCAGTCGCCGCGTTCATAGCCAATATCGTGAGCGCCCGGCCGGCAGGGCGGGCGAGGCACACCCCCGCCGATATAGGTCGCGGCCTTAGCCTCTACGATGAAGTCGTTCAGCATAGCGGTGTCGAGCATTATCATCTTCCTCCCTGCCTCACCTGATGCCGATATAGCAGAATGCTGAGAACATAAGAAAAACAAAAGGGTTCGCATTGCTAGAAGCCAGAGGCAGGCATCAGGCACAGGATGCGTTGGCCCGACCGGTTCGTCCAGGCGATGCAGGGCCGGTTGGAGAACATGTCAAGACTGGCGCGATGCGAGGTTCGATTCGCGGCTCGCAAGCGGCATTTCTTCAAAGGCAAGCGGGGAGGAAAAGATTCCTGTTGACATGGGAACATACATGGAACAAATTGAATACATAACGAGTAAAGGAGAGCCAGATGACTGACATGATCCGTGATATCGCAGCATTCACCTCCATCGCAATGTTCGTTGCCAGCTTCTCGCTTATCGTCATCGCGATTTAAAGTTTTCGGGGGATCGCATGGCAGTCATGCGGTTCGCACGCCGGTCTTCTTCTGGACATCATCGCCCTCAATGCCGACAATGCGTCCGATTCATTTCGGCTGATTGAAAGGCATATCATGGCGGAGACGCAAAAGGGTTCAATTGGTGAGGCGACCGGTGGCGAGCCGGGTTTCATCCACCTGAGGGTCCACTCCGCCTATTCGCTGCTTGAGGGCGCCTTGCCTCTGAAGAAGATCCTCTACAAGGCGACCGGCGACAGCCAGCCGGCGATCGCCATCACCGACACCAACAATCTCTTTGTCGCCCTTGAATTCTCCCAGAAGGCAATGGACGAGGGCCTGCAGCCGATCATCGGCTGCCAGGTCTCGATCGACATGGAAGACGGATTGGAAAGTGAAAAGCGCGGCGGTCAGCAGGCACTGATCAAGCTGCCGTCGATCGTTCTTCTTGCGGCGACGGACGCCGGTTACGAAAGGCTGGTTGATCTCGTCAGCCGCGCCTATCTCGGCGGTGATAGCAACCAGGCCATTCATATCAGAGCCTCCTGGCTGGAAGAGGCAGGCACGGAAGGGCTGATCGCCTTGACCGGCGCCCTGACTGGGCCGGTTGACGCGGCTTTCAGGGAAGGCCATCCCGCTCAGGCGGAAGCCCGGCTGCTCACGCTGAAGCGTCTGTTCGGCGACAGACTCTATGTCGAGCTGCAGCGGCACGGCACCTACGACAAGCGGCACGAGCAGAAGATCGTCAGGCTTGCTTACACGCATGACCTGCCGCTCGTCGCCACCAACGAAGCCTTCTTTCCGGCTCGCGACGATTACGACGCCCATGATGCGCTGATGGCGGTTGCGCATAACGCCATCGTCTCCGACGACAGCCGTTTTCGCCTGACGCCGGATCACTACCTAAAGAGCCGGGCCGAGATGGCCAAGCTCTTTGCCGACCTGCCGGAAGCGCTCGATAACACGATCGAGATCGCCAAGCGCTGCTCCTTCGTGTTGAAGACGCGAAAGCCGATCCTGCCGCGCTTCACTGGCGCCACCGACGATGCCGAGGAGGCCGAACGCGCCGAGGCGGGCGAATTGCGCCGCCAGGCGGTGGAAGGGCTGGACATGCGGCTTGCCACGCTCGGAATGTCGCCGGGTTACGAGGAAAAGGATTACCGCGAGCGCCTCGAGTTCGAACTCAGCGTTATCGAGCGCATGCGCTTCCCGGGTTACTTCCTGATCGTTTCCGACTTCATCAAGTGGGCCAAGCAGCATGATATTCCCGTCGGTCCGGGCCGTGGTTCGGGCGCCGGTTCGCTGGTCGCCTATGCCTTGACGATCACCGATGTCGACCCGCTGCGCTTCTCGCTGCTCTTCGAGCGCTTCCTCAATCCGGAACGCGTCTCGATGCCTGACTTCGACATCGACTTCTGCCAGGACCGCCGCGAAGAGGTGATCCGCTACGTTCAGGCGAAATATGGGCGCGAGCAGGTGGCGCAGATCATCACCTTCGGTTCGCTGCAGGCACGCGCCGCACTTCGCGATGTCGGCCGCGTGCTGGAAATGCCTTACGGCCAGGTCGACAAGATCTGCAAACTCGTGCCGAACAATCCGGCCAATCCGACGCCGCTCTCCAAGGCGATCGAGGAGGAGCCGAAGCTGCAGGAGGAGGCGGCGAAGGAGCCGGTGGTCGCGCGTCTGCTCGACATCGCCCAGAAGATTGAAGGGCTTTATCGTCACGCCTCGACGCATGCTGCCGGCATCGTCATCGGCGACCGCCCGCTGTCCAAGCTCGTGCCGATGTATCGCGATCCGCGCTCCGACATGCCCGTCACCCAGTTCAACATGAAATGGGTGGAGCAGGCAGGCCTCGTCAAGTTCGACTTCCTCGGCTTGAAGACGTTGACCGTGCTGAAGGTCGCCGTCGATTTCGTCGCCAAACGCGGCATTAAAGTCGATCTTGCGGCCATTCCTCTCGATGACAAGAAGACTTACGAGATGCTGTCGCGTGGCGAGACGGTCGGCGTGTTCCAGGTGGAAAGTGCCGGCATGCGCAAGGCGCTGATCGGCATGAAGCCGGACTGCATCGAGGACATCATCGCGCTGGTGGCGCTCTACCGCCCGGGCCCGATGGAGAACATCCCGGTTTATAATGCCCGCAAGCACGGCGAGGAGGAGGTGGAATCGATCCACCCGATGATCGACCATCTGCTCAAGGAAACCCAGGGCGTCATCGTCTATCAGGAACAGGTGATGCAGATCGCCCAGGTCCTGTCCGGCTATTCATTGGGTGAAGCCGATCTTCTGCGCCGCGCCATGGGTAAGAAGATCAAGGCCGAGATGGACCAGCAGCGTGAGCGCTTCGTCGATGGCGCGGTGAAGAACGGTGTGAAGAAGCCGCAGGCGGACGTCATCTTCGATCTCTTGGCGAAATTCGCCAATTACGGCTTCAACAAGTCGCATGC
This sequence comes from Rhizobium sp. MHM7A, assembly GCF_005862215.1. NCBI lineage: Bacteria > Pseudomonadati > Pseudomonadota > Alphaproteobacteria > Hyphomicrobiales > Rhizobiaceae > Rhizobium > Rhizobium sp. MHM7A. The sequence continues at coordinate 258,983 of NZ_VCHT01000008.1, forward strand.
CGCCGCCTATGCCATCGTCTCATACCAGACGGCCTATATGAAGGCGCATTACCCGGTCGAGTTCCTCGCCGCTTCGATGACGCTCGACATGTCCAACACGGAAAAGGTCAATGATTTCCGTCAAGATGCCAAACGCCTCGGCATCGAGGTGATCGCACCTTCGGTGCAGACCTCCTTCCGCCATTTCGAGACCGGCGACAACCGGATCTACTATGCGCTGGCCGCCCTCAAGGGCGTCGGCGAATCCGCCGTCGACCATATCGTCGAGGTGCGTGGCGACAAGCCCTTCGCCAGCATCGAGGATTTCTGTCTGCGCATCGATCCGCGCCAGGTGAACCGCCGCGTGCTGGAAAGCCTGATCTATGCCGGCGCCTTCGATTGTTTCGGCACCGACCGCGCCCAGTTGGCGGCCGGCCTCGACCGCATCCTCGGTTATGCCCAGCGCGCCCAGGAAAACAAGCTGAGCGGCCAATCGGATATTTTCGGCAGTACCTTGACGTCAGGTCCGGAGAAGATCTCCTTGCCGCCCTATTCACCCTGGCTGGCTTCGGAGCGGCTGCTCAAGGAGTTCCAGGTGCTGGGCTTTTATCTCACGGCGCACCCGCTCGATTCCTACAGCAACATCCTGCAGAAGATGCGTGTACAGACTTTTGCCGAGTTTTCTGCGGCCATCAAGCAGGGGGCTGCCAATGCACGCCTTGCCGGCACCGTCATCTCGAAGCAGGAGCGCAAGACCCGCACCGGCAACAAGATGGGCATCATCGTCTTTTCCGACTCGTCGGGCCAGTTCGAGGCGGTGCTGTTTTCGGAGATGCTGAACCAGTATCGCGATGTGCTCGAGTCCGGAAAATCCTTCCTGCTGACCGCGACCGGGGAGGAGCGGCCGGAGGGCATCGGCCTGCGTATCCAGACGATCCAGTCGCTTGAGGAAAAGTCGCTGCAGATGCAGAAGGCGCTGCGCGTCTATGTCAGAGATTCCGGACCGCTGAGAATGGTTGCCGGCCATCTGAACGCCAAGGGCGACGGCCTGGTTTCCTTCATCGTCATCAAGGAGGAGGGCAAACGCGAGGTGGAAGTGGCGCTGCCGGAGAAATACCGCATCACGCCGGAGATCGCGGCCGCCCTTCGCGCCGCCCCTGGCGTCGTTGACGTCGAACTTGTCTGACGAACAGGGCAACCGGGACAAGCCCGGCTGCCTGTCCTTTGCTTTCAGCCGGCCCGTAGCCGGCATGACGCGTCCGCACAGCGGCCTCTGCCAAAGCCCATGATGACCATGCCGATCAGCGTCGCTCCGACTGGCACGATCAGGGCAGTCCGCAGTGCGTCCAGCCGTTCGGACGGGCTGTCACCATCGCCGAGGGCAAGCGTGCCGACGGCGCTGACGGCGGACAGGCCCAAGGCTGCACCGAACTGGAACGAGGTGTTCACCAGGCCGCTTGCCAGCCCCTGTTCGTCTTCGGCAATACCTTCCGTCGCGATGATCGTCAGCGGTCCATAGCCTAACGAGAAGGCGAGGCCGAGCAGAACCATTGACGGCAACATGGCGGCATAGGTCCAGTCGAGGCCCATGCCGAGGAAGAGCGCGTAGCCGGCGATGGCGAAAGCAAAGCCGCCAAGTACGACGCGTCCGTTGCCAAAGCGTTCGACGAGCAGGGGCGTGAGCAGCGGAGCCAGAATGGCATCCATGCCAACAACGATCAGCGCGAGGCTGGTTTCGAAGGAAGACCAGCCCAGTAGCTCCTGCAGATAAAGCGAGACGACGAACTGGAAACCGAAGAAGGCGCCGGTAAAGAGCATCGCCCCGAGATTGGCTTGCACAAGAACGGCAGATCGGAAAATCCCGAGCCTTATCAGCGGCGCGCGCGACTTGCGTTCAGTGAGAGCGAAGGCGAACCAGAGCACCATGCTCGCCCCTGCTGCCGCGATCGTCCAAGTCAGATCGTTGGCCGCGTGTTCCATCCGTGTCAGCGCATAGGCGGCAAGCAACATGGCGCCGGTCAACGTCAGCGCGCCCGCAATGTCGAATTTTTGCCGCTGGGCGGCGTCTTCCTTCTTCTCTACGATCAGCTTCATGCCGGCCAGCAGCAGGATAGCGGAGAAGATCACCGGTGCGAAGAACACCCAGCGCCAGCCGATGGCTGATAGAAGCCCTCCAATGACAAGGCCGAGCGAGAAGCCGGCCGAGGCGGTGCCGGCATAGATCAGCACGGCCCTGTTGCGCTGCGGTCCCTCTGGAAAGTTGCCGTTGATAAGGGCAAGGCCAGCCGGTGTCATGAAGGCAGCCGCCGCACCTGTCACGAAGCGAGCCGCCAGCAGCATCCAGCCCTCGGTCGCAAAACCGCCGAGACCAGAAAACAGCAGGAATACCGTGAGCGCCGTCAAAAAGACCTTGCGCTTGCCGTACATATCGGCGACTCGCCCTCCGAGCAGCATCAGGCCGGCATAGGCAAGCACATAGGCCGAGACAACGGCGCTCAATGTTGTCGTCGAAAGGCCGAGTTCGGCCCGGATCGAGGGCAGGGCGATATTGAGCATGGCCGCATCGACACCTTCGAGAAAAATCGCGCCACAGAGCACGGTCAGCATACCGGCAGCTCCGGCGCCCATTCTCGCGCTCTCTGCTGCCAAGGGAGGACTTGTAGACATCATGAAGTTCCTTATGCGTGAAGCAGGGAAGAACGAGGATGGTTACATATTGATCCTCGGTTCCCTATTGTAACCAAGGCTGACATAGGGCATGGTTCGAACCCATGGAAGAAGGCACTTCAAACTCACCGAGTGACTGCTGCAGCACCGAGCGCGATTACGACATCCACCAGTGGGATGCGCGGGAGGAGTGCGAGGTGCGTCAGATCCTCGATCGCATTGCCGACAAATGGTCGCTGCTGGTCATTGCGCTGCTCGAAAAGCGCACCCTTCGCTTTACCGAACTGCGCAAAAGTATTGATGGCATCAGCCAGCGCATGCTGACGACGACGTTGCGTCAGCTCGAGCGTGACGGTCTAATCGAGCGGACGGTTTATCCAGTGGTGCCGCCAAGGGTCGATTACGCGTTGACGGATCTCGGCTGCACGCTGCACGATACGATCAAGGCGCTCGTCGTCTGGACGGAAGCGAACCAGGCAAAGATTATTGCGGCCCGCCGAAGCTACGACGAGCGCGCCGTCGAGAAGCTTTGGTAGGTCTCAGTTCTCGCGGGTGACAGTAATGAATTCGGTACCTTCGCCTGTTTCGGAGCCGATGCCCGTATCCGAGATTGTCAAAGTCGAGCCGGGCGAAATCAACGCGTCGATCCGGTGACGGGTTTCGTCCGGAATCGAGATTCGACTGAGCGCCTTGGCGACGGGCCGGCCGCTGATGATCGAGCTTTCCTGATTGGTGATGCCGAGCCGCTTCATCGTCTCACGGGAGAGATTGTTCGTGAGCGTCACTCCGAGCCAGTCCGCCGTGCCGGCGGTCGCATCGATCGCATGCAGCGTCAGGAAATGCGTGCCGAGTGCCAGGCTCGGATCGGCGATTATCACCGGCGCCTCGAATATCGGCTCGAAGGACTGTCGCACCATGATGACGCCGTTCGGCGGCTCACCCCTGCCGGCCGCCGCATAGAGCGATTTGAGCAGGTTGTCGGAGATCAGGTTCCTGTCACCGGCAAATTCTGTAAACCGCAGCGCCTTGAAAGCCTTGATTGCCTGCACGGTCGTCGGACCGAGCAGACCGTCCGGATCGCCGGCAGAAAAGCCGAGCTGGTTGAGAAGGGCCTGGATGTCGATTACCGTTTCGCGCAGCGTCCGGCGCGTGATGAGCATGCTGATCGGCTCGGATGGCGCCTTGGCTTCCTCGGGCGCAACCGGCATCGGCATTACAGCCGTGTTGTTCATCGCCACCTGCACCGGTGCTTCGGGATAGCTTGGTATCGAGGGCCGCAGCTCGACATCCGAGAGGAGCGGCATCGCTGCCGGCGAGTCCGGATGGAAAAGATTGGGGTGGTCGATCGGCTGCGGCGCCAGTTCGCCGTCGCTGATAATGACCGGAACACCGGCGTCGGTCATTCCATAGAGCATCTTTGCGAAGGCGCCGGGCATGCGCACACAGCCGTGCGAAGCCGGATGGCGCGGCACCGAATTGGATTCATGCAGTGCGATGCCGGACCAAGTCAGTCGCTGCATGAAAGGCATCGGCGCGTTCGAATAGAGGTTGGATTCGTGGTACTTCTTCTTTTCGATGACGGAGAAGATGCCGCTCGGCGTCGTGTGGCCTTCCTTGCCGGTCGAGACCTTCGAGGTGGCGACGACCTCGGTGCCATCATAAACCACAAGCGACTGCTTGTTCTTCGAGACGAAGATCTGCAGGGTCCGTGCTTCCGCGGCAAAAGCAGGGTGTACGAGGGCGGTGGCCGACAGCAAGCCGAGGCCGAAGACGAGACGCGAGACCATGATACCCAACCATACGCAATACTGGTCCGGCACATTATGGGACGAAGTTTAAGGAAGGTTTTAAACCCTAGGTCGTTCGTTCGCCCGGAGGGCTGCAGCAGTTCCGCGATATCGGCGCGCAGAAGACAATGGCAAGGCATGTCGGTGAATCAAAGTCTGAGCGGTTTGCTTTAGGCCATTGTTCTGTATGGGCCTCGCAGAGATGTTCTAGAGCCTTTCCGGGTTAGATTGAAGCATTCTGTTGGCTCAAACGGAGTCGGATGGTCGACCGGCCGGCGCGCGTCGTAGCCAAGCCCTACGGCCAAGCCGGTCGTCGATCAGGCGGCCCGTTTCAGCCAACCTCCCGCAGAATCGCCGGACGCACTTGTCGCTTCGCCACGGCGAAGCGTGGGGGCGGGGCATCTCTAGCCAGGATCAAAGGCGATCGGCTCGGACGTACCTTGGGGATGCCCGTCGCCAATCGCCTTTGCCCTGACGAAAACCTGCTCCGGCAGAATGCTTCAATCTAACAGGAAAGGCTCTAGCGATCGCGCTTGCTGCCGCCGAAGGTGAAACCGGTCTCGACTGTGTTCTTGCCGAATTTGTCGCGCAGCTTGTCCATCGCCGCTTCGGCTGCCGCCCGCCGTCCCGACTGCCGGTCGATGAGATCCGGCGGATCGGCGCGGGCAGCGTCGCCGAGATCGGTGACGCCGATGCCGATCAGGCGGAATTTCGTACCGTCCGTCTCCTTTTCGAGAAGCTCGAGCCCGGTGCGGAAGATCCTGTCGGCAAGCTGGGTCGGATCCTCGAGCTTGCGATTACGGGTACGCGTCTTGAAGTCGGCGCTCTTCATCTTCAGCACCACAGTCTGCCCGGCAATGTCGTTCTTCTTCAGCCGCCAGGAAACCTTTTCCGAAAGATTGCGAAGGATCGGCACCAGATCGTCGTAGCGTGCAATGTCGTCGAAGAAGGTCGTTTCTGCCGAAACGCTCTTGGCGGCATCGTTGAGATGCACCTCGCGGTCGTCGATGCCGCGCGACAGCCGGGCGAGCCGCTGGCCGATGCTGCCGTAGCGGCGCATCAGGTCGTTCTCCTCCATCTGCTGCAACTGGCCGATCGTGCGGATGCCATCCGCCTCCAGCGTCGCGGCAAAGGCCTTGCCGACGCCCCAGATCGTGGTGACGGGACGTGGCGCCAGAAATTCAATCGCTTCCTCGCGGCCGATGACGGAGAAGCCGCGCGGCTTCTGCAGATCGGAAGCAACTTTGGCGAGGAATTTGCAATAGGAAAGCCCAACGGAGACGGTGATGCCGATCTCCTTTTCGACGCGGCGGGCGAACTTGGCGAGCGTGCGCGCCGGCGGGTCGTGATGCAGCCTCTCGGTGCCGCCAAGTTCCAGGAATGCTTCGTCGATCGACAGCGGCTGCACCAGCGGCGTCAGATCCTGCATCATCGCGCGTACCTGGCGACCGACCCGGACATATTTCTCCATGTCCGGGCGGATGACGACCGCCTGGGGGCATGCCTCCAACGCCTTGAACATCGGCATGGCGGAACGCACGCCGTGGATGCGGGCGATATAGCAGGCAGTGGAGACGACACCGCGTTTGCCGCCGCCGATGATAACGGGCTTGTCGGCAAGTTCGGGATTGTCGCGCTTCTCGACGGCTGCGTAGAAGGCATCGCAATCGATATGCGCAAGTGTCAGCGCATAGAGCTCGCGATGGCGCACTAGGCGCGGACTGCCGCAAGAAATGCAGCGGCGCGCCTCAGCCTTCTGCTCGGCAAGGCAGTCGCGACAGAAGCCGGGTGTCTTGTCAGGCGCGGCGGTCATGGTGAGAACAAAGGTTGAACGCCGCGACACTACGCCTTAAGCTGGCGAGTCACAAGAGAGGGCGGGAGCTTTGCCTTTGGATAAAGATTTTCGTTTCGAGCCGGTGACGGCAGAACGGTGGGGCGACTTCGAAACCTTGTTCGGCCCTCAGGGGGCTTTTTGTAATTGCTGGTGTGTCGCGCTGCGCTTGCCGCATTCGATGAGGACTGCGATGACGGCAGACGAGCGCAAGGCGCATATGCGGGAGCGGATCGAGGCGGGACCGCCGCCTGGGATCCTCTGTTATGACGATGGCGGACCGGTCGCATGGGTGCAGGTCGGGCCGCGCCACGACGTGCCGCAGTTCAATTCACCGCGCACCGTCTCGCGGCCACTGGACGAGGACGATGCGCATGATCCCTCCATCTGGGCGGTGAGCTGCTTTTTTCTGCTGCCCAAACTGCGGGGCAGGCGTATGAGCCATCGGCTGCTTGCCGGCGCGATCGACTACGCGCGGTGCCAGGGAGCGCGGTTGGTCGAAGCTTGCCCGATCGATCATGTGAAGCAGTCGAAATCGGTGACGCTCTGCATAGGCTCGACGGCAATCTTCGACGCAGCCGGCTTCAAGACGATTGCCAGACGCAAGGACGGCCGGCCGCTCATGCGGCTGGAACTGCGCGATGGAAGGCGCCGGAAAGGAAATGGGCTTCGATCAGCTCGGCCGCATGTCCCCAGTCGGCAGCACGGGTGATGTCGTCGGCTGCCGCCGGCGCGAAACGATGGACGGGCGAATCCGGCATTAGGTGAATGAGCAGGCAATCGGCCATGTATTCCCTGACGGAGTGCAGATTGTGCGCCATATCGTCTATGAAGACGACGGGAAAGGAGCGGCTGGCATGCAGCGCGTGAACAATCGGCCCCTTGGGTTGCTCGCTGGCAAGCAGCGGATAGAGCAGGCCAGCGCTGTCCAGCAGCCGGCGGCGCTGAACCTGGAACCGTGGCGGCATCGCCGTGAGGAAAAGGATATCGGCCTCCTTCGAAAGCCGGCCAAGCGTTTCGACGACGCGGTCGACCGGCGTCTGCCACAATTCCTGCGCGTCGAAAAAATCTTCGATAAGCCGGCTGACCCGTTGGCCCTCGATCTCCGTGCCGTCCGCTTTCGAAACGATGTTGCCGTGAAGTCGAAACGATCGCGGCAGGAATTCGTGACCCAGGCTTTGAAGAAAGTGCTGGAAGGGGTCGATGAACTGCAGCACGACATCATCGACGTCGCAAACGATGAGCGGCCGCTTGCCGAGGTGAATGTGCGAAACATCGAGCTCGGTCACGCTCAGTATTCCCCCGAATCGAGCCCCGGCGAGGAGAAATGCCGCCAGGCGGCGGTCACCGTCTCCGGGCTAAGACCGCTCGCCGTGCAGAAGGCCATCGCCGTCGGCTCGTGGTTCATCAGGAAATCCATCATGCCTGAGAGGAACCCCGGGTCGTTGACCGCGTTGCGCACCTGCTCGGGCGCCACTCCGGTGAGGGCGAGGAAGCGGCCGAACATGTCGGGATCGGCGGCAAGCCAGCCGAGCACGGCAATCGCCGTCTCGTGCGGGTCGGCCGCCTGTTGTTTCGAGGTCTTGAAGTTGCTTTGCATTTCGGGGGGTAAGTTACCTTTTCTTCAACCAAATACGGGTAGCGTGCGCTATCGGTTTCACGGAGCTATTCATCCGCATGTGCATTTCTCATGGGACGAACCGCTGCGCGAACGGACGTAGGGACAGCTTGTCATGCCCAAACAGGTGATGATTGTAGAAGATAACGAGCTCAACATGAAGCTCTTTCGCGACCTGATCGAGGCGTCCGGCTATACCACGATCCAAACCAGAAATGGCATGGAGGCGCTCGATCTGGCGCGCAAGCATCGTCCCGACCTCATCCTCATGGATATCCAACTGCCGGAGGTCTCCGGCCTCGAAGTCACGAAATGGCTGAAGGAAGACGACGAGTTGCACGTCATTCCCGTCATCGCCGTGACGGCTTTCGCGATGAAGGGCGATGAGGAACGGATCCGCCAGGGCGGCTGCGAAGCCTATGTCTCCAAACCGATTTCGGTTCCGAAATTCATCGAGACGATCAAGACCTATCTGGGCGATGCCTGACGCATCGGAAAGACGCTTATGACCGCGCGAATACTGGTGGTTGACGATATTCCGGCCAACGTGAAGCTGCTTGAAGCGCGGCTGCTTGCGGAGTATTTCGACGTGATGACCGCCGCCGACGGTTATGAAGCGCTGGCGATCTGCGAACGCAACCAGGTCGATCTGATCCTGCTCGACATCATGATGCCCGGTATCGATGGTTTCGAGGTCTGCGAGCGGCTGAAGGCCAGTCAGAAGACTGCCCATATTCCTGTCGTGATGGTCACCGCACTCGACCAGCCGGCCGATCGCGTACGCGGTCTGAAGGCCGGCGCCGACGATTTTCTCACCAAACCGGTCAACGATCTGCAGCTGATCTCGCGGGTGAAGAGCCTGCTGCGGCTGAAGACATTGAGCGACGAGCTGCGCATCCGCGCCGACACCGCTCATACCATGGGCATGGGCGATCTCATGCGGGCAGGCGAGGGTCGTGGCGACGAGGCCGGCCAGGTCCTATTGGTCGATGGCCGCGCCAATTCGCAAGAGCGCATCATCAGGGCGCTGAAGCCCGTTGCCGATGTGCTTGCGCTATCCGATCCGCAGGCCGCCCTGTTCGAGGCGGCCGAGAACACGTTCGATCTCGTTATCGTCAATGCCAATTTCGACGATCACGATCCGCTTCGCCTTTGCTCCCAACTGCGCTCGTTGGAGCGCACGCGCTTTCTGCCGATCCTGATCATTACCGAGCAGGGCGCTGACGACATGGTCGTCCGCGCTCTTGATCTCGGCGTCAACGATTACATCATTCGTCCCGTCGATCCTAACGAGCTCGTCGCCCGCAGCCTGACGCAGATCCGTCGAAAGCGTTACAATGATCGACTGCGCGCCAGCGTCAAGCAGACGATCGAGCTTGCGGTGACCGATCCGCTGACTGGCCTTTACAACAGACGTTATCTCGACAATCACCTGAACGTGCTCTTCAACCGGTCGATGGCGCGGGGACGGCCGCTTTCGGTGCTGATTACCGATATTGATCGTTTCAAGCAGGTGAACGATACCTACGGCCATGACGGCGGCGACGAAGTGTTGCGCGAATTCGCAAATCGCGTCCGTTCTACTATCCGCGGCGCCGATCTCGCCTGCCGTTACGGCGGGGAGGAATTCGTCGTGGTAATGCCGGACACCTCTCCGGAAGTTGCCGCCGCTGTCGCCGAGCGTCTCCGCGCGGCTGTCGAAAGCGCCCCTTTCATGCTGAAGCGATCAAGTGAAGCGCTGAGCGTTACCGCTTCCTTCGGCATCGCCTCGCGCTTTGGCGCGGTGCTGACCCCAGACCAACTAATGAAGCAGGCCGATCTTGCTCTTTACGAGGCCAAGAATACCGGCCGCAATCGCGTGGTCGCTGCGGCTGCCTGACGAATCACTCTGGGTGGCCATACGCTCCATTTGCGGGTTTTCCACTGCGGTAAGCGGTTTATTACGGATCTTTAACCTTCGCCCGTGCGGCACAGCCTGAAAATTCTGCAATCCGATAGCCCAAAAATGGACTCCCGGCGTTGCTGCGGATATGCTGCGGTGCGACAGTTTCCGGCATGCTGGAGGCCCGCTCAAAATGAAATGCGGACTATAAAATTATGTCCACTGCCAACAGACTGAAATAGAGCGCGGCGGCATCACCTTACGTAAGGGGAGGGGATGCTTAAGTTATCATGTTATATTGTCGAATTTCTTCGACTTCGTCACGGCTAGGCTTTGTCATCAAGCACAGCCGTCAAATCTTTGTATGTGCCAAAACTGGACTTTTAACCATAGAATCAAGCTCAGAAAATTCATCATTAAGAATTTGTTGATTTTCTTTCATTTCTGCGCAAATTATCGGCTCATAAAAGAAGCGCTCCCGCAGAGGAGCTGTCGATACCCCATGATGCTCAGGTCCGCCGCATCTCCTGGGTCGTGGGGTCGGTCGGCTAGTAGGCAAGTCATAACGGTTCCTCGTGCCGTTTTGCATGCTGGCCGACCCCCTTTCAGAAAAACGCCGCCGCTTCCGGAAGATGGAAGGGCGGCGTTTGTCTGTTTGCACTATCCATTTTGCACGGGCAGGGACAAAAAAACGCGCAACCCGAAGGCGCGCGCTTTTCGAAATCCGTCAGGCCAAGCGATTACTTGATCTTGGTTTCCTTGAACTCGACATGCTTCTTAGCAATCGGGTCATACTTCGTCTTCGTCATCTTGTCCGTCATCGTGCGGCTGTTTTTCGTCGTGACGTAGAAGAAACCGGTGTCGGCTGTCGACAGCAGCTTGATCTTAATTGTTGTAGCCTTGGCCATGGTCGTCCTGCCTTTAAGAAAATGAAAGCCGTGGAAGCCGGATGGGCTCCACGGCAAATTCTGGCGCGAAACTACGAATCTCGCCCGAAAAGTCAAGTCCGTTTTCGAATGAACATCAATCTGATGCCGGAAAGTATGGCATAGAGACCGAAGAAGGCGGCAATCGCCCAAGCAAAACCGTTGTTTCCGGCAACATCGATCGCTGCACCGATCACCTGTGGCCCGGCCACGGTTCCCATCGCATAACAGAAGACGAAGGCGGCATTGGCCGCGGCCAGATCAGAGCCCGTGAGCCGCGAACCGAGATGGCTGAGGCCGACCGTGTAGAGGCCGGAGACGCAGCCGCCCCAGAAGAGCAGGATCCCGGCCATCAGCAGCCAGTTGTTGACGAGGATCGGCAGCATCATCGAGCCGACAAAGCCCATCAGCGCCATCGCGGCCAGAAGCGGCCGCTTATCGCCGATGCGGTCGGAGAGGAGGCCGAGGGGAATCTGGAAGATCACGTTGCCGACGCCCATCATGGTGAGCAGCAGCGCCGCCTGCGATTCGGTGAAATGGGCGCGCACGGCAAAAATCGGAAAGAGCGACAGCCCGCCCGCTTCGACCGCGCCGAAGATGAAGACGGCCGCCGTCGCCGTCGGCACCAGGAAAACGTAGCGCATGAAATGCAGTTCGGGCTTTTCCTCGAGTATCGGGCTTTCGTAGCGGGCGATGAAAATCGGAATGGCGGCAAGCAGGATGGCGCCGGCGCCGATCAGGAAGGGGAAGATGCCGTCGCTGCCGAGCATGGAAAAGAGGAGGGGGCCAGCGGCGAAGCCGAGGGAAAGCACGGTCGCATAAATGCCGAGGACAAAGCCGCGCTTGGATGGTGGCGAGGCGGCGTTGATCCAGAATTCGGAGAGGATGAACAGCGTCGTCGTTGCGCCATGGAAGGCGAAGCGCAGCGGAAACCACATCCAGAAATCCTGGGCATAGTAGAAGCCGAGTGCACTCAGCGCTGAAATCAGCACCGCCCACAGCATCGTCGGCGCAACGCCGTATTTATGGGCAAGCTTGGTGGTAACAGGTGCCGCGGCCATCGCTGCAATGCCTGCCATCGCCGTGTTTAGGCCGATCAGGGTGGACGAGATGCCGCGTTTTTCGAGGATGATGCTGAGGAGGGGGAGGCCGAGGCCGATTGCTATGCCAACGGCTGAAATGGACGAGATGGCTGCCACCAGAGAAGGCCAATGGATTTCTTCGATATCGCCTGGTGTGCCGTTTCTCGGCTGAGACATTTATCCATCCTTACAAAGCTGAGCGAGCGAATCGACCTCTCGTCTCACATAGAAGGACACAGACGTGCCAAATCCAGGTGACGAGCAGCGTTTCGCAGTATTTCCGATGTGATCTGCGGAATGTAAAGCCTGTTCAGACAAGAAAAGCTTACCATGTCAAGTCGTTGCGGATCATTGACTTCCGCGTGTCGGTGGTGGTCGGTGGAGGCTGGGACTACACGCTAAATATGTCTGGAAGGTGAAGGCGCTCAATCCGGCCGGCGGGGAAGGTCGTAATCATCGGGACTGTCGCTCTCTCCGCCGAAACCATGCATACGCAGCGCCCATTGCAGGCCGATGACGCCGCCCTTGATCGGCTGGATCGAGGCGAGCGCGGTAATGACGGTGATCGGTGTCCATACGGCAAGATGGACCCAAACCGGCAACACGAAGGTCAGATCGGTCAGCATGTAGCCGCCGACGAGGACGTGGCCGAGGACCAGGATGACGATATAGGGCGGCAGGTCGTCGGAGCGATGGTGATGCATCGCCTCGCCGCAGGCGGCGCAATGATCGACAGGCTTCAGGAAAGCGCGAAACAGCTTGCCGTTGCCACAGGCCGGGCAGCGGTTCATCAGCCCGCGCCTGATCGAACGCCCGAGCGGACGCTCGGCCTCGGGCCTATCCCCGTAGCGGGCAACCGGATCGGTCGGTGTGCTCATCGCATCTTCCTCTTTCAGGTCAAAAGCACGAAGCTCCTGGCCGGGCCATTGCAGCTTTTCGTCACAACGGCTTAACGGCGTCCGCGCGGAGGCCGCGTTCCCGCCTTCTTGCGCACCTGGCCCCTTTCGCGGCGGCCGGCTTTATGGAAGGACCGCGCCGCCGTCGGCATCTCGCGCCCTTCGCTCAGCATCTCGAAGCGCAACGCGCCGGCAAGTGGGATTGCTTCCGCAAGCTTTACGGTGACGCTGTCGCCAAGACGATAGCCGACGCCCGTCTTTTCACCCGCGAGCGCCTGATGCGCCTCGTCATAGATGAAATAATCGGTGCCCAGCGTAGATATAGGGACGAAACCGTCGGCCCCATAGTCCGGCAACGTGATAAAGAGCCCGGATTTTGTAACTCCGGAGACGCGGCCGGCGAACTCCTCACCGACTCGGGTGCTCAAATGATGGGCGATCAGCCGGTCGATGGTCTCGCGCTCGGCCGCCATCGCTCGGCGCTCGAAGGTCGAGATCTCGGCGGCGATATCGTCGAGTGAGGCTTCTTCGTCGGGGGTGATGCCGCCTTCGCCGAAGCCGAGCGAGCCAACCAGCGCGCGATGCACGATGAGATCGGCGTAGCGGCGGATGGGCGAGGTGAAGTGGGCGTATTTCATCAGGTTGAGGCCGAAATGGCCGATATTCTCGGGACTGTAGATCGCCTGGCTTTGCGAGCGCAGCACCATCTCGTTGACCATGGTCTGGTGCGCCGTGCCTTCCGCCTTTGCTAAAATGCCGTTGAAACTGTTGGCGCGCACATTGCCGCCCTTGGCGAGCGAGATGCCGAGTGTCGCGAGGAACTCGCGCAAGACTTCCTGCTTGGCCAGCGTCGGGCCGTCATGGATGCGATAGACCAGCGGCTGGCGCTTCTTCTCGAGCGTTTCGGCGGCGCAGACATTCGCCTGAATCATCATTTCTTCGATCAGCTTGTGCGCATCGAGCCGCGGCGGCACGAAAACTCGATCAACGGTGCCGTCGGGCTTCAGCAGGATCTTGCGCTCCGGCATGTCGAGTTCCAGCGGCTGGCGCCGGTCGCGTCCCCGCTTCATCACCCCGTAAGCGTGCCAGAGCGGTTTCAGGATCGGCTCGACCATCGGTCCGGTCTTGTCATCCGGTCTTCCGTCGATTGCCGCCTGTGCCTGCTGATAGGAGAGCTTGGCGGCACTCTTCATCATGATGCGATGAAATGTATGGCCGATCTTGCGGCCTTCGCCCGAGAAGCTCATGCGCACCGCGAGCGCCGGGCGGTCGACGCCTTCCTTCAGCGAGCAGAGATCATTGGAGATGCGCTCAGGCAGCATCGGCACGACGCGATCGGGGAAATAGACGGAGTTGCCGCGCTTCAGCGCCTCGCGGTCGAGTGGCGAATTGGGGCGGACATACCAGGAGACGTCGGCAATCGCCACAGTGACGATGACGCCGCCGGGATTATCGGGCGAGGGGTCGAGCTCGGCGTAAACTGCGTCATCATGGTCCTTGGCGTCGGCCGGATCGATGGTGATCAGCGGCACGTCGCGCCAATCTTCGCGATGCGACATGGTCGCCGGTTTTGCTGCTTCCGCCTCGGCAATGACATCAGGCGGGAAGACGTGCGGGATGCCGTGCGCATGGATCGCGATCATCGAGATCGCCTTTTCCGAGCCGACGGAGCCGACGACAGAGAGAACCTTGGCCCGCGGCAGGCCGAAGCGGCCGAGGCGCGCGACTTCGATCTCGACGAGGTCGCCGTCCTTGGCGTCGCCGGTATAGTCGGGATCGATCACCATCTCTTCGCCGCGCCGTTCGATCGGCAGCAGCCGGCCGCCGCCGCCCGGCGTACTACGGAAGACGCCCATCAAGGCGCCGCGGCGCCTGTCGATCACCTTGATGATACGGGCAGTATAAGCCGGCCCGCCGCGATCGACGGCCGGGAAGATCTTCGCCAGGATGCGGTCGCCGAGGCCGGCGACGGGCGCCTTGCCCTTGCCCTGGCGGTCTGCGGGCGATTGCTGGCGGATGGCGACGGCAGGCGCCACACCCTGGTCCTCCGGCCATTCCGCCGGCCGGCCAATCAGGTCGCCGTCCTTATCGCGCGTCGTGATGTCGAGAACGGTGACGGGGGGAAGGGCGCCGGGACGAATAAGCGACTTGCGGCTCTTTTGCAGCATGCCTTCCTGCTCGAGCTCCTGCAGCATATGCTTGAGTTCGACGCGGCTGTCGCCTTTCAGACCGAAAGCCTTCGCAAGTTCACGCTTTGAAGCCTTCTGCGGATGTTCGGCGATGAAACGCAGGATCACTTCGCGCGAGGGCAGCGTTCCGTGGACGATGTTGAGCGGGTCGACGACGGAAGCATCCTTGCCGTCGCGGCCGATCTTGCCCGGGCGCTTGCCCGATAGGTTCGTTCTGTCGCGCGGTGTCCTGCTCACGTCAGCTCTTTTTCGATTTTGCGGGCGCCTTCGCCTTCGTTGCTTTCGGCTTGGCGGCCGTCTTGGTTGCCTTGGCTTCGGCCGCCGCCGCATTCGGCTTGGCTTTCGCCTTGGCCGTCTTGCCTGCGGGGGCCTTGCCGGCTTTTTCCGTGATCAGCGCAAGCGCCTCTTCGATGGTGATTGCCTGCGGATCCTTGCCCTTCGGCAGCGTTGCGTTGACCTTGCCCCAGTTGACATAGGGGCCGTATTTGCCGTCGCGAACAGTGATGGCGCCGCCATCGGGGTGATCGCCGAGCGTCTTCAGCGCCGCCGGTGTGCTGCGCGAGCCCCGGCCCGGCGCCTTGTTGGCTTTTTCGGCGATCAGCGTCACGGCACGGTTGAGGCCGACGGAGAAGACGTCCTCCACGGATTCCAGATTGGCATAGGAACCGTCATGCAGAAGGAACGGACCGTAGCGGCCGATGCCCGACGAGATCATCTTGCCGGTTTCGGGATGTTTGCCGATATCGCGCGGCAGCGAGATCAGCGCCATCGCCTTCTCATAGTCG
Source organism: Rhizobium sp. MHM7A (assembly GCF_005862215.1). Lineage (NCBI taxonomy): Bacteria > Pseudomonadati > Pseudomonadota > Alphaproteobacteria > Hyphomicrobiales > Rhizobiaceae > Rhizobium > Rhizobium sp. MHM7A. The sequence goes on from NZ_VCHT01000008.1 coordinate 274,625, forward strand.
ATATCCTCAGGCTTCCAGCCCTTCGGCAACGAGGCACGTTTGGCCTCCTTGCCGTCACCGCGCTGGATATAGGGACCGAAGCGGCCGGAACGGAGCGTCAGTTCCTCACCGGTCGTGGGGTCGGCGCCGAGGCTCTTCGGCTCGTTGAGCGCGACACCCTCTGCTTCTCCACCATTTTCGGAGGAGAGCTGGCGGGTGTAGTTGCATTCGGGATAATTTGAACAGCCGACGAAGGCGCCGTATCTGCCAAGCTTGAGCGAAAGATTGCCGGTGCCGCAGACCTGGCAGATCCTGGGGTCGCCGCCATCCTCGCGTTTCGGGAAGACGAGAGGCGCCAGCGCCTCGTTCAGCGAGTCGAGCACGTTGGTGACGCGCAGTTCCTTCGTGTCTTCGATCTGCGCGAAGAAATCCTTCCAGAAATCGCGCAGCACCTGCTTCCAGTTCAACTCCCCGGCGGAAATCCGGTCGAGCTTTTCCTCGAGGTCGGCGGTGAAATCATATTCGACATATTTGGTGAAGAAGCTTTCGAGGAAAGCCGTCACCAGCCGGCCCTTGGCCTGCGGGATCAACTTGCGTTTGTCGATCGTCACGTACTCACGATCGCGTAGCGTCGCGAGCGTCGCGGCATAGGTGGAAGGGCGGCCGATGCCGAGCTCTTCCATTTTCTTGATCAGCGACGCTTCCGAATAGCGCGGCGGCGGCTCGGTGAAATGCTGGGTCGAATTGATCTTCTGCTTGGCAAGCGTCTCGCGCGCATTGATCTCCGGCAGGCGACCATCCTCGTCGGCATCGTCGCTCTGCTCGCCGTCCTCCTTCTGGTCGGTATAGGCGGCGATGAAGCCGTCGAAGCGGACGACCGAACCGACGGCGCGCAGGCCTGCCTTCTCGCCCTTATTGTCGGCGATGATTTCGGCCGTCGTACGCTCGATTTCCGCCGAAGCCATCTGGCTGGCGATGCCGCGCTTCCAGATCAGGTCGTAGAGCCGGATCTGGTCGGCGTCGAGGAATTTGCGCAGACGATCGGGCGAGCGGTTGAAATCTGTCGGGCGGATCGCCTCGTGCGCCTCCTGGGCGTTCTTCGCCTTGGTGGAATAGAAGCGGGCCTTGTCAGGCAGGTAGCGTTCGCCGAACTGTTCGAGGATTGCGCGTCGTGCCGCGTCGATCGCCTCCGGCGCCATCTGTACGCCATCGGTACGCATATAGGTGATGAGACCGACGGTCTCGCCGCCAATATCGACGCCTTCATAGAGCTTCTGAGCGATCTGCATCGTGCGCGAAGCGGAGAAGCCGAGATTGGATGATGCCGCCTGCTGCAGCGTCGAAGTGGTGAACGGCGGGCCCGGGTTGCGCTTGACCGGTTTTGCTTCGACCGTTTCGACGATATAGCTGGCGCCTTCGAGCAATGCCTTCAGGCGGCCTGCATCCTCGCCGTTGCCTATCGCCCGCGGCTGCAGCCGTTTGCCGTTTGCCGAAACCAGCCTTGCCTCGAATTCGTCGCCGCGCGGCGTCTTCAGCAGCGCCGAGATATTCCAGTACTCTTCCGAAATGAAGCGCTCGATCTCGGTTTCGCGGTCGCAGACCAGGCGAAGCGCCACCGACTGGACGCGACCGGCCGAACGTGCGCCCGGCAGTTTGCGCCACAGCACGGGCGAAAGATTGAATCCGACGAGATAGTCGAGTGCGCGGCGTGCGAGATAGGCGTCGACCAGCGGCACGTCGATATCGCGAGGATCGGCCATCGCGTCGAGCACGGCTTTTTTAGTGATCGCGTTGAAGACGACGCGCTTGACGGACTTGCCGTTCAGCACGCGCTTCTTGTTCAGCATGTCGAGGACGTGCCAGGAAATCGCTTCGCCTTCGCGATCGGGGTCGGTCGCGAGAAATAGCCCGTCGGACGACTTCACCGCGTCGGCGATGTCCTTCATCCGCTTGGCCGAGGCGCCGTCGACCTCCCAGAGCATTTCGAAATCCTGATCGGGGAGAACAGAGCCGTCCTTGGCAGGCAGATCGCGCACATGGCCGAAGGAGGCGAGCACTTTGTATCCCGAGCCCAGATACTTGTTGATCGTCTTGGCCTTGGCAGGCGATTCCACCACTACAACATTCATGATGATTCTCTAAAAAAGACTCCGCGCCGGCGTGGGAGCCAGCGCAACACGCAGCGCAACTTGGATACTGGCCCTCCGACATGGACAGGGAAATCGCCGCGGTCAAGGGGTTTGCTACAATTTTACTTCTTGCCTACGGTGCAATCGAGGGGAGTTTGTGTGCTGAATGCAATTTCAAGTCGCGCAGACACCGGATTCGACACGCTGCTACTGCAGTTCGCAAGGCCACTCGCTCATATCGCGCGAGCTTCAATCGGAAAGCGAGACGAGGCCGCCCTGATGCCGATGCAGCCTGCCCGAAATATCGAGTTCCAGAAGGATGAGATAGACCGCCGATGCCGAAAGGCCGGTGTGGCGAATGACGTCGTCGACCTCGACAGGCGTCGGCCCGAGTGCGTCGATGATGCGCATCCGGTCTGAATCGCCGGGCGGCATCGCTATTGCCCTGCTCTCGCGTGCCGGCTCCTCCGCCATCGACAAAGGGAAGAGGTCGAGTTGCGCAAGCGGCGCCAGGGCTTCGATGACATCGGCAGGCTCAGTAACGATCGACGCGCCATCCTTGAGCAGACCGTTTGTGCCATGACAGCGCGGATCGAGCGGCGAGCCGGGCACGGCAAACACCAGGCGGCCGAACTCGCCGGCAAGGCGGGCCGTGATCAGCGAGCCCGAGCGCATCGCTGCTTCGATGATCACCACGCCGAGCGCGATGCCAGCGATCAGCCGGTTCCGGCGCGGGAAATCGCGGGCGCGGGGCTCCCAGCCGAAGGGCATTTCGCTCACCGCCAGGCCGTTGCCGCCTGTTATCTCTTCGATGAGGCCGAGATTTTCCGGCGGATAGGGCTTGTCAAGACCGCCGGCAAGGGCCGCGATCGTGCCCGTGCCGAGGCTTGCCCGGTGCGCTGCCGTGTCGATGCCACGCGCCAGGCCGGAGACGACCGTGTAACCTGCCCGGCCGCAGTCGCGCGCCACCATCGCTGCGAATTTGGCGCCTGCGGCCGAGGCGTTGCGGGAACCGACGATGCCAACGGCCGGTCGTTTGGCGGCAGCGAGCGCGCCCTTGACGGCAAGAAGCGGCGGCGCGCCGTCGATCTGTTTCAGCGCCTGCGGGTAGTCCGGCTCGCCGATGCCGACGAAGCGGGCGCCGAAACGATGCGCCGCCTCCAGTTCCCGGTGCGCCTCGGCTTCACTGGCAACCCGGATGGCCCGCGTCGCGCCGCCGCGCGCTGAAAGCTCTGGCAGCGCCGCAAGTGCCGCCTCGGCCGAACCGAAATGATTGATGAGATCGCGAAAGGTCGCAGGGCCGACATTGTCGGAACGGATCAGGCGCAGCCAGGCAATCCTCTGCCTTTCGCTCAGCACTGTGCCTTTCGATCCCGCGCTCGGCGCATCCATTATCCCTTCGCCCCGATCTTGCTTTCCGTTCCCCCCATCAGGCGCGAAATATTTGCCCTGTGTTTCCAGTAGGAGATGAGCGTCATGATCGCCATCACTGCCGCCACCTTTTCATTGCCCAGTATCAGCAGGGCAACCGGAATGACGAGCATGGCGACGAGCGCCGACAGCGAGGAATAGCGGGTAGTGACGGCGACCGCCAGCCAGACAGCGGCGAAGAGCACCACCATGATTGGCGCGACGCCGAGAAGTGTGCCGATATAGGTGGCCACGCCCTTGCCGCCCTTGAATCCGATCCAGACGGGAAAGAGGTGGCCTATGAAGGCAAAGAAGCCGGCTATGATCGCGGCCTCGTCACCGAGGAAATAGCCGACAACCCAGGCTGCCGCCGATGCCTTCAGAGCATCGAGCAGCAGCGTCGCAGCGGCGAGCTTCCGGTTTCCGGTTCTGAGCACATTGGTCGCGCCGATATTGCCGGAGCCGATGCTGCGCACATCGCCGAAGCCGGCGGCGCGCGTGAGAATCAGGCCGAAAGGGATCGAGCCGAAGAGATAGCCGATGACGGCGGCGGCAAGCGCGATCGGCAGCGTGATCTGCCATGACATGAGATTGGATAACATGTGCCCCCTCAGCCCTCCGTGGCTACCCCAAGTCCAGCCTTTTCCCCCTCTGGGATGAATGGCGATGATGTCGATTCTAAACTGCGTGGACAAGCTTTCCCGAGACATAGGTCGCAACCGCTCGCCCGCTGAAGCGCGCATCCTCGAACGGCGTGTTCTTCGAGCGGGAGAGAAGCATGTCTTTGGCCACAAGCCAAGGCTCGTCGAGATCGATCAGTGTGATATCGGCCGCAGCACCCGGCTTCAGCGTGCCGGCATCTAGGCCGAAAATTTGTGCCGGGCGGGTGGACATGGCGTCGATCAGGCGCATCAGGCTGACATGGCCGCCATGGTGAAGTCTGAGGGCCGCCGCCAGCATCGTTTCCAACCCGACCGCGCCGTCGGCCGCCTCGCCGAACGGCAGGCGCTTCGTGTCGACGTCCTGCGGATCATGAGAGGAGACGATGATATCGATCGCGCCGCGTGCAAGCGCTTCGGCCATGGCAACCCGGTCGTCTTCCGGGCGCAACGGCGGATAGAGCTTGAAGAAAGTGCGGTATTCGCCGATGTCGTTCTCGTTGAGCGCCAGATTGTTGATCGAGATGCCCGAGGTCACCTGGGCGCCGCGCCTGCGGGCGCGTTCGATGGCCTCGACCGATTCCGGCACTGAGATCATGGCGGCGTGATAACGTCCTCGCGTCAGCTCTGCCACCCTGAGGTCGCGTTCGAGCGGAATGAGTTCGGCTTCCCGTGGAATGCCGGAGAGCCCGAGCCAGCTGGCGAAAAGCCCCTCATGCATGACACCGTTTGCACCGAGATATTTGTCTCGCGTCTCGCAGGAGATGACGGCGCCAAATTCGCGCGCATAGGTCATGATCCGGCGCAGCACCTGTGTGTTGTGGACGCTGGAATGGGCATCGGTGAAGGCGACCGCACCCGCCTGCATCAAGAGACCGATCTCCGTCATCTCCTCGCCGGCTAGACCCTTGGTGAGGGCGGCTGCCGGATAAACGTTGACGGCGGCGGTATCCCGCGCCGTCTTCTTGACGAATTCGACGAGCGCGATGTCGTCGATGACGGGATCTGTGTCAGGCATCATGATGATCGAGGTGACGCCGCCGGCTGCCGCCGCCCGGCTCGCCGAGGCGATCGTCTCGCGATGCTCGCCGCCGGGCTCGCCAATATGGACGCGCGCATCGACGAGGCCGGGGGTCGCCACCAGGCCGGTGCAGTCGCGCACGGCAGCGCCTTCCGGCGCGCCCTGGTTCTGCGCCTCTCTGCCGGCTGCAAGGATCACGCCATTTTTAGCAATGATCGTTCCGATCTCGTCGAGATTGCGCGAGGGATCGACGATGCGGACATTCTTGAGGACGATCGGATTGCTCATGCCATCATTCCGTCGGTTCGGGGGCCTTGGTTCTGCGAGACGAGCAGCGTCTCCATGACAGCCATGCGTACTGCAACCCCCATTTCCACCTGTTCGGCGATCACGCTCTGCGGACCGTCGGCCACTTCGGAGGCGATCTCGACGCCCCGGTTCATTGGTCCGGGATGCATTACCAGCGCATCATCCTTGGCGGCCTTCAGCGTTTCGGCGTCGAGTCCGTAGAAGTGATAATATTCGCGCACCGACGGCACGAAGGCGCCGGACATGCGCTCGCGCTGCAGCCGCAGCATCATCACGACGTCGGCGTCCTTCAGCCCTTCCTTCATCGAATGGAAAACCTCGACGCCCATGTCGGCGATGCCGGCGGGCAGGAGGGTGGCGGGCGCAACGACGCGCACGCGCGCGCCCATGGCATTCAGCAGCAGGATATTGGAGCGCGCCACGCGCGAGTGCAGCACGTCGCCGCAGATCGCCACGATGATGCGCGAGAGCTTGCCCTTGGCGCGGCGGATCGTCAGCGCGTCGAGCAGCGCCTGGGTCGGGTGTTCGTGCTGGCCGTCACCGGCATTAACGACCGAGCAGGAGACCTTCTGCGCGAGCAAGGCGGCCGCGCCGGCGCTTGAATGGCGGATCACCAGCACGTCCGGGCGCATCGCATTCAGCGTCATCGCCGTATCGATCAGCGTTTCGCCTTTCTTCACCGAGGAATTGCCGACCGACATGTTCATGACGTCGGCGCCGAGCCGCTTGCCGGCGAGCTCGAACGAGGCCTGCGTGCGGGTCGATGCCTCGAAGAAGAGATTGATCTGCGTCAGCCCGCGCAGGGTCGACGTCTTCTTTTCTCTCTGGCGGCTGATTTTGACGGCTTCGTCGGCCCTGTCGAGAAGATAGGTGATATCCTGCTCGGTGAGGCCCTTGATGCCGATGAGGTGGCGGTGGGGGAAAAAGACCATGACCCTGCCTCTTGCTGTCTCTTGCGGGTCTATAATGAGTGCCGCCCGCCGGGGCAAGCACGCGCTGTGGGCAAAGGCTTATGTCCCATGCATTTTCGTCCGAATTCCGATAGAGCAGATGGGAGCGAATCATAACTTCCGGTTTCCCTTGCCGGGTTCTTGCAATAGAAGCGAACAATGACCTCCGCCAACCGGACTGACGACAAACTCGCAGAACTCAACCAGCCGAGCCTGTGGTCCGGCATCAACGCCTATCGGTCCGATCCCCTGATCGTCGATCTGACGGCGGCCCTGCCGCGCGGCATCCGCGAAGACCTGGAAAATATGGGCCGCTACGTCACCTCGCCGGAGGCGCAGGAGCTGGCGCGCATGGCAAACCAGGGCACGCCGCAACTGCGCACCCACGGCCCGCGTGGCGAGCGCCTCGACGTGGTGGAATTCCATCCGGCCTGGCACGCGCTGATGCGCCGCTCCATGTCGGTCGGCCTGCATTCCTCGGTCTGGGACCCGCAGGCCGATACCGAAGCCAAGGATGAGGCCCACAAGGTACGCGCCGCGCGTTTCTACCTGACGGCACAGCTGGAATCCGGTCACCTCTGCCCGCTGACAATGACGAGCGCTTCGGTTGCCGCGTTGTCGGCTTCGCCCGCGGTGCAGAAGGACTGGGCGCCGAAGATCCTGTCGCGCAAATATGATTCGTCGAACCGGCCCGCCATGCAAAAGTCTGCCGTTACCATCGGCATGGGCATGACGGAAAAGCAGGGCGGCACGGATGTCCGGGCCAACCGAACGGCTGCCGAAAAGGTCAGCGAAGGCATCTACCGGCTCTCAGGTCACAAATGGTTCATGTCCGCGCCGATGAGCGATGCTTTCATCATGCTGGCGCAGACGAAGGAGGGCATGGGCTGCTTCCTCGTGCCGCGCCTTCTGGAGGACGGTTCCGCCAACGGACTGCAATTCCAGCGGCTGAAGGACAAAGTCGGCAATCGCTCCAACGCCTCTTCCGAGGTGGAATTCTCAGACACGTTCGGTTTCCTGCTCGGCGGCCCGGATGCCGGCATCCGCACCATTCTCGACATGGTGACGCTGACGCGGCTCGACTGCGCGCTTGCCTCCTCTGGCATTATGCGCGCCTCGCTTGCCGAGGCCGTCCATCACACCCGCGGCCGCAGCGTCTTTGGCAAAATGCTCGTTAACCAGCCGATAATGACGCGCGTGCTCGCCGACATGGCGCTCGATGTCGCTGCCGCCACCGCGCTGTCCTTCCGCCTTGCCGACGCCTTCGACAAGGCGCGCGGCAATGCCGAGGAAGCGGCCTATGCCCGCGTCATGACGCCGGTCGCCAAATACTGGTGCTGCAAGATCGCGCCCGCGCTGATCTACGAGGCGATGGAATGCATCGGCGGCAACGGCTACATCGAAGAGCGTCCAATCGCCCGTCATTACCGCGAGGCTCCCGTCAATGCCATCTGGGAAGGCTCCGGCAATGTCATGGCGCTCGATGTGTTGCGTGTGCTCAACCGCGGCAAGGATCTATTCGAGACGGTTTTCTCGGGTCTGGCGCGCGATCTCGGCCCCGCCGGCAAGAAGACGATCGACGTATTGCGCGCCGCAATCGCGCTCTGCGAACAGGATGAAGGCGCGGCACGCCTGCTCGTCGAGCAGCTGGCTCTTGCCGCCGGCGCCGCCGAACTCTACCGGCTCGGGGCAGGGCGCATTGCCGATGCTTTCATCGAGACGCGCCTGGCCGGCGGCTGGCGCTCCACCTACGGCATGCTCGATTCCCGCTTCGACGCAAGCTACATCGTCGATCTGCTCTATCCGCCCGCGGCCTGATCGCAAGTAAGAATGACGCTCGTTGCCCGGCTTGCCTGTTCGAATCTAAATGTTAGTGGCTAATCCCGTGGCGGTCATTGCTGCGCCGGGCATGGCATCAGCCATATCTGCGTTCGTCCGCATCTTTGCTGCATGTGTATAAGTTCTTGGAGATACACATCGGCTTCGCGGGTTCCAGACCAGCGATGCGACCACCGCAAACAAAAAAACCGGCCGCGTCGCCGCAGCCGGATCTCATTATTTACGTCCGAAAATCAGCGTTCAAAAGAAGCCACGGCGCTGCCACCAGCCGGCTTTCTTTGGCTTGCCTTCGTCGCTTTCGCCATTTTCGCTGCGGGTGGATTTCACCGTTGGCTCGGACGAGGAGATGTTGGATTCGCGATTGGCCCGAACCGGCTTTGCTTCTTCCTGGGCAGGTGCTCCGAGATCGGCGGAGGCTTCGACCACCTCCGGCTCGGCTTCGACGGCGGGCGCTGCCTCTGCTACCGGTTCTTCGACCGGCGATGCGGCGGCTTTACGGCGGCCGCGGCCACGGGCGGGTTTCACCTCCTCCGTGGCGACGGCAGCGCCTTCGACAGCGGCCGTTACGGCCTGGCTCTCGCTGGCCTGTTCGGCAACCGCCTCGACAATTTCGGCTTCACCGGGAGCGTTGTCATCCGAAGCGCCTTCGTCTTCGTCGCTGCCGTTATCTTCGCCGGCTTCACCGGCCGTCAGTTCGGAGCCGTCCTCGCGATTGCGGCGACCGCCGCGCTTGCCGCGACGACGGCGCTTGCGGCGCTGTGATTCCTCATTTTCGGCGCGGGCCTCGGGCGCAGCAGCGGCGGTTTCATCGCCCTCACTGCCTTCGTCCTCGCCGTCCTCTTCCTCGTCGCCAGCTTCTCCTGCCGCCGATGCCGGCTGCTCGGCAGTGCCGTTGCGGCCGCGACGGCGCCTGCGACGCTTGCGCTTGCGGTTGCCTTCGCCTTCGCTTTCCGAACGCGCCGTGGCGGGGCGCTCGGCCGCAGCGGCCTTTTCTTCGAGCTCCTCGTCTTCATCCTCATCCGCCTCGATGACGATATCGTCGTCGTCATCCTCCGGAATGGCTGCGAAGTTGAAGAGGCTTTCGATCTTGACCGGATTTTCTACGGCTTCGCCGCGGTCAATTGCGAAATGCTGCGCACCGACCGAGCCGTCTGCGTCGATGATGATCGCTACACCGAAGCGGGCTTCGTAATCGACGATCGTCTGGCGCTTATGGTTGAGCAGGTAGAGCGCGATGTCGGGCGTGGTGCGCACGGTGATGTTGTGCGTCGTATTCTTCAGCAGATATTCCTCGATGCCGCGCAGCACATGCAGGGCGACGGAGGACTGAGAACGGACATGGCCGGTGCCGCCGCAATGCGAGCAGACCTGGGTGGTCGATTCGAGAACGGAAGCGCGGATGCGCTGGCGCGACATTTCGAGCAGGCCGAAATGCGAAATGCGGCCGACCTGAATGCGGGCGCGGTCGTTCTTCAGGCATTCCTTCAGCTTCTTCTCGACGGCGCGATTGTTGCGCTTTTCCTCCATGTCGATGAAGTCGATGACGATCAGGCCGGCGAGGTCGCGCAGGCGAAGCTGGCGGGCGATTTCTTCCGCAGCTTCGAGGTTCGTCTGCAGCGCGGTGTCCTCAATCGAGTGTTCGCGTGTCGAGCGGCCGGAATTGACGTCGATCGAGACCAGTGCTTCCGTCTGGTTCATGATCAGGTAGCCGCCGGAACGCAGCGTCACCTGCGGCTGCAGCATGCGGTCGAGCTGGGCCTCAATGCCGGAGCGAGAGAAGATCGGGTGGATGTCACGATAGGGCTGCACCACCTTGGCGTGGCTCGGCATCAGCATTTTCATGAAGTCTTTCGCTTCACGATAGCCTTCTTCGCCGGCAACGATGATCTCGCCGATGTCCTTGTTGTAGAGGTCGCGGATTGATCGCTTGATCAGCGAGCCTTCCTCATAGACGAGGCAGGGAGCGGTAGACGCCAGCGTCAGCGTGCGCACGTTCTCCCACAGGCGCATGAGATATTCGAAATCGCGCTTGACCTCGACCTTGGTGCGGTTGGCGCCGGCGGTACGCAGGATCACGCCCATGCCCTGCGGAACTTCCAGCATGCGGGCGATTTCCTTCAGCCGCTTGCGGTCCTGCGGGTTGGTGATCTTGCGGGAAATGCCGCCGCCGCGAGCCGTGTTCGGCATCAGAACCGAATAGCGGCCGGCGAGCGAGAGATAGGTGGTCAGCGCCGCGCCCTTGTTGCCGCGCTCTTCCTTGGCAACCTGCACCAGCAGGATCTGCCGGCGCTTGATGACTTCCTGGATGCGGTACTGCTTGCGGGGCTTGCGCTGGACGCGGTCCGGCACTTCTTCCATCGCGTCTTCGGCGCCGACGGATTCGATGACTTCCTCTTCGCCGTGGTCGTCGTCGTCATCGTCGTCGTCGCGGTGACGCTTGCTGGCATCGACATCCTCGGAGATCGAGTCGGTTTCCACCATGGCGGCCATCGCGCCGCCGGCGGGGCTGTCATCCTCGTTGTCAATATTCGCAGCGCCTTCGGCTTCGACGTCCGTGGGAACGGCATCCTCGGTCGCAGTCGTCTCGACAGTCGCTTCTGCCGTCTTCTTGCGGCTGCGGCGCGGCCTTGCCTTCTTGGCCGGCGCTTCCTCGACGGTCTCCGGCGATGCCGCGGCCTCTGCTGCGACAGCCTCTTCGGTGACGTCGGCCGCTTCGCCAGCCTCTGCCGGAACGATACCGACATCCGGCTGGTCCTGGGTCGAAAGATCGACGACCGGCGCGGTTTCGACGTGTTCAACGTCTTCGTCGCGGCGATGCTCCTCGGCTTCGGCCCGAAGCAGGGCCTGACGATCGGCGAGCGGTATCTGGTAATAGTCGGGGTGAATTTCGGCGAAGGCCAGGAAGCCGTGCCGGTTGCCGCCGTAATCGACGAAGGCGGCCTGCAGCGAGGGCTCGACCCTTGTTACCTTTGCGAGATAGATATTGCCGCGGATCTGCTTCTTGTGCTGCGACTCGAAGTCAAATTCTTCTATGCGGTTCCCGCGAACGACAACGACGCGCGTCTCTTCCTCGTGAGACGCATCGATAAGCATTTTGTCTGCCATGTAAGCTGTGCTCCTCGGCGTGGCCGCGAGAGCGCATTCCCGACTGCTGTTGAAACAGAAAGAATGCGGTCCACCGTGGCCGCGCCGGATAATGAAAGTCGCGCCTGATGCGAAGGGGAGAGCAGCAGCCAGACCGCAGCCGGAACCATTTCGGTCCGGGGCCTGTACACTTCAGATAAAACCTGCTGCGAAACCATCAACAACCAAGCGTGATCGACAATACGAAGACCCGTTTCGGGTCCGATGAGTTTGCTCCCTGAGAGCGTGGTGGCTGATCCACCAATGAAGTTCCGACAGAAGCCGGAAAATCAGGATCCAGTTCTCGGGTTGAAGCGCATGAGACGGCGGACGATGGCCGAGGTGGCGCCAGGTCCAGATCTGGCTGGCAGCCTTTGCGGCGACTCTATCCCGTCAACACTTCTACCCTAAAATTCGTTGTATGTTTTCTCAGTCACAATAGCAAGGGAAAAGCCAAATGTGCCATAATATTGATGGATTTCGAAACGCATAGAAGCTGGGGACAAGCGATTGCGATTCGGCAGGCGGCAAAGCGTTTCGCTCTCGGGCGTCCGCTCCGGTCATGTCCGGTCCATCGCGGTATAGATAAGGTGTGGCGGCTAATTGTTTAAGAGGGCTCGGATCGCGGCGCAGTCCGCAACGCGGCGATCGACATTCGTAAGGCGGGTTCAGACGGCGGTGCTCCTTGCAGGTTGCCTCCTGCCTGGCCTTGCGGGTTCGGCCGAGACGAAGGATCCGTTGCTCGCTTATGGGGCGCGCATCATCGGCGATGATGCCAGAACGCGCATCGTCATCGATTTCGATCGCGAACCGCGTTTCTCCGTCCATTATATCGCCAATCCGGAGCGCATCGTTGTCGATCTGCCGGCCACCGCTTTCGGTTTTCCGGCAAACGATTTCGCCGCCCGCGGCCTCTTCAAGGATATTCGTTACGGCAAGATGGACGAGGAGAGCGCCCGCATCGTGCTGACAACGACAGGGCCGGTGAAACTTTCGCTAGCCAAGGTGCAGGCTGACGAGGCGGGCAGGGGCCATCGCCTGGTACTCGATGCCGAGATGATCGACAAGCAGGCCTTTGCCGAACTGGTCAAGACCCAATCCTGGGACGATCGGGCCGAGGCGGCCCGGACGACAAGCGCCATTCCGGCACCGGAGAAAACCGCTCCTGGTGATTTCGTCATTGCCGTCGATGCCGGCCATGGCGGCATCGATACCGGCGCGATCGGCGTCGATACCAAGACCGAGGAAAAGCAGGTGACGCTTGCCTTCGCCAAGGCTCTGGCCGATCGGCTGAACAAGGAGCCGGGCATCAAGGCGGTCCTGACGCGCAGCGATGACGAATTCCTGTCGCTTTCCCAGCGCGTGCTGATCGCGCGTCAGAACCATGCCGGCCTGCTCATTTCATTGCATGCCGACACGCTGAAACAGAAGGATATTCGCGGCGCGACCGTCTATACGATCTCGGACAGGGCCTCCGACAAGCTCGCCGCCGATCTTGCCGAGCGCGAAAACCTTTCCGACCAGATCGCCGGCAAGGAGACAGTCGCCGAGCCGCCCGAGGTTGCCGACATCCTGCTCGACCTGACGCGGCGTGAGACGCAGGCCTTCTCGATCTCGCTGGCCGAGAGCGTGCTGAATTCCTTCAAGGACCAGGTCGGCACCATCAACAATCCGCACCGCCACGCCGGCTTCCGCGTGCTGCAGGCGCCCGATGTGCCATCGATTCTGCTCGAGCTCGGCTTCCTGTCGAATGCCGAAGACGAGAAACTGCTGCTCGACGAAAGCTGGCGCAACAGGATCGCCGATCTCCTGACCGAGGCGGTGAAGCGATACCGCACCGGCGTCGTGGCGAATGGCGGCTGAAGAACGCCGCCCGAAAATCCCAGCGCGTTTGCTCAGTCGGCATCCATGAAAACAGAGACTTGGCCGCATCCGATGAATCATGCTCTGAGCGGCGTACTTCGGGTTGTCGGCGGGGAAGGGCGTTGCTTGGATGTGACAGTCCTGATGAAACGCTGCCGCAGCGGTGAATGCGGCGGGCGGAGCCCTATTTTGCTCACATTCGCGCCGTTACTCCGGCTTATGTTTCGCAGTCTGAGGAGCGGAAACGACTTGTGGCGGTAGCGCTCATGGAGTAAGCCGCGCGAAACGTGCAAATTGCCTCGATCTGTGCAATCGTTGCGACTGCGCCGATTGAAGATCGAAGAGACCGGTAGCTGAAAATATGGTTAGACTTCTTGGATATTTCTTCGGAATGGCCTGTGTCCTGTTTCTGGTCGCGGCGGCGGGTATTGCCATCTATCTCGCCAATGTCGCCAAGGATCTCCCGGACTACGCCGTTCTGAACAGCTACGCGCCGCCGGTGACGACCCGCGTGCATGCCGGAAACGGCGCTCTCATGGCCGAATATGCCAAGGAAAAGCGTCTCTTCCTGCCGATCCAGGCCGTTCCAGATCGCGTCAAGGCCGCTTTCCTGTCAGCCGAAGACAAGAATTTCTACAATCATCCGGGCGTCGACCTTACCGGTCTCGGCCGCGCAATTCTCGTCAACCTGCAGAATTTCGGTTCCGGCCGTCGTCCCGTCGGTGCTTCCACAATCACCCAGCAAGTGGCTAAGAACTTCCTTTTGAGCTCGGACCAGACGATCGACCGCAAGATCAAGGAAGCAATCCTCTCGTTCCGTATCGAGCAGGCCTACAGCAAGGACAAGATTCTCGAGCTCTACCTAAACGAGATTTTCTTTGGACTGAATTCCTATGGCATCGCCGGCGCCGCGCTCACCTACTTCAACAAGTCGGTCACCGAACTGACCGTCGCCGAGGCCGCCTACCTGGCATCGCTGCCGAAAGGCCCAGCCAATTATCATCCGTTCCGCCATCCCGAGGCAGCGCTCGAGCGCCGCAACTGGGTCATCGACCGCATGGTGGAGAACGGCTATGTCAGCCAGAGTGACGGCGCGGAAGCTAAGAAGCAGCCGCTTGGCGTCACCGCCCGCACCACCGGTCCCTCGCTCTTCGCTTCCGATTATTTCGCCGAAGCCGTGCGCCGCCAGCTGATCGATCAATATGGCGAGAAGGTTCTCTACGAGGGCGGCCTTTCCGTGCGCACTTCGCTTGATCCGCAGATGCAGCTCGCCGCCCGCAAGGCGCTGCAGGATGGCCTCGTAACCTATGACGAGCGCCGTGGTTTCCACGGGCCCATCAAGCAGATCGACGCGAGCGGCGACTGGGGCAAGGCGCTTGCCGATATTCCCGCCCTGTCCGACGTTCCGGAATGGCGCCTCGCAGTCGTGCTCGCCGTCTCCGACGATAACGTCGACATCGGCCTGCAGCCGGCCAAGAACGGGAGCGGCAAGGTAGCGGCAGACCGTCAGCGCGGCACCATCGACGCCAAGAACATGCAATGGGCTTTCCGTTCGGCGGACGGCTCCCGCAAGACGGCGAAATCTCCGGCCGGAGTCTTGAGTGCGGGCGACGTCGTCTATGTCGAGAAGCTCGGTGACAACGCCTCGACCTCCTACCGTCTGCGCCAGCCGCCGAAGGTGCAGGGCGGCCTTGTCGCCATGGATCCGAAGACCGGCCGCGTGCTCGCCATGGTCGGCGGCTTCTCCTATGCCCAGTCCGAATTCAATCGGGCCACCCAGGCGATGCGCCAGCCGGGCTCGTCCTTCAAGCCCTTCGTCTACGCAGCGGCTATGGACAATGGCTATACGCCGGCCTCCGTCATCATGGATGCGCCGATCGAGATCGTTTCGGGTGGCCAGGTCTGGAGGCCGGAAAACTATGGCGGCGATGTCGGCGGCCCGTCGACGCTGCGCTCGGGCATCGAGCATTCGCGCAACCTGATGACGGTGCGCCTCGCCAACGATCTCGGCATGAACATCGTTGCCGAATATGCCGAACGTTTCGGTATCTATGATCACATGCTGCCGGTTCTTTCCATGTCGCTCGGTGCTGGCGATACGACAGTGCTGCGTATGGTCTCGGCCTATTCGGTCATCGCCAACGGTGGCAAGCAGATCAAGCCGACATTGATCGACCGCATCCAGGACCGCTACGGCAAGACGATCTTCAAGCATGAGGAGCGCCTGTGCGAGGGCTGCAATGCCGGCGACTGGCAGAACCAGGAAGAGCCTAATGTCGTCGACAACCGCGAAACCGTTCTCGACCCGATGACCGCCTACCAGATCACCTCGATGATGCAGGGCGTCATCCAGCGCGGCACCGCCGCAGGCAAGATCGATCTCGGCGGCCGTGACGTCGCCGGAAAGACCGGCACCACCAATGACGAGAAAGATGCCTGGTTCGTCGGTTTCACGCCGGATCTGGTCGCCGGCCTCTATATGGGTTTCGATACACCGGCGCCGCTTGGCCGCGGCGGTACGGGCGGCGGTCTCTCCGCCCCGATTTTCAACGAATTCATGCAGACCGCCGTCAAGGACATGCCGGAATCGAAGTTCGTCATTCCATCAGGCATGAACCTGATCCCGATCGACCGCAAGACCGGCATGGCAGCCGCCGACGGCGATCCGAACACCATCGTCGAGGCCTTCAAACCCGGCACCGGCCCGGCCGACAGCTTCTCCGTCATCGGCATGGACAGCACCATGGCCCCGGAGGAGATCCTGAAGACCTCGCCGCAGGCCAACCAGGCCGTCCAGACCGGCACGCCCGGTCTGTTCTGACCGAGATCTGAATTTTTGAACGCCCGCCGCGGCCCTTTACATCCGCGGCGGGCGTCTCTATGTCACCAGCACTTGAGAAGACCGAGACAGAGAAGCGGAAAATGCGAGCGGAAATCGAAAACGTGGTCGATGAAACCAAGCAGGCTATCACCCTGCTGAGGAGGCATCTTTGACTGGGACCAGGCGATAAGGCGACTGGACTGGTTGAACAACAAGGCAGAGGATCCGAACCTCTGGAACGACGCTGCCGAAGCGCAGAAACTGATGCGCGAGCGCCAGCAGCTCGATGACGGCGTCAACGGCGTCCGGCAGCTCGAACAGCAGCTGAAAGACAATGTCGAGCTGGTCGAACTCGGCGAGGAAGAAGGCGACGAAGGCATCGTCAAAGAGGCCGAGGATGCCTTGAAGGCTTTGAAGACCGAGGCCGCGCGCCGCCAGGTGGAGGCGATGCTGTCCGGCGAGGCCGATGCCAACGACACCTATCTCGAAGTTCATTCGGGCGCCGGCGGCACCGAAAGCCAGGATTGGGCGAACATGCTTTTGCGCATGTACACCCGCTGGGCGGAACGCCAGCGCTTCAAGGTCGAACTTCTCGAAGTCCATGACGGCGAAGAGGCGGGGATCAAGTCCGCGACGCTGCTCGTCAAGGGCCACAACGCGTATGGCTGGCTGAAAACGGAATCGGGCGTGCATCGTCTGGTGCGCATTTCGCCCTATGACAGCAATGCGCGTCGCCATACGTCCTTCTCATCGATCTGGGTTTATCCGGTCGTCGACGACTCGATCAACATCGAGATCAACGAAAGCGATTGCCGCATCGACACCTATCGTTCGTCCGGTGCTGGCGGCCAGCACGTCAACACGACGGACTCGGCCGTGCGCATCACCCACATCCCGACCGGGATTGTGGTGGCCTGCCAGCAGGAACGTTCGCAGCACAAGAACCGCGCCAAGGCGTGGGAAATGCTGCGTGCCCGGATGTACGAAGCAGAGTTGAAGAAGCGAGAAGAGGCCGCGAACGCCGAAGCCGCTTCCAAGACGGATATCGGTTGGGGTCACCAGATCCGCTCCTACGTGTTGCAGCCTTACCAGCTGGTCAAGGACCTGCGTACCGGCGTCGCCAGCACCGCTCCGGACGACGTGCTCGACGGCGATCTGAACGAGTTCATGGAAGCTGCACTTGCCCATCGCATCAGCGGCGCCGCCGATGCCGTCGTCGAAGATGTCGACTGATAGTCAGCATTATGGAAATCAGAAAAGCTCTGGAAACGGGGCTTTTCTTTTGTTCAGGCTATCGCGCCGACGTCGCCATGATGAAACAGCGCTGCCGATAGGTCGGCAATCTCGTCATGAACGGCCGCCCGCTTGATGCCCGGCGGATCGGTGAAGAGCTCGGCCGCAAAGGCAAGGCCGAGCCGTGTGCCCTCGGGCACAAAAACATAATGCCCGAAGCCGCCTCCGAAGATTCTCAGGACGCTACGGGTCAACCGGTGATGAAGCCACGAAGAGCATTCCTCGGCCGGTGCCGCCTTGTCGGCGTCGCCGACAAGGATAAGAGTGGGCGCCCCGACAATCTTCAGGCTTTCCTCCCCGAAGCCGAGTACGGAGCGGCCGGGCGCGCAGAGAACCGCCGCTGTGATCCTGTCGTCCCGATAGGATCGTGACATCCGGGACCATGATTCGCGAAACACATCGCTGGTGCGAAGCAATGAGGGGATATGATCGGCGAGGTCGGGAAATTCCCTTGGCCCTCGCGGACCCCCAGGCTTCAGCCTTGACGGTTCGAACTGCGAGAACTGGGCGATAGCGCCGAGAAGCAGCGTCACGCTATAGGCTCCGGCCGAAAATCCGGCCGCGAATGCACGGTCCGCATCGATCCCACCCGCAAGATCGCCGAGCCAATCGTCACAGCGGTCGAGCATCAAGCTCAGGTCCGGCGCCCGTTCCCAGAGACAGGCAAAACCTTCGGCACGATAGGGCTCGTTGCTTGTATTGCCGTGATGGTCGACGCCGAGCGCCGCAAATCCGCGATCGACGAGGCGCCGCGCCAGCCATTCCAGCCCTGCCGCCGATCCGCCGGTGCCGTGTGACAGAAGGACGAGGGGATAAGGCCTGCCCGAGGGCCGGATCGGTGCGTCGCGAGCGACCGCCGCCTTCCGAAACCAGCTTCTTTCCTGGATATCGCATTCCCGCACGTCATCGGCGGCCGGATACCACAGCGACCAGCGGACCGGCCTTGGACCGGCTGCGTCCCAATTCGGTCTTTGGTCGTCGTATAGGACGCCCTCGCGAAAGCCGAGTTTCATCATTGCCGCCTGTGCGAACAGCGTCTCACTGCTTAATTGGTCGCTTTCTCGATGGTGATGTCACCGAGTTCGTCGATCAGCACGGTCCAGCCATCCGGCTCGGCCGCAGGATCGGTCTTCAGATAGATTGTGGCGAAGAGGCCGGGTTGCTTGATGACGCCGCGCGAATTTTCCGGGCGGATATCGGTCACGTAAGGCTTCAGATCGCTGATCTCCTGCAGCTCGACGGTTGAGGCAATCGCCGGACCGGTCTCGGTCTGGGCGACCTGCTGCAGATAGACTTTCGACGTCCTGTCCGGCTGACGCACGGCAAAGAGCTTATAGTAGCCGTGGCGCTTCCCCTCAGGGTCGGAAACGCTCTCAGCAGCAGCGGGCGCCCGCTCGACGGCCGGCGCATTCCCGTCGTCCTCCCAGTAGCCGGTGCTGGTCGCGAAAATCACAGAAGCCGGCAGGATTGCATCCTGCGCGGGAGCGGCGATCGCGGCGAAGCATCCGACGAGGAAAATCGCGGTCATCAATGTCAGGCGCATTGCTATCATATCAATCCTTGAACTGCTCGGCGAGAATACGGTCGGACCAGGAGCGGTCCGGATCGGAGAGGATACGCGCCGTCATATGCTCCGACTGGGCGATGCGGACATGCAACACGGATTTGACTTCCGTATTGTCTGCCACCGCATTCACCGGCCGCTTCACCGGCTCGAGCACGTCGATATCGACAGTCACCTTGTTCGGAAGCAGGGCGCCCCTCCAGCGGCGCGGCCTGAAAGCGCTGACCGGCGTCATGGCAAGCAGTGGCGCCTCGAGCGGCAGGATCGGCCCATGGGCGGAAAGATTATAGGCCGTCGATCCGGCAGGGGTGGCCACCATCAGCCCATCGCAGATCAGTTCCTCCAGACGCACGCGCCCGTCGACCACGACCCTCAGATTGGCAGCCTGATAAGACTGGCGGAAAAGATAGACCTCGTTGATGGCGAGCGCCGTGGAACTGGTACCATCGGCGTTGGCCGTCGTCATCTTCAAGGGACGGAAGGCGTTTTCGACGGCGACGCAGATACGCTCCTGAAGCCGTTCGGTGCTGTAATCGTTCATCAGGAAGCCGACCGAGCCGCGATTCATGCCGTAGACCAGCTTGCCCGAATTCATAGTGCTGTGCAGCGTCTGCAGCATGAAGCCATCGCCGCCCAGCGCGACAATGACATCAGCCTGGTCTTCCGGCACGTCGCCGTAGATGCGAATCAGCTCTTCGCGCGCTGCGAGCGCCTCCATCGTCGGCGAAGCGATAAAGGAAAGCGTCTGGAATGAACGGCCCATGCAATGCCCTTTGTGAAGCTGCTCTAGCTAAAGGATAAATGGCAGTTGCGACAAGGCCGTTTTGCATGAGAAGGCGTTTTGGATACGCCGACCTGCCTGCGCCGGCACGGATTTCCCTTTACAGGATCGCAGAATCTGTTAGTTGGGCAGCTATTGCCCTTGTAGCTCAGTTGGTAGAGCACCTGATTTGTAATCAGGGGGTCGCGGGTTCGAACCCTGCCGGGGGCACCATCCCTCTTTGCGCGACCGGCGCGTTTTCCTTGATGAACCTGCCTGAAGGATTGCTTCAGCAGCAATTCAGCCGCTGCGGCGCAGTGTCTCCTCATCGTCAATGAGGAAACAGCCATGAAGTTCGCGCTTTTCTGACCGCAGCCATTTCCCTCGGTGCGGCCTTTGCGGCCTTTGCGCCTGCCGCAACCATGCCCGTCGGCCGGCCGCCGGTCTCCGCGCAAAACGGTATCGTCCAGGTTCATGACAGCTGGCGACACGACAGTTGGCGAGACGACCGTGACTGGCGCGGTGATCGTGACTGGGGCGATCGCCGCGATTGGCGCCGATCCGAATGGCGTTATGAACGCCGCCATTGGCGGCCATGGCGTGCAGAGCGCTGGGAAGAGCGCCGCGAGTGGCGCCGTTACGATCGCGACATGCCGCGGCTATACCGCAGCTGAGCATAAGGCGTTCGGCTCAATGCGCGACGGGTTCGTTGACTCTCGCCTCAATCCTGTCGCCATTGCCGGTCTGTCCGGCACCGGAAGGTGACATCATCGCGATGCTGAGCACAGAGGCGACCATGACGGCGACGATGGCGATCATTATGCGCATAAGCGTTTAATCCTCGTTCGGCTGGGGATTAACGCGCAATCGTCGTCCGCGTTCCTCTTGGCCTATTGCACCGGTCCCGGCGTCGCGGGGCCGGGCGTCGTCGGCGACAGGGGGTCGGGCTGGCGGACGGGATGCGACGTGTCCACCCAGATGATGCTGAGGATGATTCCCACCAACGCCGCAATGAAGAGGATACCGAAAATCAGCGGTCGAATGGCCATATAGGAATCCTCCTTCTTGCTTGTGACCGGTCGCTACGATCGATCACTGCCCGATCATAAAGCTCCAGAAGGTCATTCCAAGGCAGAACTGGCTTTTTCCCGGCTCTAGCCTTGCGTCGCGATCAGCGCGCAGCCTTTGCGCCGGACTCCGGCTTGAGGTAGAGCCGCGCCGCATAAAGCGCGATTGCCGCGGCATTGGAAACGTTCAGCGATTTGATTGCGCCGGGCATGTCAAGGCGGGCAAGCGCGCTAACGGTTTCGCGCGTCTTCTGCCTCAGCCCCTTGCCCTCCGAGCCGAGCACCAGCGCCACCTTGTCGCCTGAGAAGGTGCTTTCGAGCGGCGCCGGCCCTTCCGAATCGAGGCCGATCGTGGAAAAGCCGAGCTTGTGCAACTCACCGATCGCATCGGCGAGATTGGTGATCTGTATATAAGGTATCAGCTCCAGAGCACCCGAGGCGGATTTGGCGAGCACGCCTGACTCGGTCGGGCTATGTCTCTGGGTGGTGATAACGGCACCGGCATTGAAGGCAACTGCCGAGCGCATGATCGCGCCGACATTGTGCGGATCGGTGACTTGGTCGAGCACCAGCAGGAGAGGGCTGTCCTTTAGCGCCTCGAGCCGGCGCGTCGGTAGCGGCCGTGTTTCAAGCATGACGCCCTGATGGATAGCGTCGGGACCCAGCACCTTGTCGATCTCGTGCGGCGGGACGATTTCGAAGGGAATGCCGAGCGTATCGACATCGATTTCCAGACGCGCGAGCGCATTCTGGGTCGTAAACAGCTTGATCTTCTTGCGCTCTGGATTGTCGAGGGCGGCGCGCACCGTATGCAGGCCGTATAGATACACTTGGTCGGGCGCGAGCGCCGGCGGCTTCCAGTCCTCGGCTCCACGCCTGCGCTTCTGTGGCTGGGGCGTCGGAATCTCCCCGCGTTCGCGCTTGGCGTCACGGTGCGCACGCCTCAGATTGGCGTAGTGCGTATCCTTGGCTGATGGGTCTGACGCGGCCTTGCCGCCGGATTTGTTGTCTTTGCTCATGCGGCTTTATAGCCATGGCGTTCGCTGCCGCATAGGCTTTCTTTCATGTGCCGGCTTTCGGCAGTGAATGAAATTTTTCGTGTTTTTTCCATTGTCATCGTGTTGACAGACGGAAATGCTCCGGTCATATACGCGGCGCAGACGACGGGCGGCAACGCTTCGAAGTCTGACGAACTTGGTCTTCAAGATCCGGACGAAAACTGGAGAGATGCCCGAGTGGTTAAAGGGGACGGACTGTAAATCCGTTGGCTCAGCCTACGTTGGTTCAAATCCAACTCTCTCCACCATTCGTCATCGGATCTGACCATCCCGCGGGTATAGCTCAATGGTAGAGCAGCAGCCTTCCAAGCTGAATACGCGGGTTCGATTCCCGCTACCCGCTCCAGTCCCCCCTGTAAAGTCAGCTGATGCGATCGCAGCCGCAATCGTCACGAGCGACGTTTTCCAGCCGCACGGGTAAGGCTGGCCCCTGTTGCCGCAGGCAAGGGGTTTCAATGCCGGCGGCTGCGGGTCATTCTTGGCGATGCATTCGATTTTCTCTAAGATTCCAGCGAATTTTGGAAGGGCCGAGGCGAATCGCCTTGCAGGCGGCGAATTGTCTCCCATATGCGCTGTCACGCCAAGATTGGCGTCTGTAATTAGGTCTTGCGCAATTTCGCCGAAAGCCTTAAACGGCGGCACTAAACCGGTTCGCCGGGGCCACCATTTCGTTCACAGGAAGCATTCAAATGGCAAAGAGTAAGTTTGAGCGCAACAAGCCGCACGTCAACATTGGCACGATCGGCCACGTTGACCACGGCAAGACGTCTCTGACGGCAGCGATCACGAAGTACTTCGGTGAGTTCAAGGCGTATGACCAGATCGACGCGGCTCCGGAAGAGAAGGCGCGCGGCATCACGATCTCGACGGCGCACGTTGAGTATGAGACCCCGAACCGCCACTACGCGCACGTCGACTGCCCCGGCCATGCCGACTACGTTAAGAACATGATCACCGGTGCAGCGCAGATGGACGGCGCGATCCTGGTTTGCTCGGCTGCTGACGGCCCGATGCCGCAGACGCGTGAACACATCCTGCTGGCCCGCCAGGTCGGCGTTCCGGCGATCGTTGTGTTCCTGAACAAGGTCGACCAGGTTGACGACGCCGAGCTTCTCGAGCTTGTTGAGCTTGAGGTTCGCGAGCTTCTGTCGTCCTACGACTTCCCGGGCGACGACATTCCGGTAGTCAAGGGTTCGGCGCTTGCTGCTCTTGAAGATTCGGACAAGAAGATCGGCGAAGACGCGATCCGCGAACTGATGGCTGCGGTTGACTCCTATATCCCGACGCCTGAGCGTCCGGTTGACCAGCCGTTCCTGATGCCGATCGAAGACGTGTTCTCGATCTCGGGCCGTGGTACTGTGGTGACCGGCCGCGTCGAGCGTGGCATCGTCAAGGTTGGTGAAGAAGTCGAGATCGTCGGCATCCGTCCGACGTCGAAGACGACGGTGACCGGCGTTGAAATGTTCCGCAAGCTGCTCGACCAGGGCCAGGCTGGCGACAACATCGGCGCGCTGATCCGCGGTGTTAACCGTGACGGTGTCGAGCGTGGTCAGATCCTGTGCAAGCCGGGCTCTGTCAAGCCGCACAAGAAGTTCAAGGCAGAAGCCTACATCCTGACGAAGGAAGAAGGCGGCCGTCATACGCCGTTCTTCACCAACTACCGTCCGCAGTTCTACTTCCGCACGACCGACGTTACCGGCATCGTGACGCTGCCGGAAGGCACGGAAATGGTCATGCCGGGCGACAACGTCACGGTTGACGTCGAGCTGATCGTTCCGATCGCGATGGAAGAAAAGCTGCGCTTCGCGATCCGCGAAGGCGGCCGCACCGTCGGCGCAGGTATCGTCGCTTCGATCGTCGAGTAACCTTTCAGGTTATCCACAGTCACGGAGACCCCGCTGGAAACAGCGGGGTTTTTCGTTTTTGATTGATCCGAGCGGTTTAACAGGTGTTGTAAAAATATCGTTAAAAATGCCCGTCACAGTATTTTGTTCATCTCACGTTCAGAAAGCGGTTGTGGTTGGCTCATTTTAGTCCAGACTCTTTATTGTAAAGAGGAGAGTCGGGATGATTCCAAAGGCCACATTCGTTGCGACGATATTCGCAATGTATGTTTTCACGATGTTTTTCATCGCTGCGATTCCACAAGAGGTCGTTCAGTCGGCCGGAGTGCAGGTGGATGAGGTAAGCATCGTCAAGTGACGTGCTTCCAGCTCATCGCAGGGGCTGCGGTGATAGGGCAATAATTGGCCAGGTGCTCCCGGATCGGGTGCTCCTGGCGCGGCGGGGTTAAACCCCTTGCAGGACGCTCGCTTGCTCTTCGCGCGGAAGCGTCTAACTATGCCTCCGGTTTCATGATGCGGAGGACATTTCCATGAAGAAGCGGATTCTATTCACAGGCGGTTCCGGCAAGGCAGGTCGCCACGCCGTGCCGTGGCTCGTCAAATCAGGCTACGAGGTTCACAACCTCGATCTCGTGCCGCTGGACAGCCCCGGCGTCACCAATCTCATCGCCGACATCACTGATAGCGGCCAGGTCTTCAATGCGCTGTCGATGCATCGCGATTTTCCCGATCTCGACGCGGGCAGGGGCGTTCAGCCCTTCGATGCCGTCGTGCATTTCGCCGCCATTCCGCGCATCCTGATCAAGCCCGACAACGAGACCTTCCGCATCAACACGATGGGCACCTACAATGTCATCGAGGCGGCGGTGAAGCTCGACATCCGGAAGATCATCGTCGCGTCGAGCGAGACGACCTACGGCGTCTGCTTCGCAGAAGGTCATCGCGATTTCCACCAGTTTCCGCTGGAGGAGGATTACGATGTCAATCCGATGGATTCCTACGGGCTTTCCAAAGTGGTCAACGAAAAGACGGCGCGCGCCTTTGCCGAAAGGTCGGGCTTCGACATCTATGCGCTGCGAATCGGCAACGTTATCGAGCCGCACGAATACGAGAGGTTCCCCACCTATTTTGCCCATCCCGAGATGCGCAAGCGCATCGCCTGGAGCTATATCGATGCTCGCGACCTCGGGCAGATCTGCCATCTCTGCATCGAGAAGGACGGGCTCGGTTACCAGGTCTTCAATGCCGCTAACGACACCGTTTCGGCCAATACGCCCTCGAGGGAGCTTGCAAAGCGATTCTTTCCGAACGTGCCCTTCACCCGCGAGATCGGTGAATATGAAGGGCTGCTTTCGAACCGCAAGATCCGGGAAGTGCTGGGGTTCAAGGAAGAACACGACTGGCGGAAATATGTGAGTGTCTGAAGGCTTTCCGGCCACGCGCTTGAAAGCCGGACGCTTTCAATGCGCATAAGGGCTTTGAAAATCGAAAATCGTGCTTGCCAATCCGCTGCCGCCGTCTTAAAGGGAGCGCCATGCATTTCGGCAGCGATTTGCGGGCCTTGGCCCGGGCGCTGAAGGATAGGCATGAAGGGGTATAGCTCAGTTGGTAGAGCGGCGGTCTCCAAAACCGCAGGTCGGGGGTTCGAGCCCCTCTGCCCCTGCCATCTTCCCTGATGCGGACAGCGCGGCGGTGCTCGCGGCAATCCGGCCGGGGATCGATCGGTGGCAAGTAATTTCGTTAAACTTCGGTTTCCCTCTTGTGTATTCGGAAATCGGTGTTTATTTAGGGTTCAACAGACACGCGGTGCGTGGGGCTGATAGTTTCAGCTTTACGCGCCGTAATTGCGTGGGCAGTCGATGGCATCCAAATCCAATCCATTTGCGTTTCTGCAGCAGGTCCGCTCCGAGACGTCCAAGGTCACATGGCCGTCGCGCCGCGAGACGATGATCTCGACGGTTATGGTGCTGGTGATGGTGGTTTTTGCCGCGCTGTTTTTCTTTGCCGCTGACCAGTTGATCGGCTGGGTCCTGAGCTTCGTGCTCAATATCGGCAACTGATACGGGTGGAGATGAAAATGGCGGCACGTTGGTACATCGTCCACGCGTACTCGAATTTTGAAAAGAAGGTGGCTGAAGACATCGAGAACAAGGCTCGCCAGAAGGGGCTTGAGCACCTGTTCGAGAAGATCCTCGTGCCGACCGAAAAGGTTGTGGAAGTGCGTCGCGGCCGCAAGGTCGATAGCGAGCGCAAGTTCTTCCCGGGTTATGTCCTGGTCCGCGCCAATCTGACGGACGAGGCTTACCATCTGATCAAGAATACACCGAAGGTCACGGGTTTCCTCGGCTCCGACAATAAGCCTGTTCCGATTCCCGATTATGAAGCCGAGCGCATTCTCGGCCAGGTTCAGGAAGGCGTCGAGCGGCCGAAGGCATCCGTTACATTCGAGATCGGCGAGCAGGTCCGCGTTTCCGACGGCCCCTTCGCCTCGTTCAATGGCACGGTTCAGGATGTGGATGAAGAGCGTTCACGCCTGAAGGTGGAAGTGTCGATCTTTGGCCGTGCAACGCCGGTCGAACTGGAATACGCGCAGGTCGAGAAGGTCTGATCGCTGGAGATTGGAGGCTGGTCCTTGTGACCTGCTTCCAGCGGACCTGGTCCGCATCCGCGTGGAAGGTGAGGGGTCTTAGCCGGGCCTCAATGATCCGCACCACGCAACCGCAGCCGCCGGAGCGATCCGGCATCACGGGCCGGGCGACCGGCCGTTCATGAAAGGCAGAGAGATATGGCTAAGAAAGTTGCAGGCCAGCTCAAGCTTCAGGTCAAGGCAGGATCGGCAAACCCGTCCCCGCCGATTGGTCCGGCGCTTGGTCAGCGTGGTATTAACATCATGGAATTCTGCAAGGCGTTCAATGCCGCCACGCAGGAAATGGAAAAGGGTATGCCGATCCCGGTCGTCATCACCTATTACCAGGACAAGTCCTTCACCTTCGCGATGAAGCAGCCGCCGGTCAGCTATTGGCTGAAGAAGGAAGCAAAGATCACCTCCGGTTCCAAGACGCCCGGCAAGGGCCCCAAGGCCGGCTCCCTCACCAAGGCTCAGATCAAGACGATCGCAGAAGCCAAGATGAAGGACCTGAATGCAGCGGATATCGAAGGCGCAATGGCGATGATCGAGGGCTCTGCCCGCGCCATGGGCCTGGAAGTGGTGGGTTAAGATCATGGCTGGTAAGCGCACACGCAAGATCAACGAAGGTGTTGATCCCACCAAGCTCTACGCTCTGACCCAGGCCATCGGCATGGTCAAGGAGCGGGCTACCGCGAAATTCGATGAAACCATCGAAGTTTCGATGAACCTGGGCGTTGACCCCCGCCATGCGGACCAGATGGTTCGCGGCGTCGTCAACCTGCCGAACGGCACGGGCCGTACGGTTCGCGTCGCCGTCTTCGCTCGTGGCGCCAAGGCTGACGAAGCCAAGGCTGCCGGTGCCGATGTTGTTGGCGCTGAAGACCTCGTCGAAATCGTCCAGGGCGGCAAGATCGAATTCGATCGCTGCATCGCCACCCCCGACATGATGCCGCTCGTCGGTCGTCTCGGTAAGGTTCTCGGCCCGCGCGGCATGATGCCGAACCCGAAGGTTGGCACCGTCACCATGGACGTCGCCGGAGCCGTCAAGGCTTCCAAGGGTGGCGCCGTCGAGTTCCGCGTCGAAAAGGCTGGCATCGTTCACGCCGGCATCGGCAAGGCCTCTTTCGACGCCAAGGCTCTGGAAGAAAACATCCGGGCCTTTGCTGACGCCGTCATCAAGGCGAAGCCGGCTGGCGCCAAGGGCAACTATGTCAAGCGCGTGGCGATTTCCTCGACCATGGGCCCGGGCGTCAAGATCGAAGTTGGCTCGGTCACCGCGGCTCCGACTGCATAAGTTTATGGTCGGGCTTGCGCCCGGCGACTGAATTTCCGGCCTCGCAAGGGGCCGGAATATTCCGGAGAAATCCGGAATCCTGTCCGAGATTGCAGGTGGTTTTCCCTTAATCACTTGGCCTGCATGAGACGGGTAAGACCCGAATTGCAAGAAGTTCGCTTCTAGGAACTCGGTTCGAGCCTTGGATGCCTTGTGCCTCTTTAGCCTTGATTGGCGCGGAGCGCGAGGGGACAGGATCCTCAAGCGTCGCTTGGGATCGCTTTTGATCCCAAGGGGCAAAAGGCAACCCGGTGGGGCCGTTCAAATGGTCCCGCCAACTGGAGATAGGCAGTGGAAAGAGCGGAAAAACGCGAATTCGTCACGGAACTGAACGAAGTCTTCAAGGCTTCGGGCTCGGTTGTCGTGGCCCACTATGCTGGTGCTACAGTCGCACAGATGAACGATTTTCGTTCGAAGATGCGCGCTGCTGGCGGCACCGTCAAAGTCGCGAAGAACCGCCTGGCCAAAATTGCCCTTCAGGGTACGGAAGCGGAAGGGATTTCCAATCTCTTCAAGGGTCAGACCCTCATTGCTTACAGCAATGATCCGATCACCGCTCCGAAGGTCGTCATGGATTTCGCCAAGACCAACGACAAGATCGTGGTTCTCGGCGGCGCCATGGGCACGACAACGCTGAACGCCGAAGGTGTCAAGTCGCTCGCGACCCTGCCTTCGCTGGACGAACTGCGTGCGAAGCTGCTGGGCATGATCCAGACCCCGGCTACCCGCATTGCAGGCGTTGTTGCAGCACCGGCAAGCCAGCTTGCTCGCGTGTTCTCGGCCTACGCCAAGAAGGACGAAGCCGCTTAAGGCGGTTTTTCGCTGTACATACTCAACAGTTCGAACCGAACAAAAGGAACTAGAAAATGGCTGATCTCGCAAAGATCGTTGAAGACCTCTCCTCGCTGACCGTTCTGGAAGCTGCAGAACTGTCGAAGCTTCTCGAAGAAAAGTGGGGCGTTTCCGCCGCTGCTCCGGTAGCTGTTGCTGCCGTTGGTGGCGCTGCAGGCGGCGCAGCTGCTCCGGCTGAAGAAGAAAAGACTGAGTTTGACGTCATCCTCACGGATGCTGGCGCCAACAAGATCAATGTCATCAAGGAAGTCCGCGCCATCACCGGCCTCGGCCTCAAGGAAGCCAAGGACCTCGTCGAAGGCGCTCCGAAGGCTGTCAAGGAAGGCGTTTCCAAGGCTGAAGCTGCCGACATCAAGAAGAAGCTTGAAGACGCAGGCGCAAAGGCCGACGTCAAGTAATCTTGAACTGCACGTGGGAGGCGGCATTTACTGCCTCCCATTTGCCGTTTTTCTGAACGAATTACCCAAAAGCCGCGTGAAAACGGCTTTTGGGTAATGGGTTCTTCAAGAGCATGGTCTCGAACCGAAGCGCCAAGGCAATCCGGCCTGGCCGTTTCGGGAGGTGGGACGAGGTTGAACTACTCATTGATCGGCGGGGTCGACTGGCCATCGGTTCCCGTCCGTTGCAGGCCCGGATGCAATTTTTGAAGGAGCGACGATGGCTCAGACCCTTTCGTTCAATGGTCGCAGGCGCGTACGCAAGTTTTTTGGTAAGATCCCCGAAGTCGCAGAAATGCCGAACCTCATTGAGGTTCAGAAGGCGTCCTACGACCAGTTTCTGATGGTTGAAGAGCCGAAGGGCGGTCGCCCCGACGAAGGCCTTCAGGCTGTCTTTAAGTCCGTTTTCCCGATCACCGACTTCTCCGGCGCCTCGATGCTGGAGTTCGTGTCCTATGAATTCGAGCCGCCGAAGTTCGACGTTGACGAGTGCCGCCAGCGCGACCTGACCTATGCCGCGCCGCTGAAGGTCACTCTCCGTCTCATCGTGTTCGATATCGACGAAGATACCGGTGCGAAGTCGATCAAGGACATCAAGGAACAATCCGTCTACATGGGCGACATGCCGCTCATGACCAACAACGGCACGTTCATCGTCAACGGCACCGAGCGTGTCATCGTCTCGCAGATGCACCGTTCGCCAGGCGTCTTCTTCGACCATGACAAGGGCAAGAGCCATTCTTCCGGCAAGCTGCTCTTTGCTGCCCGCGTCATTCCCTATCGCGGCTCCTGGCTCGATATCGAATTCGACGCCAAGGACATCGTCTACGCCCGTATCGATCGCCGCCGTAAGATCCCCGTCACGTCGCTCCTGATGGCGCTCGGCATGGACGGCGAGGAAATCCTCGACACCTTCTACACGAAGTCGCTCTACAAGCGCGACGGCGAAGGCTGGCGCATTCCCTTCAAGCCGGAAACGCTCAAGGGCGCCAAGGCGATCACCGACATGATCGACGCCGATACTGGCGAAGTCGTCGTGGAAGCCGGCAAGAAGCTGACCCCGCGTCTGCTGCGCCAGCTCTCGGAGAAGGGCCTGAAGGCCTTGAAGGCCGGTGACGACGACCTTTACGGCAACTACCTCGCCGAAGATATCGTCAACTACTCGACGGGTGAGATCTATCTCGAGGCCGGCGACGAGATCGACGAGAAGACGCTTGCCGTTATCCTCGCGAACGGTTTCGACGAGATCCCGGTTCTCGGCATCGACCACATCAATGTCGGCGCCTATATCCGTAACACGCTTGCTGCAGACAAGAACGAGAACCGTCAGGATGCTCTGTTCGACATCTATCGCGTCATGCGCCCGGGTGAACCGCCGACGATGGAATCGGCCGAAGCCATGTTCAACTCGCTGTTCTTCGACGCGGAGCGTTACGACCTCTCCGCCGTCGGCCGCGTCAAGATGAACATGCGTCTCGATCTCAACGTAGAGGACACCGTTCGCATCCTGCGCAAGGATGACATCCTGGCTGTGGTCAAGATGCTGGTCGAACTGCGTGACGGCAAGGGCGAGATCGACGACATCGATAACCTCGGCAACCGTCGCGTCCGCTCGGTCGGCGAGTTGATGGAGAACCAGTATCGTCTCGGCCTGCTCCGCATGGAGCGCGCGATCAAGGAACGCATGTCCTCGATCGAGATCGACACGGTCATGCCGCAGGACCTGATCAACGCCAAGCCGGCTGCCGCAGCCGTCCGCGAATTCTTCGGTTCCTCGCAGCTCTCGCAGTTCATGGATCAGGTCAACCCGCTCTCGGAAATCACCCACAAGCGCCGTCTTTCGGCCCTTGGCCCGGGCGGTCTGACCCGCGAGCGCGCCGGCTTCGAAGTCCGCGACGTGCATCCGACCCATTACGGCCGCATCTGCCCGATCGAAACGCCGGAAGGCCCGAACATCGGTCTGATCAACTCGCTTGCGACCTTTGCCCGCGTCAACAAATACGGCTTCATCGAAAGCCCGTACCGCCGCATCGTCGACGGCAAGGTGACGAACGACGTGCTCTACCTCTCCGCCATGGAAGAGGCGAAGTATTACGTCGCCCAGGCCAACGCCGAGCTCAACGCCGATGGTTCTTTCGTCGACGAATTCGTCGTCTGCCGTCACGCGGGTGAAGTTATGCTCGCGCCCCGCGACAGCATGAACCTGATGGACGTTTCGCCGAAGCAGGTTGTTTCGGTTGCCGCAGCGCTCATTCCGTTCCTGGAAAATGACGACGCCAACCGCGCCCTCATGGGCTCGAACATGCAGCGTCAGGCCGTACCGCTGCTGCGTGCCGAAGCGCCGTTCGTCGGCACCGGCATGGAGCCGGTCGTCGCGCGTGACTCCGGTGCCGCTATCGGTGCCCGCCGCGGCGGCGTGGTCGACCAGGTCGACGCGACGCGTATCGTTATCCGCGCCACGGAAGACCTCGAAGCCGGCAAGTCCGGCGTCGATATCTACCGGCTGCAGAAGTTCCAGCGTTCGAACCAGAACACCTGCGTCAACCAGCGTCCGCTGGTCACCGTAGGTGACGTCGTCAACCGCGGCGACATTCTCGCCGATGGCCCATCGACCGATCTCGGCGACCTGGCGCTCGGCCGCAACGCGCTCGTCGCGTTCATGCCCTGGAACGGCTACAACTACGAAGACTCGATCCTGCTCTCCGAGCGCATCGTTGCCGACGACGTGTTCACCTCCATCCACATCGAGGAATTCGAAGTGATGGCGCGCGACACCAAGCTTGGCCCGGAGGAAATTACCCGCGATATCCCGAACGTTTCGGAAGAAGCGCTGAAGAACCTCGACGAAGCCGGCATCGTCTACATCGGCGCCGAGGTTCAGCCAGGTGATATCCTCGTCGGCAAGATCACGCCGAAGGGCGAAAGCCCGATGACGCCGGAAGAAAAGCTTCTGCGCGCCATCTTCGGCGAAAAGGCCTCCGACGTGCGCGACACGTCCATGCGCATGCCGCCCGGCACCTACGGTACGATCGTCGAAGTCCGTGTCTTCAACCGCCATGGCGTCGAGAAGGACGAGCGCGCGATGGCGATCGAACGCGAAGAGATCGAGCGTCTCGCAAAGGACCGCGACGACGAGCAGGCGATCCTCGACCGTAACGTCTATGGTCGTCTGATCGACATGCTGCGCGGCCAAGTCTCGATTGCCGGCCCGAAGGGCTTCAAGAAGGGTACCGAACTTTCGAACGCCGTCGTCTCCGAATATCCCCGCTCGCAGTGGTGGATGTTCGCCGTCGAGGACGAGAAGGTCCAGAGCGAACTCGAAGCGCTCCGCGGCCAGTACGACGAGTCCAAGTCGCGCCTTGAACAGCGCTTCATGGATAAGGTCGAGAAGGTTCAGCGCGGCGATGAAATGCCTCCGGGCGTCATGAAGATGGTCAAGGTCTTCGTCGCCGTGAAGCGTAAGATCCAGCCGGGCGACAAGATGGCCGGCCGTCACGGGAACAAGGGCGTGGTCTCGCGCATTGTGCCTGTCGAGGACATGCCGTTCCTCGAAGACGGCACGCATGTCGACGTCGTTCTGAACCCGCTCGGCGTGCCCTCGCGCATGAACGTGGGCCAGATCCTGGAAACGCACCTGGGTTGGGCTTGCGCCGGCATGGGTCGCCAGATCGGTGAACTGATCGAAGCTTATAAGGCGAACGGCAACATCGAGCCGCTGCGCAAGACCATCGGCGATGTCGTCGGTGCCGGTCCGAAGGCCGAGCAGGTCCAGGACTTCGACGACGAGTCCGTTCTGCGTCTCGCCGATCAGTGGAAGCGCGGCGTTTCGATTGCAACGCCGGTGTTCGACGGCGCGAACGAAGGCGATGTCAACGAGATGCTGCGTCTGGCAGGTCTCAAGGACACCGGCCAGTCGACGCTTTACGACGGCCGTACCGGCGAGCAGTTCGACCGCCAGGTGACAGTGGGCTACATCTACATGCTGAAGCTCAACCACCTGGTCGACGACAAGATCCACGCCCGTTCGATCGGTCCTTACTCGCTCGTGACCCAGCAGCCGCTGGGCGGCAAGGCGCAGTTCGGCGGTCAGCGCTTCGGCGAAATGGAAGTCTGGGCGCTCGAAGCTTATGGCGCAGCCTACACACTGCAGGAAATGCTCACGGTGAAGTCGGACGACGTCGCCGGCCGCACCAAGGTCTACGAGGCGATCGTCCGTGGCGACGACACCTTCGAGGCGGGCATTCCGGAAAGCTTCAACGTTCTCGTCAAGGAAATGCGCTCGCTGGGTCTCTCGGTCGAGCTGGAGAACTCCAAGGTCGAGGATCTGCAGGCTGCAAGTCAGCTGCCGGACGCCGCCGAGTAACCACTTGATAGGGTGTGCGCTCTTAAAAGGGCGCACACCGTTCCCGCCAAGGCCCCGTAACGTGTCGGCCGGGCAGGGACGCTTTTGCCGCATTCTGCGGTTATTGTCGTTTTAAGCGATGGCGCGGCTCCCGGGATTTGCCGCCAACCTCGCAAGCTAAGGGCGCTTTCGCCCATGAAGGAGACAGGCATGAACCAAGAGGTCATGAATCTTTTCAATCCGCAGGTGCCTGCACAGAATTTCGATTCCATACGGATTTCGATCGCGTCTCCGGAGAAGATCCTCTCCTGGTCCTACGGTGAGATCAAGAAGCCGGAAACCATCAACTACCGTACGTTCAAGCCTGAACGCGACGGTCTGTTTTGCGCGCGCATCTTCGGGCCGATCAAGGACTACGAATGCCTGTGCGGCAAGTACAAGCGAATGAAGTACAAGGGCATCATCTGCGAAAAGTGCGGCGTCGAAGTCACGCTGTCGCGCGTTCGCCGTGAGCGCATGGGCCATATCGAGCTCGCCGCTCCCGTTGCCCACATCTGGTTCTTGAAGTCGCTGCCGTCGCGCATTTCGACGCTGCTCGACATGACGCTGAAGGATGTCGAGCGCGTCCTCTACTTCGAAAACTATATCGTCACCGAGCCGGGCCTGACCGCGCTCAAGGAGCACCAGCTCCTGACGGAAGAAGAGTACATGCTTGCCGTCGACGAATACGGCGAAGACCAGTTCACGGCCATGATCGGTGCGGAAGCCATCTATGAGATGCTCGCATCGATGAACCTGGAAAAGATCGCTGGCGATCTGCGTTCCGAGCTTGCCGACACCACGTCGGACCTCAAGCAGAAGAAGCTGATGAAGCGCCTGAAGATCGTCGAGAACTTCATGGAGTCTGGCAACCGCCCGGAATGGATGATCATGAAGGTCGTTCCGGTGATCCCGCCGGATCTGCGCCCGCTCGTTCCGCTCGACGGTGGCCGTTTCGCGACGTCCGATCTCAACGATCTCTATCGCCGCGTCATCAACCGTAACAATCGTCTGAAGCGCCTGATCGAATTGCGCGCCCCCGGCATCATCATCCGCAACGAAAAGCGCATGCTGCAGGAATCTGTCGACGCGCTCTTCGATAACGGCCGCCGCGGCCGCGTCATCACCGGCGCCAACAAGCGTCCGCTGAAGTCGCTGTCCGACATGCTGAAGGGCAAACAGGGTCGCTTCCGTCAGAACCTGCTCGGCAAGCGCGTCGACTATTCCGGCCGTTCGGTTATCGTCACCGGTCCGGAGCTGAAGCTGCATCAGTGCGGTCTTCCGAAGAAGATGGCGCTCGAGCTCTTCAAGCCCTTCATCTATGCCCGTCTCGATGCGAAAGGTTATTCCTCGACCGTCAAGCAGGCCAAGAAGCTCGT
Source organism: Rhizobium sp. MHM7A (assembly GCF_005862215.1). Taxonomy (NCBI): domain Bacteria; kingdom Pseudomonadati; phylum Pseudomonadota; class Alphaproteobacteria; order Hyphomicrobiales; family Rhizobiaceae; genus Rhizobium; species Rhizobium sp. MHM7A. The sequence continues at coordinate 309,325 of NZ_VCHT01000008.1, forward strand.
CGAGAAGGAAAAGCCTGAGGTCTGGGATATCCTCGACGAGGTCATCCGCGAACATCCGGTTCTCCTGAACCGCGCACCGACGCTGCACCGCCTGGGCATCCAGGCCTTCGAACCCACCCTGGTCGAAGGCAAGGCCATCCAGCTGCACCCGCTCGTCTGCACGGCCTTCAACGCCGACTTCGATGGCGACCAGATGGCTGTTCACGTGCCGCTGTCGCTCGAAGCTCAGCTCGAAGCCCGCGTGCTGATGATGTCGACCAACAACATCCTGCATCCGGCGAACGGCGCTCCGATCATCGTTCCCTCGCAGGATATGGTTCTCGGCCTTTACTACCTGTCGATCCTGAATCAGAACGAGCCGGGCGAAGGCATGGCCTTCTCCGATCTCGGCGAGCTGCATCACGCACTGGAAAACAAGGTCGTCACGCTGCACACCAAGATCCGCGGCCGCTTCAAGTCGATTGGCGAGGATGGCAAGCCTTACTCGAAGATCTATGAGACGACGCCTGGCCGTCTGCTCATCGGCGAACTACTGCCGAAGAACGGCAAGGTTCCCTTCGACATCTGCAACCAGGAAATGACCAAGAAGAACATCTCCAAGATGATCGACACGGTCTACCGCCATTGCGGCCAGAAGGACACGGTCATCTTCTGCGACCGCATCATGCAGCTCGGCTTCGCCCACGCCTGCCGCGCCGGCATTTCGTTCGGCAAGGACGACATGGTCATTCCGGCCACCAAGGCGAAGATCGTTGCCGACACCGAAAACCTGGTGAAGGAATACGAGCAGCAGTACAATGACGGTCTCATCACGCAGGGCGAAAAGTACAACAAGGTTGTCGACGCCTGGGGCAAGGCGACCGAAAAGGTCGCCGAAGAGATGATGGCGCGCATCAAGGCGGTGGAATTCGACGAGAACACCGGCCGTCAGAAGCCGATGAACTCGATCTACATGATGAGCCATTCCGGCGCCCGCGGTTCTCCGAACCAGATGCGCCAGCTGGGCGGCATGCGCGGCCTCATGGCCAAGCCGTCGGGTGAAATCATCGAGACGCCGATTATCTCGAACTTCAAGGAAGGTCTGACCGTCAACGAGTACTTCAACTCAACGCACGGCGCCCGTAAGGGTCTGGCAGACACCGCCCTGAAGACCGCCAACTCCGGCTACCTGACCCGCCGTCTCGTCGACGTCGCGCAGGATTGCATTGTTACGCACGTCGATTGCGGCACCGAAACCGGCCTGACCATGACCGCCATCGTCGATGCGGGCCAGGTCGTCGCTTCGCTCGGCGCCCGTATCCTCGGCCGCACGGCGCTTGACGACATCGACCATCCGGTGACGGGTGAGCGCATCGTCGATGCCGGCAAAATGATCCTCGAGCCCGATGTCATCGAGATCGAGAAGGCCGGTATCCAGTCGATCCGCATCCGCTCGGCCCTGACCTGCGAAATCCAGACGGGCGTCTGCTCGGTCTGCTACGGCCGCGACCTCGCGCGCGGTACGCCTGTCAACATGGGCGAAGCCGTCGGCGTCATTGCCGCTCAGTCGATCGGCGAGCCGGGAACCCAGCTCACCATGCGTACCTTCCACCTTGGCGGTACGGCAACCGTGGTCGACCAGTCGTTCCTGGAAGCCTCGTACGAAGGTACGGTGCAGATCAAGAACCGCAACGTTCTGCGCAACTCCGAAGGCAGCCTCGTTGCCATGGGCCGTAACATGACCGTCCAGATTCTGGACGAGCGCGGCGTCGAGCGCTCCTCGCAGCGCGTCGCCTACGGTTCGAAGCTGCATGTGGACGAAGGCGACAAGGTCAAGCGCGGGCAGCGTCTGGCTGAGTGGGACCCGTATACCCGTCCGATGATGACGGAAGTCGCCGGTACCGTTCAGTTCGAAGACCTCGTCGACGGCCTCTCGGTTCTCGAAGCGACCGACGAATCCACCGGCATCACCAAGCGCCAGGTCATCGACTGGCGTTCGACACCACGCGGTTCGGACCTTAAGCCGGCAATCGTCATCAAGGACGCCAATGGCAATGTCGCCAAGCTGTCTCGCGGTGGCGACGCTCGCTTCCTGCTGTCGGTCGACGCGATTTTGTCCGTCGAGCCGGGCACGAAGGTCTCCCAAGGTGACGTTCTCGCCCGTTCGCCGCTCGAAAGCGCCAAGACCAAGGACATCACCGGTGGTCTGCCGCGCGTTGCCGAGCTGTTCGAGGCACGCCGTCCGAAAGACCATGCCATCATCGCAGAGATCGATGGTACGATCCGCCTCGGCCGCGACTACAAGAACAAGCGTCGCGTCATCATCGAGCCGGCTGAAGACGGTGTCGAGCCTGTCGAATACCTGATCCCGAAGGGCAAGCCCTTCCACCTTCAGGACGGCGACTATATCGAAAAGGGTGATTATATCCTCGATGGTAACCCGGCTCCGCACGACATCCTGGCGATCAAGGGCGTAGAGGCTTTGGCTTCCTACCTCGTCAACGAAATCCAGGAAGTCTATCGTCTGCAGGGCGTGGTCATTAACGACAAGCACATCGAGGTCATCGTCCGTCAGATGCTGCAGAAGGTGGAGATCACCGATGCAGGCGACTCGACCTATATCGTCGGCGACAATGTCGATCGGATCGAGCTCGAAGACGTCAACGACCACCTGATCGAGCAGGGCAAGAAGCCCGCCCGCGGCGAGCCGGTCCTTCTCGGCATCACCAAGGCGTCGCTGCAGACTCCGTCCTTCATCTCGGCCGCGTCCTTCCAGGAAACGACCAAGGTGCTGACGGAAGCTGCGATCGCCGGCAAGACCGACGGCCTGCAGGGTCTGAAGGAAAACGTCATCGTCGGCCGCCTCATTCCGGCCGGTACCGGTGGCACCATGACCCAGATCCGCCGTATCGCCACCTCGCGCGACGAGCTGATCCTCGAAGAGCGGCGCAAGGGCAGCGGCGCAGCCGTTGCCACCCCGATGCTGCAGGATATGGCTGAAAACGCTCCGGCCGCGGAATAATTCGCAGCTGACGCCCACGAATTGAAAAACCGCCCGGAGCGATCCGGGCGGTTTTCGTTTGTGCTATTCTCTGATTGATCGGGGGAGGGAAGGCGTTCCCGTCAGTTGAACCGGATGATCGCGACCTCGCCATCAATCGCACCCTGATAGGCCGAGGCGTGCGGCTCTTCCGCCGGAACTTCGGTTAGCATGCCGATCTGATCGAGATCAGCCTCGATGAAGCCCTCCTCGGCAAGGGCGTTCAAGGCTTCGCGCACCGCGGTGTCGTCATCGGGCGCCTTCAGCAGAATGTGCAGGTCGATGCCTTCGCTGGCCTCGGACTCGTAGCCCTTGCCGATGATGATGAAGATCATAGGCCCGTCGAAGTTATTGTCGTTGTCAGGTGTCGTGATCATCGCCTGTCCTCGGTTCTGGAGATTCGCTTTGTCGAATCCGCTGAGAGGACCTAACGCCGCAATTGCTGATTCCTTAACCGCTTTTGCTGCAAGGCCCAAGTTTTTATCTTGGCGCACGTCCCTGAATGCGTCTAGAAGGATGAAAACAGGGCGTTCGGCCCGCATATCAAGGTGATGTGGCCAAGTTTATTTCTTAATCGGCCTTGACGAGAAGGGTGGAAACCAGTAGTACCCCGCCCATCAGATCCCATGTGAGGCTTGGCTGTTCGGAGCGACGCGCCCTGAAGTTCACCTCAAACAAGGTTCTAAACGCACGTTGAAGTCATGATGCTGCACGCATGACGCATGGTTTCATGCGTCCTCTGCTCCTTGTGGTCCATCTGCGGAAGCGGATCGGGCCATATTTTGCGCATTGACAGAAAGTGTGCGTCATTGCCGGAGACGGCGTGAGTTCAAGCCCGCAAGGGTACTGAGATAAACGTAAGGGATGGTTGAATGCCTACCGTAAACCAGCTGATCCGCAAGCCTCGCCAGGCGAACGTAAAGCGTAATAAGGTTCCCGCTCTCCAGGAGAACCCGCAGAAGCGCGGCGTTTGCACGCGCGTCTACACGACCACGCCGAAGAAGCCGAACTCGGCTCTGCGTAAGGTCGCAAAGATCCGCCTGACCAACGGCTTCGAAGTCATTGGTTATATTCCCGGCGAAGGTCACAACCTTCAGGAACACTCTGTCGTCATGATCCGTGGCGGCCGCGTCAAGGACCTTCCGGGTGTCCGCTACCACATCATCCGCGGCGTTCTCGATACCCAGGGTGTCAAGAACCGCAAGCAGCGCCGCTCCAAGTACGGCGCGAAGCGTCCGAAGTAATTCGGGTTTGAATAATCCGGCGCTGCGCGAGGTCCTCCGCGTGGTAAAGCGCCTTAACGGTTGAAGAGACGAAAAAGTATGTCCAGACGTCATAAAGCAGAAAAGCGCGAGATCAATCCGGATCCGAAGTTCGGTGACCTCGTCGTGACCAAGTTCATGAATGCCATCATGCTCGATGGTAAGAAGTCCGTTGCTGAAAACATCGTCTACGGTGCGTTCGACGCCGTCCAGGGTAAGTCCAAGCAGGAGCCGCTTTCGGTTTTCCATTCTGCGCTCGACAACATTGCCCCGCACGTTGAAGTCCGCTCGCGCCGCGTCGGTGGTGCGACCTACCAGGTTCCGGTCGATGTCCGTCCGGAGCGCCGCCAGGCTCTCGCCATTCGCTGGCTGATTGCTGCCGCCCGCAAGCGCAACGAAACTACCATGATCGACCGTCTGTCCGGCGAACTGCTCGATGCGTCCAACAACCGCGGCTCGGCCGTCAAGAAGCGCGAAGATACGCACAAGATGGCTGACGCCAACCGCGCGTTCTCGCATTATCGCTGGTAATTCCGAACGGTATCGAAAGGCAGTCCACCATGGCTCGCGAATATAAGATCGAAGACTACCGTAATTTCGGTATCATGGCGCATATCGACGCCGGCAAGACCACGACCACCGAGCGTATCCTTTACTACACCGGCAAGTCGCACAAGATCGGCGAAGTCCACGACGGCGCAGCCACCATGGACTGGATGGAGCAGGAGCAGGAGCGTGGCATCACGATCACCTCGGCTGCTACCACGACCTTCTGGAAGGGCCGTGACGGCAAGATGCGCCGCTTCAACATCATCGACACTCCCGGCCACGTCGACTTCACCATCGAAGTCGAGCGTTCGCTGCGTGTTCTCGACGGCGCCATCGCGCTGCTCGACGCCAACGCCGGCGTGGAGCCGCAGACGGAAACCGTCTGGCGCCAGGCTGAGAAGTATAACGTTCCGCGGATGATCTTCTGCAACAAGATGGACAAGACCGGTGCGGACTTCTACCGCTCGGTCGAGATGATCAAGACTCGTCTTGGCGCCACCGCTGTCGTCATGCAGCTGCCGATCGGCGCTGAAAGCGACTTCAAGGGCGTTGTCGACCTCGTCGAAATGAACGCCCTGATCTGGCGTGACGAATCGCTCGGCGCTCAGTGGGACGTCGTCGAGATCCCGGATGACCTGAAGGCCAAGGCTGAAGAATATCGCGAGAAGCTGATCGAGACCGTTGTCGAGATCGACGAAGCTGCGATGGAAGCCTATCTCGAAGGCAACATGCCCGACAACGATAAGATCCGTGAGCTCGTTCGCCGCGGTACAATCGACGTCAAGTTCCATCCGATGTTCTGCGGTACCGCCTTCAAGAACAAGGGCGTTCAGCCGCTGCTCGACGCCGTCGTCGACTACCTGCCGTCGCCGCTCGACATTCCGGCGATCAAGGGCATCGACTTCAAGACCGAAGCCGACATCGAGCGTCATGCAGACGATGCCGAGCCGCTTTCGATGCTGGCCTTCAAGATCATGAACGACCCCTTCGTCGGTTCGCTCACCTTTGCCCGCATCTACTCCGGCAAGCTTGAAAAGGGCTCTTCGGTTCTGAACACGGTCAAGGACAAGCGCGAGCGCGTCGGCCGCATGCTGCAGATGCATTCCAACTCGCGTGAAGACATTGAAGAAGCCTTTGCAGGCGACATCGTTGCTCTCGCCGGCCTCAAGGAAACCACCACTGGCGATACGCTCTGCGACCCGCTGAAGCCGGTTATCCTCGAGCGCATGGAATTCCCCGAGCCGGTGATCCAGATCGCCATCGAGCCGAAGTCTAAGGGTGACCAGGAAAAGATGGGCCTTGCGCTCAACCGCCTGGCAGCTGAAGACCCGTCCTTCCGCGTGAAGACGGACCAGGAATCCGGTCAGACGATCATTGCCGGCATGGGCGAACTGCACCTCGACATCATCGTCGACCGCATGCGCCGCGAGTTCAAGGTTGAAGCAAACGTCGGTGCGCCGCAGGTTGCTTATCGCGAAACGATCACGCGCCAGACCGAAGAAGACTACACGCACAAGAAGCAGACCGGTGGTACCGGCCAGTTCGCGCGCGTCAAGATCATCTTCGAACCGAACCCGGATGGCGAAGACTTCAAGTTCGAATCCAAGATCGTCGGCGGTGCCGTTCCGAAGGAATACATCCCCGGCGTTCAGAAGGGTATCGAAAGCGTCCTGTCCTCTGGTCCCCTGGCTGGTTTCCCGATGCTCGGCGTCAAGGCGACCCTCATCGACGGCGCCTTCCACGACGTCGACTCCTCGGTCCTGGCGTTCGAAATCGCTTCCCGCGCTTGCTTCCGTGAAGCAGCCAAGAAGGCCGGCGCTCAGCTCCTCGAGCCGATGATGAAGGTCGAAGTCGTCACCCCGGAAGATTACGTCGGCGACGTTATCGGCGACCTCAACTCCCGCCGTGGCCAGATCCAGGGTCAGGAAAGCCGTGGTATCGCGGTTGTCATCAGCGCCAACGTTCCGCTGGCGAACATGTTCAAGTACGTCGACAACCTGCGTTCCATGTCGCAGGGCCGCGCTCAGTACACGATGACCTTCGATCACTACGCACCGGTCCCCTCGAACGTCGCAACCGAAATCCAGGCAAAGTATTCCGGTCAGAAGTGACCGGAATACCAATTGACCGATAACAAGAATTAGATCCCCTCGGGGACTAGCAAAACGGAGAGCCGAAAATGGCAAAGAGTAAGTTTGAGCGCAACAAGCCGCACGTCAACATTGGCACGATCGGCCACGTTGACCACGGCAAGACGTCTCTGACGGCAGCGATCACGAAGTACTTCGGTGAGTTCAAGGCGTATGACCAGATCGACGCGGCTCCGGAAGAGAAGGCGCGCGGCATCACGATCTCGACGGCGCACGTTGAGTATGAGACCCCGAACCGCCACTACGCGCACGTCGACTGCCCCGGCCATGCCGACTACGTTAAGAACATGATCACCGGTGCAGCGCAGATGGACGGCGCGATCCTGGTTTGCTCGGCTGCTGACGGCCCGATGCCGCAGACGCGTGAACACATCCTGCTGGCCCGCCAGGTCGGCGTTCCGGCGATCGTTGTGTTCCTGAACAAGGTCGACCAGGTTGACGACGCCGAGCTTCTCGAGCTTGTTGAGCTTGAGGTTCGCGAGCTTCTGTCGTCCTACGACTTCCCGGGCGACGACATTCCGGTAGTCAAGGGTTCGGCGCTTGCTGCTCTTGAAGATTCGGACAAGAAGATCGGCGAAGACGCGATCCGCGAACTGATGGCTGCGGTTGACTCCTATATCCCGACGCCTGAGCGTCCGGTTGACCAGCCGTTCCTGATGCCGATCGAAGACGTGTTCTCGATCTCGGGCCGTGGTACTGTGGTGACCGGCCGCGTCGAGCGTGGCATCGTCAAGGTTGGTGAAGAAGTCGAGATCGTCGGCATCCGTCCGACGTCGAAGACGACGGTGACCGGCGTTGAAATGTTCCGCAAGCTGCTCGACCAGGGCCAGGCTGGCGACAACATCGGCGCGCTGATCCGCGGTGTTAACCGTGACGGTGTCGAGCGTGGTCAGATCCTGTGCAAGCCGGGCTCTGTCAAGCCGCACAAGAAGTTCAAGGCAGAAGCCTACATCCTGACGAAGGAAGAAGGCGGCCGTCATACGCCGTTCTTCACCAACTACCGTCCGCAGTTCTACTTCCGCACGACCGACGTTACCGGCATCGTGACGCTGCCGGAAGGCACGGAAATGGTCATGCCGGGCGACAACGTCACGGTTGACGTCGAGCTGATCGTTCCGATCGCGATGGAAGAAAAGCTGCGCTTCGCGATCCGCGAAGGCGGCCGCACCGTCGGCGC
>NZ_VCHT01000085.1:0-458 GCF_005862215.1 Rhizobium sp. MHM7A
ATGCCGGCAAGGTGCTGGATGGCGCCTGATATGCCGCAGGCGATATAGAGATCGGGCGCCACCACCTTGCCGGTCTGGCCGACCTGCCAGTCGTTCGGGGCATAACCGGCATCGACCGCGGCACGGCTGGCGCCGACGGCGGCACCGAGCTTGTCGGCAACCGGCAGGATGACTTCCTTGAACTTCTCGGCCGAACCGAGCGCCCGGCCGCCGGAGATGATGACCTTCGCCGAGGTCAGTTCCGGACGTTCCGAGGCCGACAGCGCATCGGAGACGAACCGCGACAGACCCGGATCGGAGACAGCCGGGATCGCCTCGACCGAGGCAGAACCGCTTGCCTGCGCCGAGGCGAAGGAGGCGGTGCGCACGGTGATCACCTTCTTGGCATCGCTTGCCTGCACCGTCTGAATGGCGTTGCCGGCATAGATCGGCCGCTTGAAGGTGTCGGGGCTGACGAC
>NZ_VCHT01000009.1:0-303368 GCF_005862215.1 Rhizobium sp. MHM7A
GCAAAGGGACATGCATATATCTCCAAGGCGAAGCCATTGTTTTTATAAGCATGTCGCACTTGGAAATAGAATGTACCCCCGCTACAGCGAAAAGTGGCATAAGACAGATTATGGAACAAAAGCCTTTGCCAATCGCGCCAAAGACTTCGGTCCTTGCGCGTTCCGACATCTCGCTTTTCGCCGTCTCACTCGAACTCGTCAGATCGTTCACCACCGTCTCGTCTGCGAGACATGACCGGCAAGACCGCCCAGCAACACGCCGAATGGCATCCTTCTGATCGCCCTCGCTACTACGAATGCCATACCTGTGGCGACGGCAAGTTTGAGCCACGGATAGCTGCCGAGCTGCACATGGGCATTTGCATCGACTGCTGTTGCCTTGGCTTTCAGCGCCGCTTCCGCATCTTCACGCAGCAGGCCCATTCGGGCGCGCAGCAGTCTTAGCTCCCGCTGCAGGTGGTGCAGGCTTTGTTCGGCCTTTTCACGTGCAGTGTCGGCGGCTGCATCGGGAAAAGGAAGTTCGCCTTCCTCGACCAGTTCGTCGGGGTCGAGCGGAAGAAAGCCGTCGCGGTTGATGGAGGATTGCATGGACATCTCCTCGATTAAGCGAGCGCAAAGGATGCCCGGTATTGCGCCGGCAATTTAGATATCAATGGTCGCGCCGGAAACCTTGGCTCTGGTGAGATCCGCCTTGCGACTGAGTCTGTGATTGCCGATCCTGGTCATTGGATGATGTGGATCCTTCGCTGAAGGTATAGGCACGCACCTTGGCGCTCCCGTGCGCGGTATCACGCACCGCGACCCATCGTGCATCGCCGGCGGGAGATCCTTCGAACGCGCTTTCGGACACGGCCAGGTCCTCCGCGGCTTTGCCGCCATGGGCCGAGCCTGCAAAACCCGTATTGGACCCACCTTGGCGGCCGCTTTCCGATAACCAGAGATCCGCCCGCTCATCGATGTCGATGCTGCCCTCGTCGTCCAGAATATCGTGAACGGTTTCATAGAGCGCGTCGTCGATGTCATTGACCTGGACGAGAAAGCCGCCTCGCCTCAGCCCTTCTGCATACATCGCCCGATCCTCGTCCGGGAAGAAGAAGTCGGCCAGCGCGTCGAAGAAGCCGCTACGGTCGTCGCTGATGACGCCCGCATTTTTTTCATCCGCCTCATATCCGGGCATCAATCTTATTCTCGCGACCGGCACGCCCGCATCCTCAAGACGGGAGACCGCGGATTCGGCTTCGGACCGGCTGTCGAAGAATGCGGTAAGGCTGCCGCCGCCCATCGGGCCTGAAGAAGCCGGATTGGTATCGTTGTGAATGTTGCTCACGGAACGCTCCTCTCGATGTCTCGTTCCAGCCGTCGACCCGACGCCTGGTTTTCTGACTTGAAGAACCGGCAGCCGAGATGAATGTTCCACCCAACGGCAACGGCTTGGCGCTATTCCACCTGCAGTTCCATAACGTTGCCGCTTATCTTTTCGGATGCACCAGGCAGTGAATTGCACCGTCTGTTCTATTCCTCAGCGGTTGACGTCAAACCGCCGAGACGCTAGCACGGCTCTTGACGCATAGGGGACATTTCATATGGATATCTTCACGGCAGCCGGTCTGACGGCTTTGCTGCAGGTCATTGCTATCGACCTTGTTCTCGCCGGCGACAACGCAGTGGTCATCGGTCTGGCCGCAGCCGGCCTCGAGGCCACGCAACGGCGCAAGGCGATCGTCATCGGCATTCTTGCCGCGACGATTTTGCGTATTCTTTTTGCCAGTATCGCCGTCTATCTGCTGGCGATCGTCGGCCTGCTGCTGGCCGGCGGCCTGCTGCTGCTTTGGGTCTGCTGGAAGATGTGGCGCGAGCTTCGCAACGGCCACCACGAGGAAGAGGTCGCCGAAAGCGGCGAAGGCGTTCCGAGAAAGACCTTCTTTCAGGCAGCGACCCAGATCGTCGTTGCCGACGTTTCGATGTCGCTCGACAACGTGCTCGCCGTTGCGGGCGCTGCGCGCGAACATCCGAGCGTGTTGGTCATCGGCCTCGGCCTGTCGATCGCGCTGATGGGCATCGCGGCGCACTTTATCGCCCGGCTGCTCAGCCGTCATCGCTGGATCGCGTATGTCGGTCTGCTGATCATCCTTTATGTCTCGCTTGACATGATCTATCGCGGCGCGATCGAGCTCCTTCCCTATATCCAGTGAGCTGCGTCAGGGGTCGGGTTCAACCCCGATCCCGCTTTGACAGTCATTTGATAAGGAGGGACGCCGCAGCGCTTGAGTTAAACGAGAAACTCGGTCTCGAAGCTCATCTGATCAAACGCCGGCACCACATGATCCGGCGTCTGATCCATCACCGCATCGTAGTCCAGCGGCGTATGCATATGGGTGAGAATCGCCCGTTTTGGCTTCAGCCGGCCGATCCAGTCGAGCGACTGTTCCAGCGACAGATGGCTTGGATGATAGCTATATTGCAGAGCGTCGATGATCAGCACATCGAGGTTTTGCAGTTTCTCGACGGTCTGCGGCGGGAAATCGCTGATATCGCTGCAATAAGCCACATCGCCGATCCGGAAGCCGAGCGAATGGATATCGCCATGCTGCTGGATATGCGGTGAAAAATCGATCTTGCCGCCGGGGCCGCGGATTTCGACGGGTTCGTTGAGATTTTCGATGACAATGGGCAGCACGATCGGCGGATAATTGCTGCCGGGCGGCGTTTCCAGGCAATAGCCGAAGGCTTCACGTAGCCTGTCCATCGTAAATTGGTCGGCAAAGATCGGCACCCGGCGGCGCGTATTGTGAAAATAACCGCGCAGATCGTCGATGCCATGAATATGGTCTGCATGCGGATGGCTGTAGAGCACCGCATCGACATGGTCGACCCCTGCCCTGATCATCTGCTCGCGAAAATCCGGCCCGGTGTCGATAACGACCGTTGTCACCCCGTCAGGGCCGAATTGCTGCACCATGAAAGAGGCGCGCGTACGCCGGTTCTTTGGGTTGTCGGGATTGCAGGCGCCCCAGTCGCCGGTGATGCGCGGAACCCCCGGTGACGACGAACAGCCGAGAATGGTGAAACGCCGCCGGTAGAGCACGCCGCTAGATCCTCGGCATTTTCGAGAACAGGCGCAACGCATTTTGCGTCGTGATCCGGGCGACGTCCGCATAGGAAAGGCCGATCGTCTCGGCGAGCACTTCGGCCGTGTTGACGACATAGGACGGCTCGTTGCGCTTGCCGCGCCAGCGTTTCGGCGCGAGATAGGGCGCGTCCGTTTCCACCAGCAGCCGTTCATGCGGGACGGTCTTGGCGATCTCACGCAGCTCTTCCGACTTCGGGAAGGTCAGGATGCCGGAGAAGGAGACATAGCCGCCAAGCTCGACACCGGTTTTTGCTAGCTCCGGACCAGCCGAGAAGCAGTGCAGTATGAAAGGGAAGGCCCCCTTCCCCGCCTCCTCGGTCAGGATAGCAGCCATGTCCTCATCGGCGCTGCGGCTGTGAATGACCAGCGGCAGCTGCGTGATGCGCGCCGCTGCGATATGGCGGAGAAAGCCGGTCTGCTGGTCCTCCGGCTTCTGCGTATCGTAGAAATAGTCGAGACCGGCTTCACCGATTGCGACGATCTTTTCATGAGCATTAGCAAGGCGCACCAGCTCTTCTGTCTGTATGTCCAGCTCGTCGCCGGCATTGTTCGGATGCGTGCCGACGGAGCAGAATACCGACGGATATCTTTCGGTGATGGCGAGCAGCCCGTCGAGCTTGCGCACGCGCGTCGAGATCGTCACCATCTGCTTGACGCCGGCTTGGTGGGCGCGCGTGACGATCTCATCGCGCTCCGCCTCGAAGTCGGCGAAATCGAGATGACAATGGGTATCGATCAGCACGGCCTCAGGCCTCCGGAGCCACATAGCGCGGAAAGACCGGCGTCGGCGCTTCGAGTGCCGTACCGGCAACGAGGCGGCCCGCCTCGCCAAGGGCGGCGAAATCGCGCTTGTCTGCCGGCGCGGCCACGAGATTGAGCAGCTTGCCGGATGAATCAGGCATGAAGGGCTGCAGCAGGATGGCGATCTGGCGCACCACCTCGGCCGTGACGTAAAGCACTGTTCCCATCCGCGCCGGATCCGTCTTCTTCAGCGCCCAGGGCGCCTGACCGGCGAAATAGCGATCGGCCTCCGAAACCACCGCAATGATCGAGGCAAGCGCACGATGGATGAGCTGCTTTCCCATGTCCTCGCGCGTCGATGCATGCAGCGCGTCGGCCTGGGCCAGCATCGCCTTGTCCTCGTCGGTCAGCGGCCCGCATTCCGGGATCTTGCCGTCGCAATTCTTGACGATCATCGACAGCGACCGGCTGGCGAGGTTGCCGATGCCATTGGCGAGGTCGGAATTGATGCGCGTGCCGATCGCCTCTTCGCTGTAGCTGCCGTCCTGGCCGAAGGAGACTTCGCGCAGAAAGAAGTAGCGCACCTGGTCGAGACCGAAATGGTTTACGAGATTGACGGGATCGACGACGTTGCCGAGCGACTTCGACATCTTCTCGCCCTTGTTGAGTAGGAAGCCATGGGCAAAGACGCGCTTCGGCAGCGGCAGATTCGCCGACATCAGGAAGGCCGGCCAATAGACGGCGTGAAAGCGGATGATGTCCTTGCCGATGATGTGCACGTCGGCCGGCCAGTATTTCGCTCGCGGGCCGTTGCGGTCCTCGATATAGCCGGTCGCCGTGATGTAGTTGGTCAGCGCGTCCACCCAAACATACATCACGTGCGAAGGGTCGTTCGGCACCTTGATGCCCCAGTCGAAGGTTGTGCGCGAGACCGACAAATCCTTCAGGCCTGACTTGACGAAGGAGATCACCTCGTTGCGCCGCTCGGCCGGACCGATGAAATCGGGATTGGCCTCGTAATGCGCAAGCAGCCTGTCCTGATATTCGGAGAGCTTGAAGAAGTAGCTCGCCTCTTCCACCCACTCGACGGGCGTGCCCTGCGGGCCGTAGCGCACGCCGTCGGCGCGCAGCTCCGTCTCGCTTTCCTGGTAATAGGCCTCATCGCGCACCGAATACCAGCCTGCATAGCTGTCCTTGTAGATGTCGCCGTTGTCGGCCATCAGCTTCCAGATATTCCGCGACGTCTCGTGATGACGTTGCTGCGTCGTGCGGATGAAATCATCGTTCGAGGCGCTGAGCAGCTTCGCCATCGCCTCGAATTCGCCGGAGTTGCGATCGGCCAACGCCTGCGCGGTGATCCCTTCGGCACGCGCGGTCTGCTGCATTTTCTGGCCATGTTCGTCGGTGCCCGTCAGAAAGAAGACGTCCTTGCCATCCAAGCGCTGATAGCGCGCCATCGCATCCGTCGCGATCAGCTCATAGGCGTGGCCGATGTGCGGCTTGCCGTTAGGGTAGGAAATCGCGGTGGTGATGTAGAAGGGTGTCTTGTCTGTCATGGCGGCCAATGTCCGGCTTATTCTATCAATGGTCAGCCGCTCTTAGCGCATGTAACCGTCAAGCGAAACATCAAGTTTTGCTGCCGTCCATGATTTCCAGGACACGGGCTCGTGAACTTGACTCCGTCTCGCACGCAATTTACCGGTCGTCAGAAGAGGGGCAGGACCGAACGAAGTGCCAGTTTTCATCTATCGCGATAGTCGTGGACGGGCGCCGTTGGAGGCGCTTGCTTGACATTCGAGCCTCTTTATTCGCTTTCGGGCCTGTTCGTCGGCGCCCTTGTCGGCATTACCGGCGTTGGCGGCGGTTCGCTGATGACACCGTTGCTGGTGTTGCTCTTCGGCGTTCATCCCGCGACCGCCGTCGGTACCGACCTTCTCTATGCGGCGATCACCAAGACGGCGGGCACCGCCGTTCACGGCGTGCATGGGCGTGTCAGCTGGAAGATCGTCGGCAGTCTCGCCGCCGGCAGTGTGCCGGCTGCCTTGCTGATGCTCTGGCTGCTGGCAGGCGTCGATCGCAAGAGCATCGGCGTGACCAACACCATCACATCAGCCCTCGGTTGGCTTCTCGTGATGACCGCGATCATGCTGATCTTTCGCGGTCCGATACTCGAATTGGCGCGCCGCGCCATCGGCGAACGAACGCCGCCAGGACCCGCGACCATTCTTGCCCTCACCGTCATTTTCGGATTCTGTCTCGGCGTGCTCGTCACCTTGACCTCAGTCGGTGCCGGTGCGCTTGGTGTGACGATCCTGCTGGTCCTCTATCCCAGGCTCGATGTGCGCGAGATCGTCGGTTCCGATATCGTCCACGCCGTACCCCTCACCCTGATCGGCGGCACCGGCTACTGGCTGATCGGCGAGATCGACTGGCCGATGCTCTTTGCCCTGCTCGTCGGCTCGATCCCCGGCATCATTCTGGGAAGCCTTCTGGCGCCGAAACTGCACGAACGCACCATCCGCATCGTTCTCGCCGTGACGCTTGGCGTCGTCGCATGGAAGCTGCTGGCCGGCTGATCCGCCCAAATCTTGGCTACGGACCCGGCTTTTTGATATCCGCGAGAATACCGATGATCGTCTGCTTCCGGTCGAGATTATAGGCGTCGGAAATGGTAAGCCGCTCGGTAACTTCCGAATAGAGCCGCGCCAGTCGTTCGGCCGTGGCGATCTGCCCCTCGCCTGCAGCCGCGCGAGCGCGGCTCATGATGTCGTCGCCGACGTGGCTGACGAAGAAATCGAAAATCGTGTCGCTTTCCTTGCTCGAAAGTGCCTCGGCCAGCCGATGCATTGCCTTGCGCGCCGAAGGCCCCTCGGCCGAAAGCACCTCGTCATAACAGGCGATGATTTCGCCGCCGCCATAGTTCAAGAGCTTCAAGGCTTCGCCGACGCTACCCTTGGCTGCCGAAAGCACGCCGCCCTCGCCTGATATGCCGAGATGGGCAAGGGCCGCAACAAGTGCCTGGTCGGCAAGCGTCGTCAGTTTCAGCGGCAGGCATCGCGAGCGGATCGTCGGCAGCAGCCGGCCTGGTGCGTGCGACAGCACCAGAAACAGCGCCCGCTTCGGCGGCTCCTCGAGGATCTTCAGAATGGCGTTGGCCGCGTTGCGGTTCATGTCGTCGGCCGGGTCGATGATGACGATTCGCCAGTTGCCGGTGCCTGAGGTCTGCGAGAAGAACTTGCCGGCACGGCGCACCTCGTCGACGGTAATCGCCGATTTCACCTTGCCCGTCTTTTCGTCCACCGGCCGGGCGAGATGCAGGAGGTTGTGCGAGGCGCCGGAGGCAATCTGCCGACTGACGGCGGAAGCGGGATCAGGATCGCCGATCATCTCCGGCGCCGCGTCGGGATCGGGATGCGAGAGCACGTGATTGGCGAAGCGGAAGGCGAGCGTCGCCTTGCCGATGCCCTGCGGGCCTTCGATCAGGATGGCGTGATGGCCCTTGCCGGATCGATAGGATTGCGCGAGGAAGGACTCCGCCTCCTCATGGCCAAACAGCCTGGTATTTTCTGCGGGCCATATGGCGCCGTCCAGCAGTCCCGGCCTATCTTCACTCATAATAGGCATCACTCATGATGGGCGGCTTCGGGCATCCGCGCGCGGTCTGCGGGCGATATGAGACGCTTGACGATTGCCAGGATCTCGGCGGCGATCGCCTCTTCCGTCTGCATGGCATTGACCACATGGCAGCGCTCCGGCTCGCGAGCCGCGATATCGAGAAAGGCCTCGCGCCGTTTTTCATGCGTTTCGAGCCGCTCCTTCTCGAAGCGGTCCGGACCCTCCGAAGCGCTGCGCTTCTGCGCCCGCTCCAGCCCGACCTTTGCTGGAATATCCAGTATCAAGGTGCAATCCGGCATGACGCCGTTGATGGCCACCCGCTGCAGCGTTTCGATGAAATCGGGCTCGAGATTGCCGGTGATGCCCTGGTAGACGCGGGAGGAATCAATGAAGCGATCGCAGAGCACGATCTTACCTGACGTAAGGGCAGGCCGGATCACCTCTTCGACATGATCGTTGCGCGCTGCCGCAAAGAGGATTGCCTCCATTCGAGTGCCGAAGGCCTCGGCAGCGCCCGACAGGAGCACGTGGCGCACGGCCTCCGCGCCCGGCGACCCACCGGGCTCCCGGGTCACCAGCACCTCACGCCCCTCGCCTTCCAACGCCTCGGCGAGCCGGCGGATCTGCGTGGACTTCCCCGCGCCTTCCCCGCCTTCAAACGTAACGAACAGTCCCGTACCGGATGACAATGACAACTTCCCGCATTCCGGACGCCGCACGCACGCGCGCCCTGCCTCTTCTATCTATCCGAAGACACCGGGAAGGAAAACCTTTCGCCGCGGCGACACAATCACCTTTCCCGCAAATTGTATCAGAAGATCGGGCGTTCAAGTCTGGAGATGACTGTGCGGCAACGACACGCGTGTAAGAAAGCGCCGTGCGCAACTCCCCGATCTGCAGAAATTGCGGTGCGCATAAGGCGTTCAGCCAGGGGCGGACTTGTCCCAGAGCCAGGAGAAGAACAGCGATTCGCCGAGTTCCAGCATGGCGTCGACCGCCCGGCTGCTGAGCGAACCCTTTCCGACGGCCTGCGCGGTATAGAGCGGCACTTCCCTGAGCAGCCGGCTGCCGGCGAAAATCCTGAGTGTGCCGGCCTGATAGTCCGGCTTCACCGGCGCCGTCAGCGGCCAGCGATAGACGATGCGCGCCGACAGCCGGTCGGGATTGCTGATTGGAATATAGACGCTGACCGGCACCTTGGCGACGAGATCGACGGTGCGCGCCATGCCGCCATAGACGCTGGCTGAGCCGATCACCTCATGCTCGCCGAAAATCTGTCGGTTCTCGAAGGCGGTTAGTCCCCATTCGAGCACGCGCTTGGCCTCCTCTGTCCGCTCCTTGTCGGAGGCGATGCCGGCAAGCGTCAAAAACAGGCGCCGGCCGTCGCGCTGGACCGAGGCGACGATTGAATAACCCTCGCCCTCGGCAAAGCCGGTCGCTAACCCGTCGGCGCCCAGATCGAGCCCGAGCAGCGGGTTGCGGTTGCGCTGGAAGATCTTGTTCCATTCGAAATCCGGCTGCGCGAAATAGGGATAGAGATTGGGATAGGATTGCTGGAGAGCGGCAGCAAGCGTCACCATCTCGCGCGCCGTCACCTTGCTCTTGCCGTCGGGAAGGCCGGTGGAATTGCCGAACACCGCGTTCTCCATGCCCAGCTCGCGGGCGCGGCGGGTCATCGACTGAGCGAACTGCTGTTCGCTTCCGGCCATCCCCTCGGCAAGGATGATGCAACTGTCATTGGCGCCCTGGATCGCGACGCCCTTGATCAGATCCTCGACGCGTACGCGCGACTTCAGCGCCGCAAACATCGTTGCCGTCCTCGACGGCGCGCCGCCGGTCCTCCAGGCATATTCGGAAACGGGGTACTCGGTATCGAGCGTGATCTGGCCCTTGGTCAGTGCCTCGAAGACCAGATCCATCGTCATTATCTTGGCGAGCGATGCCGGCGAAAAGCCCTGATCCGCGTTTTTGGCGAGAAGCACCGTGCCGGTGGAGGCCTCGATCATATAAGCCTGCGCCGCCTTGGTGGCAAAACCGGCTGCGCCCCCGTCGGCAGCATGTGCACTGGCGGCGAGTGGCATCAGACATGCAAGCAGGCGAAGCACAGGCCTCAGCATCGCATTTCCCATCGGTCAACGGCGTATTGAGAAGGTTAGAGCGCGGCGAAATCCGATGCAATCGCCATGCTCAGCGCGCTGCGAATTTTGCCTGCTGGCGTTTCGCCGAGGCAACGATCGAGGCCTGCGTCAGCCCATCATTGCGCGCCATCACCGCGTCGAATGCGAGATCGACCGTCACCGTTTTCACCGCGTCGTTCTGGTAGCCGAGCGCGAGGGAAGGCTGAGACCCGCCATAGGGCCGCTCATAGGGCACGGGACCGATCTCCGGCAACACGACCATCTGATCGAAGCCCGGCGCAGCGGCAGAGGAAGGAGCCGATGGCGCCACTAGGACATGGGCGGCCGGCGCAAGGCCGGGCGCCGCATTGTAGCGCGCGCTCGGCGTCGAGCCGGCATAGGAGGTTCCCGACAACGGCACCGGCACCTTGGCCGGCCGCGTTTCATAATTTTCCGCACTCTGCAGCTGATCGCGGGTGATCTTGCGGCTGTTGGAGGCGACCATGACGCCGGTTGCGATCTGCCCTTCCGGATTGACGCCAGGGATCCGGCTGCCCTTCGGCACGTAGGAGGCCATCAGATAGGGCATGTCATGGCCGTCCATGCGGGCGCGGCCCACATATTGCACGCGCACCTTGCCAGTGCCGCTGTGCTGCAGATCCAGCATGTCGGCGGTCTTGTTGGAAAGGTCGATGATGCGGCCTTCGTGATAGGGGCCGCGGTCGTTGACACGCACGACGATGGAGGAACCGTTCTCGAGATTGGTAACGCGGGCGTAGCTCGGCAGCGGGAACGTCGGATGCGCGGCTGAAAGGTGCATCTGGTCGTAGACTTCGCCGTTCGCCGTCAGGCGCCCGTGAAAAGCCGAGCCGTACCAGGAGGCGATGCCGACCTTGTTATACGCGAAGTCTTCCTTGGGATAGTACCACTTGCCTTTTACCGCATAGGGGTTGCCGACTATATAACGGCCGCCGCCCTTCGGGATATTCTTGCCGGTGGCGACGCGGGGGCTGGCCTTCACGCCATATTCGGATTCGGAGAAATACTCCTTGCCGTGCGCTTTTTTCTTCGGCACCGCCTGTGTCGTACCGCAAGCTGCAACCGTCGCACACATCGCCGATATCGCAAGCCACCGCGCTGTCGTTGCGAAAGACGCCGCCCCGTATCCCAATCTCATATATCCCACGCCGCTCAAAGATCGCTATGGTTAAGAACCTTGTCCCATCTCGGGCCAATAACGCCTTATTCCCACCCGCCTAACGAGACTTTAATCTTGCTGGGTTCGTGGCAAATTTACGAACGATTTCCCAGTGATAGCGAAAATTCTAATCATTATGGTTTATAAATCGCTAACGCAAAGCCCTCTGCCCTGCCCTCCCGCTGTTGCAGTGAGAGCCAAAATCGGCGTGCCGATGCGGGGCATATGGTAAACACCGGGCTGCATTGAGACGTCGAGAAGTACCGGATCGAGACACCGATTGTGCAGCAGCTGTTCTCCACGCGGTGGCTGTGACTGGGCTTTCACCCCAGGGTAGTTTATCGGCTTCCTGCTCTCTCGTTAACGTGTCCTTCACGCCAATGGCATTGGCTGTCGCTCCCTTAAGGCGTGTACTTTGTTTCTTGACTCAAAGTGGAGTAGAAAGTTTATTCGCAGCGCTTGGGTCGCAGCCCGGCGTCCTTTCCACGCTCATCTTTGGGAGACGAGCCATGGCAAATCACAAACCAATAGTGCCTGACGTGTCGGTCCACGACTACGCACCAGCGGAGGCCATTGAAGGAAATCTTCTCGATAAAGCGTCTGATTCCGATGGCGATCTGCTTCAGGTTCAGTTCGTCAACGGCATAAGAATTCCCAACAAGGCGGGCGAGCCGGGATATCTCACTATCGAGGGTGAGCATGGAACGCTGACGATTTGGAGCAATGGCAGCTATAGTTACACGGTCAATGATCCAAGCGCTCTTGAGCCCGGCGGAGTCTTTGGCGAGAATTTTTCGTTCAAGATCTCCGATGGAAAAGGCGGCACCGATGTCGCCAGTCTCAAGATCGGAGTCCATACTCCTCCGCAAGGACAGTATTCCATCGATTTCGAGAATGCTCCCACGGAATATCCCGGACTGCCGGATATCGTTTCGGGCTATGCAGGATTCAAGTTTGGCGACAAACTCGATGGCAACCTTTGGACGGTCGCTGAATCCGGCGGCAACGAGTACGTCGTCACCAATCCCTACAATCCGTTTTTCGAACGCGTCGATGGCAAGCTCTTCACGGTAGAGGGCGTCGACGTCGCAACCAATTTCGACCCCGCCTATGAAGGTGTCGATGCCCTCGTAACCTTCGAGGGTTATATCGGTGGCAACAAGGTGAGCGAGATGTCGCTGACGGTCTATGGTGACACCATTGCCGATGGCCAGCACATCTCGTTGGCAGCCTTGGGGGCGGTCGATTTTATCCGCTTCGATATTCAGCCGGACGTCGAGCCGACCGGCTTTCCGCAGCTCGCATTTGACAACTTCACCGTCCTGGTCTGACGGGGGCAGAGAGAAGCGGCCGATAAAGCCGCTTCTCTGCAGAACAAGTTGACGCTGCCATCAAAGCTGCTAAAAAGCCGGCCTGTGAGTGATGGGCAGCAAATCGGCAGAAACCACCGATCCACCGGAAAGACCGAAACGGGATTTCTTCACCCAAATACTTGGAAGAGTGTCCGAGTGGTTTAAGGAACCGGTCTTGAAAACCGGCGTGCGGGAAACCGTACCGTGGGTTCGAATCCCACCTCTTCCGCCATCTGCGTTCATATGTGCGAACGACGGTTCAAGACTGTTTGACTCGCTTGATCGACCCTAAAACAACGTCAGATATGCTTCCCTGAATATCGATGTGATTTTTCTGCGACTACAACAGCCTCAATCGTGCTCAGGTAGATTTTTCGCATTTGCTCTGAGTTTTCGCCGAAAAGCAGTTCCAGCATATCATTACGAAAGATCGACGCTTGCGGGCGTAATACCGCGGGCATGATCATGGTCGCGGCGATGCAAGTCAGAAAGCATTTTTGATTCGCGGTCCTTAGTTCGATCGATACCGCGGTTACATCGTCTTGGTATGCGCTGTTCACTCATTGAGGGTACCTGCTTAACGGCGGGAACAAGCCACTGAGCGCTGTTTCGTCGCCACGATACCTGCTCGGAGCTGGGGCACCAGTAGCTGTTGCTCGAGGTCGGTCGTTTCAATTGAGTGCGACCAGTCCTATAATCGGCTGGTGAGGCCGAACCAATGGACCGCAAGCTTTCCGCCATCCTCGCTGCTGATGTCGTGGGCTATTCCGCGCTGATGGAGCGCGACGAGGCTGGCACATTCGAGCGCCTTCGTGCGGGACGCAAGGAACTGTTTGAGCCGGAGATTGCGCGCCATCACGGCCAGATCTTCAAGCTGATGGGCGACGGGATGCTCGCCGAATTTGGCAGCGTAGTGGACGCCGTGGAATGCGCCGTTTCGCTGCAGCGCGGGCTGGCGGAACGGAATGCCGCCGTCCCCGAGGACCAGCGGATCAGCGTGAGGATTGGGATCAATCTCGGCGAGGTGATCGTTGAGGGCGATGACCGGTATGGCGAGGGCGTCAATGTCGCGGCGAGGCTTCAGCAGCTGGCAGACCCGGGCGGCATCTGTGTTTCGGGAAAGGTCACCAGGGAGGTTGAGAAAAAGCTGGCTTTCGGTTCGAGCCGATGGGCGATCAGAAGGTAAAGAATATCGCCGAACCGGTACAGGCTTTCCGCGTCATCCTTGAGGGACAAGCCCCACGTCAATCAGCGCGGTCATCGCCTCAGCACTGGGTACGGGCAGCAGCAGCCGTGCCAGTCCTTCTCCTGGTTTTGGCCTGGACAGTCTGGCAATACTGGCCGACTGCGACAGTAAGTGGCAAGCCGTCCGTAGCGGTGCTGCCGTTCGACAACTATGGCGGTGACCAAGCGACCGGACGCCTCGCCGACGGCCTCGCTGAGGACATAATCACCGATCTGGCGGGGTTCCCTGAATTCCACGTGATCGCGCGTAACTCGACTGAACAATACAGGGACAAACCGGCCGTGCCGAGTGAGGTGGGTAAGGCGCTTGGCGCAGGATTTGTGGTCGAGGGATCCATCCAGCGTCAGTCTGACCGCGTTAGAATTACGGCGCAGCTCATCGATACCAAAACGGGCAAACATCTTTGGTCGCAGCGCTGGGACCGGCCGGACGAGGACTTGTTCGCAATCCAGATTGAAATTTCCGAGCAGATTTCGAACCGCCTTGGCGGCGGCGCAGGTTTGGTTCAGGAGGCGGGCCGCATCTCCGCCCACCGAAAGCCGCCCGAGAATCTCAACGCCTACGAACTTTATCTGCTCGGCACCGAAAAACTCGAGCAAGTCAATCAGGCGGATGTAGAGGAGGCCGTCAGGCTGCTCACCCGCGCGGTCGAACTGGACCCCGGCCTTGCCCGCGCTTGGGTCGAACTTAGCCATTCCCATGGTATCTTGATCGGTTTTGGCGTTGACGCCGAGAAGAACCGGGCTCTGTCTGCCGAGGCTGCCGAACGCGCCGTCCAGCTCGACCCGAGCGATGCTGAGGCGCATGCTGTCTTTGCCATGCATCTGGGTGACAAAGGCGAATTCGAACGCGCCAAGGCTGAGTTCGATACCGCACTGCGCCTCGCTAACCGGTCAGTTCGAAGTTCTGACTTTCTATATCGATTGGGCCTCGACCTTCGGCGAGCCTGAGCGCACCGCGCAACTGGTCGACAAGGCGCTCAGTCTCAACCCCGGTTTCCCGATGTGGAGTGCCAGGATTTTTAGTCATGCCTATTTCATGGCCGGCCGGTATGAAGATGCCCTGCGGATGCTGGACCGCTTGTCGCCGGAAAACTACGGAAGGAAACACTGGGTAATGCGTTCTGGCGCGCTTGCAGCTCTTGGCCGAACTGAAGAGGCGAAGGTCTCGGTAACGGACGCACTCGCGCGGTTTCCCGATTTGACCATCGAGGGATTTGTCAATATTCCCGGATTCAACGAAGCGGAGCGCCAGCGGTTGATCGAAACTATGCAGCTTGTCGGCTTTCCTGACTGCGCCAAAGCGGAAGAGCTCACAAAGCTAAAGAAGCCGCTGCGCCTGCCGGAGTGTGCTTCGCCATAATTGCATTGACGATCGGCCACGGATGACAAGCGTCTCGAGACGGGGCCTTCGTTTCACCGGCCGCGATGTGTCGCTCGTTCCGGTCGACGTTATCAGATGTGGCGTTTAAAGCCCGAGCGCAGGCGGCGGTGAAAACGGCGGCTCCGCCGTTTTCTGCGGCGGGATCAGTCGCGGCCTCTATTCGAGAACAACGACGGCTTCGACCTCGAACAGCATCGGATCGATTGCAAGTCTGGGAACGGGAACAAGGGTCTGCGCCGGAAGCTCGTCGCCGAACATGTCTTTGACATTCCTCGTCAGCACCTCGAGCTTGGACATATCGTGGTCAACCACGAAGACCGTCAGCTTGGCAACCTTGTCCGGCCTTGCGCCTAGGCCGTCGAGGGCGCTGCGCAAATTAACGTAGGCCTGCTTCACCTGAACGGCGAAGTCCGGCGACAAGGCTCCCATGCCGTCCTGGCCGCCCTGCCCGGAGATGAAGGCCAACCGGGCGCCGCTCGGTACGATCACCGCCGTGCTATAGCCATTCGGCGTCGGGTCGTAGAGGCTTTTTGGATTGACGATGGTCAGCTTGAGCTCACCCTCGTTTGCCGTCGTCGCATTGGGAATTCCCGCGGTCATGATGATCAGCCCTCCGATAAGCAGATGTTTGATTGCGTGTGACATGATGTTCTCTCGGCCGTGAGGACTGGAACGACCCTCGCCGCCTGTTGGATTGCGCTTCTTACTGTTCGGCAACAGATTGACTCGTACAACGTACGATTCCATTGCATCGTACGTTGTACGAGTCAAGCGACGAGGATCGACATCCGTCACTTCGTCGGCTTAAATCGATGTCCTGATCTTTAGGAAAGAAGCATGGTGGCCAAACGCGACGGCACTCAGGATAAACGCCCTCAACGGCAAGCTGCACCCTCCGTACAGGACCCGCCTCTATCGCTTGAACGGATCATCGCGACGGCGGTTGAACTGCTGGACGCTGAAGGCCTCGACGGATTGAAGATGCGTCGGCTGGCTGATCGTCTCGGCTCAGGCGCGATGAGCCTCTATTGGCACGTCGCCAACAAAGAGCAGGTTTTTGATCTCGCGCTCGACTCGGTGCTCGAATATCGAGGACCGTCGCAAATTAGCGACTCTCCGGACTGGCGCCAAGCGGTCTTTCATATGCTTGAAGACTGGCGCGCCAGCATGCTGCGCCATCCCTGGTCGGCGTCGCTGCTGCCCCGCCGGGCGCTGGGCCCGAATATCCTCGGTCGTCTGGAGCTGCTGGGCAGCATCTTATCCAGAGCTGGTGTCAATGAGGCGGATCTGAATGGCGCGATATGGTCGCTGTGGAACTATGTGATGGGCGCGACCATCACCCGTGCGAACTTCGACCTTTCGGACGAAGACATGCTCGCCGGGCAGCAGCGCCTTGCGCATCTTAGCCAAGAATACCCGACGATCGAGCGTGCTCGTCTGCTGTTGGATAATGACTGGGACGGCGTTTTCAGGAAAGGCCTGGACTTCCTGCTTGACGGGCTTGTTCCGAGACAATGAACAAGGGGGCTCAGCTCTCCAGTTGATCAGCACGCTCATTCAGGAGCTCGAGCAGATCACCTTTCACGATCTGAATCCGGGCCTCTCCCTCCCTCGCAGAGCGCTCATGAATCTTCAGTGACGTTTCTGCCTGCTCGGCCGGTCTCTTAAGGCTCTGGCCGGACTGGTTCAGTTCATATCTGTCGAAGTTGCGCCGAAACAGCGTCGAGCCCAACCCCTGCTCGAGGGCCTCTATCCGGCGCGAGACCATCGACGTGCTTACGCCAGCCGGTGTGCTGCAGCGCCCAGCGATCTCAGCTCCGCGACGGCGAGAAAAAACTTACAGATCATTCCAGTCCATTCAGCCTTTCCGTTTTTGGAAAAAGAGCTTGCCGAAATCGGCAATCGCTTATTGCGCCTGATTTGATATCGTCAGCGAGGTAAGGACAAGAGAAATCGCTTCAGCGAGCGCTGGCGCGCCGCTCTTAGTCTTTCCAGATTGTTAGGCTGGAAAGCGCGGGCGATCCAATAAGTGCGAGGCTCTTCATGATCGTTCAAGCTTGCATCAACGGCGCGCGGCGGAGCGATTTCCACCCGCGCATTCCGCTGACTATCGATGCCATGATACGTGAAGCCACGGCTTCGGTCGCGGCAGGCGCTGCCGAGGTTCATGTTCATCCGCGTGGAGCCGATGGGAATGAAAGTCTCGCCGCCGTCGACGATACGGTCGCAGCGATCCGCCGAGTCTGCCCGGGAACGCTGATCGGCGTGTCCACCGGCGCCTGGATCGAAGGCGACCTCAAGCGAACACGCCATGCCATCGGCCAATGGCGTGTCTTGCCGGATTATGCCTCCGTGAACCTGTCTGAAGCCGACGCTCCCGATGTCATGCAGCTGCTTCGCCAAAAAGGTGTCGGGATCGAGGTCGGTCTGGCGTCGGTCGCCGATGCGGAACGCTATGTCAGCCTCGATAATCATGAGCGGGTCTTTCGCGTGCTCGTCGAGCTCGATGACGAACAGGATCTGCAGCGCGCCTGTCACATCAGGGATGGTATTATCGAGGTGCTCGAACGCCGCCGCCTCCTGAGGCCTATTCTTCTCCACGGATTCGAGAACACCGTCTGGCCGTTCGCCAGATCGGCGCGCGAGCGGGGCTATTCGACCCGTGTCGGCCTCGAGGATGGGAAGCACCTGCCGGACGGGACGATTGCCGGCGACAATGCCGCGCTCGTCGCCGCGGCCGTTACGATCTTTCGCGGCTAAAGCACATGTCTCTTAGCTGTCTGCGGCGGTCTCGCGGAAATGCGGAGGACTAACTCTTTGGCGTGACAAGCGAATCCGAAGATCGGACCCTTCAAGCCGGCTGATCCGACTGGCGTGGATGTTGTCTATGATTTTGTCGGCGCCGACACCTTTGCCACATCGCTGGATTGCCTGCGCCCGCGCGGCACGCTTGTCAGCTTCGGGGAGGCCTCCAGTCCGATTTCGGGCCACGAAAGAAGGCGCAATATCCGTTCATGACAACATCGAGTAGATCAGCGCACCAACGGAACCCCAGAAAATTACCGGCGTCAGTATCATCCCCATAACGAAGATCTTGGTCACCGTTAAACCTCCGCAAATCTGTCCCGGCGCGAAAATCTATTGCAGCGATCGAGGCTTTGGTATCGGCCCGAAGTCCGGGGCGGATCGGACCTTGGTCTCATTCCTGCTCAGCGGCGCGATCTCAATGCGCCACCGCCGACTTCACTTCTGCAACCTGTCGGCGACTCTCCCGCGGCGGTAAGTTACGGCCGCGATGGCGAGTGCTGCCGCGATCAACATGGCTGCGACCGCAAAAGCGATCTGCATGCCCCAGTGAACGGCCTCGGGGCGTGCTACAGTGATATCCGATGTTCCCGACGCTCGCGCGAATATCGCGCCCATGACAGAGGCGCCGGTAATCAGACCGAGATTGCGCGACAGGTTGAGCGCGCCGGAGATGACGCCGCGCTGGTCAGGGGCGACATCGGCCATGACGGCGGTGTTGTTGGACGCCTGGAACAGCTGATAGCCGGGCGTCAGGATGGCGATGGCGGTGATGTAGCCAGCGATTCCGGGAAGCACGGCAAGCGCGATGGCGCCGGCAGCCATGGCAAAGAGGCCTGCAGCGATCACGAATGGCGCTCCCAGACGATCGACCAGGCGGCCGGCGGGAATTCCGCCGAAGATGGAGATGACGGGGCCGATCGACATGACGGCTCCAACGCCGGCCTCGCTGAGTCCGAGCGCACGCGAGAGATAAAATGGGCCGACCACCAGCGTCGCCATCATCACCGTCGAGATGAGAGCGTTCATCGCCAGACTGGCGCTCAGCACCGGATTGCGGAAAACCGCCAGCCGGATCAACGGCGACGCGGCTTTCGACTCGGCTAAGGCGAAGAGACCGGCCGCGAGAAAGGCGGCCGCCAGCAGGGCCAGATTCAGCAACCCAAAGCTGCCCCGCCCAATCGTCATCGCCAGCGCATAGGCCGAAAGCGCCAGGGCAAGCAGCAAGGTTCCTGCCATGTCGAAACCGGCGCGCTCCGCTTTCCCAATGTTGTCGTCGGCAGGCAGAAAACAATAGGCGAGAGTGAAGGCGACGATGCCGAGCGGCACGTTGACAAGAAAGATGGCCGGCCAGCCGAACCCGGCGATCAGAGCGCCGCCGAGCGAAGGGCCGAGAGCGGTACCAATCGCCGACATGGTTGCGAGCAGCCCCATGACGCTGCCGGTTCTCGCCTTCGGCACCGTTTCGCCGACAAAAGCCATTGCGAGGACCATCATCATGGCCGCGCCGAGACCCTGCAGCGCACGTGCGGTGGTCATCAGCCAGAGCGCCGGCGCAAGCCCGCTGAGGACGGAGGCCAGCGTAAAGAGCAGGATGCCCATGAGCAGAAGCCGTCTGCGGCCGGTCATGTCGCCAAGCCGTCCGACGCTGACGGTCAGCGTGGTGATAGCGAGGAGATAGGCGAGAACGATCCATTGCACGTCCTGGAACGAGCCGTCGAATGCCCGCGCAAGTGCCGGCAGGCCAACATTGGCGATGCTGGTGCCGAGCGATGGCAGCAGCATCGAGAGGCAAAGGCTGGCGAGCACCCAGCGGACGGAACAGCGGCTTTCGGCGAGTGCCTCGCCCTGCTCTGCAATGATCGGTTTCAACAGGATCTCCTTGTTCACGCTCCAACGGAGCCGTCGAACCCTAATCCTGCCTCTGGCATGGCGGAACATGCAGCATTTGCACTTCATCCATGCATAAGACGCCACATCACCGGAAAATCGTGTTATACCGCATGCATGTCGCCCCCTGACCTCAACCTGCTTGTCACCCTCGATGTCTTGCTCGCTGAAGGCAGTGTCGCCCGTGCGGCCGAGAGGCTGAGGCTCAGCCCATCGGCAATGAGCCGGGCGCTGGCGCGATTGCGCGAGGCCACGGGCGATCCGCTGCTGGTGCGTGCCGGGCGCGGCCTGGTTCCGACACCTCGGGCGCTGGAGCTGCGCGAGCGGGTCGGCCGCATCGTCGAGGATGGTCGGGCAGTCCTGCGTCCTGCCGCAGCGCTTGATCTCGGCCGCCTCGTTCGGACATTCACGCTGCGCGCCAGCGAGGGTTTCGCCGAGAGTTTCGGCCCCGGCCTCATCACTCGCCTCGGCCCGCAAGCCCCTGGTGTGCGGCTGCGCTTCGTCCAGAAACTGGACAAGGACAGTGCGCCGTTGCGTGACGGAAGCGTTGATCTGGAAATCGGTGTCGTCGGTGAGACGATGGGACCTGAGGTGCGGGCGCAGGCCTTGTTCCGCGACCGCTTCATCGGCGTCGTGCGCACCGGCCACCCGCTTTGCCTGAATGAGATCACGCCGTCCCGTTACGCGGCCGCAGGCCACATCGCTGTCTCGCGGCGCGGACTCGACAGAGGAGCGATCGACGACGCCCTGGATGTGCTCGGGCTGGAACGGCAGATCGCCACCATCGTCGGCGGTTTTGCCACAGCGCTGGCGCTCGCCCGCGCCTCGGACCTGGTCGCGAGCGTGCCTGAACTGCACACGGCAGCCTTGCGGGCGGGAATGCACAGTTTCCCCCTTCCCGTTCCGACGCCGGAGCTCACGGTTTCATTGCTTTGGCACCCGAGGATGGATGCCGATCCCGCACATCGCTGGCTTCGCAGCTGCGTTCGTGAGGTCTGTGCAGCCACGGATTGGAGAGCCCCGGAGACTGAGGATCGGACGGGACGGTCCCAGGCCGGTGATTGACTATCCCGCCTCGCCGTGATTTCCCTCGCGCATCATCAAGCGGGGACATCATGGCAGAGGACGTAATTGTAAAGGACAGCAACGGAAGCCAGCTCCACGATGGCGATTCCGTTACGTTGATCAAAGACCTCAAGGTCAAAGGCACCTCGGAGACGCTGAAGCGGGGAACCTGGTGAAAGGCATTCGCCTGACCGACAATCCCGGCGAGATCGAGTGCAACACCAAGCAGGTCAAAGGTCTTGTGCTGAAAACGGAATTTCTCAAGAAGGCATAGAATCTGCCCGGGGTGGTCCGTTCTTCCCTCAGGGTCTCTTACGGCACTTCTTCAGTGATCACCTCGAAGCGGGAAAGCCTCGCCGGACCGAAAGCCGTCGACATCGCGACGTCCGTGGCATCCCGGCCCGTCGCCATCAGAATTCTGCCGATACGCGGAGTGTTGTGGCGGGCATCCGCCGTATGCCAGTGACCGCCGAGAAAAACCTCGAACCAGGCGCTGAAATCCATTGGATTGGGATCGGCCGGAACGCCGATATCGCCGAGATAGCCCGTGCAATATCGGGCGGGAATATTCATGCATCGACAAAGTGCGATGGCGAGATGGGCGAAGTCGCGGCAGACGCCGCTCTTGTCGGTGAAGCCGCCATGCGCGGTTCTGAGAACGTCGGCCTTCTGATAATCGAACGTGATGTGGTTATGCACGAAATCGCAGATCGCCTGCACACGCGCCCAGCCGAGCGGCGTCGATGAGAAGGTCGCCCAGGCGAAATCCGAGAGCCTGTCTATGTCGCAGTAGCGGCTGCCGAGCAGGAAGACCAGCACCTCGTCGGGCAGATCCTTGATCGCGTGCTGCACCGCCTGGACGGGAACGATGTCGGCCTGCCCCGTGTCGTAGATTTCGAACTCAGTGGAAATCGTCGTCAGCCCCGGCGGAGCGACGATCCGGCTGCAGGCATTGCCGAACCCATCGGTATATTCCCATGCCTCGACCGGCCGGTCGAATGTCAGGACCTGCTCGCTCAGGAGATCGGCGCGCCTGGAGGGGTGAATGTTGAGGACCAGCAGCATCGGCGTCGGCTGTATGCATTCATAGCCCAGATGAAACCCGGCGCGTATCTTCATTGCGGTTTCCTCGTCACTCCCCGCTTGGTGGAGGTGAGTATGGAACGTTGATCGCGCTGCCCCGGTTCCCGCCACCGCGCAACCGGTAATCCCGCACCTCCCCGGGCAATCCAGCATTGCCCCGGGCAATCCAGTATTGCCCGAGGTAATGCGCCATCACCCCTCGGTAAGCCACGCCTGCCGCGTGGTCACATTGACCTGCACCGTCAGGCCCTCGAAATCGGAGCTATTCCCGTCATAACTGCCGC
The DNA here is from genome assembly GCF_005862215.1 of Rhizobium sp. MHM7A. NCBI lineage: Bacteria > Pseudomonadati > Pseudomonadota > Alphaproteobacteria > Hyphomicrobiales > Rhizobiaceae > Rhizobium > Rhizobium sp. MHM7A. The sequence goes on from NZ_VCHT01000009.1 coordinate 21,910, forward strand.
TCAAGGGAATTGCCTGGCGCGGGTCACGGGCGACGGCCACGCGAATGAGATCTCGGTTGCCGACGATGCCGTTGGTCGGATCGAACTCGGCCCAACCGGCCCCCGGTAGATAGATCTGGCACCAGGCATGCGTGGAGCCGCCGCCGAGTACGGTGGAGCCATCCCGGTCGGGGACGTAGACATAGCCGGTGACGAATCGCGCCGCGAGACCGAGCGAGCGTGCCGCCTCCATCATCAGAAGTGCGAAATCCCGGCAAGTGCCGGAGCGAAGTTGTAAGGTCTGCAGCGGCGTCTGCGTTCCATGTTCATGGCGACGTGCATAGACGAAGCTCTCACGAATGGCATAACAAAGCGTCATCAGCAGGTGCCCGGTCTCTGTCGTGTGCCCCACGCGGACGAACTGGCGCGCCCAGCGGCCGACCTCATCGCCCGAATCGGGATAATGGCGCTGCATCGCCGGAGCGAGATCGGCGATTTCGTCCTTGTCGTAGGAGAAAGGATAGGTCAGCGCCGCGTCGTCGATCCGAATGTCCGGGGCGAGTTGAGGCTCATGATCAAGCGTGATCCAGGTTTCGAAACGAAGCTCCGATGAGGGCCGTGGAAAATCGACGAGCGCCACGCAATTGCCGAAAACATCGTGGATCCAGCGCACATGGCTTTGCTCCGGATAGGTCGTCAGCGATGCTTCGATCAGCCGTTGATCGAAACTGTCGCGCGGCCGAAACATCAGGCGATGCTCGCCGAAATCGACCTCCCTGCGGTAGCGATAGGACGTGACGTGGCGGACGGAGAAAATCGTCATGGGCTGCCGTCGACTGATGTGTTTACGTTGCTGCTCCTGCAGCGCCGCGCTCCTTATCAGACGCGCAAAGGACGCTGTAACTCTTTGAACTTGCACAACGTGCTTTCCGAAAATCGCTTCCGTTTTTCGGAAAGCCGATGCGCGAGGGCGGCGGCGCCTCTTCGCAAGCGCCCTGCCCCTTTTCCTGCTTATCCCGATTTCTTGTCATATAAGCAGGTTCGAAAAATTGCTATTGTGCCGATTACCGATAGACGGCAGAGCCGTCCAACTAAGAGGATAACATGCATATCATCTGGGACGTGCTGACACTTCTGCTGACCATCGGTTCGCTCTATGGCGGTCGCGAATACCGGATTATTCGCGCTCGTGCCCGCGCTCAGAATTGGGGCAACTTCTGACCCGATCCTGACGGCCGCTGCCGGAACCTTTCGGTCGCGGTTACGTCGAATGACGTACGGCGGCGCCTTCAAGGAAATGCTGTATTAGTCGGGGCGGTTTTCCGTCCGTCAATTCTCTCTGTTATGCCAAGCCCGCCTCACCCCAGGCGGGCTTTTTCATGCCGAGATTTCCTGCGCATTGACGCCGGCCACCCCGTTGATGCCGTTACTTCTTGGCTCCGGACGAAAGCACCCGATGGGTCGCATTGTCCATTGCGTGGCTCGCCTCTTGTCCATCCTTCTTCAGCCCGTATGCGGTATTACCGCAGGCTGCAAGCGTCGGCAGGCAGAGGCAGCAGGCCATGGCGATCACAGCTTTTGGCATCGAGCCTTTCCTCATTGAATTGTGTTTCGCGGAAAATGACGCAGTCGGCGGCAAAATCAATCCGCCGCCAGCAGGACACCAGATTGTCTCCTGGAGCAGTGTCAGCACCTGCGCCCCAATTGCTGCATGGCCGGTCTCCGCGTTACGTGTTGGGCGAAGTTTAACTCAGGTGAAATTCACCGAGATGTTGAAATTTTTTAGCTTCTATCAGGAGACATGCCAGTTTCTCTGCATCCAACCAAGTCACCGTAGGTGAAGAAGATCATTTATAGGTATTTATAGTTCTACTTAAATGTCACGCTTAACCAATTATTAGTAATAATCTTGCGCAGCCTGGAGTTAGGCTTATGCTTTACCCGCGAGGGAGAAAAAGAATGTTTAGCAAAAGCCTGATCATGCCTTTCGGATTCGCAATTCTGGCTATAGCCGGTCTGCTATTCCAATTCGTCGCTTACCTGCTCGAGACGCCGGTCACCCTGCTGCATCCATAAGCGCTTGAGCTCCTCCGAGAGTGGAACTTTTTTTCGCTTCGTGCTTTCTTGCTAGTCGTTTCACCAGGAGGGAGTACTATGGAAGACGCAGGCGTGGGTTGGATTGCCGCCATCATCATCGGCGGCATCGCCGGGTGGCTGGCGGAAAAGGTCATGAGCAGCAGTATGGGCGTGCTTATGAACATATTGCTCGGGATCGTCGGCGCGATTGTCGCAAATTGGATCCTGGCTCTGTTGAACATTCAGCCGTTGGCGGGGTGGCTTGGTTACCTGATCACCGGCTTCGTCGGTGCCTGCATTCTGATTTTCGTGGGCCGCGCCATCCGCCGCTAACTGTCCCGTCATAAGCAGACATGACTAAGAGCCGGGCGCCTTGCGTCCGGCTTTACCGTCCCGAATTTCCATGTTCAGCGGCGGCTCAGAAGGCCGAACATATAGGCGATGCCCGCCGTCACCGCGAGCGCCATGATCGGTTCTTCGCGAATCTTGTCGCGCAGCCGCTCCGTCATCAGTGAAGCTTCGTCCGTGACCACCGACTTTGCCCCCTGCCCCAGCGCCCGCACGCTGTCCGTCAATCTGGAGAGATCTTCGCGGAGTGCGGTAACCTGCGCCGACAGATCGTCTGCTGCGATATCCGCCTTGACGCGCGCAGCGGTGGATTCGGCGGAAGCGGTTTTCAATTCTGCCATGGTCTGCTCCTGTTTCATGGGATGCCGCTTCAACGAAATGGCGGCCTGAAAGGTTCCGCCGGAGCCGATCTTTTGTTCGTCATCAACGCCTTGCGTCGCCATCTTAGCCCAGCGCAGCTTTTCGCGTGACAACCCTTCATTTCCTGTCGGCTTTGTTTTAAGGAACGTCGAATGTCTGCCCGCGCGCGGGTCAATGAATACTGCGAGGTTTGCCTTTCCATGTTCCATTTTCTGAGAAGAGCTGCTCAGACCTGGGTTGCCAAGCTGCTCCTGCTACTCCTGGTGGCCTCCTTCGGCATCTGGGGCGTGTCGCGTGAGCTGATCTCTGGCGGCAACAGCACCACGGTCGTGACGGTCGGCGATCAGAAGGTGGGCGTCACCGAATTCCAGCTCGCTTACCAGCGTCAGGTGGCAAGCATCGGCCAGCAGTTCGGCATGCGCCTCACCCCCGAGCAGGCCCGCGCCTTCGGAGTCGAGCAGCAGGTGCTCTCAGAGCTCGTCGCCGGCGCCTCACTGGACCAGCTCGCTGAAGATATGAACCTCGGCCTGTCCGAGGATCGTCTCGCTCAGCTGATCGCAGACGATCCGGCCTTCAAGGCTGTCAACGGCCGGTTCGATCGCGAGCTCTTTGTCTCGCGCCTGCGCAATGCCGGCATTCGCCAGGACGATTACATCAAGGAGCGCAGCAAGGTCGCCGTCCGCAGCCAGATCGTCGATGCCGTTTCCAACGGTTTTACCGCGCCGAAGACGCTGGTCGACGCATTGAAGCTCTATGGCGATGAAAGCCGCAGCATCGACTACCTCTTGCTGACCAACGCCAACATCGAGCCGATCAAGGCGCCAGCCGACGACGTGCTGGCGAGCTGGTTCGAAGGCGTCAAGCAGCGCTACCGAGCGCCAGAATACCGCAAGATCATCTATCTCAAGCTGCAGCCGGCCGATATCGCCGACGCCGCGACCGTCACCGACGACCAGATCCGCGAGGCCTTCGACAAGGGCAAGGATACCTATCGCACGCCGGAAAGCCGGACGATCGAGCAGCTGACATTCACCAGCAAGGACCTTGCCGCCGCCGCCGAAACCGCGCTGAAGAGCGGCACCAGCTTCGACCAGCTGGTCACCGACCAGGGCAAGACCGCCAACGACGTGCTGCTCGGCGAGTTCACCAAGGACAAGGTTCCCGACCAGGCCGTCGCCGATGCCGCCTTTGCGGTGTCGAAAGATGGCGGCACAACGCCTGTCGTCGACGGCTCCTTCGGTCCGGTCATCCTGCGCATCACCAATATCAAGGCGGAGACGGTCAAGAATTTCGACGAGGTGAAGGAAGATATCCGCAAGCAGCTGGCGCTCGCTAATGCGTCTCAGGAAGTGATCAACGTTCACGACCGAATCGAGGACCTGCGCGCCGGTGGCGCGACGCTTGAAGACATTGCCGGCCAGTTGAACCTCAAGGCAGTAACCGTCGACGCCATCGATGCGACAGGTGCCGACAAGGACGGCAAAGAGATCAAGGATATTCCCGTCAAGCAGCAGCTGCTCGGTGAAGCCTTCAAGACCGAGGTCGGCGTCGATGCGTCGCCGCTTCCGGTCGGCAATGACGGCTATGTCTGGTTCAATGTCCGCGAAATCATACCGGACCGGGACCGCCCGATCGCCGAGGTGCGCGAGAAAGCCGTCGAGGACTGGACGGCGGAGCAGCAGAAGGCCGAGCTCGCCAAGAAGGCCGAGGAATTGAAGGCCGAGGCGCAAAAGGGCACCGCCCTTGCCGATATTGCGGCGCCGCTCGGCATCGCCGTCGAAAGCAAAAGCGGCATCACCCGCTCCACCGATGATCCGGTTCTCGGGCGCGCCGCCGTCAAGGCCGCTTTCTCAGGCCCCGTCGATACGGTTGCGAGCGCGGTCGGCGCCGATCCCTCGACGCAGATCCTGATGAAGGTCACCGAGGTCAACAGCCACCCGACCGGCGACGTGCTGAACAACCGCGACGCCCAACTCACCGCCATGGCCAATGCCGCCGGCGATGATATCCTCGACCAGATGGTCAACTCGCTGCAGACGCAGTATGGGGCACAGATCAACCAGACGCTCGCCGAACAGGCGACGGTTCGCTAGGAGGTTTTATGACCGATCTGAAGCCGTTCCTGGCCAAGGCCGCAAGCCGCGAGCCGCTGACGCGTGACGAGGCTCGCGACGCCTTCGACATCCTGATGTCCGGCCAGGCGACGCCCTCGCAGATCGGCGGCTTCCTAATGGCCTTGCGTGTTCGCGGCGAGACCGTTGATGAGATCGTCGGCGCGGTCACGACAATGCGGTCGAAAATGCTGACAGTCGAGGCGCCGGCCGATGCGATCGACATAGTCGGCACTGGCGGCGATGCCAGCGGCACCTACAATATTTCGACGCTGGCGGCGCTGATCGTGGCGGGCGCCGGTGTGCCCGTCGCCAAGCACGGCAATCGGGCGCTGAGCTCCAAATCGGGTGCGGCGGACAATCTGGCCGCACTCGGCGTCAATATCGACGTCGGCCCTGAGATCATCACGCGCTGCATCGCGGAAGCCGGGGTCGGCTTCATGTTCGCGCAGCTTCATCATTCCGCCATGCGCCACGTCGGCCCCTCCCGGGTCGAACTCGGCACGCGCACCATCTTCAATCTTCTCGGGCCGCTTTCCAACCCCGCCGGCGTCCGCCGCCAACTGCTCGGCGTCTTCTCGCCGCAATGGCTGGTGCCGCTTGCCGAAGTCATGCGGGATCTCGGTTCTGAATGCGTCTGGGTGGTCCATGGCGATGGCCTCGACGAAATCACCACGACCGGCGTTACCAAGGTGGCGGCGCTCGAAGACGGCAAAATCCGCACTTTCGAGCTGTCGCCAGCCGATTTCGGCGTTAGCCCCTGCATGCTCGCCGATATCAAGGGCGGCGACGGTGTCGCCAATGCCGCAGCGCTTCGCGAGGTCCTCGGTGGCGCACGGAATGCCTATCGCGATGTCTCGCTCGCCAATGCCGCCGCCTCGCTGGTCATCGCTGGCAAGGCCGGCACGATTCGCGACGGCATGGCGCTTGCCGCGCATTCGCTGGATAGCGGCGCCACGGCGCTCGCCCTCGACAAACTCATCGCCGTTTCCAACGATATCGATTAGGATTGGCCGATGACCGACATCCTGAAGAAGATCGAACTTTATAAGCGCGAGGAAATCGCTGCCGCCAAGGCTGGCGTATCGCTTGCCGACCTGAAGGCGATGCAGGCTGATCAGTCTGCGCCGCGCGGTTTTCACAAGGCGCTCGCGGCCAAGCGCGACGCAGGCCAATTCGGTCTGATAGCCGAAATCAAGAAGGCGAGCCCCTCGAAAGGCCTCATTCGACCCGATTTCGACCCGCCGGCGCTGGCTGCCGCCTATGAAGCTGGCGGCGCCGCCTGCCTCTCCGTGTTGACCGACAGGCCGAGCTTTCAAGGCGCGCCGGAGTTTCTGACGACCGCCCGTGCTGCCTGCGCCTTGCCGGCGCTGCGCAAGGATTTCATGTTCGAGACCTATCAGGTTCATGAAGCCCGCGCCTGGGGTGCCGACTGCATTCTGCTGATCATGGCGTCGCTGACCGATGACGATGCGGAGCGTCTGCAGGACGAAGCTTTCTCGCTTGGCATGGACGTGCTGGTCGAGGTTCACGACGCGCCGGAATTGGAGCGCGCGTTGAAGCTCTCCTCACCGCTCGTCGGCATCAACAACCGCAACCTCCGGACCTTCGAGGTTAGCCTGACGGTCAGCGAGACGCTTGCCTCCCTGGTTCCCGATAATCGGCTCCTCGTCGGCGAAAGCGGCATCTTCGCCCATGCCGATTGCAAGCGCCTGCAGGCCGTCGGCATCGATACCTTCCTTGTCGGCGAGAGCCTGATGCGCAAGGACGACGTGGCGGCCGCCACCCGCGCGCTGCTCTTAGGCGAAGCCGCCATCGCGGCCGAATGACATGAGCGGCGGAAAGCCAGTACTTACACATATCGACGCCTCCGGCGAGGCCCATATGGTCGATGTCTCCGACAAGGCCGAGACGGTGCGCATCGCCACCGCCGAGGGCTATGTGAAGATGGCGCTGGAAACCCTTGCGCTCATCCGTCAGGGCAATGCCAAGAAGGGTGATGTGATCGGTACGGCGCGCTTGGCCGGCATCATGGCGGCAAAACGCACAGCCGATCTCATCCCGCTCTGCCATCCGCTGATGCTGACGAAGGTCGCGGTCGAGATCGAGGAAGATGCGGCTCTGCCTGGCCTGCGCGTCATGGCAACTGCAAAGCTCACCGGCAGGACCGGTGTGGAGATGGAGGCCCTGACCGCCGTTTCGGTCGCTTGTCTAACGATCTACGACATGGCCAAGGCGGCCGATAAGGCAATGGAGATCGGCGGCATCAGGCTGCTCGAAAAATCCGGCGGCAAGTCAGGCGACTTCCGCCATCCGGAGGCGAAATGAACCTTCTGCCGGTCGCCGACGCCTTGGACCGCCTGCTCTCCCGCGCAAAGCCCGTTGCCGCGTCGGAGACGCTGCCGCTGGTCGAGGCTGAGGGCCGCGTCCTGGCCGCTGATCTGACGGCGCGCCTGACCCAGCCGCCCTTCGATGCCTCGGCCATGGACGGCTACGCGCTGCGCCGGGAGGACGCGCCTGAGCCGGGAGCCGTGCTGAAGGTCATCGGCACGTCGTCGGCCGGACATGACTTCGAGGGAACCGTCGGCCAGGGAGAGGCCGTGCGTATCTTCACCGGCGCGCCGGTTCCGCCAGGCGCCGACAGCGTCCTGCTGCAGGAGGATGCGGAGAAGATCGACGGCGGCATCAGAACCAGGTTTCCGGTGCGGCAGGGCCAGCATGTGCGTCCGCGCGGCCAGGATTTCACCGAAGGCGAAAGGGTGCTCTCTGCCGGAACTGTCCTCGATTTCTCCCGGCTGACGGTTGCGGCCGGCATGAACCGGCCCGATGTTGACGTGCTCCGTCGCCCGCTGATCGCGATTCTCGCGACTGGCGACGAATTGCTGCCGCCCGGAAGCACGCCCGGCCCTTCGCAGATCATCGCCTCCAACACCTTCGGTATCGCCGCCCTTGTCCGCAGAGCCGGAGCCGATGTCATTGATCTCGGCATTGTGCCGGACGACAAGGCCAAAATCACCGCGGCAGTCGACAATGCACGAGATGCGAAGGCCGACGTCATCGTCACGCTCGGCGGCGCGTCGGTCGGCGATCATGACCTGGTGCAGGCGACGTTGATCGAGGCCGGGATGCAGCTCGATTTCTGGCGCATCGCCATGCGCCCCGGCAAGCCGCTGATGGTCGGCAGCTTTGGCGAGACTCATGTGCTCGGCCTGCCCGGCAATCCGGTCTCGAGCCTCGTCTGCTCGCTGCTCTTTCTCGAGCCGCTGATCCGCAAACTCGCCTCGCTGCCGCCGGTGCAACGCGAGACAATGGTGGAGGCGGCCGTCGCCCTGCGCGCCAATGATCACCGGCAGGACTATATCAGAGCGAGGCTTTCGAAATCGCCCGCCGGCGGCTGGCGCGCCGAACCCTTCGCAAAACAGGACTCCTCGATGATGAAGGTGTTTGCCCAGGCCGACTGCCTCATTATCCGCCCGCCGCAGGCGCCGAAATTGCCGGCCGGAGCGCCCTGCCCAGTCATGCTGCTGCGGCCGGATCATCTCGTATAGCCTCGCCTTCGATCAGGAGAGCGAAAAAACGCCCGCTTGCACCGCGCCGCCGCTGTTCGCCGCGCCGAAGTCCGTCACCGCCCGAGTCGAGATTCGCCTGAGTTCTCGATGCGGCAGATAGGCTCGCTCGGATCGCCGATCAGCACCTCGATGCCGCTTGCCTGGCAAAGCCGCAAGAAAGTCATCACCCGCAAGGCAAGCGAGGGATCATAGAAAAGATCGCCGACCACAAGGAGATCCGCCGCTTCCGGCGGCGGCGCATCGAGGATATCGGCGGCAACTGCCGAGATGGTGACGTCATTGATCGTCGCGTTGAGGCTGATCGCGGCAATCGCATTGGCATCGACATCGACCGCCATCACCGTCGCTGCTCCAGCCTTCGCCGCCGCAATGGCCACCAGTCCGGAGCCGGCGCCGAGATCGAGGACGCGGCGGCCGGCGACCATTTCCGGCCAGTCAAGCAGATGGCGGGCAAGCACTATTCCGCCAGCCCACGGATAGGCCCAGTAAGGCGGCGCGTCGGCTTCTCGACGGCCGGCAAGCCGCCAGAGCCCGCTCGCAGGCCCGGCGGTGTGGAGCAGGATCTCGGGGATTGAGAGGACCGGCGAGATCGGCAGATTGCCCTTGATGAAGGCGGCCGGATCGACACGAGATATTCCGGAGCGTTTCATCGTCGTCTGATCCTGCCAGTCAAGAAATCACGCGGCGATCAAAATCAGCCGGACTTCTTCTTGGAAAATTTGCCTTTCGGCCCAGCGCCGCCCTTGCCCTCATGCTTTCCGCCCTCGAACTTCGGCTTGTCATATCCAGGCTTGTCGGATTTTGCCCCATGGTAGCCGGGCTTGCCGGTCTTCTTGCTCCAGGGCTTGACGTCCCGCCGTTCCCCGCCGCCATTGTCGGCTGCCGCATAGCCGCCGCTCGAACCCTTGCCGAAGTTTTTCTTCGGCCGCTCTTCGCGGAACGCCTCACCCGGCCGCTCGTCACGCGAGGTCTTACCGGCATAAGCTTTCGGCGCCGATGCGCGGCTGAAGTCAGGCGTGCCGGAGAGTCGGGTCACTCGGATGCCGCGTTCGAGCGCCTTGTTCGGTCCGATCGCATTCAGGAAGCTGTCGGCGCTCGCCGCCGCGATCTCCACATAGGTCTCTTCCGACTGCATCTTGATCGCGCCGATCTCGCGCTTAGTCAAGTTGCCGTTGCGGCAGAGCATCGGGATCAGCCAGCGCGGCTCGGCATTCTGCTTGCGCCCGACCGAGACGGAGAACCAGACGCTCGGACCGAAATCATCGCGCGGTCCTTTCTGGGCCGGCTCGTAGGGCGCGGCATCGTCGCGGCGCTTGCGGCTGCGGTCTTCATAAACCGAGACCTCGACCAAGTCTTCCGGCGCCGAATGGTTGGTGCGGTAAAGACGCAGGAAAGCTGCGGCGAGTTTTTCGGCGCCATGGCTGGCGAGAAGCTGCTGCACCAGCTGTTGTTCGTCCTCTTGCGGCGCTTCATGGAAAATCGGATCGGCAAGCAGCCGCTCGTCGTCGCGCTCGCTCACCTCCTCGGCAGACGGCGGCCGCGCCCAGGCGGCCGAGATGCCGGCATTCTCCAGCAGGCGCTCGGCCTTGCGCCGGGCATTCAGCGGCACGATCATGGCGCTAATGCCCTTGCGTCCGGCTCGGCCGGTGCGGCCGCTGCGGTGCAACAGCGTTTCCGGATTGGTCGGCAGGTCGGCGTGGATGACGAGATCGAGGCCCGGCAGGTCGATGCCGCGGGCGGCGACATCGGTCGCGATGCAGACGCGGGCACGCCCATCGCGCATCGCCTGCAGCGCGTGGCTGCGCTCGTTCTGGGTCAGTTCGCCCGACAGCGCCACCACGGAGAAATTGCGGTTGTTGAACCGTGAGGTCAGGTGATTGACGGCCGCGCGCGTCGAACAGAAGACGATGGCGTTGGTCGCCTCGTAATAGCGCAGCACGTTGATGATCGCGTTCTCGCGGTCGCTCGGAGTGACGACAAGCGCGCGATATTCGATATCGACATGCTGTTTTTCCTCGGCCGCGGTGCTGATGCGCACCGCATTGCGCTGGTAGCTCTTGGCAAGCTTGGCGATCGCAGCCGGCACGGTGGCCGAAAACATCAATGTGCGACGCTCGTCCGGGGCCGAGTCGAGGATAAATTCCAGGTCCTCGCGGAAACCGAGGTCGAGCATCTCGTCGGCCTCGTCGAGCACAGCGGCCTTCAGCTCCGACATGTCGAGCGCGTGGCGGCGGATATGGTCGCAGAGCCGGCCCGGTGTGCCGACGACGATATGAGCGCCGCGCTCCAGCGAGCGGCGCTCGCTGCGGATGTCCATGCCACCGACGCAGCTGGCGATCACCGCGCCCGTCATCTCATAAAGCCATTCGAGCTCACGCTTCACCTGCAGGGCAAGCTCCCGCGTCGGCGCGATGACGAGTGCAAGCGGCGCGCCGGCAGCACCGAAACGCTCGCTGCCCTCGAGCAGCGTCGGCGCCAGCGCCAGCCCGAATGCGACGGTCTTGCCGGAGCCGGTCTGGGCCGAGACCAATGCGTCCGAAGCGGCAAGTGCCGGATCGAGCATCGCCTGCTGCACCGGGGTGAGTTCGGCGTAACCGCGCTTCTGCAACGCCTTGGCGATCGCCGGAACGACGCCGTTGAATTCTGTCATGGGTTCGATCTTTCGGAGCTGTCAGGCGCAAAATGCGCCATGGCCGGAGCCAGCCGGCGGGGTGTTTGCGCCGTTCCTAGCCGCTCCCGCAGCGATTGTCAAAGCGTGCGGCTTCGCCACAGCCAGGCGTCGATCTGGTTTGCCCGCCCGCGCAGCGTCGTTTCCAACGGACCCTCGATTCGGCCGGCGGTGAGGAGCACGCTACCAGGACCTGCTGCGCGCACGATTTCGGCGCTCAGCGCCAGCTCGACACCATGGCTGGCTGCGACCTCCATCAACCGGCTCCCGACATTTACCGTATCGCCCGCCGCCGTGATCTGCTGCCGGTCGCCGGTGCCGAGCCGCGAGGCGACGATCGGCCCGCAATGGGCGCCGACTTTGAAGCCGATCTTCTTCTCGGCAAGCCCCGCCTGCGTTCGAAGCCAGGCCCGGGTGCGCTCGCAAAGGCCGACCGCGCAGGCGGCGGCTCGGGCGGCATCGTCATCGGCGGGCTTCGGCAGGCCGAACAGGATCATCGCCCCATCGCCCATGAAGCTGGTAATGGCGCCGCCGTGGGCGCGCGCCTCCTCGTCGATCAGTTCGAAAAAGCTGCTCAGCACCTCGCTCACCTTGACCGGCCCGACGTTTTCGCTGAGGCCGGTGAAGCCCGAGAGATCGATGAAGACGACGGCGGCGTCCTGGCGCACCGGCGCGGCAAGGAAATTCGGATTGCGCGCCAGCCATTCGCCGAGACCCGGCGCCTCGATGCGCTGCAGCAGCGCGCTCTGTTCGGCGAAATGGCGGGCGCGGCCGCGATCACGCCAGAGCTCGGCCGCACCGAAGAGCAGCGCCGGCGGCAGTGCCGCGGCGATCGGTAGCGCCGCGCTCAGCCAGTAGCCATGGGCGAAGGCCGACAGATTGAGCATTGCCCAGACGACCAGCATCAGCACGATGATGAGATAGCCCGCAGAACTCCGCCGCCATGCAATCAATGAAACCAGCAGGAGCGGCAGGGCGACGGCAGTACCGGCATCGATCAGCCTGATCCTGTGGTCTCGCACCATCCCGTCGCCGGTGACGAGATGGGTAATCGCCGTCGACATGACCTCGACGCCGGGCATGACCGGATCGAACGGCGTGGGGAAGACATCGCCGCCGCCGGTGACGGTCGCGCCGATGACGACGATGCGGCCGGCGATCGCATCCGCCGGGAGTTTGCCGTCAAGCGCATCTGCGGCGCTTGATGTGGCGATGCTGCCGTGCCGGCCATAGAAGGTCACCGGCAGGCGCTGGCCGATATCTGTGGGAATACGCAGCGTTCCGAGGAGGATAGCGTCGTGTTCGATCGTCGGATCGACACCGAGAGCCACCGAGGCGGCACGCAGCGGAAAAGCCGGGTCGAGCCGGTCTGCGGCGCGCGAGATCAGCGGAATGAAACGCGGCGTGCCGGTGTGGTCGGTGGCGACATTGACGACACCGACCGCCGCCGCGGCTGCAAAGCGCGGGAGCGGCAAGAGAAGCTGATCTGCCTCGGGAATGGCGGCAAGCGGATCGTCCGGCAAGTTGGTGACCCGCTGCCGGCTCTGCGCAAAGGTGGCCGCCGCCGCAATCACGCTCGGTCCCCCTTCAAGAGCTGCGGTCAGCGCCGCATCCCCCTCCTCCGGTCCCGGATCGACGAGCAGGATGTCGAGTGCCAGAGCCTTCGGCTTCAGAGCGTTGATCGCATTGACGAGGCGCGCCAGTGTCGCCCGATCAAGCGGATAGCCGTGGGCCGCCGCCGTACGGTCGTCGATCGCGACGATCGAGACGACGGGAGGCGGTGTATTTGATCCGACTACGATGCTGCGAATATCGGCGAGCGATGCCTCCATCCGATCGAGAAGGCCTATCCGGCCATTGAGATGGAGATAGCCGAGCACCGCGCCCCAAAGACCGGCGAGCAGCAGCGCGATCACGGTCAGCAGGCGATGGCTCATGGCATTTATTGGCCGAGGCGGGCAAGAAGGGCGGCGACGCGCGGCGCAGGCCAGCGACGCACGAGGAGGGGTTCGGCTCCGCTGATCACATCGACGCCTTCGCCCGGTGTCAGCACCACCGGCTCGCCGACAGGCCGGCGCACAGCCACGCTGCCTCTGACGACGAGCACCGAAGTCTTGCCGCCTGCGACGTCGACGGCCCATTGCGTGCCACGCACGGCGGCGATCGCCTGCGGTGTCACCACCTGGAAACCACCCGTATGCTGGCTGCCGTCGACATCAACGAGGATGGCCTTGCGCCGCAGCGACGCCGAATCGGGACTGCCGTCGCCATTGCGGTCGGAGAGTCCGAAAGACGCGCCGGCCTCCGCCGTCACCTTCACGCCGCCGGGGCAACTAAACGTTCGGCGGGCGCCGGCATCGCGCGAGATCGCGCAGCCCGCAGATTGCGCGAGCGCCGCCTCATGCGGAATGAGCCCGGCAGTGAGCGCGGCGGCAAACAGCTTGCGAAACGTCATATTCATGGAAAGCCCCCGTGACCGGTGCGGAACTGCCTCTGCGAAAGCACCCGCCACCGTCTTCTTCCATGCGAGGCATGATAGCCGAATTCGGATATTTCCCTAGACGAAAAAACAGACTGCGTATCTCAGGTGCTGCTCTTCATAAGGGCGCCGGTCCGGTATAACGCGCCCGTGGCCGGATTAATTCGCCGCTTTCGATCTGCTCCATCGCATGCGCAAGCCAGCCGGTGCAGCGCGCAAGCGAAAAAATGATGATCGGCGCCTCTCTCGGCAGATCGAAGGCGGACGTCATCGCCGCAAGCGCGAAATCGATATTGACCTTTTCGCCGACAATCTCCTCGCCCCTATCCCTGACTTCGGCGAACTGCGGCGGAAGGGAAAATTGTGAAAGCAGTGCCAGCGCCCTGATATCGCCGTCCGGATAGAGCGGGTGACCGAAGGCGGATAGGCGATTGCCCTGAGCAAGTGTGCGGCGGATCGCCTGCCCCGGACCGAGGGTGCAAGCCGCCTCGATCAACGCATCGACGCTCTGCCAGGCGGCGCCATGCAGAGGTCCCGTCAGGGTCGCCAGACCGGACAGCACGGCGGCCGACAGTGCCGCACCCGAAGAGGCCGTGACCCGTGCCGCAAAGGCCGAGGCGTTGAGTTCATGATCTGCAAGCAGCACCAGCGCGCGACGCAGGCAATCGCCGGCCTCCGGCCGCTGCCAGCTTGCCGCCAGCCTGAGATGCAGCGGTCGGTCCGAAGCGCCCGGCGCCAGCGCATCGGCGATCGTTGCGAGAATGCCGTGCGCCTCGCGCCGAAGTGCTGCCGGCGAGCGGCCAAGCGTCGGCAGGTCCGATGTCACCCGCCCGGCAAGCGCCAGGAACGCGGCCTGAAGCGATGGAGGAGCATGCCGGGCCGCAGCAGTGGAGGCAGGCATTTCCGCTCCATTCCAGAGCAATGCCGCCGTCTGCTCCAGCGTTGCCGTCTCGGCAAGATCAGCCACGTCATGGCCTCGATAAAAAAGGCGGCCGCCCGCGATGGTCGAGATCGCCGAGGAAAGAACGGGATCGCCCCAGCGGATCGTCCCGGCGGCGACCGTTTCCGCCTTGCGACGGCCCGCATGGCGAACTGCAAGCCGCTGCACGTCGGTGGCGTGATAGAGGCTGCGGCGCGGATCGGCGGGATCCGGCTTGGCGCGGATGCGCCCTCGGCTGACATTGGCGTAGAGTGTCTGCGGTTTGGTCTTCAGCGCCTTCAGCGCTTCCTCGGCCGTTAGCCACGACATCACGTCCTCACATTGATCAATTGCGTCAAGATTGACGTCAATGAAACTAGGTCGGATCATCCTAGCCGTAAAGGAGAAAACATCATGCAGAACGGCTTGGAAGACGTGATTGCCGCCGAAACGCAGCTTTCGGATGTCGATGGCGAAGCGGGGCGACTGATCATCCGCGGTGTATCGCTGGATCATCTGGTGGCGGGCGGGACCTATGAGGGCGTGGCTGCCCTGCTGCTCGACGAATTGACGGAACGGAGCTTCGATGAAGCGCTATTGCGCACCTGGCTGGCGGAAGCCCGAGCAAGGGTTTTCATCCATATCGAGGCCGCCGACGCGGCCTTGTTCGCCTTGCCGCCGGTCGATGCGATGCGGGCGCTGATCGCCAGGCTGCCGGACGGTGAGGATTTCGACACCGCAATAGCCCTTCTGGCAGCCCCGGCGGTCTTCCTGCCGGCGATTCTCAGGCTGCAGCGCGGCGAAAAGCCGATCGCGCCCGACGCCTCGCTGTCGCAGGCGGCCGATATTCTGCGCATGCTGACCGGACGATTGCCGACCATAGAGCAGACGGCGGCGCTCGACACCTATCTCGTGACGATATCAGACCACGGTCTCAACGCCTCGACTTTCGCATCTCGGGTCATCGCCTCGACGCAGGCCGGCCTTACCTCTTCGGTCCTGGCTGCATTGAGCGCGCTGAAGGGACCGCTGCATGGCGGTGCGCCCGGTCCCGTCCTTGACATGCTGGATGCGGTGGCAACGCCGGAAAATGCCGGCAGATGGCTTGCCGACGCGCTCGATCGCGGCGAAAGGCTGATGGGCTTCGGTCACCGCATCTATCGCGTCCGCGACCCGCGCGCCGATGCGCTGAAAGGCACGCTGAAGCCTTTGATCGCGTCAGGCCAGGTCGACAGCGTCCGCGGCGAACTCGCCGAGGCCGTGGAAGCCGCTGCATTGGCGATCCTGAAGGCGCGCAAGCCGAACCGACCGCTCGACGTCAATGTCGAATTCTATACAGCGCTGCTGCTCGAAGCGCTCGGCTTCCCGCGTCAGGCCTTCACCGGGGTCTTTGCAATCGGCCGTACGGTTGGATGGCTGGCGCATGCCCGGGAACAGGCTCTCGACGGCCGGCTGATCCGACCGCGGTCAGTCTATATCGGGCCCTTGCCGGCCGCTGCCTGACAGTAGAATTGCGGATTGTCCAGACCGCGCAAACCGCGCGATCTGGCGCCGCATGCGTCAGACGAGACGGCTCTGTTCGGTCGCTGCTTCGATGAAGCTTGCAAACAGCGGATGCGGGTCGAGCGGCCGGCTCTTCAGTTCCGGATGATATTGCACGCCGATGAACCAGGGATGATCGGGATATTCGATCGTCTCTGGCAGCACGCCATCGGGCGACATGCCGGAGAAGACGAGGCCGCAGCTCTCGAGCCGGTCCTTATAGTCGATGTTGACTTCGTAGCGATGGCGATGACGCTCGGAAATATCGGTCGAGCCGTAGATCTCCGAGATCTTCGTGCCCTTCTTCAGCGCCGCCTTGTAGGCGCCGAGGCGCATGGTGCCGCCGAGATCGCCGGCTGCCGTCCGCTTCTGCAGCTCATTGCCCTTGACCCATTCCGTCATCAGACCGACCACCGGCTCTTTCGCCGGGCCGAATTCGGTTGACGACGCCTCCGGCACGTCTGCGAGATTGCGCGCCGCTTCGATGACGGCCATCTGCATGCCGAAACAGATGCCGAAATAAGGCACCTTTCGCTCGCGGGCGAAGCGCGCCGCATGGATCTTGCCCTCGGAGCCCCGCTCGCCGAAGCCGCCGGGCACGAGAATGCCATGCACCTTTTCGAGATAGGGTGCGGGATCTTCCTTCTCGAAGACTTCCGACTCGATCCATTCGAGCTTGACCTTGACGCGATTGGCAATGCCGCCGTGATGCAGCGCCTCGATCAGCGATTTATAGGCGTCCTTGAGGCCGGTATATTTGCCGACGATCGCGATTGTCACCTCGCCCTCGGGCGTACGGATGCGATTGCAGACCTCCTCCCACTGGTCGAGACGCGGCTTCGGCGCCGGCTCGATGCCGAAGGCGGCGAGCACTTCGTCGTCGAGGCCTTCCTTGTGGTAAGCCATCGGCACGTCATAGATGTTGGCCACATCGAGTGCCTGGATGACGGCGGACGGACGCACGTTGCAGAACAGCGAAAGCTTGCGGCGCTCAGCTTCAGGAATTTCGCGGTCAGCGCGCACCAGCAGGATATCGGGATGAATGCCGAGGGCCTGCAGTTCCTTCACCGAATGCTGGGTCGGCTTGGTCTTGAGCTCACCGGCCGCCGGGATATAAGGCATCAGCGTCAGATGGACGTAGACGGCGGTACCGCGCGGCAGATCGTTGCCCAGCTGGCGGATCGCTTCCATGAAGGGCATGGCCTCGATATCACCGACAGTGCCGCCGATCTCGCAGATGACGAAGTCGTAGTCCTTATTGCCCTCGGTCACGAAATCCTTGATCTCGTTGGTGACATGCGGAATGACCTGCACCGTCGCGCCGAGATAGTCGCCGCGCCGTTCCTTGTCGATAATGTTTTTGTAGATCCGGCCGGTGGTGATGTTGTCCGTCTTGGTGGCCGAACGCCCTGTGAATCGCTCGTAGTGACCGAGATCGAGATCGGTTTCCGCGCCGTCGTCGGTGACAAAGACTTCGCCATGCTGGGTCGGACTCATCGTGCCCGGATCCACGTTCAGATAGGGGTCGAGCTTGCGAAGCCGGACCCGATATCCACGGGCCTGCAGCAACGCTCCGAGAGCCGCGGCCGCAATTCCTTTTCCGAGGGAGGAAACCACGCCGCCAGTGATGAATACGTATCGCGCCATGGGCTTCACCGGATACCTTTTCAAAAACGATTCCACCAGCCCAAAAATTCTTTTCCAGAACTTTCGGAGTCTGACGGAGAATCTGCACAAAAGAAAACCGGCAGACCCGAGGGCCTGCCGGCGGTTTATGTCGAATCCCGGTTTACTGTCCCGTCGGGACGCCGGAGGGCTGAGCTGGCGACGGCGCGGCTGGAGCTGCGGGCGTTGCCGGGGCAGTAGTCGTCGGAGCGGTTGCTGCCGGAGCAGTCGATGAAGGCGCGGTGGCTGCCGGAGCCTGGACTGCGGGAGCTTGCGCGGCAGGAGCCTGTGGTGCGGGCGCGGCCGCACCACTGCTCGGGACGCCATTGCCCGCCGGCTGGTTCGCCGGAGCCGGTGTGCCGCCGCCGAGCGAGTCGAGAATGCCGTTGCCCTGGCCGCTCGTCGCGGGGATGCGATTGAGAATGTCGCTCGGACGGCCCTCATAGCGCGTCAGTATGCCGAGGCCGAGCGAAGTGAGGAAGAACAGGGTCGCCAGGATCGCGGTCGTGCGCGTCAGCGCATTGGCAGTGCCGCGGGCCGACATGAAGCCTGAACCGCCGCCGATGCCGAGTCCGCCGCCTTCAGAGCGCTGGATGAGCACGACGCCGACGAGGGCGAGCACGATCATGAGATGGATGACAATCAATACTGTCTGCATGGGTCCAGTCCTGCCCGCCTGGAGGCGGACATAATTAAGAATTCTGGCGGCTCTTTACATGAGGCTCTCGCCTATTCCAAGCCCTTCGGCCCGGAATAAATAGACGTATGAACCGAGCAATGAACAATGCCTCAGGCGAGCAGCGCCTCATAGGCCCGGTAGATGGCGAGGAAGTCGGCGGCTTTCAAGCTCGCCCCGCCGATCAGCGCGCCGTCGACATTGGCGATGCCCATTAGTTCCCCGGCATTGGCGGGCTTTACCGAGCCGCCATAGAGAAGACGAATCTTGCGGCCTTCATCACCGAAGCGTGCCGCCATTTCGGAACGCATGAAGGCATGCGCCTTTTCCACGTCGCCTGATGTCGGCGTCACGCCGGTGCCGATCGCCCAGATCGGCTCGTAGGCGATGACCGTATTTTCGACGGTCGCGCCGTCCGGAACCGAGGCGGAAAGCTGGCGCTTGATGACGTCGAGCGCCTGGCCGGCCCGTCGTTCGTCCGCCGTCTCGCCGATGCAGATGATCGCCGTCAGGCCGGCGGCAAAGGCAGCCTCCGCCTTGGCGCGCACCAGATGGTCCGTTTCGGCGTGATCGGTGCGGCGCTCGGAGTGACCGACGATCACATAGGTGCCGAAACTATCGGCGATCATTTCGGCCGAGATATCGCCGGTGTGGGCGCCTGATGCTTTCTGGTGGCAATCCTGGGCGCCGATCGCAAGCGGGCTGTCGGTGCAGAGCGCAGTCGCCACGTAGAGCAGCGTCGTCGGCGGGCAGATCAGCGCCTCGACCTTGCCGGCCAGCGGTGGACGAACGCCCTCGGCGATCGCCTTGATCTGATCCAGGGAGGCACGCGTGCCATTCATCTTCCAATTCCCCGCCACGAGCGGGCGCACGTCAGGTGTCATGCCGGCCTTCCACAAACTGCTTATGCCTGCGGCCATATCAAAAGCTTGCGTCAAAGAAAAGCATCATGCCCTTGACGTTGAGGGAATCTCGTGGTCCCGCGCATATTTTCTTCCGAAAAGACACCGGCAGCGCGCTTCAGCCGGCGAGAATCCAGTTCAAGACCCCGCGCCAGTCGATCATCCGGATCGGCGTTCCGTGATTGCCGGTCTGAAACAGCGTGAAGCGCGTTGGATATTTTGCCTTGTGCAGGCTTTCGAATAGCGCCTGCTGGTCGGCAGCTGCATAGACCGGATCACGGCTGCCATGCGCGAACCAGAGCGGCAGTTTCGCCTTGTGGAACGCGCTTCTGGTGAAATCCGGATCGGTGACGCCGCTCATGATCAACATGCCCTTCAACCGCTTGACGCTCGCCTCGTCACGCGCGATGCCCCAGCAGACCTGACTGCCCATGGAGGCACACGACAGGATCACCGGCCGTTTGGGCGATTGCGCGCTGGCATAGCGGATGAGGCCCGCGATTGCGGCAACGCCGTTGCTGTCGAAGCTCCTGACCGTCGGCGAATAGTAGACGCCGCCATTGCCGGCGACGAGGTTCTTCAGCCGGTTGAAATTGCCGCCGAAGCTGTAATCATTGGCGCCGAGCCGGCGGTCGCCGTCACGGCCGTGGATGAAGATCACCGTGAAGGCGGCGTTCGCGGCCGGTCCCACCCTGGTGACATCGAGCCTTGTGCCGTCGAGGGAGAGGGTTTCGTCCGCCTGGGCTTTGCGGATGCCGAGCGCCACATATTTCTGCTGGACTCTTTTTTGCGGGATCTGGTCGCGGCCGTTGATATCGCGCATCTCGTCGTAATCGACGACCTCGAACGCGCCGTCGTCGGCCCTCTGCAGCACTGTCTGCTTCGAGAACAGATCGTCCTTGAAGGGCGCCAGCACGTCAGCTGCCCGCGCCGGCCCGCCGGAAGACAGCAGGGCTGCGGTCAGCAAAAAGGCCGCAATTGTGGTGATAACGGTGCAATCACTTGTGGACATTCGCATGCGGATGGTTTCCTGAAGCCTGCCGCCGCTTGCCATTCCGCGCCCGGCAACGCAAATCATGTGTCAAAGCCCGCCTAACCGGCGGTGTCGCGTATAGCGGTGCTTTCTGGCAGAATCTGCCTGATTCGCAAACGTGACATGAAATGCGGTGATTTTGGGTCCGCGGCGGATGCCCGCCCAAGACAGGATGAAGATCTGAACGGCTCCATGGACGATAGCAACGACCTTTTTTCCGGACTGCCCCTTTCTGAAAAACGCGAGGAGGCCCCGAAGCCTGCGGCTGCGACCGAGCGTGTGCCGGCGGCTGCACCGCCCGTCTCTCCTCGTCCCGCCCCGGCCTCGAACGCGGATGATTACGGCGCCTCGTCGATCCGCGTTCTCGAGGGCCTCGAGCCGGTGCGCATGCGCCCAGGCATGTATATCGGCGGCACCGACGAAAAGGCGCTGCATCACCTCTTCGCCGAAGTCATCGACAACGCGATGGACGAGGCGGTCGCCGGACACGCCAATTTCATCGAAGTGTATCTCGATCTGCAGGGCTATCTGACCGTCACCGACAACGGCCGCGGCATTCCGGTCGAGAACCATCCGCAGGTGCCGGGCAAATCGACGCTCGAAGTCATCATGACCAAGCTGCATGCCGGCGGCAAATTCGACGGCAAGGCCTACGAGACATCGGGCGGCCTGCACGGCGTCGGCGTTTCGGTCGTCAACGCCCTCTCCGACTTCCTCGAGGTCGAGGTGGCGCGTAACCGCAAACTCTATCGCCAGCGTTTCTCCCGCGGCCTGCCGCAGGGCGGGCTCGAGGAACTTGGCGACGTCCACAATCGCCGTGGCACGCGCGTGCGCTTCCATCCCGATCCCCAGATATTTGGGGAGCACATGAAGTTCGATGCCGCCCGTGTCTTTCGCATGGCGCGCTCCAAGGCCTACCTCTTCGGCGGCGTCGAGATCCGCTGGAGCTGCGAGCCGGGCGTACTGCCCGAAGGGTCGGAGGTGCCTGACAAAGCCACCTTCCATTTCCCCGGCGGCCTCAAGGATTATCTCCAGGCGACGATGGGCAAGGAATTCACCGTCACCCGCGAGATCTTCGCCGGCAAGACCGAGAAGGCCAGCGGCCACGGTTCGATGGAATGGGCGATTACCTGGTACGGCGGCGACCCGCAGGTGCATTCCTATTGCAACACTATCCCGACCCCTGAAGGCGGCACGCATGAGGCCGGCCTGCGCATCGCGCTGACCAAGGGCCTGAAGGCTTATGCGGAATTGACGCAGAACAAGCGCGCCGCGCAGATCACCACCGAAGACGTGATGATCTCGGCGGTCGGCATGCTGTCGGTCTTCATCCGCGAGCCGGAATTCGTCGGCCAGACCAAGGATAAGCTTGCGACCGTCGAGGCCCAGCGTATCGTCGAGAACGCGTTGCGCGATCCCTTCGACCACTATCTCGCCGACAATCCGAACGAAGCCGCCAAACTGCTCGACTGGGTGATCGAGCGCGCCGAAGAGCGCCTGCGTCGCCGCAAGGAAAAGGAAGTCAACCGCAAGACGGCAGTGCGCAAGCTGCGCCTGCCGGGCAAGCTCGCCGATTGCTCGCAGAACACCGCCGAAGGCGCCGAACTCTTCATCGTCGAGGGTGATTCGGCAGGCGGTTCGGCCAAGCAGGCGCGTAACCGTGCCAACCAGGCGATCCTTCCACTGCGCGGCAAGATCTTGAACGTCGCCAGCGCCGGCCGTGAAAAGTTCGGCGCCAACCAGCAGCTCGCCGATCTCATCCAGGCGCTCGGTTGCGGCACACGCTCGAAATACCGTCAGGAAGATCTGCGTTACGAGCGCATCATCGTCATGACCGATGCCGATGTCGACGGCGCCCACATTGCCTCGCTGCTCATCACCTTCTTCTATCAGGAAATGCCGGAACTGGTGCGCGGCGGCCATCTCTTCCTCGCCGTGCCGCCGCTTTACAAGATCACCCAGGGGGCGAAATCCGCCTATGCTCGCGACGACAACCATCGCGCCGAGCTGATGCAGACGGAATTCAAAGGCAAGGCCAAGGTGGAGATCAGCCGCTTCAAAGGACTCGGCGAAATGATGCCCGCCCAGCTCAAGGAAACCACCATGGATCCGGCCAAGCGCACTCTGCTCAGGGTGTTGATAGACGAGGTGGATTTCGAGGGCACCCGCAGCGCCGTCGACGATCTGATGGGCACCAAACCCGAGGCCCGCTTCCGCTTCATCCAGGAGCGTGCGGCCTTCGCCGAAAACCTTGATATCTGAACAAGTCTCAGCCGCGCCGAACGATTGGATCGCTCGGCGCGCCCCTTTAGCATCTGCGATTTCACGGAACTGACGAAGAACCGTAACAACTCCGTCAAATAAGCGGCGCATGAAGCGGACTGCGCGCGACTTCCCCAGGGGATGGCGCCTAGCCGTTTCGAGCCGTTTTCAACCCTTGCCGGATTTTGCCATGACCAAGCGTTTTGCCGCGACTGCCGCTTTCGTTCTCCTGTCCAGCACCGTCACCGTCAGCGCCACCGACATCGGCGCCACCTTCACGAGCGCCTGCCCTTTCGGCGACTGCGCCGCTGGCATTTCGCTCTCCTACCTCGGTGAATTCGTCATACCCTCAGGCCAAATGGAACACGGCGTCGAGTTCGGCGGCATTTCAGGCCTTGATTTCGATGCCGCCACCGGCCACTACATCGCCATCAGCGACGACCGTTCGGACACTGCCCGCTTCTATGAACTCGACATCGATGTCGATGCGTCGGGCCTCAAGGGCGTTTCCGTCGTCAAGCACGTGACGCTGAAGGACAAGAACGCTGAGCCGTTCGCCGCCAAGACCGTCGACCCGGAATCGATCCGCCTCGGCAAGGACGGCATCTATTGGGGCAGCGAAGGCGACGCCAAGGTGTTGCTGCCGCCCTTTATCCGCGTCACTGCGCCGGACGGTTCGTTCGTGCGCGAATTCCCGTTGCCGGAGGGCTTTGCCCCAACAGCCGACAAGTTGACCGGCATCCGCGACAACCTCGCTTTCGAGGATCTCGCCGTTGCAGGCGACGTATTCGTCGGCGTCGAAGCCGCCCTCTACCAGGATGGCCCGAAGCCGTCGCTGACGACGGGCAGCCTTTCGCGGATCGTCCGTTTTGACGGGAAAACCGGCGAGCCGAAGGCACAGTATGTCTATCCGGTCTCGCCGATCCCGCAGGCCGCCGCCACGGCCGCCGCCGGCAATGACAACGGCATGTCGGAAATGCTCGCTCTCGATGATCACCGCTTGCTCGCCGTCGAGCGCAGCTATGCCGAAGGCTTCGGCAATAACATCAAGATCATGATGATGGATCTCGCTGGCGCGAGCGACATATCCGCCACCCCATCACTCGCCAAGAACGATCAGCGCGTTGTGCCTGCCCGCAAGAGCCAGCTTCTCGACCTCAGAGCAATCGGCCTCGTCCCCGACAATATCGAGGCCATGTCGCTCGGAAAGGCCAAGGACGGTACCGACGTCCTCATCCTAGGCTCCGACAATAATTTCTCGACCAGCCAGAAAACGCAATTCTACGCCTTCAAGGTTCTCCGCCGCCCGCAGCAGTAAGACTGTCATGCCCGACGGACGAACAGTTATGCTTATTATCAGCTTTCATGGTGCGGACCTTGAAACCGCCGGGTTCATGGCCCATAACCAGAGCACAAGAATAAGAAGAGGCGCGCGTGGGTGTGTTTGACCGTCAGAAAACCAATCATGAGCCGCGATGGCTTGGGTCCTCGGCGCCGACACGCACGCCGCTGATTCCGTCCATTTCAGCGGCGCGCTGGCTGCTGGTGCTGATTGTCGCCGCCGGAGTCTATTTCTTCTACGGCTTTCTGGTCCCGGTGCTTGCGGCGCTGGTCATCGGCTTTGCGAGCTGGCCACTCTATCGCAAGCTTCTGGCCCGCGTCGGCGGCAATACGACGATCGCTGCGACGATCGCTATCGTCATGATCGTCACCTTTCTGGTCATTCCGATCGGGCTTGCCGTCACCTATACGACGGGCGAGGTACGCACTTGGCTTGCCTGGGCGATTCACGCCAACCGTGCCGGCGCTTCGACGCCCGACTGGATTGGCGCGCTGCCTTTTGCAGGCCCCTATCTCGATGACCTCTGGACGAAATATATCGGCAGTCCCGGTGCTCTCGGCGAGCTCATCCAGGCGGTCAGTGGCGCTCACATCGGCAATATTTATCGCGCCGTCCTGGCAGCCGGCGGCGGTGCTTTCCACCTTCTCCTGACGCTGCTCTTCATGCTGATCGCGCTGTTCTTCGTCTATCGCGACGGCTTCTCCTTCTCCAAGCAGATCGACATGCTTGGCGAGCGCATCCTGCCGAACCGCTGGGAGCGCATTTCACGCGTCGTCCCTGCAACGATCAGCTCCACCGTCATGGGCATGACGCTGATTGCGATCGGCGAAGGCATTGTGCTTGGTGTGGCTTATTGGATCGCCGGCGTGCCGTCGCCGGTGACGCTCGGTGTGCTCACCGGCGTGATGGCGCTGATACCGGGTGGTGCGCCGCTCTCCTTCACGCTGGTTTCCATCTATCTCCTGGCGAGCGGCTCGCATGTCGCCGGCATCGCCCTTTTCGTCTGGGGCACCGTTGAGCTCTTCATCGTCGACAAGACGCTGCGGCCAAAGCTTGTCGGCGGCCCGATCAAACTGCCCTTCCTGCCGACTTTTTTCGGTCTTGTCGGCGGCGTCAAGACGATGGGCTTTCTCGGCCTCTTCATCGGTCCGGTGCTGATGGCGCTGATCGTCGCCATCTGGCGCGAATGGATCCACGAGGCCCAAAGCGCCGAGAGCAGCGGAAGTGTGCCGCAGATCATCATCGACGAGCAGGCACCGCCGTCCAAGCCGATCCCCCGCGCCGCCGAAGGCTGAAACTGCCGCTATCCCAGCTGCTTTTCCATGAACAGGCTGAGCGGATCCGGCAGATAGGTGCCGAAAGCCTCGATCTCCTGATATCCGTATTTGCGGTAGAGGGCGATCGCCTCGGGCTGGTAAATGCCAGTCTCGAGCCGGATCGCCGTCAACCGCTTTTCCCTCGCGATCGCCTCCAGCGCAATCATGAGCCCGCTGGCGATCCTTAATCCCCTGGCCTGCTGGTCCACGAACATGCGCTTGATCTCCGCCGTTCCGTCGCCGGCCTCGACCAGCGCGCAGCATCCGACAATCGCTCCCTCATTGCGGGCGACGAAGAAGCTTACCGACGGTTTCTCCAGCGAGGAGAGGTCGACCAGGTGGTTGCTCTCCGCCGGATAGAGCGACCCTGCATAGGCGTCGGAAAGATCGAGAAGGCGGATGACGCCTTCCTGGCGCGGCGGCTCCTGGGCGATAGTGACGGACATAGTGGTTTCCAGTGTTTGCGGGAGGCGCAAATTTTTGCTGACATGCCGAAGAGTTAGGGCCTTCGCCTTCTTTCGGTTGGAATTGCGCCGTCTAAGGCGATCTCACGTTCAATAGCTTAGGAGTCAGAATATGCAAGCGGTGCTCATCGCAATGACCATTCTCGGTTGCGACGATTCCGTCAGCCAATGCAGCTATGTCGCGACGGTCGACAAGCGTTGGGAAACCGTTGCCGCTTGCGATGCCGAAGCCGAACGCCGGCTGAAAGCTTTTGCCAATGTCAGCTATCCCTCGGTCATCGCAGTGTGCGAGGCGCCGAGAGCGCTTGCCGCCGCCGAACCCCCGAAACCTGCGCCTCTGCCTGCCGCCGCGGCCGACACCGTTCCTGCCGCACCCGAACAACCAACAGGCATCGCCGGCTTTGCTGAGAATATCGCCGGCCAGGTTCGCGCACACCTCCCAACGGGCAAAGACGTCAAGGAGACGCTTTCCAAACCGGTGCATTTCGTATCCGCTAGTTATTCCTGGGTGGTAACCCGGCTGAATGACTAGCTAGGCCGCAGCGAGCGCCGCGTAGACGCGGGCCGATTGTCGCTGCTCGGCGACATGAAGCTTTTCCACCATGTCGAGCAGTTCTCCGGCCGCGCTGTGCGAGCCGCCGTGATGGCGGAATTTTTCAAGAAGACGGCCGCCTACGGTGTCTAGCACGCTGCCCGGCGCCTTTCGAGCCGCCTCGCGCCATAGAAGCGTCGCTTCCACGAAGATCACGCTGATATCCCGAGGCAGGCCGGCGGACTCATAGAGGGCGCGCACGGCATGCATGCGCCCAGTCGCCAGGATCGAACGCACGCGGCGCTCGCTGCACGCTGTGAGATCGACAATCGCGGCAGCGAAGAAATCCACCTTGCCGGCGCAGAGCGCATGCATCAGGAAGGACGGCGTCAGCCGGCCGTTGAGGCGCAGATGTTCGACGAGGTCGGGTATCTCCCGCGGCGCGATATCGCCGGCGATCGAAACGATCGCTGCCTCGGTCGCCTCGCGGCTGATGCGCTGGAGCCGCTGCAGCCCGATCGCCGCCTGCACCAGCGGCAGGCCGACCAGCGCATTGCTGACATGCTGGGTGAGCAGCTGGCGGGCATCGGCCGGAAGGTCGCTGCGGTCGAGCAGCAGGTTGCGGATATCGCAGCAGTCGCCGAGCCGTTCGGCGATTCGTTTCAACGACTGGCTGGAAATGGCCGCGCCGTCGTTTTCGAGCAGGCAGAGCAGTTCTTCCTCGTCGCCGACCTCCGCAAGTGCTGCGGAGACTGGGCGCGTGACATGGGCTCTGGCCGCGATCAGCATGCGGGTCGCGCCGTTGCCGCGTGCGGCAAGATCGACGAGATCGGCATCGCTCAGAAGCGGCGAACAGGTAACGGCGTGGCAGGCGACCTCGGGCTGGTCGGCGGCAAGCGAAAGGATCAGACTGCGAGGCGCGTCGGGCGACCAGGCGATCGTCTCGGCCAGCGCAAGCCGCACACGCGGCGACGGGTCATCGAGAAGAAAGGTCATCGCCATCTCGGCTGCCGCCCGCTCCTCCCCGCTCATCTCGGATTGCAGATAGGCTCGACCCAGTGCGTTCGCGGCCCGGGCCCGATCACCGGTCTTGGCCGTTTCGATCCAACGAAGGAAAGCTTCTACGATCACGCGACGCCCCAGCACTTGAACGCGATTTCCTCGCGCTGCATTCATTGCTGTGACCGTAGCGGCAAAAGGTTTAAGATTCGTTCACCATATTTCTTAAGCCCTTGTATGCCTTACGCTCGGGACTACATTTTTGGCACCTGCGGCCGGAACATCTCGAAAACATCGCTGCCTTCGCTGTAATCCATGTAGCCCATGCGGGCCACCGGCCGGGCGATCGACATGTCCAGGCGGCCGTCTCTGACGATGGCCTCGTCGATGCGAATGCCGACTACCTCGCCGAAGACGAGTACATTTTCGGAAGGTGCGCCCGACAGCGTCTTCGGCTCGATGATTTCGGTGACCCTGCATTCGAGCACGGCATAAGCCTCGCCGACATAGGGGGCGTCGATCAGTTCGGACTGTTTCGGCGTCAGCCCTGCGAAGTCGAATTCGCTGTTGCCGTAGGGCAGTGCCGCCGACGAGAGGTTCATCTTTTCGGCGAGATCGCGGCTGACGAAATTGCAGGTGAAGACGCCGGTTTCCGCCGCATTGCGCTGGCTGTCCTTACGCCCGGCGGAAGAAAACATCACCAGCTTCGGCCGGTCAGCGACGGCATTGAAAAAGGAATAGGGAGCAAGATTGATCGAACCGTCCCTGCCCTTGCTGCCGATCCAGCCGATCGGCCGTGGCGATACGATCGCCTTGAAGGGATCATGCGCGAGTCCATGCCGATTGGTGTCCGTCGTGTAGAACATCAGTCCTCTCCGCCAACCCAGGTCACGGTATCGGCAAGCTCCGGCCGCGGCCGCTCTATCGCCGGGAACGTGGTCGAGCCGATGTGGATGAAACCTGCTACCTTTTCGCCGGAGGCGACGCCGAGCAGCGGATATGCGCGCTCATCATAGGCGAACCATTCCGTCAGCCAGTTGGCGACATAGCCGCTGGCATTGGCGGCAAGAATGACGTTGAGGCAGAGCGCGCCCGCCGACATCAGTTGCTCCCATTCCGGGATCTTGATGTGCGGCCCCGCCTTGCTGACAACGGCAACGACCACGGGCGCGCGGGTGAAGCGGGTACGCTCGACCTGGATCATCTCTTTGGAAAGATCCGGCTTTGTCTCGAGTGCCAGCTTCAGGAGCTCCTCGCCGAGCCGCGCACGCTCATCTCCGCGATAGACGATAAAACGCCACGGAGCGATCTTGCCATGATCGGGAACACGCGAGGCAAGCCGCAGGATCTCCTCGATCTCGGCCTTCTCGGGGCCTGGTTCACACATCTGGAAAGCGGGAATGGAACGGCGCACGGCGAGGTAATCGATCAGCTTGATATCGGATTTCATGCGGGAGAAACTTTCATTTTTATGCTGCTGCAAAGCGTGGGTCTTGAATTTGCCATCGCGTTGGTCTTGAAGTGGCCTTTGCGATTTCAGAAGTCAATCGGTTCACGAAACAGATGTTTGGCATTTCGCCTCTTGCACGCATCAGCCTCGCCATCGCTCTGATGGTATTGATGCCCCTCGGCGCAGGCGCGCAGGATGCCTTCAAAGAATTCAAACAGCTCGACTCGACGTCGAAGATGCCCAAGCTCAACGCCTTCATCGCGCCTGGCACCGCGCCCGAAGGGACCAAGCTGCGCGACGTCGCGATGGAAGCCAAGCTGACGGCCGACGGTACGCCTGTCGATGACGGCCTTTCCTGGTATGTCTTCAGCCCGATCGCGGGAGCCGACGGCAAGCTGCCGCTTATCGCCAGCGCCAAGGGCGGGCCCGCCGCCTTCCAGCTCGCTCCGGGCGATTATTTCGTCAATGTCTCATTCGGCCGCGCCGGCGTCACCAAAAAGCTGACCGTGCCCGCTGACGGCGAGGTCGACAAGCAGGTGATGGTCCTTGATGCCGGCGGCCTCCTGCTCAACGCCGTCTCCGGCACCGATTCCCGCATCCGCCCGGACCAGCTGAGCTTCTCGATCTATTCCTCGGAAGTGCGCGACGATGGCGAGCGTGGTCTCGTCGTGGCCGACGTCTCGCCGAACACCGTCGTGCGTCTCAATGCCGGCACCTATCACATCGTTTCCGAATATGGCAGCGTCAACGCCGTCATTCGCGCCGACATTCAGGTCGAGGCCGGCAAGCTCACGGAGGCGACCATCCAGCACCGTGCTGCGCAGATTACCTTCAAGCTGGTCTCCGAAGCCGGCGGCGAGGCGATCGCCGACACGGCGTGGTCGATCCTGACGGCAGCCGGCGACAGTGTCGGCGAAAGCGTCAGCGCCTTTCCGACCATGGTCCTTGCCGAAGGCGAATATTCCGCCGTCGCCCGTAACAAGGACAAGATCTATCAGCGCGATTTCACGGTGGTTGCCGGCCGGAATACCGACGTCGAGGTTCTGATGAAGGACCAGCAGCCGCAGCAGCCCGTGAGCGCTGCCCGCCCGGTGCAGCAGGCGCCGGCCGGCACGCCGCCCCCGCCGGGTGTCCAGCCGGCTCCGGAGGAGCCTCTGCCCTCCTACGAACAGCTCGTGCCGCAGGGCGGCGACGGCGCCAGCCTCGATTGATTTCCCGCAAACAGTTTGGCTCGACGGCACTCCCTTCGAACGATGCGGTCGGCGGCGCATCGAGAAGACGGCCGCGGAGAGACCATCGCGATCCGCCATCGGAATGAAGCCGCTCCCCGTTTGCGACGAAGATATTGCGGTTTCAGATCCCCGACAGCGCCGACCTTGGCGCTGTCGGAGCCAGGCAAATTTCAGGCCGCCTTGGCCTTCTTTGCTTCGGCCTTGCGACGGATGTCGGGCGGCGTCGCTTCGAGGGTGAGGCTCTCGACGGCGGCGTCGAGCCCCATCGAAACCTGGTCCTGGCTGCCGAGGCGGCGGATATTGACCGTGCGTTCCTCGGCCTCCTTCCTACCGCAGACGATGATCACAGGAACTTTGGTGACGGAATGCTCGCGGATCTTGTAGTTGATCTTCTCGTTGCGGAAGTCGGTCTCGACATTGAGACCCGCTTCGCGTAGCGCTTCGGCCACCTCAAGCCCGTAAGCGTCGGCTTCCGAGGTGATTGTCGCGACCACCACCTGCAGCGGTGACACCCAGAGCGGCATATGACCCGCGAAATTCTCGATCAGGATCCCAAGAAAGCGCTCCATCGAGCCGCAGATGGCGCGATGAATCATCACCGGCTGCGTCTTTTCGGAGTTGCTGTCGATGTAGAAGGCACCGAAGCGTTCGGGCAGGTTGAAGTCAACCTGCGTCGTGCCGCACTGCCATTCGCGGCCGATCGCATCCTTCAGCGTGTATTCGAACTTCGGTCCATAGAAAGCGCCCTCGCCCGGCAAGATGCCGGTCTTGATGCGGCCCTCGGACTGAGCCTCGATCGTCTTCAGCACGTCGGTCATAACGGCTTCGGCGCGGTCCCAGAGCGCGTCGGAACCGACGCGTTTTTCCGGCCGGGTCGAAAGCTTGACGACTATTTCCTTGAACCCGAAATCTTCATAGACCGAGAGGATCAGATCGTTGATCTTCAGGCATTCGGCCGCCATCTGCTCGTCGGTGCAGAAGATGTGCGCGTCGTCCTGCGTAAAACCGCGCACGCGCATCAAGCCATGCAGAGCGCCGGAAGGCTCGTAGCGGTGCACGAGGCCGAATTCGGCGAGGCGGATCGGCAGCTCACGATAGGACTTCAGGCCGTGTTTGAAGATCTGTACATGGCCAGGGCAGTTCATCGGCTTCAGCGCGAAGACGCGATTATCGGCTTCCTTGTCTTCGGGATGCGTCATCGCGTGTGCCGATTTTACGGCGAACATGTTTTCCTGGTACCAGCCCCAGTGTCCCGAGGTTTCCCACAGCGACGTGTCGAGCACCTGCGGCGCGTTGACCTCCTGGTAGTCGGCGGCCAGGCGACGGCGCATATAAGCGACGAGCGTCTGGAAGATGCGCCAGCCCTTGCCGTGCCAGAAGACGACGCCCGGGCCCTCTTCCTGGAAATGGAACAGATCCATTTCGCGGCCGAGCTTGCGATGGTCACGCTTTTCGGCTTCGGCCAGCACGTGCAGGTAATTGTCGAGATCGGCCTGGTCGGCCCATGCCGTGCCGTAGATGCGCGACAGCATGGCGTTGTTGCTGTCGCCGCGCCAATAGGCGCCGGCAACCTTCATCAGCTTGAAAGCCGTGCCGACCTGACCGGTGGAGGCCATATGCGGGCCGCGGCAGAGGTCGAACCAGTCACCCTGATTGTATATCTTCAGATCCTGCCCTTCCGGGATCGCATCGACAAGCTCGACCTTGTACTGCTCGCCCTTGGCGGCGAAGACTTCCTTGGCCTTCTCACGCGACCAGATCTGCTTGGTGAACGGCGCGTTGCGGGCGATAATCTCCTTCATCTTCTTTTCGATCTTCGGCAGATCGTCGGGCGTGAAGGGTTCGTTCTTGGCGAAGTCGTAATAGAAGCCGTTCTCGATGACGGGACCGATCGTCACCTGAGTGCCGGGCCAAAGTTCCTGCACCGCTTCGGCCATCACATGCGCGGCGTCATGGCGGATGAGCTCCAACGCGCGGGGATCTTTGCGGGTAATGATCTCGATCTTGCCGTCGGTCACGGCATCGGAAAGGTCGCGCACGGCGCCATCGATCGCAATGGCGACGGCGCCCTTGGCAAGCGACTTGGAAATGGATTCTGCGACATCCCTGCCGGTCGCGCCAGCCGGGAAGCTGCGCACGGAACCATCGGGAAATGTCAGGGAAACGGATTGGGACATCGAAATTCTCCTTGCCAGTCCCGCCAACGAATGCGGGTGGTTGAAATGAAGCGACACCAAGCAGGAGGCGCTGCCGCCTGATACTGATATTTCCGCAGGGAGTAAAGAAGCAGCCGGCTTAGATGATCATCTGCGCAAGACCGCAAACGGTGTTCCAGTTGCGCATCGTTCCGACGCCAAGCCGCTTGGTCGTCAGCGCCGACAGCAATTTAGATTGGCTCGGTTTGCCGGCGAAATCGATCCAGAGGTCGCCGCCGACAACGGCGATGCGCTGGCCTTCCACCATCAGCGGTTTCAGCGCCTCCACCTTCTCTGGATCGATTGGCAGGCGCATGACCCGGACGATGACCTGATCTCCACTGCCATCCCTGAAGGGATTGGTGCCGCAGAGCGCCATCCAGGTGCAGTCGCTGCGCACGACGATATCGACATGTTTGCCGAACTTCTCTTCGAAGCCCTCTTCCAGCGCGACCTCGAGTTCATGCGGGCGCATGTCGTCGGCTTCGAAAACGAGATTGCCTGTTGAAACCAGCGTGCGCGGCTCGCGATAGCCAAGCGCTTTGGCAAGCGCGCGCAAGTCTTCCATGATCACCCGGCGGTCGGGCGTGAGCACGATGCTGTGCAGGAGGGCGATGAAGGTACTCATGGCCAGAACTCCTCTGCTCCATAGGGCAAGGTCTTCAGCATCCTGTCGAAGGCTGCTTCGCAGATGTGTTTGCACACTGCTACTGCGGCGTCGCAGATATCGTCCAGGTAGGTGCCGAAATCTGCCGATGCACGTCTATATTCGCCGGGCATCGTCATCGCGCTCACCCTCTCTTGCGTCCGAGGGACAGATAGCGCCACGGCGTCCACCAACGGAAGCTGTCGCCGAGCATTTCCGGAACCGGGTCGAGCCCGCTGGTGCCGCCGGGGCCGCAACGGCCGACGCGAAACAGCGTCATCCAGCCGCCGGCCCATAATCCGTGGCGGGCAATCGACTCGTAGCCATATTCCGAGCAGGTCGGGATATGGCGGCAGGAATTGCCGACAAAGCTGGAAAGCGTCAGCTGATAGAGGCGGATAAAGCCCATGCCGAGCAGACGATCAGGGGTTTTGCGGAACGGCCCGGTGTAGTTGCGGAAATAGCGTGCAGTCTTTGCGTGCGGCCGTCTCGATGCGGCCGCACCGCCATCGTCCTCATCGTCAGCCTGCTGGACGCAGAACTCGCACATATCTTACGCCTCGACAACTTCCGCCCGTTTGGCCTCGATCTGCCCGATCGCATCGACCACCGCATCGAAGGTCAGCATCGTCGAGGCATGGCGGGCCTTGTAGTCCCGCACTGGCAGGAGATAGCGCATGTCTTCGAACCGACCGCCAGGCCCTGCCCCGTCCGCCTTCAACATGGCGAGCATGTCCAGGCGCGCCTGCCGCAATTCGCCCGATGTCGCGCCGACGATATGGCGGGCCATGATCGAGGACGAGGCTTGGCCGAGTGCGCAGGCCTTCACGTCATGGGAAAAACCGGTCACGACATCGCCATCCATTTTCAGCCAGATCCGCACCTTGGAGCCGCAAAGCCTGGAGTGCGCCTGGGCGGTCGCATCGGCATCATCAAGCGTCCCGGTCAACGGAATATTGCCGGCGAATTCGAGGATTTTGCTGTTGTAGATGTCGTCCATGCTGGATTTCCGCTCCAAAGTCGCCGCGGATCGGCCTAAATCGGGCTGTGATTGTCGTTGAAACAAAAAACACACCGTGTCGTCTGAGGATACTTACATACCATGGCTGTCTTCCTATATGTATGTCGTTCGGAGGCCATGAAAATGCAATGGCCTTGTGTAAGTTTGATTGGGAAACCGTGCCGGATGGGCGTTTGAATCTGCCCTGAAAGCCCCGGAGCCTGCCAAAGGTGCATGAATTCCCGCATGGGACTGACCAGTGGCGATTCCGACAGATGGGTCCGCGACGCGGGCCAGGAGACCATTGATCATGGACGCCATCGTAAAGAACTTTCCGCAGCCGAACCGTGACTCGGACCGCCCCTCCCAGCAGGAGGCGGAGGAAGCCGTTCGCGTTCTGCTGCGCTGGGCTGGTGACGATCCGACGCGCGAAGGCCTCATCGAGACGCCGGCCCGCGTCGCCAAAGCTTACCGCGAGCTTTTTGCAGGCTACGACATGGCGCCGGAGGACGTGCTTGGCCGTACTTTCGAGGAAGTCGCCGGCTACGACGACATGGTCCTTGTCAAGGACATTCCCTTCTACTCGCATTGCGAGCATCATATGGTGCCGATCATCGGCAAGGCCCATGTCGCCTACATGCCGGACGGACGTGTGCTCGGCCTGTCGAAGATTGCCCGTGTCGTCGAAATCTATGGGCGACGCCTGCAGACGCAGGAAACGATGACTGCCCAGGTCGCCCGGGCCATCGATGACACGCTGCAACCGCGCGGTGTTGCCGTGATGATCGAAGCCGAACATATGTGCATGGCGATGCGCGGCGTTCAGAAGCAGGGTTCGACAACGTTGACCACCACCTTTACCGGAACGTTCAAGACCGAAGCGGCCGATCAGGCCCGTTTCATGAGTATGGTGCGGAGCCGCTGATACCGGCTCCCTCAGGAGGGCCGCGATGAGTCAACTGATCTTCAACCAACCGTCCGAGGACAAATCGACGTTGGAAGACGCTGGCGATTTTACGCCGCGTTTCGACGATCGCGGCCTGATCACCGCGATCGTGACCGACGCGGGCGATGGCGAACTGCTGATGGTGGCGCATATGAATGCCCAAGCCTTGGCGCTGACCATCCAGACGGGCACGGCCCACTATTTCAGCCGGTCGCGTGGCAAGATCTGGAAGAAGGGCGAGACCTCGGGCAACCTTCAGACGGTGAAGGAAATTCGCACTGACTGCGATCAGGACGCCATTTGGCTGAAGGTCGAGGTCGCCGGCCATGACGCCACCTGCCACACCGGCCGCCGTTCCTGCTTCTATCGAACGGTGACGCTGCGCGACGGAAAGCCGATGCTAGACATCGTCGACGACGAGCGTCATTTCGATCCGCAGGACATATACGGAAAATAGACCGACCTCCCCGGAATTTGCCCCTTATTGTGCCAGAAACCGGTTCTATATACCATTTGACAACGGATCGAGCACACTATCGTGACATACGTGTTCTGCTGGGAGGGGAGAGCG
The DNA here is from genome assembly GCF_005862215.1 of Rhizobium sp. MHM7A. NCBI lineage: Bacteria > Pseudomonadati > Pseudomonadota > Alphaproteobacteria > Hyphomicrobiales > Rhizobiaceae > Rhizobium > Rhizobium sp. MHM7A. Next base: position 57,192 of record NZ_VCHT01000009.1, read on the forward strand.
CAATGCTGAACTGGACTCTGCACCGTCAAAGCGCTGAAGGCCAAGGTTCCGGTTCCGGCATGTCGACGATACTCGAGACAATCCCTGCGCCCGCGCCTGTCAAGAGACTGAAGATTGCGCTCGCGCTAGGTGGCGGAGCGGCCCGCGGCTGGGCCCATATCGGCGTCTTGCGCGCCCTTGACGAGGCCGGAATCGAGATCGGCATGATTGCCGGCACATCGATCGGCGCGCTGGTCGGAGGCTGCTATCTCGCCGGCAAGCTCGATGAACTCGAAAGCTTCGCGCGCTCGCTGACCATGCGCCGCATTGCCAGTCTGCTCGATCTGACCATCGGTGGCAGCGGCCTGTTCGGCGGTATGCGGCTGACCAAGCGCATGCAGGAGCATCTCGAAGGCCTGAACGTCGAGGATCTGGATCGGCCGTTCGTCGCGGTCGCGGCCGAGGTCAATACCGGCCACGAGGTGTGGATCGCCAATGGTTCGCTGATCACGGCGCTGCGCGCCTCCTATGCCCTGCCCGGCATCTTCGAGCCGGTGCGCAGCAATCACCGCACGCTGGTCGACGGCGCCCTGGTCAACCCGGTTCCTGTCTCGGTCTGCCGCGCCTATGAGCAGCCGCTGGTCGTCGCCGTCAATCTCAATTACGATCTCTATGGCCGCTCGGCTGTGGTCCGGCACAACGCCAGCCTCTCGCAGCAGGAATTGCAGAAACAGGAAGAGGCGCCCTATGCCCGCCTCGGCATGACCGGTGTCATGGTGCAGGCTTTCAACATCATCCAGGATCGGATTGCCCGCGCCCGCCTTGCCGGCGATCCGCCCGACATCTCGTTGCAGCCGCGCCTCAGCTATATCGGCCTTTCAGAATTCCACCGGGCCGGCGAGGCGATCGAACGCGGTTACGAGGAAGCCAGAGCCAGGCTCCCCGAGATCAAGCGCATGCAGGAAGTCTACGCCAGCACCCCGTGAAGCCTCTGAATCAAATCCTGTACAGGCGCGCTGCGTTGTCATGGAAAAGGGCAAGCTGCTCGTCGCCGGAATACTCCGCCGCTATCGCCTTGAATCCGCCCATGATTTTGTCGTAGCTGCCGAACAGCTTGTCCACCGGGAAGTTCGAAGCGAACATGCATCTTTCGATGCCGAAGGCTGCAAGCGCCTCCTCGACATAGGGCCTGATGCTTTCCACGGACCAGGTCCAGTCGCCCATGCCCAGGCCGGAGATCTTGCAAGCAACATTGGGTACCTGCGCGAGAACGCGCATTCCTCTGCGCCATCCCTCGAAATGGCTCGGGCCGTCAACCTGCATGCCCGTATGGTTGAGGATGATCTGCACGTCCGGAAAGTCACGGGCAAGGTCGACAAATTCCTCCATCTGCCAATAGTAGAGCTGGAGGTCGAAGCTAAGGCCCCTGCGGGCGAGTTCTTTGAAGCCTCGGCGCCATTCCGGTGTCCGACTGACTCCAGGCTCCGTCAGATAGGTCTTCGCGGGATCCTGGTGGAAGTTCATCGATTGCCGAATGCCGCGGAAGTTCGCGTAGGACATGTGCTCGTCAAGGAGGTCGCCGACGTCAGGCTTGCGAAGGTCGGCATATCCGACGATGCCATGAGGAAACCCGTGCTTGTCGGCAACGCCCTGCAGCCATCGTGTTTCGCCGGCCGGATCCTTCGGATCGTACCCAACGTCGAGATGGACCGCCTTTACGAGGTTCTGATTCTTCGCGTCCGCGAGAAAGTCTTCGATGACGTAAGTCTTGTTGATCGCCGTGTAGTCGCCGAAGGCGGAGGGTTTCACACCGTCCGACAGCCACGGATAGTAGTTGTTGTCGAGATCCCACAGATGAAAATGCGGATCGATGATCGGGAGATCTTTCATACCTGCTGCCCTTCAAAAGACGAGGGAAGAGGACGCCGACCAGAAACACCGGCGTCCGTCCGCCTTAGTTGGCCGGGAATACGCGTGCGATAACGGCCTTCGCTTCCGGGGTGTCGACTTTATCCGCGGTCACGAGCGGCATGACGAGAGCGAGGTCTTTCTTCACCGACGCGCCGGTTATCGCGTTGAAGACCTGCTGGGTTCCGTCAATTCCCTGACCGACGGCTTCCTGGAAGAATATGCCCTGGATCGCGTTCGACTTGAGCAGCGAGATCGTGGTCGGGCTGCCGTCTGCGACAGCGATGCCGATCTTGCCAGTGAGACCGCGCGTCTGCAGTACCTTCGCGGCGCCCGTCCCGGCCTCATCGTACATGCCGTAAATGGCCTTGATGTCGGGATGGGCGGTGAGCATGTCGTTGGCCTGCGTTACCGCCTCATTGACGGTGAGCCCCCTGGTTTCCAGCATTTGCGCCAGGTCGCATCCGTTTGCCTTGAATGCCTCTTCCGCACCCTTCAGATATTTCTGGGCGTTCTCGCGATCCTGCGGCAATGAGAGCATGCCGACCTGATTGCCGCCACGGTCCTTCGCAAGCTTGCAGACGAACTCGCCCTGTGCCTTGCCTGTCTCGTAATTGTTCGCGGTTACGGACGACGTGTAATCGGTCTGGCCGGGCTGAGGGCCGATGCCGGCAAAAGCGATCGGAATGTTCTGCGATTTCAAATAGGCGAGAAGCGGCGGCGTGCTGGTCGAGCTGACGGGGCCGATCACAATGGCATCAACGCCCTTGGTGACAGCGGTACGGGCGTTGTCCATTTGTTTTGCCGGCGAGTTCTCCGAAGTGTACTCGACGTAGTCCATGCCGAGTTCCTTGGCCTTCTCCTTCACGCCGTAGCCGACCCATTGCCAGTAGGAGATGTCAAGCGACGGCGCCAAGTACGCCACGGTCTTCTTGTCCTGAGCTTGGGCGGCAGCAGCGAGTGAAAGGGTGGCCAAAGCAACGCCTGTAAACAACCCAATAGCGCGTGTTCTGATTTTCATTTTCATTCCTCCTCCAAAAGACCGGCTTAGGCCGGGTTGATGTCAAACGGCCCCCCGCCGCGACTTGCTGAAGCGGTCGATAAGGACCGCGATGAGAATGGCGGCGCCGGTGACCGACCCCTGCCAGAAGCTGTTGATTCCTATGAGGTTGACGCCGTTCTGAATCACCGTGATCATCAGGGCGCCAAGCACGGCGCCGACGGCAGTCCCCGTTCCGCCCAGGAGGCTAGCCCCGCCGATAACGACCGCCGCGATCGCCTGAAGCATCAGGCTGGATCCGGCCGTGGATTCAGCATTGAGAATGTATGAGATCGTCAGCAGGCCAGAGAACGACGCAAGCAGCGATGAGGCGACATAGGCCATGAACTTCGTACGTTTGACCGGAATCCCGAGCAGGTAAGCCGCCGTCGAGCTGCTGCCGACCGCATAGAACCAGCGACCGGCGACCATCTTCTTGAGGAAGAGTTCCATCGCGATCAGAAGGACAATGCAAAACAGGATGTAGTTCGGCACGCCCGGTATCAAATTGCCACTGTTAAGCAGCCAGAAGTCCGGATCGCCGATCGGCATGGAGCGTCCGTTCGTCACGATGAATGCCAGCGATCCTGCGACGGCGAAAGTGATCAGGGTTACGACGAAAGGAGCAAGACCGGCGATCGTGACAAGGAAGCCGTTGATCGATCCGAAAAGTAACCCGACGCAGAGACCGACAAAGCTCGCAGATACGCCGCCGAACCCATAGGCCATCGCCTGCGCCGTGACCATCCCGGTCAGTGAGAAGACCGATCCGACGGACAGGTCGATTCCGCCCGTGACGACGACCAGAAGCACGCCGAGCGACATGATAATGAGCGGAGCACCGGCCTGGGTGATGTTGGCGAAGTTACCCCACGTCAGCGCCTGGGGGACCTGAGAGCCGACAGCAAGCGCAAGGAGTACGATAGCCAGAGCGATGGCAATCTCGGTCCGGTATGCGCCAACGAGACTTTCCCTGCGCTTGATCTCGGGCGTCGAAGCCTCCGCCGGTGCTGTCTGTGTCTGGGTCGTAGTCATGCGGCCATTCCAGTCAAACTTACGAGTTTCTCTTCGCTGAAGTCGTTCTGCTCCAGGACGCCCGCACACCGTCCCTCGGTGTCGAAGGCTATGACGCGGTCGCAGACCTCCAGCAGTTCTGCATTTTCGGTCGACCACCAGACGATCACCGTACCCGAGGCCGCCATCTGTCTGATGAGCTGGTAGATCTCCCGCTTGGTCCCGATGTCGACGCCCCTGGTCGGCTCCTCGAGGACGAGCAGCCGGGACGGCACGCCCAGCCACCGGGCGAGCAACAGCTTCTGCTGCGTCCCGCCGCTCAGCGTGTTAGGCAAATCCCAGATGGAAGCCGCCTTGACCTTGAGTGCCTTCAACAGATCAAGGCACTCGGCTCCTTCAGAGCTGCCGGCAATCGCGGCGCCTCGGATCACGCGTCGGGAAGCCATGACGTTGTCTATGATCGGAAGACTGTGAAGAACCCCCTTGTGAGCACGGTCTCCTGTCACGAACCCAGCCCCCAGGCGTGCGGCGGTTCGCGGCGACCCGAACTGATCCGGCCATGCCGCGCGCGCGACGGTCCAGCGCTTCTTGCGGGCGGCGCCCGTCAATCCTTCGATAAGGGTCGCAGGCCCGGCCGATGCGCCCGCCACGCCCAGAACAGTCCCCGGAAGCAGTTCGAGCTTGAAACCGGGTTCCTTGATAGTGAGCGTGTTCCTCTCGGCGGAAGCACCGGGCCGGAGCGTGGTCGGGGGCGCGCGTTCCGCCGCAAGGGAGCCGGCCACCTGCCCCATTTTTTCAATGATGTCGGCGTCCGTCAGCTCCTCCATCGCCTGCCGATCGAGGACGGTCCGGCCGTCGCGGATGATTGTGCAGACGTTTGCGATCTGCCGGATCTCCTTCATCCGGTGGGAGACGAACACGACTGACAGATCGTTATCGCGGGTAAGCCGCCTCAGGACGGCAAACAACCTCTCGGTTTCCACAGCGGTGAGATTGGCAGTCGGCTCGTCGAGAAGGATCAACTCCGCACCCGACGAAAGAGCCCTGGCAATTTCGACCATCTGACCTTCGTGCAGACTGAGGCTGCCCACCAGCTTGTGCACGGACTTAGCAGCGAAGTCCTGGTCGATCATCCGCAACGCGTCGAACGCCTGTTCCGCCGCGGCCCGGCGCCGGAACAGCCCGGAAGCCTTCCTGTGACGCGGCAGCGCGATGTTCTCGGCGACAGTCAGATGCGGCAGGAGCGCAAGTTCCTGGTGCACGACAGCGACCTTTCCCCTGCCCTCGGTCTCGCTTCGCTCCCTTCCATCGCTGTCGAAAAAGCGGATGTCTCCATCGTTCTTCGACGACGCGCCTGTGATGATCCTGATCATCGTCGACTTGCCGGCGCCGTTTCCGCCGAGCAAGGCATGAACCTCTCCGCGCGCGACCGAGAAGTCGACACCTTTAAGAACGGATGTCGCGCCGTAGGACTTCGTGAGCCCCCGGACTGTGATTACATTTCTTGGATTATCGCTCATCGCTCGCCCCTTAGTAGATCGTCAGCGCGGGCACGAAGCTGATCGCGAGCAGGAGAAGCATTGCCATCCCGAAATACGGCCAGAGTTCGCTGGTCGTCGTCCCGAGCGGTGCCTTCGCGATGGACGATGAGATGAACAGCGTCGTGCCGATCGGCGGCGTGTACAGTCCGATCCCGAGGTTGATCACCATCATGAGCCCGAGCTGGACGCGGTCCAGACCGATGGAGTCAGCGAGAGGGACGAAGATCGGTCCCAGCAACAGGATAGCCGGTGGCATGTCGAGCGGCATGCCGACGACCAGCATGATGACGTTCATCATGAGAATGATGACGATTGGGCTGGAGATGTGGGCGGAAACCCATTCGGCCATTTGCTGCGGGGCCTGATCGAACGTCAGCACCCAGCCGACCGCCGCGCTACCCATGATCACCAGCATCACGACGCCCGTCGCGACGCCAGCCTCGACCATGTTCTCGCAAAAGCGCTTCCAGGTGAGATCTCGGTAGAACAGGATGCTGAGCAGCAGCGAGTAGCCCACCGAGAGGACCGAGACCTCCGTCGGCGTCGCGAAACCGAATCGCAGCAGCACGATAATGACGATCGGAAGCAGGATCGCGGGGAAACTTCGAAGCGCCAGGCTGGCAAGCTCCCGCTTGCGCACCTTCACAGCCTGCGCCTCGTATCCACGTCTGACCGAGATAAACCAGCAGACGAACACAAAGCTCGCAGCCATGATCAGACCCGGAATGACGCCCGATATGAACAGGTCGCCGACGCTGACGCCGCTTATCAGGGCATAAAGGATCATTGGGATAGACGGCGGAATGAGGACATCGATCACGGCCGACGTCGCATTGTTTGCAGCGCAGAGCGCCGGCGGAAACCCGTGCCTCTTCTGCCATGGGATCAGCACCGAGCCGAGTGCGCTTGCATTCGCCACCGCCGAACCGGACACGCCGCCGAAGACAACCGAGGATACGACCGTGGTCGAAAGCGGCCCACCCCGCCAACGCTGCATCGCACGGGATGCAAGCTCCAGGAGCTGACGCCCGAGCTCACCACCGAGCATGAGCGTACCCGCGAGCATGAAGAAGGGAAGCGCCAGCATCGGGAAGGACTGAGTCTGGTCATAGACCTGCTGGGCGACCACCGACAAGGGAACGTATCCGTTGAATAGCACCCCGAGTCCGGCTGCGATAATGAGCGCGTAACCCACCGGAACGGCAAGGACCATGAGAATGCAGAAGGAAAAGATCATCACAAGGGTCATAGCGCCATATCCTCGGTCTTGATTTCGAGGCGATGGTTCCAGCCCAGACGCAGAACGCGGGCGGTCGCGGCGATGGTGACGGTGGACACGAGCACGGCGCCGATCGAAAGCGAGTAGTATCCGATGCTGTTCGGAAGCTGAAGGACGGGACTGTGCTCGGCGCCGGCGATCTCGGCAACCACCGTCGCCTGATATGCCAGGACAAGGAACGCGGCGACGCTGATCGTATTCGCCACGACCAGGGCCGTCGTCCGGGGCTTCCCGTCAAGCTTGTCGTAAAGCCACTCCACGGCCATGTGCCCGCCGGCATGGGCTGCGATCACAATCCCGGCGATGACGAACCATGGAAACATCAGCATCGGCAGCTCCTGCGCGAATGACAGCCCCCCGCTTGCCGAGACGTATCGGACGGCCACATTCGCCGCCGTGACCATCGTCAGTCCAATGCCGCTAACGATGATAACCAGTCGGGCGAATACGACTATGATGCCGGCGACCAGATCGACGGCGGAATAAAACCTGCTCATGAGGCCTCCGGATCGTAAGAGGGACTCAGCCCCTCGCTGCGGTTTCCACCTGGGCGACGAAATCGCCGAAGGACTTCTTCTTCCAGATGTCCGCAACGGAAGCGGTCGCCTTAACGAATGCATCGTGGTTGACTTCGACGACCTCTACGGCGGAGTTCTTCTTGAAGTTCTCGAGAACTTCCGCAGCCTTATCCCTCGAGAGCTGCCGCTGGAGCTCGCCGGCTTCCTTGGCCGCAGCGCTGACGGCCTCGAGATCGGGGCCAAGACGGGCCTTCGCAATGTTCGACATGAGGAAGGGCGTGGATTCCCATTTATGCGCGGTCAGACTGATATATTTGTTGACTTCGTGCAGCTTCGAGCTCTCAATGTTTGCGAGAGGGTTCTCCTGCCCATCCACTACGCCCTGCTGAAGAGCGATGTAGAGTTCGCTGAATGCGATCTGTTCAGTACCAGCTCCGAGCGCCTGGAAGATGTCGATCGTCATGGGATCGGCCGGGGTGCGGATCTTCAAACCGCTCAGATCTTCCGGCGAGGCGACCTTCCGCTTCGAATTCGTGAGATGACGGATGCCGTTATCCCACCAGTCCAGGGGCACGACGCCGACCGCCTCAAACCGCTTGTTGAGTTCGGCTCCAACCCGCCCATTGAGGACTGCCATCGCCTTATCGGTGTTTTCGAACAGAAAAGGCAGGCCGAGTGCATTCAGCTCCGGAACAATCGCGGATGTGGCGCCCTGACTGTTGGCGGTGAAATCGAGGCCCCCCGTCCTCAGGCTGGTCAGCATGGCCGAGTCGTTGCCCAGTGTTTCGGCGCCAGCGACATTGATTTGAACGCGGCCATCGGTTTTCTGTTTGACGAGTTCCGCAAATTTTGCGGCGGCGACCGTTCTCGGATTGCCAGGTGCTGCACCATGACCGAGCGTCAGCGTGGTGGCGGCGTTGGCGGATCGGCTTGAGAGCAGGATCGCCGGGGCCGCGAGCGCGGCAGCCGCGGTCGCCAGGAATGATCTTCTATTTATCTGCAAGCTCATATCCATCCTCCAAAACAAGCTTGTTAAACCGGCCGGCATCTCCTCAACCGGCCGACGTCGTCAGATCGAGAGCCAGGCTTTGACCGCCTCCGTCACCCTGAGGGTCGACAACCCATACTGATCGTGGAGCGTCGGCAAGGCGCCGGCCTCAAGGAATGCGTCGGGCAAGCCGATCTGACGGAACGCCGAGGGTCTGACGCCCTCACGCATCAGCGTTCCGGCCACTGCCTCTCCGAGACCGCCGATGACAGTGTGATTTTCCGCAACGACCACAAGCCGTTCGCCCTTCTGGCATTCGGCTACGATGGTTGGCTCGTCGAGTGGCTTTATGGTCGGAACGTGAAGGACCGCCGCGTCGACACCGTCCTTCCGTAGCTGCTTGGCGGCTTCAAGGGCCCGCATCGTCATCAGACCGGAAGAAATAATGAGAGTGTCCCTGCCGTCGCGGAGAAGTTTCGCCTGTCCGAGTTCGAACTTGTAGCCGTACTCTTCGAGAACGAGCGGAACGTTGCCGCGCAGGAGCCGCATATAGACCGGGCCCCGATGAGCGGCGATTGCGGGAACCGCCTGCTCGATCTCGCTGGCGTCGCATGGATCGATGATCGTTAGGTTCGGCATCCCCCGGAACATCGCGAGGTCCTCCGTGGCTTGGTGGCTGGGACCGTATCCCGTCGTCAGGCCCGGGAGGGCGCAGACGATCTTGACGTCGAGCATCTCCTCGGCGATCGCGAGGCATATGAAGTCGTAGGCGCGGCGGGACGCGAACACGGCGTATGTCGTGACCCATGGCTGGAAGCCTTCGCGCGCCATGCCCGCGGCAGACATCATAAGTAGCTGTTCCGCCATCCCCATTTGGTAGAAGCGGTCCGGATGTGCAGCGCGGAACACATGGAGATCCGTATATTTCGCCAGGTCCGCAGACATGCCGACGATCCGGTCGTCCTTTTGGGCCAGAGCTGCCAGAGCATTGCCGAAAGGCGCCGGCCGCGTTGGCTGGTCGGGACCGGCAATGGATGCGATCATCGCCGAGGTTGTCAGCCGAGGCTTGTCGCTGCTGGCGCCGAGGTGTGCCGGTCGGATATATTTCGAACGTCTCATGCTTCCACCCCCCCGTCGATGATTTTGAGCGCGTCCGCCCACTCGTGGGGTTCCACGCGAAGGAAGTGGTTACGGTCGCGTGCTTCCAGGAACGGCACTCCCTTCGCCATCTTCGTGTCGCATATGATGATGCGCGGCTTCGCTTCCTCATACTGCCGGGCTGCGTCGAATGCCTTCACGAGCGCATCGATGTCATTGCCATCCACCCGCTGGACGAACCAGCCGAAGGCGTCGAACTTGGGTGCAAGCGGCTCGAAGTTGAGCACACCGATCGATGGGCCGTCTGCTTGCATCTGGTTGACGTCCACTATGCCGATCAGATTGTCGAGTTTGTAGGAGCCGGCAGACATCGCCGCCTCCCATGTCGAACCCTCGTCGAGTTCGCCGTCGGAGAACAGGTTGTAGATGAAGGAGGACGATTTCTTCCGCTTCAGGGCAAGCGCCATTCCAACGGCAATGCCGAGGCCATGACCGAGCGATCCGCCCGTTATCTCCATGCCGGGCGTATAGGCAGCCATTCCAGACATCGGAAGGCGGCTGTCGTCTGTGCCATAAGTTTCCAATTCGTCTTCCGGAATGATCTTGGCTTCTATCAGCGCGGCATAGAGAGCGATGGCATAGTGCCCGATCGACAGGAGGAAGCGGTCCCGCCCCTCCCATTCCGGATCGTCCGGGCGGTAGTTCGTGGCGTGAAAGTACGAAACGGCGAGGACGTCGGCGACGCCAAGTGCCTGTGCGATGTAGCCTTGCCCTTGGACTTCGCCCATCCGAAGCGCGTGACGCCGGATGCGGCGAGCGCGCTCGGTGAGGCTGATATTGTGACCGATCTGACTCATGCTCGGATGTATCTCCTGATTGGATTTCAGTGGATCAGCATGCCGCCGTTGACATCGATCACAGCGCCCGTGACGTACGCCGACAGATCCGAGGCGAGGAATAGGTAAATGTTTGCGACGTCGGCTGCGTCGCCGAGCCGACTTAACGGGATCCCCTTGATGATGTCGGCGCGCATCTGTTCGGTAAGCTTGCCTCCGGTGATATCCGTTTGAATGAGGCCTGGCGTCACCGAGTTGACGCGAATACCGGCGGGGCCAAATTCTCGCGCCATTGCCTTGGCGAGACCAAGCACGCCTGCCTTGGCTGCGGAATAGTGAGGGCCTCCAAAGATGCCTCCACCCCGCTGCGCCGAGACCGAAGACATGCAGGCGATCGATCCGCCTCCGTTATCGCGCATGTATGGAATGAAGGCCTGGCTGAGGAACAGCACGCCGGTCATGTTGACGGCTACGATCCGCTGCCAGTCGACTTCGGTGATATCGAGCGTTGTGACAGGCTGCGTGATGCCGGCGTTGTTGATCAAGGCATTCACCGCGCCGAAGGATTCGATCACCTTGGATGCGGCCTCCTGGCAGGAGCCCTTGTCGGCGACATCGCAGCGGAATCCTAAATGTGCGCCGACGTCCACGCCTGGCAACACCGCCGCGGCTGCCGCTGCGGCATCAGCATCAATATCGAGGATGGCAACACGGGCGCCATGTTCCGCAAAAAGCTGTGCGGTCGCACGGCCGATGCCGCGCTTGCTCGCCGCGCCGGAAATGACCGCGGTCTTCCCTTTCAAAAGCATGTAATCTCCTCCCGATGCTTCCCGAGCATCTGGCAAATCATGGACAAGTCAGTCGCCTTGTGGTTTGGAAACTGACGTACTTGATGGCCCTGGACAAACGTGAAGTTTACAACGGTAGGTGAATCTGGTTCACTAATTCCATGGTTCAGTTGGCGTCCTTATCCGCGGTCCGCATCTTTGAAGCAGCTGCCCGGCTTGCTTCGTTCCGAGCGGCGGCGGAAGAGCTGCATCTGTCGCCCAGCGCCGTCAGCCACGCCATTGCCAAACTTGAGCGTGATTTGGGCACGTCTCTCTTCGAACGCAGCACACGCAAGGTCACACTGACGCTTGCAGGCCAGACGCTTCTGTCCCATGCGTCGAACGCGTTCGAGGAACTCCGCCGTGGTGTTGAGACCATTTCATCCAACAAGGCCCATCTTCTCCGTGTCCACTGTGCCCCGAGCTATGCCGCGCAAGTCCTGTCGCCTCGTCTCCCAGATTTTCTCGCGCATTACGCAGGGGTCGAGGTCAGGGTCGCCGCGAGTACTAGCTATGCCCGATTTGTCGACGGCCTTTTCGACGTCGACATCGTATATGGCGAGCCATCGAACCGCGAGGACTTGATTGTTGTGCCGCTCGGTGAGGAGATAGTCTCTCCTCTCTGCTCCCCCGGAATGGCGGAGCGCCTGAAATCTCCGCGGGATCTGGTCCGCGTGCCGCTTATCCGGAGCGACCTGAAACGGATTCAGTGGATCGATTGGTTTGAACTCAACAACCTCGGCCCTCCTCCTTTGCCTGCCATGAGCTTCGATAGAAGTTTTCTTGCAGTTGACGCCGCGGCAAACGGACTTGGCATCGCGTTGGAGTCGACCACTCTTGCAAGGCGCGAACTCGAAAATGGCCGACTGGTACGACCCTTTCCCGTCTGCAGGGACAGTCGCTATATCGGCCACTATCTCGCTTATCCGAAAAGCGGCGCCCAGCGGCGCCTCGCCAAACGTTTTGCCGATTGGCTTATCGACGGCGTGGGCGATCAAACGCTTTAAGAGGATGTGGATTGGTCTGACGCCGTGTGAATCTTCCGCCGGATCACAACGCGTTTTTCGCTTGCGGCGGAAGATCACGGTGCTCTGCGATCGACGGCGACGGATGCTGTCAACCTGTTGGAACGGCGGCTATCAACGTCGACCCGAAGGCATCAGGCAACGCCTGGCACAACATCTCACTTGTGGGACAGGGCGGAATTTGACCTGCTAAGGTTTTGAAAGCAGCCTAACCGTCGGCCCCCTACCTGTTTGTGGAGGGCTCCGCAATCGGGGACTAGAGATCGCGTAAAGCAACAGGCGAAACCTTAGCCGGCGATATAGGCCTTGATCTCCTCGGCCTCACGCTCGACTTCGGCGATCCGGGATTTCACCACGTCGCCGATCGAGATGATGCCGGCAAGCCTGCCGTTGCTTTCCACCGGAACGTGGCGGAAGCGGCGGCTGGTCATCAGTTCCATCAGTTCGTTGACGGTCGTCTCCTCGTGGCAGCGGTAGACCTTTGACGTCATGAGCTGAGAGAGCGGCTGATCGAGGCTTTCCTTGCCGTGCTTGGCGATTGCATGGACGAGATCGCGCTCGGTGAACATGCCGGAAATCCGGTTTTCCATGCCGACGACGACGATGGCGCCGATCCTCTTCTTGCTCAGAATGACGGCCGCCTCTGCGACGGTGGTGTTCGGCCCGGCGGTGACGACGTCCCTGCCCTTCAGGTCGAGGATTGCTTTGACTGAACTGGTCATTCGAACCTCCTATGTCGATACTGTGACGGGTGTCACAGGCGTCCGCGGCGGTTTCTCCCCCCAAACACGGATCGTTCGATCGTGCACTGCCCGGCTCAGGATTGCAACATATCCTTCTCCGGTTCGGTTGGTTCCGCAGGCGGCCGAAGCGCCCGGTCGAACAGCGAAAACAAAAAGAAGCCGAAGACGAAGCCGCCGATATGGGCATCCCAGGCGATCTCTTGATCGCTGTCGCCGACGAGCGGGACGCCGACGGCGATCAGGGCGTTGCCGACCAGCCATAGCAGCATGAAGATGACGACGGTCCGGCTCTTCAGCGCGTCGATAATGGACAGTCGGGCATTGAGATGCGCCACCGCCATCGGTCGCCGGTCAGGCGGAAAAGCGAATCGGCAGGCGGCTCCCATCAGCCCGGAAATGACGCCCGACGCGCCGATCAGCAGAGATACGTCTCCCCAGTTAAGCGTCGTATGCAGGGCGGCGGAAGCGGCGGCGGAAAAGATCCAGAAGAATAGGAACCGCAGCGTCCCGATGCGGCGTACGACCGGTGCCCCGAAGGCCATCAGCCAGAAGGCGTTGAAGACGATATGCTGGGCGCTGCCGTGCAGCAGCGAATAGGTGACGGGCGTCCAGAACAATTCCAGACCCTGCTGCGACAGCGGAATGACGTAGCGGGCGGGAACGAAACCAAACGTAAACAGCAGCCAGCTCACCGCATCGTCCGAGAGAACGAGCGCCTGCACCGCATAGACGAGGATGAGCAGGCAAAGGCTGAAGAGCAGCGCCGGCGGAAGGTTGAAGATCGGTACGCGCTGGGGTCGCGCCGGCGGCTGGACCTCGGAAGGTTCGGGCGCCTTCTGCGGCTCGCCCGTCTGCTCATTCATCTGTGTTCGCCTCGTTGAGGCCTCAGCCATACAGGAGGGATGATCAAAAAAAAAGCCGCCCGACGTGGCGGACGGCGAACCGGGCGCTTGAGGAAAGACCTCGGCCCCAGCAGTTGTGCAGAACTTCGAACGTCGAAGTGTTGGCGAGACAGTGTCACGCCAGCCACTGCACCTCAACCTAAACCCATTCTTAACCTTAACGACCGGGATTTGGCATGAAATCCGCAAGGTAGAAGCTGTCCGGGCAATGACTGCCCGAAAATGATCCGGAATGGGACAGGTTGGTGTGAAATGCGTGTGCAAACGACCATCGAAATTTTTGACTATTGGAACCGTATCCGTGGCGCTGCCGATGCGCCGCTGAAATCACAGGTCGAACCTTCCGCCGTTCCTCATCTTCTGCAGAGTCTCTTCATCCTTGAGGCGCGCGACGACGGAGACATCGTTTTCCGGCTCGCCGGCACCCGCATCTGTGATTTCTTCGGGCGCGACCTGCGCGGTGAACGTTTTTCGTCCCTTTGGGCACACGGCCAGCACGCCGATATTGAACGCACGGCGATGGGCGTCATGGACCACGCCATGCCGGCCCTGTTCAACACCACCGGCTACAGTACAGTCGGTCATCAGGCCTCCTTCGAGATCATCATGATGCCGCTGCGCTCGTCAGACGGCGCCTGCGACCGCCTGCTCGGCGCGATCGCACCGACGGCGGCTGCGAGCTGGCTGGAGATCGTCCCGCTGGAATTCCTCGCGCTGGACCGCAGCCGTCTGCTGCCCGAAAAATTCAGCAAGGCCGCACCGGTCGAATCGCGCCCGATCAACGAGATCGTCGCGGCAAAAGGCATCGGATTCGGACAGGCCATGCGCCGGATGGTGTCGCAGCTGCTGAGTGCCGACGCGCGTTGAGCGTCTCGTTTCAGGACAAGGCGCATGCTCGTTTTCGGCTATGTCACAATGGGGCGAGACAACCATCTGTTAATGGATTGAGGGTAATGATTGATCTCTCCAGTTTTCATGAAGAAGCCCTTTGATGCACTCGTTCCAGCCAGCTCAGACGCAACGACCTGCGCCGCGCCCTGAACAAGGCGTTTTCCAGCGCGTGCCGATCAATATGCAGGGCCGGCTGATGCTTGCGAACTACGAGGAGTTCGAATGCATGGTGATCGACATGTCGCCCGGCGATATGTACGTCACCTGCTCCGGCCGGCCGCGCGCCAACGAACGCGTCGTCGCCTATATCGATCATCTCGGGCGCGTCGAAGGTTACGTCCAGACCCTTGACGGCCGCGGCTTCACCATGTCGATCAATGCCACCGAGCGCAAACGCGAGAAGCTCGCCGCCCAGCTCACATGGCTTGCGAACAAGCACGAACTCGGCCTGCCGGAGGATCGTCGCCATGACCGTCTGACGCCGCGTGATGTCAAGACCGAACTCACGCTGGAAGACGGCACGCGATATACCTGCCGCATCATGGACCTTTCGCTATCCGGTGCCGCAGTCGACGTCGAGATGCGTCCGTCGATAGGAACAGCAGTGCGCCTCGGCAACATGCGCGGCCGCGTCGTGCGCCACTTCGTCGAAGGCGTAGCGATCGAATTCCTCTCGATCCAGTCCCGTGAAACGCTGCGGGAATTCCTCTGACAACCTGAAAAACGCTGCCTTGCGCAAATCTTCGGGGCGGGTCGATTCGAGACTGCGCCGAGCGCGTTTGCCAAACCGGAGCGCACGGGCTCGGGTCGTTTTGAAAGGCGCGATCTTCACGGCAAGCAATCTGCAAGCGGCAACAAATCCGGCTTTGGAAAGCTGGCGCGAAATCCTGACGCAAGTCGTTCCCACCAGTAAACTATCTATATTATGAGTGGAACAAGCTGCGACACCGACCGGATACGGTCGCGCGAAACTGGCAGCGATCCGTCTTCACTCGGTCGAGGATATGATGGATAACCTCCGCCTCGACCGCAGGTGCACCGATGTCAGCTCTCTACCCGGAAATAGACCCCTATGATCATGGCCTACTCGATACGGGCGATGGCAACCTGATCTATTGGGAAGCCTGCGGCAATCCTATGGGGCGGCCGGCGCTCGTCCTGCACGGCGGCCCGGGCTCCGGCTGTTCGACCGCGGCCCGCCGGCAATTCGACCCGGATGCCTATCGGATCATCCTCTTCGATCAGCGCAACTGCGGCCGAAGCCTGCCGAGCGCCGCAGATTCCGAAACCGACCTCTCGCTCAATACGACCTGGCATCTCGTGGCCGATATCGAAAAGCTGAGGCTCTTTCTCGAAATCGACAGCTGGCTGCTTTTCGGCAATTCCTGGGGCTCGACGCTGGCGCTCGCCTATGCCGAGACTCATCCGCAGCGCGTCGGGGCGATGGTCATATCGGGCGTGACCATGACGCGGCGGTCGGAAATCGACTGGCTCTGTCGCGGCATGGCGCCGCTTTTTCCCGAAGAATGGCACCGTTTCCGCCATGGTGTCCCCTCTGGCACGCTGGGGTCCGAAGAGGACATGGCTGGTGCCTATCACCGCCTCCTCAACGATCCAGATCCGCAGACGCGTCTGAAGGCGGCGCGCGACTGGCATGATTGGGAGGCCGCCTCGATCCTGCTTGCCGATCCCGAGGGGCTGCCGCGCCGCTGGGCCGATCCGGCTTACGTGCTGACCCGTGCCCGCATCATCACCCACTACTTTGTCAACGGCGCGTGGCTTGAGGAGGGCGTACTCTTGAAGAACGCAGCGCGGCTTGCCGGCATTCCCGGCATATTGCTGCAAGGACGGTTCGACATCGAGGCGCCGCTCATCACCGCCTGGGAATTGGCCCGCGCCTGGCCGCAAAGCGAGCTCGTAATCCTTCCCCACGCCTCTCATTCCACCGCAAATCCCGATATGAGCGCGGCAATCGTCGCCGCCACCGATCGATTCCGCGATTTCCCTCAAAAATAATTTTGCTGGCTGAGTCCGGAATCGGAGCGATATTCTGCTTTCGGCCTATTCAAACCCGCGAATTCCACCTGCATCGCCACCGCACCCATCCCACCGCAGGGCCACCGGCGTTCATCCGGCTCAGCGAAAAATCTTAACGCCGCAACGGCAGCGCAGGCTTTCGATGAGCGAAGTCCTTGTCGCGTCGACGACAATTTTAATGAAATTTGACATAAATGCGCATCGAATTTTATTTGCATTCGAACCAAGTTTTATCTGCATTTGATTTAACTAAGTATATAATTCTATTGCGTAATTTTGCGTGAGATAAAAACGTCCGTGTCATTGTCGTCTCAACTCAGGGGAGACGGCAATGACGACTGCGAATGTCTTGAAAGGCGGCCTGCTGGCCGGTGCGATCATGATGACAATGGCCGGCTCGGGACAGGCAACGCCCGCCAGCATGGCACTGGCAGGCAATGCCAGCCCGCCGATCGGACACTATGAATTCTGCAAGACCAATCCGAGGGAGTGCACCTATGCCGGCGGCGATGCCGGGCCAGCCATCCTCACGGAGGATCGCTGGAAGGAGATTCTCAAGGTCAACTACGCAGTCAATTCATCGATCCAGCCGGAGACGGATGAACAGATCTACGGTGTCGAAGAGCGCTGGGCCTATCCGACCAGCGTCGGCGACTGCGAGGACTACGCCCTCCTGAAGCGCAAGATGTTGATCGAAGACGGCTTCTCGCCATCAGACACGCTGATCACGGTCGTGCTGCAGCCGAACGGCGAAGGCCATGCCGTGCTGACGGTCCGCACCGATCGCGGCGACTTCATTCTCGACAACATGCGCAATAAGGTCCTTTTATGGTCGGACACTGAGTACACCTATCTCAAGCGCCAGTCCGCCAGCGATCCGGCCCGCTGGTCGAAGCTTCAGGACGGCCGCACCGTCGCAGTCGGCAGCGTCAAGTAAGCCAGCTTGCCGGCAAAGCCGGCACAGGTTTCGGCCCGGTCAGTCCCCGCATCCCGTCCCCGACCGGTGCCCAAGAGCCGTTCCCGCTGTCCCGGGAACGGCTCACTCCTTTTTGGGACAGGGATTTCATTCCGGTACAGCTGCAACTCAAATCTTAGTGAATTTTTAACCCTGCCGGTCCGATCATGCCGATGAGATTCATCATCGGCACCGGCGGCTCATGTTCTTCCTGCGGCGGACCGAAACGCGAAGAACCGCCATGAGCCAAGCCGCGCAAAGCGCACCCGACGAGCAGCCGATTCTTTCGATGGGGTTTCTCCTGCGCGCGATGGCGGTAATCGCCATCCTGGCGGTCCTGACCGTCGCCATCAGTATCGCCGGCCGCTGGTTCGGCCGGCATATCTCGCTCGCCGGCAATACCGACAGCACGGCGGAAATCACGCTGACCATCGGCCGTGACACTGTACGATTCCCCGAGAATACCATCCGCTTCCCGAGCCAGAGGCATAACGGGGCAGCCGAGCGCGTCGACCTCTACCTTACCTGGCCCTCCATGTCGGGTTACGGCAAGGACAACCGTCTGCGATTCGACGATATCGCCCAGTCCTCCGACCTCATCTTCCTGCAGATCGCCCAGAGCACCATGTCGCGCGATATGTCCGGCCGGCTGGAGCCGATCTATTCGCATCTGATCGAAGGAGCAGCCGAGCCTTTCCGGGACGGATTGACGCTCCATCGGCTCCGCGCCGACGCCGGTTATGGCGGCGAAGTGCTGCTCACGGCACCCGTCAAGGGCGGGTCGGACTACGTCGTGCGCTGCATATTGCCTTCAACTCAGGACAAGGCTGCAAGTGGAGATTGCCAGCGGGACATCAAGGTCGGCAAGGATCTGAGCGTCCTTTACCGCTTCTCCAGCAGCCATCTCGCCGACTGGGAACATATTGATGCCGCGATCCGCATCTTTGTGGAGGCGCGTCTTGTGAACCGTTCTGCGACAAGCCCCTAAAATGCTCGCGGATAGGGAGTGAAACGATTCATCATAAACGGATTGGTAACGCTGAATCGGTAATTTCAAAAGACGAGCTGTGCGGCGAGGGGTGTGCGGTTCCTGCCCAATATCTGAAATGCAAGCGAAGAGTGGAATAGTGTCAACGTCAGTCTCCTCCGTATCATCGTCCCGGTCCGGCAGCTTTGTTGCAAAGCTGTTGGCGATCCTTTCGGTGGCTGTCACGATCATCATGGTCGATTCGGCAAGTGTCGAAGCGAAAACGGCCAATCCGAAATATGCCGGCATCGTCGTCGACGCCAAGACCGGCAACGTTCTCTACAGCGAGAATGCCGATCGGCTGCAATACCCTGCCTCGCTGACCAAGATGATGACCCTCTACATGGTCTTTGAAGCATTGGAGCAGGGTCGCATCCGTCTCGATACACCAGTTCCCTTCTCCGCTCATGCCGCAGCGCAAGCACCGACGAAACTTGGCGTGCGCGCAGGCGGCACGATTACCGTGGAACAGGGCATCCTCGGTCTCGTCACCCTGTCGGCTAATGATGCCTCGACCGCCCTTGGCGAACTGCTCGCCGGCAGCGAGGATCGTTTCGCCCAACTGATGACTGCCAAGGCGCATGCTCTCGGCATGACGCGCACGACCTACCGCAATGCCAACGGCTTGCCGAACACGGCGCAGATGACGACGGCCCGTGACCAGGCCCGCCTCGGCATCGCTCTTCGCCAGCATTTCCCGCAATATTACGGTTATTTCTCCACCCGCGCCTTCAAGTTTGGCAGCCGCACGATCCGTAGCCATAACCGCCTGGTCGGTTCAGTGCGTGGCGTCGACGGAATTAAGACCGGTTATACGCGCGCCGCCGGCTTCAATCTTGTGAGTTCGGTGCAGGTCGACGGCAAGTCGATCGTCAGCGTGGTTCTCGGCGGCACTTCCGGCTCGGCTCGCGATGCCCAGATGCGCAATCTGATCGCTACTTATCTGCCGAAGGCGTCGAGCCGCGGCGGAAATTCGGCGCTGATGGCTCAGGCAACCCCTGCCCCGGCGATGATCGAAACGCCCGCTCCCGTTCAGCCGCAGAAGGCCCGACAACCGGTCGCCCCGCAGCAGGTCGCGAAGACGATCACCGCGGCGCAGACGCCGGTTGCCGCCGCTGCCGCCGCCGATCTCAGCCTGCCACATAAGGGTCCTCTGCCGGACGCGCGCTATCAGGTGGCCGAGGCCGAAGTCGCCTATACCGAAACATCGGCGCCGAAGTCCGACAACCCTCTGGTCGCCCAGACGATGCCGGCGCCGACCAAGGTCAAGACCACGAGCTTCAAGCAGCAGGCTCCGGTCGCCGCACCTGCTGGACAGGATAACGCCGCCGTCGATCACGTCACGACCGCTTCGACCAGCACCACCCCCGCCAGCCCTGCGCCTGCAGGCTGGGTCGTACAGGTCGGCGTCTCGCCGAGCCGGCAGATGGCCATGGACCTCCTGGAGGGCGCCAAGAGCAAGGGCGGCAAGGCACTGGCCTCGGCAAAGCCCTTCGCGGTCGCCTACGGCACCGGCAATGACCAGGTCTACCGCGCGCGCTTCGGCGGCTTTGACGATCAGCGTGATGCGGTCAACGCCTGCAAGGCCTTGAAGAAGGCCGGCATCAAGTGCTGGGCGGCCGCCCAATGAGCTATTCGGTGCTGCCAGCAACATGGCCGGCGGCATTGGTAACGGCCGGAATCGGTGTTTGCGTTTCTGGCCACCATTTTTGAACTCGATCAGTAGTGCGTACGGGGAAAACAATGGCGATCAATGAGAATGTTCCGGGAATGCCAGGCGACCGCCGCATCGGAGCCAAGGGGCGCTCGCCCCTGCATCCGCTGCACGAAGCCGCTCTGCGACTTGCCGAAATCGGTTTGCAACGGCCGAGGGCGAAGTCTGCAAAGACCCGGGATCTCATCAATCTGCTGCTTTGCCACGGCGCCCGCGCCTGGCGCTATTCGCAGCCTGAAGCCCGCATTCATCTGCATGTGACGTCGCCGGACGGCAGCGCGCCTGTGCAGCTGCGTCTGCGCTGAAATTTGATTGCTGTTACCCGAAGCCGGCGTTTTGGGCGATGGGAAATTAGAGTAGGCCGAGCTCTGTAAGCTCGCGGCGCAGGTCCGCGGGCATTTCGGCGATCCCGGCGCCCAAGCTCGTCAGATCAGGCGGCACGTCATCCTGCGTATAGTAGCGCCAGCCCTGGAAAGGCCGCTTCGGCTGTACCGCGGTTTCGATGACCTCCGGACCCAGCATCAGGCGGCAGCGTGAAATCCCTTCGTCGTCGGTGAATGTCACGATGTCGAGCAGCCTCTGCCTTGCCTGCACCTGTCCCTTGATCACCCAGTAGAGCGAACCGCCGTCGAGGAGCTCCGCCATGCGTTTGGGCACCATGCGCGTGGTGTGCACCGAATGAGGTTCGAGTCCGGCGGCGATGGCGCGCAGAGAGCGCTCCGCCACCCATTCGCGCAGATCCTCGATTGAGTCGGCGCCGACGCAGAGTTTGATGAGATGCAATGCCATGCCGCCGTTGAAATCCTTTTGGCAGCGGGCGTCAAGTATGAAGCGAAGCAGTCCCTACTATCAGCATTCGACAACGTTGACGGCCAGGCCGCCCGTCGAGGTTTCCTTGTATTTCTCGCTCATGTCGTGGCCCGTCTGGCGCATTGTCTCGATGCAGGCGTCGAGCGGCACGAAGTGCTGGCCGTCGCCCTTGACGGCGAGCGATGCCGCGGTGACGGCCTTGACCGCGCCGAGCGCATTGCGCTCGATACAGGGAACCTGCACGAGGCCCGCGACCGGATCGCAGGTCATGCCGAGATGATGTTCGAGTGCAATCTCAGCGGCGTTCTCGATCTGCTCCGGCGTGCCGCCCATCACGGCTGCAAGACCCGCGGCCGCCATCGCCGCGGCCGAGCCGACCTCGCCCTGACAGCCGACCTCGGCGCCTGAGATCGAGGCATTGTGCTTGATGATGCCACCAATGGCTGCTGCCGTCAGCAGGTAGTCGCGGATACCCTTCTGGTCCCAGTCCTCGTGAAAATGCTCGTAATAGCGGATCGTTGCCGGAATGACGCCGGCCGCGCCATTGGTCGGCGCGGTGACGACCCGCCCGCCCGCTGCATTCTCCTCGTTGACAGCCATCGCATAGACGCTGAGCCAATCATTGGCGAGCAGCGGATTGACGCGATTGCTGCGCCACTCCTCCTGAAGCTTGTCGTGGATTCGGCGGGCGCGGCGCTTGACGTTGAGACCGCCGGGCATGACGCCCTCGACCTTGAGACCGCGTTCGATGCAGGACCGCATCGCCTCCCAGATGCGGTCGAGCCCCCGATCGAGCTCCTCTTGGCTGCGCTGGCTCTCCTCATTGGCCCTCTTCATCTGCGCGATCGTAAGCCCGGAGCGCTCCGCCATCTCGAGCATCTGCTTGGCTGTCGCGAAAGGATAGGGCACGCGAACCCCGCCCGTGGCATTCTTCTTCGCCCGCATCTGTTCCAGCTCGGTGTCGGTGACGACGAAGCCGCCGCCGACCGAATAATAGATGCGCTTGAGGAGCAGCCGCCCGTCCTTGTCATGAGCGGAGAAGATCATGCCGTTGGCATGGCCGGGCAGCGGCTGTTTCTTGTCGAAGATCAGGTCGGACTTCGGCTGGAACTGGTAGGCCGGATGGCCCGGCGGCGTGATGCGACCGATGCGCTCCACCATATCGATGATGCCGTCCATCTTGTCGGGATCGACACTGTCGGGCGCCTCGCCCATCAGCCCGAGAATGACTGCCCTGCCCGTCCCATGGCCGATCCCGGTATGGGCGAGCGAGCCATGAAGGCTGACCTTGATCGCGGCAACCTGTGCACCTGATGGGCGCGGCCATTCGTTCGACAGGATCAGATCGAGAAACCGGTTGGCGGCCGACATCGGACCCATCGTGTGCGAGCTCGACGGTCCGACACCGATCTTGAACACGTCGAAAACCGAAAGAAACATGAATGCGCCTTCTGAACACTGGAGTACAAAATTTAAACGCCGCCGGTTTCCGATCCAAGCGGCGAACCGACATCGCATGGAGTCGATGCGACATTTCACACTAGCGCAGAGCCCGGAAAATCGGAATCGCTTTTCAAAGCGATATGGCGTGCGGCGCTCTTAATCTCGGCGGCCTCGGCTCACCGGTCATTGCAGCATTGCAGCGCATATGTAAGGTGGCCGCATTCACGCGGAGACTGAATCATTGATGACGACGGCGGATTATATCGCTCTGGCCTTTTTTGCCTGTGTCTGGGTGGGTTATTCCTGGCTGTTGAAGGGCCGCACCTTCTTCGGCCGCACCAGCCTGACCCATGCGATGACCGAACGCCGGCGGGAGTGGATCTACAATTCGCTGCGCCGCGACCTCAAGATGATCGACACGCAGATCATGGCCGGCCTGCAGAACGGCACGGCCTTTTTCGCCTCCACCTCTATTTTCGCAATGGGCAGCTGCTTCGCCCTGCTCGGCGCGACGGAGAAAGTCGGCGCCGTCTTTGCCGACCTGCCCTTCGTCCTCCATGGCGGCCATGGCGCTTTCGAGATGAAGGTCGGCGGTCTGGCGACGCTTTTCGGCTATGCCTTCTTCAAGTTCGGCTGGTCCTATCGGCTGTTCAACTATTGCACCATTCTTTTCGGTTCCATCCCGATGATGCGCGACACCGAAGCCGACATTATCGCCGCCGAGCGGGCGGCCGAACGCGTTATCCGCATGAATGTCATCGCGGGCAGCAATTTCAACGAGGGTCTGAGGGCGATCTTCCTGTCGATCGGCTATCTCGGCTGGTTCATCAATCCTTATATTTTCATGCTAACGACCTCAGTCGTCATCTTCGTGCTGGCACGGCGGCAGTTCTTTTCGGAGGCGCGGCTGGCGATCATGGATGGAAGGCCGCCATCAGAGCTTCAGCTTTCTGCTATTCGCCGCGACATGCCGTCTAACGACGGAAATGCTTCGACCGGGGGACTGTGATGACAATGCCGGCAATGAAGGCAGATGCGGCGGCAAGACCACCGCGCATCGGTCTCTTGGATACGGCGCGCGGCGTCGCGCTGATCGCCATGGCGAGCTACCATTTCACCTGGGACATGGAGTTCATGGCCTATCTCGCGCCCGGCACCGCCGAGACCGGCTGGCTGAAGATCTATGCCCGGGCGATCGCAACGACCTTTCTCTTCATTGTCGGCATAAGCCTTGTGCTTTCCAGCACGCCGACGATTCGCTGGCCGTCCTTCTGGAAACGTCTCGCCATGATTGCCGGAGCAGCCGCGGTCATTTCGATCGCCACCCGCATCGCAATGCCGGACACCTGGATCTATTTCGGCATCCTGCACTGTATCGCGGTGCTCACGCTCATCGGCATCGTCTTTATGAGATTGCCGCTCGCCTTCACGCTCCTCACCACAGTCGCGCTCCTTGCCGCCTGGATTCTCGACATTTTCGGCACACCAGGCCTGCTCCGTTCGTCCTTCTTCGATCCCAGATATCTCGCCTGGATCGGCCTTGCCGAAACGCCGCAGCGCTCGAACGATTACGTGCCGCTGTTTCCCTGGGCACTGCCGTTCTTTGTGGGGCTGAGTGTCGCCTTGATCGCCATCAGAACTAGACTGCCGCATTGGCTTGCGGCGATCGGTACAGGCTCCTGGTGGCCGGCCAGGCTCGGCCGTCACAGCCTTGCCTTCTACCTCATTCATCAGCCCGTTCTGATCGCGATCGCTTACGGACTTTCCATTGTGGTCCCGCCGCCGCAGCCGGATTCCGCTGAAACTTACCTAAGGGAATGCAACGCCGCCTGCGTCAAGCAGCAAGGCGAGGCCCTATGCAGGGCCTTCTGCCAGTGCACGCTCGAAAGGCTGCAGGCCAACGCTCTTCTCACGCCGCTGCAGACGGGCAAGATCGATCCAGAGACTAATGAGGAGGTCCAGACGATCGCTGGCCAATGCAGCGCCGAGGCGCAGTAATCTCCGCAACCGTTCCACGGCAATTCTCAGGTGGTGACGCCGATTTCGGCGAGGCGGCCGAGGCAGGCCTCTTCGATATTGTCTAGTTCCGTCAGCGTGTCGTCTATGTCCTTGCGCTTCTGGCGCAGGTCCTCACGTTTCTCGTCGACGCGCTTCATCAGCAGCTTTAGCTGGCCGAGCTCGCCTGGCGGCTCCTTGTAGACCTGGATGATCTCGCGGATCTCCGCGATGGTGAAGCCGATCCGTCGTCCGCGCAGGATTTCTCCGATGAGCCGTCGGTCCGCCGGCCGGAAGAGACGGGTGCGCCCTCGCCGCTCCGGATGGATCAGTCCCTCGTCTTCGTAGAAGCGGAGCGTGCGCGTGGATACACCGAATTCGCGCGTCAGCTCCGTTATGCTATAATATTTGTTCACCGGCATGTCTTCCCCGTCGTCGAACCGGCAATAATATTGACTTTTACGTAATAGTCAATTTCGGCGATCCGTCAGATCCCGAACCACCACGTGGCAATGCCGAGAAAGGCGAAGAAGCCAGTACAGTCGGTTACCGTGGTCACGAACACCGACGAGGCGATCGCCGGGTCCGCTCCCATCTTGTCGAGCAGCAGCGGCAGCAGGATGCCAGCCAGGGCGGCCGCCATCAGATTGATGACCATCGCCGCCGCGATCACACCGCCGAGCTGATAGTCTTGGAACCAGGTGCCGGCGATAAGGCCCATGATAGTGGCGAAGACCATTCCGTTCAGAATGCCGACCCCCGCTTCCCTGCGAATGATGCGGCCGGCATTGTAGATGTCGAGATCGCGGGTGGCGAGAGCACGCACCGTCACCGTCATCGTCTGCGTGCCGGCATTGCCCCCCATCGAGGCGACGATCGGCATCAGCACCGCAAGCGCGATCATTTTCTCGATCGCGGCGTCGAACAGGCCTATGACGCTGGCCGACAGCATCGCCGTGCCGAGATTGATCAAAAGCCAGAGGAAACGCGAGCGCGCCGTCGATATCACATTGTCCGACAGCTCTTCATCGCCAACGCCGCCGAGGCGCTTGATGTCCTCGTCCGCCTCTTCGTGGATGACGTCGACGACGTCGTCGATGGTCAGCACGCCGACCAGCCGGCCGTTTTCGTCGACGACGGCAGCCGAGAGAAGGTCGTATTGTTCGAAGAGCTGGGCGGCCTCCTCTTGGTCCATCTCGGCGGGAACCGGATGATTGGTCTCACGCATGATCTGTTCGATCTTCGTCTGCCGCTTGGTGCGCAGGATCTGATCGAGATCGACGGCGCCGAGCAGCTTGAAGGTCGGATCGATGACGAAGATCTGAGAGAAGGAATAAGGCAGATCCTCCTCGTCGCGCATGTAGTCGATCGTCTGACCCACAGTCCAGAACGGCGGCACCGCGACGAACTCGGTCTGCATGCGGCGCCCGGCCGAGCTTTCGGGATAGTCAAGCGCCCGGCGCAGCCGCACCCGCTCGGTAAACGGCAGCTGGGCGAGGATTTCTTCCCGGTCCTCCTTATCGAGGTCTTCGAGAATGTAAACGGCATCGTCCGAGTCGAGCTCGCCGATGGCTGCCGCGATCTGCTCGTTCGGCATCTGGTCGACGATCTCTCGGCGGATCGCCTCGTCGACCTCGGTCAGCGCCGTCATGTCGAAGTCTTCGCCGAGCAGGCGCACCAGCGCCAGGCGCTGATCCGGCTGGATCGATTCGAGCAGGTCGCCTATTTCGGATTCATGCAGGCGGGCGACATTCCCGCGCAGGAACAACGTATCGCGATCGGCGATCGCCGCACCGACGAGCGCCAGGAAATCGCCGCGGACATTTCCGTCCTCGTCGTAAATATCCGCTTCCTCGTCATCGCGCCGGCGAATACGGTCTTCCGTGTCGGTCGTCGTCATCTGCCGCCCTCGCACCTGGTTCGAATTTCAACGACTGCCGAGCCGCATTCGCAAATGTCGGCCGAAAACACATTGTCAACAAGCAGATAAGTGAATCCCGCGCGAGCTCGCCGCAGCCGAAATTCTTGGCCCCTGCTAGCTCAAAGCATCCTTGCCGTAAAGCGGCAAACCGTGCTTCGTGATGACAATGTCTGCGGCCGGCGATAGTTTCCTCGCCGTTCAAAGCGAGGGAGCCCGCTTCATGCCTATCCGTCCGATCCTGCGCTATCCGAATCCGGGCCTGAAGACCGTCTGCGCGCCGGTAACGGCCTTCGATGCATCGCTGGCCGAGCTTGCCGACGACCTGCTGGCGACGATGCGCGCAGCACCCGGCGTCGGCATCACCGCTGCCCACATCGGTGTCTTCCTCCGTATCACCGTGCTTGAGCTCGACAGGGCAGACGGTGTGCGCCTCTACGTCAATCCGCAGATTACCTGGAGATCGCAGGAGACGATGAGCCATGCTGAAGGCAGCGTCTCCATGCCCGGCGCGACCGAAGAGGTCACACGGCCACGAGCGATCGGCTTTCGCTATCAGGATGCCGGAGGCAACGTGCATGAGGAGGCCGCCGAAGATTTCCTCGCCATCTGCCTCCAGCACGAGATCGACCAGCTCGATGGCATCTTCTGGCTGCAGCGGCTTTCACGGCTGAAGCGCGACCGCCTCGTCAAAAGATGGGAGAAAATGCAAGGCTAACAAATCGACCGGGGCGCCGAACCATTCGCCCCTCTCAGCGTTGACCCGCAGAGAAACAAGGAGCGACTATAATGGCAAGGATCGGCGACAAGACCCCGATTTCACGCGTGCCCCCCGAGCTTTCCCGCGAAGAAGACTATCGCGACCTCGAGGAACGCAACCTCGACGACGGCTGGCCCTACGCCGACGGCACTGCTGCCAGCGACCCGGCAAACCGCCCCTATGGCGAGACTGCGGCAAATTTCGACAGCGATCCCAACACAGGTTTCCGTGTCGATGGCACAGACAAGGACGGCAAGGAGAATCGGCTGAAGGATTCGCTTCGCGCCGGGATGATCGACCGCGATGAAAGCGACGAGCTTGAAGCGCGGGTGAACGATGTTCTCGAGAATATCCCTGAGGTCGATATCAACAGTATCGAGGTTCACGCGGACGGTCACGTCGTAACCCTGGAAGGTTCGGTCGAGACGATCGGCATTGCCCGCAAAGTCGAGCTCAGCGCACTTTCGGTCGACGGTGTCCACCATGTCCGCAACAAGCTGCAACTAACCGGGGTCGACGCCCATATTCCAAACGAAGACTGACCCATGACCGCCCGATGGTCATCATCGCAGGAAGGCGGCGTCGCCTCCCCGTCCGGCCTTGCCTTTACGTTACCAAAACTTAACAATTTGCGATTGTAGCAAGGGCGGACGATCGCCTGCCTCTCTTGGCAGGCACTGCCGTAACGAAAAGGTCAAGCGAGTTGACAACGCCGTGATTTCACTTGAGCAAAACGCCTTGCACCAGCCGGTTTTCGTGCGCAAAAATGCCTCATTTGACGCGCGAAATCTTATCCGCCGGGGATGGTTTATGTTGTTGAATGCAACAACAGATCGAGGAGAAGAACCATGCGCATTCAATTTGCCCTCGCCGCATCCCTGTTTGCCGTCAGCCTTGCAGGCGCTGCCTTCGCTCAGCCGACATATACCGATGACTATACCAACGACAGCGATGGCTTTGCGCCCACTAAGATGGCGCAGCCTGCCCACGTACATTACAGCAACGACCACAAGGCTCCGGCCTATTCCAGCGATTACACCAATGACAGCGACGGCTTCGCCCCGGTTGCCATGACGAAACCGGCAGTCGACAAGACCGCGACCGCGAGCATCAGGCCCCTGCCTCCGTGCCACAGCATGGTCGGCCCTAGCGGCTCCCATACAAAAGGTGCCGACAGCGGCGCCTCCCGCACAGAAGCCTGCCGCGCAACGCATTGATCCGCCGCAATACGTGATCGGGAGGAAAGGGCCGTAACAGGCCCTTTTTCTATTCAGCTGTCCCGGTGCTTCGGCCGGGGACGCGCTGATTTCCTGCGCCGCAGAACTCTCGTATACATCTGGGAAAAGGAAGACATAAAAAAACCTCGTGAAACCAGATGGTCACGAGGGTTTTTTAATAATTTGGTGCGGTCGAGAAGACTCGAACTTCCACGGGTTGCCCCACAGCGACCTCAACGCTGCGCGTCTACCAATTCCGCCACGACCGCATCGTGGTAGGTGCCGATTTGCGTCGGCGGGGCAGCATGTAGCAAAAGCATTTGGGGTGCACAAGGGCGATATGACAGTTTTTTTGAAAACCTGTCACGGCATTTGAATTGGCCGGAAAACGGGTCCATATAGGTCTCCTGCCGCCCCTATTTCGTCAGGCATTCGGGGCAAGCGGCAAGGAATGGCCATGCTACGCACCGATCTCGAATTTTCCATGCTCCCGAAACTCGGCACCCGGCCGGTGCGCTGGCGCATCGCCGAGGGGCTCGTTGCCTATGAGGAAGCGGTGGCGACGATGGAGCGCGAGGTGGCGGCGATCGCAGAAGGCGGCGACGAGCTTGTCTGGCTGGTCGAGCATCCGCCGCTCTACACCGCCGGCACCAGCGCCAATGCGAGCGACCTCGTCCAGCCGGATCGCTTTCCGGTCTTTGCGACGGGACGCGGCGGTGAATATACCTATCACGGACCTGGCCAGCGCGTCGCTTATGTCATGCTCGACCTGAAGCGTAGGCGCCAGGACGTACGCGCCTTCGTCGCCGCCCTGGAGGAGGTCGTCATCCGCACGCTCGACATGATGAACGTGCGCGGCGAGCGGCGCGAGGAACGCGTCGGTGTCTGGGTGCGCCGTCCGGAAAAGCCGTTGCTGGCCGACGGAACGATGGCCGAAGATAAGATCGCAGCCCTTGGCATCCGGTTGCGCAAATGGGTGACCTTCCACGGCCTGTCGCTCAATGTCGATCCGGATCTCGATCATTTCAGCGGCATCGTGCCATGCGGGATTTCGGCCCATGGCGTCACCAGTCTCGTCGATCTGGGCCTTCCTGTCATGATGGCCGATGTTGATGTGAGGCTGCGCGCCGCATTCGAGGCGGTTTTTGGCGAAACGGCGAACGAAGTGTGACCGCTCGCGGGGTTTAACGGGCTTGATTTGCCGGGCTTTCCTGTGATTGATGGCGCCGTTCCCACAAGAATCGGCAGCCATGTCAGAGCCCCATCAAAACTCCCTGCAGGGCATGGCCATCATGTCCGGCGCCATGTTCATCCTGCCGACCATGGATGCCATCGCCAAATATATGGCGACCTTCGAGGCGATGTCACCGGGTCAGGTGACCTTCTATCGTTTCTTCTTCCAGATCGCCTGCACCTTGCCGATTCTTTTCGCTCTTTTTGGGCTGAAGGCGTTTTCGGCGAGACGACCGTGGTTGAACCTGCTGCGCGGCGTTCTGCATGGCGCGGCAAGCCTGCTTTTCTTCGTCGCCGTCAAATATATGCCGCTTGCCGACGTCTTCGCCATTTATTTCGTCGAGCCTTTCATGCTGACCGCCCTATCGGCCTTGTTTCTCGGAGAAAAGGTCGGCTGGCGGCGTTGGATGGCGATCGTCGTCGGTTTCGGCGGCGCGATGATCGTCATCCAGCCGAGTTACGAGATTTTTGGCCTGAAGGCGTTGCTGCCGGTGGCCTGCGCCTTTCTCTTCTCGCTCTACCTTTTCCTCAATCGCGCAATCGGCGAAGCTGATTCGCCGCTCACCATGCAGACGATGGCCGGCATCGGCGGAACGATTTTCATGGCGGCCGCACTTCTCGTCGGCAGCAGCGCCGGCAATGAGGATTTCACCATTTCCCTGCCCTCCTCCGGGCTCGGCCTTGCTCTGCTTCTCGCGCTCGGCTCCATCTCCGGGTACGCGCATATGCTGGTGGTTCGGGCCTTCCGGCTTGCACCTCTGTCGCTGCTTGCGCCGTTCCAGTATTTCGAGATCATCTCGGCTACGGTGCTCGGCTACGCGCTCTTCAACGACTTTCCCACCTTTTCCAAGTGGATCGGCATCTTCATTATCGTCGCATCGGGCCTCTTCATCATCTGGCGCGAGCGGCTGCAGGCAAGATCGCTAAAATCGTCGTGATTTCCGGAACTGGGAGTTAACTCCCCTTGTTGAGGGATCGTCAATTCGCGGTCGCTAAACCTGTCTCCGGCTTCATGATGAAGCCTGGAGTTAAAACATGAGCGAATTCCGTTTCGCTTTTCCGGCCTGTGTCGTGGCCGGCAAGCATCGGCTGACGGCCGAAGATATCGTGCTGCTGCGCAAACATGCCTTTCCGGAGGGGATCCGGACATCCCAGGATGTCGTTGCAATGTTGGCGCTCAACAATTCCTGTCCCGAAAAATGTGCCGAGTGGAACGCTTTCTTCGTGGAGCAGATCGCCGGCTTCATCGTCCACTACACTTATCCGCAGGGCTCGCTTGATGAAATCAACGTTGCCTGGATCATGCGCATGTTCACGACCGACGGTGTTGTCAATTCGGCGCTGGAACTCGAGCTCATTCTCCACGTCATGGAGATTTCAGCGAATGTTCCAGATGAGCTGAGAGCGCTTGCGCTCGACCAGCTTCGCCTGGCAATCACCGACGGCGTCGGCGGCTACCAACTGTCGCGCGCCGTCGACCGCAAGAACATCACACGCCAGGACGTCGATTTTACGATGCGCATTTTGAGAAGCATCGCCGCAGGCGGCGTCATCGCCCTGTCGCCGGCCGAATATGGCGTCCTCCACCAGATCGAGCAGGCAACCCTGCCGGGCGCCAACCATCCGCACTGGGCTGGGATCATGGCCGCCGTCACGCTGCGCGATCGTCCCGAACCGCGGCGCAGCCGCTGGCTGCGCGTCGTCGACGACGAACCCGTCGCGAAAGCCGCCGTCGCCTGAGATATCAAGCCCGATTGTGCGTTCCGGTGTTTTATGCGTAAAACTCCGGGACGCATTTCTGGGTGGAGTCTCGATGTTCAAAAAAATCCTGATCGCGAATCGCGGCGAGATTGCCTGCCGCGTGATCAAGACCGCGCGCCGCATGGGCATTTCCACCGTTGCGGTCTATTCGGATGCGGATCGGGATGCGCTGCATGTCGAAATGGCCGATGAGGCGGTGCATATCGGCCCTGCCGCAGCGTCGGAAAGCTATCTGGTCGCCGAGAGGATCATCGCCGCCTGCAAGGCGACCGGCGCCGAGGCAGTGCATCCCGGTTACGGTTTTCTTTCCGAACGCGCATCCTTCTGTGCCGAGTTGGAAAAGCAGGGCATCGTCTTCATCGGCCCGAAGCCGAAAGCCATCATGGCGATGGGCGACAAGATCGAATCGAAGAAATTCGCCAATGCGGCCGGCGTCTCCACGGTGCCCGGCCACCTCGGCGTCATCGAGGACGCCGCGCATGCCGAAGCGATCGCTGGCGAGATCGGCTATCCGGTCATGATCAAGGCGTCCGCCGGCGGCGGCGGCAAGGGCATGCGCATTGCCTGGAACGAGGTCGAGGTACGCGACGGCTTCGAGCGCGCCCGTTCGGAGGCGAAGAGCTCCTTCGGGGACGACCGCGTCTTCATCGAAAAATTCGTCGTTGAGCCGCGCCATATCGAAATCCAAGTGCTGGCCGACGCGCATGGCAATGTCGTCTATCTCGGTGAACGCGAATGCTCGATCCAGCGCAGGAACCAGAAGGTGGCGGAAGAGGCGCCCTCGCCTTTCCTCGACAAAAAGACCCGCAAGGCTATGGGCGAACAGTCTGTGGCGCTGGCGAAGGCCGTCGACTACCAGAGCGCCGGCACCGTCGAGTTCATCGTCGACCGAGACCGCAATTTCTATTTCCTCGAAATGAACACCCGTCTGCAGGTCGAGCATCCCGTGACCGAACTCATCACCGGCATTGATCTCGTCGAGCAGATGATCCGGATCGCGGCGGGAGAGCCGCTCGGATTCGGCCAGGAGGATGTCAGGCTCGAAGGTTGGGCGATCGAGAGCCGGCTTTATGCCGAGGATCCTTACCGCAACTTCCTGCCTTCAATCGGTCGCCTGACGCGCTACCGCCCGCCCGCGGAAGGCAGGACCGGCAACACTGTCGTCCGCAACGATACCGGCGTCTTCGAAGGTGCCGAGATCTCGATGTATTACGACCCGATGATCGCCAAGCTCTGCACCTGGGCGCCGACGCGCAGCGAAGCGATCGAGGCCATGGGACGTGCACTGGACGGCTTCATCGTCGACGGCATCGAGCACAATGTTCCCTTCCTGTCGGCGCTGATGAAACATCCACGCTGGCGCGAGGGCCGGCTTTCCACCGGCTTCATTGCCGAGGAATATCCTGACGGCTTCGCGCCGATAAAGCCGGACCGGCAGGAGGAAGGCACGCTTGCCGCCATAGCGCTGTCTGCCTCGCTTATTGAAGCGAACCGCCGCGAACGTTTCGCCGATCGCCTGCGCGCTGCCTCGGGCGCGCTGCGGGAGGATTGGGTGGTCAAAACAGGCGGGAGCTACGTCGCTGTCAGATTGCTCGATGGCCTCGTCACCATTCCTTTCGATATGGACATGGAGATCGAGGGCGTAAGCCGGAGCGTTGTCACCGATTGGAGACCGGGTGATCCGGTGTGGAGCGGCAAGGTCGGCGGCCAGGATATAGCCGCGCAGATCCGTCCTGTACTCAACGGCCTGCGTATCGACTGGCAGGGACTGTCCGTCACCGTCAAGGTCTTTTCGCCGCGGCATGCGGAACTCGACAGGCTGATGCCCGTCAAGCCGCCGCCGGATACCTCCAAGCTCCTGCTCTGCCCGATGCCCGGCCTCGTCGTGTCCATCGCGGTCGCCGAGGGCCAGGAGGTCAAGGCCGGTGAAACGCTTGCGATCGTCGAGGCGATGAAGATGGAAAACGTTCTGCGCGCTGATCGCGATCTCATTGTCTCCAAGATCAATGCCGCCGCCGGTGAAAGCCTGGCAGTCGACGCCGTCATCATGGAATTCGCTTGAGCCCGGCTCCCCGGCCATGTCAAGCTTGGCCGATAAAGACAGTTGGGCACCGACAAATCAGCAGGAGATAGGACGATGGACGTTCGCGCCGCCGTAGCCGTTCAGGCCGGAAAACCGCTTGAAGTGATGACCGTGCAGCTCGACGGCCCGAAGGCCGGCGAAGTGCTGGTGGAGGTCAAGGCGACCGGCATCTGCCACACCGACGATTTCACCCTGTCGGGCGCCGATCCGGAGGGCCTGTTTCCGGCCATCCTCGGCCATGAGGGCGCCGGCATCGTCGTCGATGTCGGCCCGGGTGTGACCTCGGTCAAGAAGGGCGACCACGTCATTCCGCTCTATACGCCGGAATGCCGCGAATGTTATTCCTGCACGTCGCGCAAGACCAATCTGTGCACCGCGATCCGCGCCACCCAGGGTCAGGGCGTCATGCCGGACGGCACCTCGCGCTTCTCGATCGGCAAGGACAAGATCCATCACTATATGGGCTGCTCGACCTTTGCCAATTACACGGTGCTGCCGGAGATCGCGCTCGCCAAGATCAATCCCGACGCGCCCTTCGACAAGGTCTGCTACATCGGCTGCGGCGTCACCACCGGCATCGGCGCCGTCATCAACACCGCCAAGGTCGAGGTCGGATCGACGGCCATCGTCTTCGGGCTCGGCGGCATCGGTTTGAACGTCCTCCAGGGCCTGCGCCTTGCCGGCGCCGACATGATCGTCGGCGTCGATATCAACCCGGACCGCAAGGCCTGGGGCGAGAAGTTCGGCATGACGAATTTCGTCAATCCGAAGGAGGTCGGCGACGACATCGTTCCCTATCTGGTCAACATGACCAAGCGCAATGGTGACCTGATCGGCGGCGCCGACTACACCTTCGACTGCACCGGCAACACCAAGGTCATGCGCCAGGCGCTGGAGGCCTGCCATCGCGGCTGGGGCAAGTCGGTCATCATCGGCGTTGCCGGCGCCGGCCAGGAAATCTCGACGCGGCCGTTCCAGCTGGTGACCGGCCGCAACTGGATGGGCACGGCCTTCGGCGGCGCCCGCGGCCGCACCGACGTGCCGAAGATCGTCGACTGGTACATGCAGGGCAAGATCCAGATCGATCCGATGATCACCCACACCATGCCGCTCGAAGACATCAACAAGGGCTTCGAGCTGATGCACAAGGGTGAAAGCATCCGCGGCGTGGTGGTCTATTGATGGCTGCAGCCAACTACGGGGTCGATCTCAGGACGCTCGATGAACTCTCCGCACGAGATCTTTACGATCTCATGAGGATGCGCGTCGATGTCTTTGTCGTCGAACAGAACTGCCCGTATCCGGAACTCGATGGCAAGGATATCGATGCTCTGCATCTGCGGCTGCTGGAGGGCGCCGAACTCCTGGGCGCGGCGCGAATCCTGAAACCGTACGAGTCGCAGGATCCGTCGAAGATCGGCCGCGTCGTCGTCTCGCCTGCCCATCGCGGCAAGCGGCTGGGCGATGCATTGATGCGCGAAGCGATCACCGCCTGCGAGCGGCTTTATCCGGCAAATCCCATTGTCTTGTCGGCGCAGGCCCATCTGCGCCGCTTTTACGAATCCTTCGGCTTTGTCGGGACATCGCAGGAATATCTGGAAGACGGCATTCCCCATATCGATATGATCAGACAGCCGGCTAGTCAGCCTGCATGAGGATTTCGCAATGATCTATGTCGACGCCGATGCCTGCCCGGTGAAACCGGAAATCCTGAAGGTGGCCGAACGCCACGGTCTCGAAGTCACCTTCGTCGCCAATTCCGGGCTGCGCCCGTCCCGCGATCCGATGGTCCACAACGTCATCGTCTCCAACGCCTTCGATGCCGCCGACAACTGGATCGCCGAACGCGTGGGCGCAGGTGACGTCGTCGTTACTGCCGACGTGCCGCTTGCTGTGCGCTGCGTCGCGACCGGCGCCTTCGTCAGCGGCCCCACGGGACGTGTCCTCGACGAAACCAATATCGGCATGGCGAGCGCCATGCGCGATCTCGGCGCGCATCTGCGTGAAACCGGCGAGAGCAAGGGTTACAACGCCGCCTTCAGCCCGAAAGACCGCTCGCG
The DNA here is from genome assembly GCF_005862215.1 of Rhizobium sp. MHM7A. Lineage (NCBI taxonomy): Bacteria > Pseudomonadati > Pseudomonadota > Alphaproteobacteria > Hyphomicrobiales > Rhizobiaceae > Rhizobium > Rhizobium sp. MHM7A. Next base: position 92,793 of record NZ_VCHT01000009.1, read on the forward strand.
TTTCCTTGAAACCTTCGATCGCCTCTGCCGCCGTGCCAAGAATCTTTCCGGCGGACAGCCATGATCCCTTCCGGAAGAGCGCAAGAAACGGGTGGAATGGTGGCCAACGCGATTCGTATCTTGAAGACAGCCGTTCTCTCCATGATATAGGCACTATCGCAGACGACTGCGGCATCCCCAGGATGCAACCGTCGCGGGGACGGCCTCGCTCTTGACAAGGAGAGTCGCATGGCCTGGTTTCTGCTTTTTCTCGCCGGTCTTTTCGAATGTGGCTGGGCGATCGGCCTTAAATTCACAGATGGTTTCACGCGGCCGCTGCCGACAGCGCTGACCGTCATATCGATGGTCGTCAGCATCGTGTTGCTCGGTCTGGCGGTGAAGCACCTGCCGATCGGCACCGCCTATGCGGTCTGGACCGGCATCGGCACGGTCGGCACCGTGATATTGGGAATCTGGCTGCTCGGTGACCAAACAAGTGTCTCCCGTCTTGCCTGCATCACGCTGATCGTCGCCGGCATCACCGGCCTCAAACTCACCGCCTGACCCCGGAAATGCTGCGGGGCGCCGAAGCGCCCCGCAATCAATGTCAGTTTCAAGCCGTCTTGCGGTTATCGACCGCCAAAGCGCCGGGACCGGAGAAGAACAGGTAGAGGAACACGAAGCAGAACAGGATTGCGGCGTCGCCCTGATTGACAGCCGGGAAGAAGCTGTTCGGAGCATGCGCCATGAAATAAGCGACCGCCATTTGGCCGGCCAGCAGGAAGGCAACCGGACGCGTCAGCAGGCCGACCAGAATCAGGAGACCGCCGATAAGCTCCAGAAGAGCGGCGAAAAGCATCAATGGCGGCAGCGGGCCTGACATCTGCGAAGCCGGGAAACCGAAAAGCTTCATCGTACCGTGCTCGATGAACAGTAGCGCGGTCATGATTCTGAGAGCGGCCAGCCCATAGGGGCGATAGGCAGAAAGACGCTCGAAAGTTGACATTAAATCCCTCCTTTAAAAGAATAAGAGCCGAGCGTTAGCTTGTCCCCGGCGCGGATTGAACACACGGATCACTGACGGCCGTTCACATTTTCGACAGGAGGTAAACACTTGACCGGACGGTTTTATTCATCGGCCAATCTCAAAGCGGAATGTTGTCGTGTTTCTTCCAGGGATTGGCGAGATCCTTGTTGCGCAGCATCTTCAGGCCGCGCGCCAGCCGCCGCCGGGTCGAATGCGGCATGATCACCTCGTCGACATAACCGCGTTCTGCAGCGACGAAGGGCGAGAGGAACCTGCCCTCGTACATTTTCGTGTGGGCAGCAATCTTCTCCGGATCGGCGATATCCTTGCGGAAGATGATCTCGACCGCGCCCTTGGCGCCCATCACCGCGATCTGCGCCGTCGGCCAGGCATAATTCAAGTCGCCCCGCAGATGTTTTGACGCCATCACGTCGTAGGCGCCGCCAAAGGCCTTGCGGGTGATGACGGTGAGCTTCGGCACGGTCGCCTCCGCATAGGCGAAGAGCAGCTTGGCGCCATGCTTGATCAGGCCGCCATATTCCTGCGCCGTGCCCGGCAGAAAGCCCGGCACGTCGACGAAGGTGACGATCGGAATGTTGAAGCAGTCGCAGAAACGCACGAAGCGCGCCGCCTTGCGTGAGGCGTCGCTATCGAGCACGCCGGCCAGCACCATCGGTTGGTTAGCGACAAAACCGACGGTGGAGCCTTCGACGCGACCGAAGCCGCAGACGATGTTTTTGGCGAAGCTCTCCTGGATTTCGAAGAAGTCTCCCTCGTCCGCGACCTTACGGATCAATTCCTTGATATCATATGGCTTATTGGCGCTCGCCGGCACCAGTGTATCCAGCGAATTATCAATGTCGGTCACCGACTGGTAACATTCGATCTCAGGCAGCGGCGATGTGTTCGATTGCGGTAGGAAATCAATCAGCCGGCGCACCTGCAGGAGTGTATCGACATCATTGTCATACGCGCCGTCGGCAATCGATGAGCGTGTCGTGTGCACCGTGGCGCCGCCAAGCTCCTCAGCTGTCACAGTCTCGTTGGTCACCGTCTTCACCACGTCGGGACCGGTGACGAACATGTAGGAAGTGTCGCGCACCATGAAGATGAAATCGGTCATGGCAGGTGAGTAGACGTCGCCGCCGGCGCAGGGGCCCATGATGACCGAGATCTGTGGAATGACGCCAGAGGCGAGCACATTGCGCTGGAAGACCTCGGCATAACCGCCAAGTGCCGCCACGCCCTCCTGGATGCGGGCCCCGCCTGCATCGTAGATGCCGACGATCGGCGCGCGGTTCTTCAGCGCCATGTCCTGCACCTTCATGATCTTCTCGGCATGCGCTTCCGAAAGCGAACCGCCGAAGACGGTGAAGTCCTTGGCGAAGACGAAGACCGTACGGCCATTGACCGTACCCCAGCCGGTGACCACACCATCGCCGGCGATACGGCTCTTGTCCATGCCGAAATCGGTCGAGCGATGTTCGACGAACATATCGAACTCCTCGAAGGAGCCCTCATCGAGGAAGAGGTCGATGCGTTCGCGCGCCGTCAGCTTGCCGCGTTTGTGCTGAGCATCGATGCGCTCCTTGCCGCCGCCGAGACGGGCAACGCCGCGGCGGCGTTCCAGTTCTTCGAGAATTTCCTTCATGTGATCTCCCCTCGCCGCTCCTTGTTCGACATACCTCAGCGGCTGCGTCCGCTGAGCGAGAATACTGAGCGTATCCGTGCAGCCACATCCTCGGCGATAATTTCGTCGGCGAGCTTCGGATCGGCGGCCATGCTGGTCACGTCGAAGGCGCTGACGGCGATGACCGAGCCATCCTCGACCGAAGCCGCGTCGACGCTGATCTTGGCGACGTTGCGGTCCTTCTGAAAACCGAGGCCTTTCTGGATGGAAACCACGCGGATCGTCAGCACCACCCGCGGCAGAACGGTGTCTCGCACGGTGGCGTTGATCGCGGCATTGACACGGTCATTGATCCCCGAAAGCAGTTCGGCCGGCATGTTCGGGCCTGAGAGAACGACGGCGCTTCGAACATCGTAAAGCGGGGCCTCCGGCTTATTGGCCGAGAGGCTGACGCAGGCCGTAAGCGCAATACAGATGAGTGCGGCCCGGCAGAAACACGACCTCAGCCAAATCATTGCAAATCCCGCACTCCCCATTGGAGTCGCAGATTTCGTCATAATGCCTGGGAAGGCAATATGTTTCAGGCGCTTAGGGCGAAAAAAACATCGGCTGCAGCTTTGAACTCGACGAAGCGCTTAGCCCGCCGCTCATCGGCCTCCTCATCGCGCCCCCAATGCTCGATCGTCCAGTCTTCGTCGAGATGGGCAAGCGACCATACCTCCTCCATGGTCAGCCGGCCCTCGGCCAAGGCAAGCGCCAGGATCGCCGAGCCGGTCAGCGTCGTGATCGTGTGAAGGGCCGCTAGCGCCATCGGGTTCTGATGCCGCGCGAGCGTGACCGCAAAGGCGGCGGTCGCCTCGCGTGGCTGTTCGTGATGCATGATACCTTCGACGAGGATGAAGCGGGCGCGAAGATCGCTGGCGGCCCAGTCGATAACAGGATCCCACCGCTCGGCCTGGCGCTCGACCAGCCGCTCCGGACCTTCGGCGCGGTAACAGATCAGATCGCTCGAGGAAAAACGCAGTATGTCCTCGAAGATCGCCTGCGTATTGGTGGCAATGCCGTCGATTGCGGTATTGACGAGCCTTGTCACCGGCATGGTGACAGGGTCGATGACCTCGGCCTGCGCGTTCCACTCAGCAGCGACGAGCCGGGCAAGCGCCTCTGTCGGGACTGCGAGAACCAGCCGTGCCGGCGTGCGCACCAGCTTGCCGTCGAGCGTGATTGCAAAACCGCCCTCGTGCTCGGCAATCGCGACATCGACATAGAAACGCTTCGGCAGCGGCTTCTTCATCTGGATCTGCGCGCGGCGGATGGGATCGGGGTGGCTCAGGCCTTCGGAAAGATCGTTTAGAAGATCGCGCATGGCGTCACCTCAGGAAAAATGGCGCAAGATCTCGTTCGGATGATAGGCGATCGCATCGGCGCCGCTGGCGATCAACTCATCCACGCTGGCATAGCCCCAGGCAACACCGATCGCTTTTGCGCCGGCAGCCTTTGCCATTTGCATATCGTAAACCGCATCGCCAATGACAATGGTGTCGGCGGCATTCGTTCCGGTTTCGTCGCAGCATTCCGTCACCATGGCCGGATGCGGTTTGGAGGGGCAATCGTCGGCGGTGCGCGCAACGACAAAATGCTTGTCGAAGCCGTGCGTTTCCATCACGAGGTTCAGCCCGCGCCGGGATTTACCCGTCACCGCGCCGATCAGCAGATCCTCGCGGCCGCTGATCGCGTCGATCATCTCGCGAATGCCGGCAAACAGCGGCTCTTTGTATTCAAGGTCCCTGCGCACGATCGTAAACAGCGATTTGTAATGCGCTGTCATGTCGATATCCTCCTGCTCGACATGCGGCCTGCCTTGGATGCGGGCGATGGCGATATCCAGCGACAGGCCGATAATGGCTTTGGTGTGCTCAAACCGAGGCTCCGCCTTGCCGAACTTCTCGAAGGTGCGTCGCATCGTTTCGTGGATCAGCCCGGCACTGTCGACCAGCGTGCCGTCGCAATCGAAGAGAGCCAGCTTCATGCTTCATCGTCCAGGATGGGAGCCGTATTTTCGTCGAAACCGAGCAGGTTCCAGGTCTGCACCATATGCGGCGGCAAGGGCGCGGTCACGCGCAACCGTCCACCCGAGGGATGAGGGATGTCGATATGGCGGGCATGCAGGTGCAGCCGCTTCTGGATACCGCCCGGAAAATCCCAGTTTGGATCATCGTCGAAATATTTGGGATCGCCGATGATCGGATGGCCGATGTGCAGGGCATGGACACGAAGCTGGTGCGTGCGCCCAGTATAGGGCTCCATCTCCAGCCAGGCGAGACGTTGCGCCGCCGTCTCGACGATGCGGTAGTAGGACACTGCATGATCGGCGCCGTCTTCGCCATGCTTGGCAATGCGCATGCGGTCGCCGTCAGCCGTAGGCTCCTTGACGAGCCAGGTCGAGATCTTGTCCTCACGCTTGCGCGGCACGCCTTTCACGAGAGACCAATAGGTCTTCTTCGTATCGCGCTCCCGGAAGGCGGCCGTCAGCTTCTGTGCGGCACCCCGGGTGCGAGCGATGACGAGTACGCCTGACGTGTCGCGGTCAAGGCGGTGGACGAGCCGTGGCTTCTCACCCTTCGGGCTGGTCCAGGCCTCGAGCATTTGGTCGATATGTCTGGCGACGCCGGAGCCGCCCTGTACCGCAAGGCCTGCCGGCTTGTTGAGGACGATCACCTTTTCGTCTTCGTGCAGCACCATGCGTGACAAGAGGTCGAAATCCGTGGAGTGCTTCAGATCCTTGCCGGCGATCGGCCCGGCTTTCAGCTTGGCGTCGACATCGAGCGGCGGCACGCGCACCGTCTGGCCGGGCTGCACGCGTGCATCCGATTTCACGCGCCCGCCGTCAACGCGGATCTGGCCGGAGCGCAGCAGCTTCTGCAGCGGCCCGAATCCGAGCCCCGGAAAATGCACCTTGAACCAGCGATCGAGCCGCATGCCCGCCTCATCAGGTTCAACTTTGATATGTTCTATGCCAGCCATGATTAGTCTTTCGGAAATTGCAGCGCGGGCCAAGCCGGCGTTCTTGCCGCAGCCTTAGAGCATTTTCATGCAAAACGGAAACCGGAATCAGACCAAGGCACGCATGATGGCGAGGCCCGCGAACACTGCCATCATCGAAAGGCCGACGCTGGCTGCCATGTAGATGCCGCCGGCAACAGCCTCGCCGCGCTCGAAGAGCGAGATGGCGTCGAGCGAAAAGGCCGAGAAGGTGGTGAAGCCGCCGAGAAAGCCGGTGATCAGCAGCAGGCGCAGTTCCAGCGAGGCATTGAACTTCCGCGCGATCAGTTCAGCCAAGACGCCGATGACGAAACAGCCGACGACATTGACGGCGAGAGTGCCCCAGGGGAATGCCGGCCCCATAAGCCTCAGCGCCCATTGGCCGACAAAATATCTGAGGAGGGAACCGATGGCGCCACCGACGGCGACGAGGAGAGCCTGGATCATGGGCGGGATATCCCAGTTTGAGCGATCGTGACGGAATAAATTCTTTCAATTCAGTAAAATGCCAGCGGTTTTCTTATGCCCGTGCCAAGATCCTGTCGATACTGTACCGGCATGACCCAGCTCCTGTCCATTTCGGCAAGCACCGCCGCCATTGCCTTGGAATCGCTGAGAATACCGCAGCGCGTTGCCACGAGCACCGCCGCGCGCGAAGCGCGACGTCTCGCCGACCGGCAATTGAAGGCCGAAGGCACTGAGGGGATCGACGATCCCGCCAGCATTATCCAGTCGACGGAAGTGGCACTCGACCTGATGGAAAAGGGCAACCGCCAGCCCCAGGCAGGTCTCAAGCAGGCACTGCAATCCTACGAGGACGTCTGAGGCAATCGCCATTCCGGCGAAAAACCCTCCCCGCGGGCTTCTCTGCGTCAACCCGCCCGTGCTCACTTGCCTTGTGCCGAAAGTACCTGCAGCACCAGGTCGACCTTACCGGCCTTTTCGAAGGTCAGCGTCACCGGTACTGTGTCGCCCTGCTTGAACGGCGTCTTTACCTTCTGGAACATGAGATGCAAATTGCCGGGCTCCAGCTTCACTGTTTCGCCCGCCGCAATGGCGATGCCGTCCTTCAATTGGCGCATGCGCATGACATTGTCCTTGGTCACCATCTCATGGATCTGAACCTCGCCTGCCGCCGGCGACACTACCGATAGCAGTCGATCATCCATCTTGCCGTTGTTTTTCACAGTGAAAAACCCGCCGCCGACCGGCTGGCCCGGCAGCATCGCCTTGGCGAAGGCGCCGGAGATCTCAAGGTCGCCGGCCTTGGCGGTTTCGCTAGGCGGCGCAGCCGATGTAGCTGACATCTCCATGCCGGTATTACCGGTCATGTCCATCCCGGCCATGTCGTCGTGGTCATGCCCGTGACCTTCCCCAGCAACAATCTTCAGGAGAGGCGCCGGACTTTTAAGGTTATGCGCATCGCCACCTTCCCTAGCCACCTGATCCCAAGCCTCGACCGCGTCGCCGCACATCTGCGTCACCGGAAAGGCAAGCGAGGTCCCCGCCTCGACGCCAGAAACCTTACCCTGGATGACGAAGGTATCGTAGAAATCGTCGGAGAGATTGCCGTTCTTCCAGCGTATCTCGACCGCGCCGGCCTTCACCTTGTCGCCGTGATTGTCGTAGGTCTTCTGGTAATCGCCCTTGAGCACTTCGAGTTCCCAGCCCGCTTTCGGCTGCGGCTTGGCGAAAGCGAAGCCTTCCGGAAGCTTGACCCGCACCTCCGTTGTCGCCCTGCCGTCGCAGCCATGCGGCACCTGCAGCGTCGCGAGAATGGTGCTTTCCTGCGCCGCCTGCTTGTCAAGGAAGCTCACATGCGCCTCGGCGCCGGACGCGGTGACGGAAAGAAGGGCGGCGAGCCCGAAAATCCTGATAGTCTGCGTGTTGATCGGTTTCATCTTATATCTCCTCGCCGGCCGCGGCACGTCTGGCAGGCGGACCGGCATGTTGCATTGGAATAGCGGAGGAAGATCAGACGGAGTTCGGAGGCGCGCGGGAATTCGGGCGGCTGACGGTGTCTGCCCCGGCAATGGCGGCTGTTTCGATCGGTGAATTGGTCAGCGAGGCGAGCTTGCGCTCCAACCATGAACCTTCATCCGGCGTCGGCAGGATCACCGAGGCGGACAGCCGGCAGGCTTCGCAATTCGGCTTGAAAACGACGGTCTTGCCGTCGGCCTCCTTTACGGTGACGCAGAGCGAGGCAAAGGTGCCGTCTGGCAGCATATAGGCCGCAGCATCATAACCATCGGAAGCGGCAGCCTGCGGCACCTGATGGGCAAATCCGAGCAAAAGCAGGCTCAAAGCGCAGAGCATGCGCAGGTCGAGCGTCGCTTTCAGTCCTGTCCGCCGCATAAGAACCCCTTCAACAGCATGTCGCGATAGCCGTTTTCCCGGACAAATGCAAAAGCAGATTTGCCTGAGATCGCGGCCTTCCGCGACCATGGCGACAAAAATTTGTCCGGTCACGACATTTGGCCCTTGCCAAGCGGCATGCCCGCCGGATAATTGCGCCACCCTGTTGGGAGAATCCGGTGCTTAAGCCGCCGGTGCCGAAGGAGCAACCGCCCCGGAAACTCTCAGGCCAAAGGACCAGCAAGGGGCAGACGGAACTCTGGAGAGAAGCGTTCTCGAAACGCTCGCCGAAGGGATAACAATCTCAGGCGTCAAGGACAGAGGGGGCTCAGGAGAGAAGCGCGCAGCCGCGCCTTCAGATTTGAGCCCGCGCCTTTTCAACAAGGCGCAAACCCCGGAGGCGTCGTTTGGACGATACTGCTGCCCTGAAGAAAACCCCGCTGCATGCCCTGCATCTGTCGCTCGGCGCCCGCATGGTGCCGTTCGCTGGGTACGACATGCCGGTGCAATATCCCGCCGGCGTCATGAAGGAACATCTCCATACCCGCACAGAGGCGGGCTTCTTCGATGTGTCCCATATGGGGCAGATCATCGTGAAGGCGAAGTCGGGCAGCTACGAGGATGCGGCGCTGGCGCTCGAAAGCCTGGTGCCGGTCGATATCCTCGGCCTCGCCGAAGGCCGGCAGCGCTATGGCTTTTTCACCGACGATACCGGCGGCATTCTCGACGATCTGATGATCACCCATCTGGACGACCACCTTTTCGTCGTCGTCAACGCCGGCTGCAAGGAGGCCGATTTCGCCCATCTGCAGAACCACATCGGCGACGAGTGCGATATCACGCTTTTGAACCGCGCTTTGATCGCGCTGCAGGGACCGCGCGCAGTCGAGGTTCTCGCCGAACTCTGGGCCGATGTCGCGGCGATGAAATTCATGGATGTGCGCCACTGCCGCCTCCACGACGTTTCCTGTCTGGTCTCGCGCTCCGGCTATAGCGGCGAGGACGGCTTCGAAATCTCCATCCCGGCTGATAAGGCCGAAGATGTCGCCATGCGGTTGCTCGAACATCCCGACGTCCAGGCGATCGGCCTCGGCGCGCGCGATTCGCTGCGCCTGGAAGCAGGCCTCTGCCTTTACGGCAACGATATCGACACGACCACCTCGCCGGTCGAGGCGGCCCTCGAATGGGCGATGCAGAAGGCAAGGCGCGCAGGCGGCGCGCGGGCCGGCGGTTTCCCCGGCTCCGGCCGCATCCTCTCCGAACTCGAAAATGGGGCAGCCCGCCGCCGTGTCGGCCTGAAACCGGAAGGCAAGGCGCCGGTGCGCGGCCATGCCAAGCTCTACGCCGATGCCGAGGGCAAGACCGAAATCGGCGAAGTCACTTCAGGCGGCTTCGGCCCGAGCGTCGAAGGTCCCGTCGCCATGGGCTACCTGCCGATCTCCCATGCTGCGGTAGGCAACCAAGTCTATGCCGAAGTGCGCGGCAAGTTCCTGCCCGTCACCGTCTCTGCCCTGCCCTTCGTTACGCCGACCTACAAACGCTGAACCCGTTTCCCGAAAGGATTTTTTCCATGCTGAAATTTACCGCTGAACATGAATGGCTCGAGCTCGACGGCGATGTCGCAACCGTCGGCATCACCACCTATGCCGTCGAACAGCTTGGCGATCTCGTTTTCGTCGAATTGCCCGAAGTCGGCAAGAGCTTCGCCAAGAACGACGATGCCGCGACCGTCGAGTCTGTCAAGGCAGCCTCCGAGGTTTATTGTCCGCTCGACGGCGAGATCACCGCGGTCAACGAGGCGATCGTCGCCGATCCGTCGCTCATCAATTCCGATCCTCAAGGCGCCGGCTGGTTCTTCAAGTTGAAGCTCAAGAACCCCGCTGATGCTGACGGCCTGCTCGACGAGGCCGCCTACAAGGAGCTCATCGCGTAATGACAACGCCGACCGAATTCCAGTTCACCGACTATCAGCCCTACGATTTCGCCAATCGCCGTCATATCGGCCCCTCGCCGTCCGAAATGACCGAGATGCTGAAGGTGATCGGTTATAACAGCCTCGACGGCTTGATCGACGCGACGCTGCCGCCCGCCATCCGCCAGAAGGCGCCGCTCGTCTGGGGCGCGCCGATGACCGAGCGCGAGGCGCTCGATAAGCTGCGCGAGACCGCCAACAAGAACAAGGTGCTCGTTTCGCTGATCGGCCAGGGTTACTACGGCACGATCACGCCGCCGGTGATCCAGCGCAACATCCTGGAAAATCCAGCCTGGTACACGGCCTATACGCCCTACCAGCCGGAGATCAGCCAGGGGCGCCTCGAAGCGCTGCTGAACTACCAGACGATGATCTCAGACCTCACCGGTCTTGACGTAGCCAATGCCTCGCTGCTCGACGAGGCGACCGCCGCCGCCGAAGGCATGGCGATGGCCGAGCGCGTCTCGAAGTCCAAGGCGAAGGCCTTCTTCGTCGATGCCGACTGCCATCCGCAGACGATCGCTCTCATCCGCACCCGCGCCGAGCCGCTCGGCTGGCAGGTCATCGTCGGCAATCCCTTCACCGATCTCGATCCCGTCGACGTCTTCGGCGCGATTTTCCAGTATCCCGGCACACATGGTCACGTGCATGATTTCACCGGCCTGATCTCCCGCCTGCACCAGACCGGCGCCATCGCCGTGGTCGCAGCCGACATTCTGGCGCTGACGTTGTTGAAATCGCCTGGCGAAATGGGTGCCGACATCGCCGTCGGCTCCTCGCAACGTTTCGGTGTCCCCGTCGGCTACGGCGGTCCGCATGCCGCCTATATGGCCGTCAAGGATGCCATCAAGCGTTCCATGCCCGGCCGACTCGTCGGCGTGTCCGTAGACGCCCGCGGCAACCGCGCCTACCGCCTCTCACTGCAGACACGCGAGCAGCATATCCGCCGTGAAAAGGCGACATCCAACATCTGCACCGCCCAGGTGCTGCTCGCCGTCATGGCCTCCATGTACGCCGTCTTCCATGGACCGAAGGGCATCAAGGCGATTGCCCAGCAGGTGCACCAGAAGGCCGTGCTGATGGCCAAGGGTCTGGAGAAGCTCGGCTATAAGGTCGAGCCGGAAAGCTTCTTCGACACGATCACCGTCGATGTCGGCCATATGCAGGGCCTGATTTTGCGCGCCGCTGTCGCCGAAGGCGTCAATCTGCGCAAGGTCGGCGAGACCAAGATCGGCATGAGCCTCGACGAACGCACGCGGCCTGCGACACTCGAAGCCGTCTGGCGCGCCTTCGGCGGCAGTTTCGCGATCGCAGATTTCGAGTCTTCCTATCGCCTGCCGAAGGGCCTGCTCAGGACCAGCGATTATCTCACCCACCCGATCTTCCACATGAACCGGGCCGAAAGCGAAATGACGCGTTACATCCGCAGGCTTTCCGACCGTGATCTCGCGCTCGACCGCGCGATGATCCCGCTTGGCTCCTGCACGATGAAGCTGAATGCGACAGCGGAAATGCTGCCGATCACCTGGCCGGAATTTTCCGACATCCATCCCTTCGTGCCCGCGGACCAGGCGCTCGGCTACCGCGAGATGATCGATGACCTCACGGAAAAGCTCTGCGCCGTGACCGGCTACGATGCCTTTTCCATGCAGCCGAATTCCGGCGCTCAAGGCGAATATGCCGGCCTGCTGACGATCCGCAACTACCATATCGCCAACGGCCAAGGCCACCGCGACGTCTGCCTGATCCCGACCTCCGCGCACGGCACCAACCCTGCCTCGGCTCAGATGGTCGGCATGAAGGTCGTGGTCGTCAAGGTCCGCGAAAATGGCGACATCGACATGGACGATTTCCGCGCCAAGGCTGAGGAGCATGCGGCCAATCTGTCCTGCTGCATGATCACCTATCCCTCGACCCACGGCGTGTTCGAAGAAACAGTCAAGGAAATCTGCGATCTGGTGCATCAGCACGGTGGTCAGGTCTACCTCGACGGCGCCAACATGAACGCCATGGTCGGGCTGTCCCGACCCGGTGACATCGGCTCCGACGTCTCCCACCTCAACCTGCACAAGACCTTCTGCATTCCGCATGGCGGTGGCGGCCCCGGCATGGGCCCGATCGGCGTCAAGGCGCATCTGGCGCCCTACCTGCCAGGCCACCCGGAAACCGACGGCCGTCCGGGTGCGGTTTCGGCGGCAGCCTTCGGCTCGGCATCGATCCTGCCGATTTCCTGGAGCTACTGCCTGATGATGGGAGGCGAAGGCCTGACGCAGGCGACCAAGGTGGCGATCCTCAACGCCAACTACATCGCCAGCCGGCTGAAGGGCGCCTATGACGTGCTCTACAAGTCGCAGACCGGCCGCGTCGCGCATGAATGCATCATCGACACCCGCCCGCTGGTCGACAGCGCAGGCGTGACAGTAGACGATGTCGCCAAGCGCCTGATCGATTGCGGCTTCCATGCTCCGACGATGAGCTGGCCGGTCGCCGGCACGCTGATGATCGAGCCGACGGAAAGCGAGACCAAGGCCGAACTCGACCGCTTCTGTGAGGCGATGCTGGCGATCCGCGAGGAAGCGAGAGCCATCGAGGAAGGCCGCATGGACAAGATCAACAACCCGCTGAAGAACGCCCCGCACACGGTGGAAGATCTCGTCGGCGAGTGGGATAGACCCTATAGCCGCGAGCAGGCCTGCTTCCCGCCCGGCGCCTTCCGCGTCGACAAATACTGGTCGCCGGTCAACCGGGTCGACAATGTCTATGGCGACCGCAACCTCATCTGCACCTGCCCGCCGGTCGAGAGTTATGCGGAGGCTGCGGAGTAACATGAAGTCCGCAAGCCCCTCCCGCCAGTGCGGGAGGGGCCGCCTGCAGTTCGGCCTTTCATGCGCCGCGCGGGCTCGACCCGACGCAGCCATTCCGTAGCACGCGATTCAAATTCAATCTTTCTTAGCAAGTCTCTGTTAGCAATTCGAAATGGGCGGTTTCCATTCATCATGGATGTTGCCGTCGATCTCTGTTTTGCGTGCGGGTTCCTATGCGTCCATCGGCTGTGCCAGCAATTCTCCTCGCCACCCTGATCCTGTCGGGATGCGCCGCAAGTTCCGGCGCCGAAGATGTGCTCAGCCCTGTGCCTTCTGCGGAAACCACCAATGCGATCACGAAGCCGAGCGGCCCGATTCCGGCTGCTGCCGTGGGTGGTCCTGTCCCGCAGGCAAGCAAGCCGCAGCAGGCGTTGAGCTGGACCGGACCGGTTCCGGAGCCGCAGGCGCTCGTACCGGCGGACGGCGCAGTCGGCATGCCGATGCCGACGGAACGCCCCGTTGCGATGCTTATGCCGGCCGAACCGGGGATCGATCCCGATGCAGGCCCGAAATCGCCGACACGCTCGCGAATTTACGGCCACCGCTTCCGCGATGCCAAGCCGATCAATTTCGGCAAGATTTCACCGAGAAAGCTTGCCGTGCATGGCGTCGACGTCTCGCGCTGGCAGGGCGAGATCGACTGGGAGACGCTGCGAAAGCAAGGTGCGAACTTCGTCTACATAAAGGCAACGGATGGCGGCGATCACCTCGATCCGATGTTCAAGAAGAACTGGCGCCGCGCCAGGGAGGCCGGACTGAAGCACGGCGCCTATCACTTCTTCTACTGGTGCCGAACTGCCGGCGAACAGGCCGACTGGTTCATTCGCAATGTGCCAAAGGACGCCAACGCGCTTCCGCCTGTCATCGATGTGGAATGGAACGGTGAGTCGAGCTGCAGCCAAAGAATCTCCCGCAAGCGCGTTCTGGAGAAAATGCAGGTGTTCCTGGACAAGGTGGAACGCCATTATGGGCAGCGTCCGATCATCTATACCGCGCCGGACTTTTACCGCGACAATTTGAAGGGCGAACTGCTCGATTATCCCTTCTGGCTACGCTCGGTCGCCGCCCATCCGTCCAAGGTCTATCCCGGCCGCAAGTGGGTCTTCTGGCAGTATTCCGGCTCCGGCCTCTCCGACGGCGTCGATGGCAAGATCGACCTCAACGTCTTTAACGGCAGCGAAAGCGACTGGCACGACTGGGTGGCGTCTCGATAGCAGGCCGGCTCACATTCCTCCTTCTTGTCCCGGCTCGAGACAAAGGTGGCACGAAGCCCGCGCTTGCCCATCTTTTGCTAACGCTACGCCTTCAGCAATCCCTAAACCATTGCAGATAAGAGCGTTCCATCCAGACTCTTTAGGAAACGGCTGATGAGCATATCGGGCATCACCAACATTGCTCTTTCGGGAATGCGGGCGCAGACGGCGCGGGTCGGCGCCATCGCCAACAACATCGCAAACAGCAGCACGCCCGATTACGCCAGGCTCAACACCAGCCTCACCTCCACCGAGCCGGGCGTTCGAGCCATAGTCGAGCCTACGACGCTGAATGTTGACCTCGCCACCGAGCTGACCACCATGATCGAAGCCGAGCAGAGCTACAAGGCGAACGCCGCGATCTTCGAAACCGGCGCCGATATGTGGGAAATGCTGATGAGCATCAAGCGCGACTGAGCACGCCGATACTTCATCAGCGATTGGCTGGCGGAGAATTCTGGTCAGTCTGACCGGCTGTCAGGAATGCGCCGGCTCGACCTGGCGCTGTGCGGCAAGGGCCGCGAGATCGGCGGGTTTCAGCTCGACGGATTCGCCGCAGCCGCAGGCCGATGTCTGGTTCGGATTGGTGAAGGTGAAGCCGGAGCGCAGCGTCGTCTGCTCGAAGCCCATTTCGGTGCCCAGCAGGTAAAGCACGGCTGAGGGTTCGACCCAGACCCTGGCGCCGTCACGCTCGATCAGATCGTCCTTGGCATTCGGCTCGGTCACCAGATCGATGGTATATTCCATCCCGGCGCAGCCGCCCTTCTTGATGCCGACCCGCACACCCTTGGCTTCCGGCCCGGAATTCTCGACGATCGCCTTGACGCGGGCCGCAGCCCCGTCCGTCATGCTCATCACTGCAAAGCCCATCGGCTTCATCTCCTTCCGCAACCGGGGTCAAGATCCGGTGCTTCGTGAATCAAATGTAGTCGCCCGAGGTAAACGGATCAATACCGCGCGGGGTACTGCGTACTAGCGCAGCTCAGTACCAGCCGACGGCGACCTGCGCCTCTTCGGACATGCGGTCCGGTGTCCACGGCGGATCGAAGGTCATTTCGACCTCGACCCCCGACACGCCTTCGACGGCGCCGACGGCATTTTCCACCCAGCCCGGCATTTCACCGGCGACCGGGCAGCCGGGAGCGGTCAGGGTCATCATGATCTTCACCATCCGGTCGTCCTCGATGTCGATCTTGTAGATCAGGCCGAGTTCGAAGATGTCGGCCGGGATTTCCGGGTCGTAGACAGTCTTCAGCGCGCCGATGACGTCGTCGCTGAGCCGTGCCAGTTCCTCTGCCGGGATGCTCGAATGCACGATGCCTTCGCGCACGTCGATCTTTTGTTCGCTTTCGTCCAGGCTCATCACGGACACTCCTCAGGCAAAGAACTTGCGCGCGTAATCAAGCGCATCGGCCAGCGCATCGACCTCGGCACGGGTATTGTACATGCCGAAGGATGCACGGCATGTGGAGGTGACGCCGAAGCGTTTCAAGAGCGGCATGGCGCAATGGGTACCGGCCCGCACGGCAATGCCCTGCCGATCGATCACCATCGAGACGTCATGGGCATGGATGCCCGCCAGTTCGAAGGAGAAGATGCTCCCCTTGTCGGGCGCAGTCCCGAACATCCGCAGCGAATTGACCGACCTGAGGCGCTCGGCAGCGTAAGCCGCAAGACCGGCCTCATGGCGGGCGATCGCCTCACGGCCGATCTTCTCCATGTAGTCGAGGGCGTTACCGAGCCCGATCGCCTGGACGATCGGCGGCGTGCCGGCTTCGAAGCGATGCGGCGGATCATTGTAGGTGATCGCATCCTCGGCAACTTCGAAGATCATCTCGCCGCCGCCCTGGAAGGGGCGCATCTCTTGCAACCGCTCCTTCTTGCCGTAAAGCACGCCGATTCCCGACGGTCCGTAGAGCTTGTGGCCGGTCATCACATACCAGTCGCAATCGATGTCCTGCACGTCGACGGGCAGATGCACGGCGCCCTGGCTGCCGTCGATCAGCACCGGAATGCCGCGTTCATGCGCGATCCGGCAGACTTCCTTGACGGGAACGATCGTACCAAGCGCATTCGACATATGGGTGATGGCGACAAGCTTGGTGCGCTCCGTCAGGCTCTTCTCGAAATCCTCGATATGGAAGGCGCCTTCTTCGTCGACCGGGACCCAAACCAGCTTGGCGCCCTGCCGCTCGCGGATGAAGTGCCAGGGCACGATATTCGAATGGTGCTCCATGATCGTCAGAACGATTTCGTCGCCTTCGCCGATCTTGGGCATGCCCCAGCCATAGGCGACGGTGTTGATCGCCTCCGTCGAATTCTTGGTGAAGACGATGTCGTTGACATCAGGAGCATTGAGGAAGCGGCGAACCTTCTCGCGCGCCGCCTCATAGGCATCGGTCGCGGCATTCGAGAGATAGTGGAGGCCGCGATGCACATTGGCATACTCGTGGCTGTAGGCATGCGAGATGGCGTCGATCACCACCTGCGGCTTCTGGGCCGAGGCGCCATTGTCGAGATAGACCAGCGGCTTGCCGTGCACCTTCTCCGCCAGGATCGGAAAATCCTGTCGGATGGCTTCGACGTCGTACTCAGTGGCCGGCACAATCTTGTCCATGGCTGTGATCCGATCAGGCGTGCTTTTCGAGCCAGGCCGAAATCACGCTTTCCAGCGCTTCGACCAGGGCCTCGTCTTCCAGTTCCTCGACGATTTCGGCGACGAAGGCGTTGACGAGCATCGCCCGCGCCTTGTTTTCCGGAATGCCGCGCGCCATCAGGTAATAGAGATGGTTGGCGTCGATATCGGTCACCGTCGCGCCATGGCCGCATTGGACGTCGTCGGCGAAGATCTCGAGCTCCGGCTTGACCGAGAACTCGGCGTCGTCGGACATCAGCAGCGTATTGCAGGCCATCTTGGCGTCGGTCTTCTGGGCGTCTGGCGCAACCCGGATCATGCCCTGGAATACGCCCTTGGCGCGGTCAAAGACGACGTTGCGGATCACTTCGGTAGAGCCGGTATGCGGTACGTCGTGGCCAAGCACCATCGTCACGTCGGTATGGCTCTCGGCCCCGAGCAGGTTGATGCCGCGTAGCGTCAGATCGGCGCCCTCGCCCGTCACCTTGATATGCAGTTCCTGGCGCACCAGCTTGCCGCCGGCATTGATGACGAACAGGCGAAGCTTGGCATCGGCGCCGAGATCGACGCGGATCTGGCCGAGATGCGTATCCTCGGCGCCCTGCTGCTGCAGGATGATCCAGGTCAACTCTGTACCTTTGCCGACGGTGATGTCACTGATGTGGGACACCAGGGCGGCATCACCCGTCACTGCGCGGTGACGCTCGATGACAGTTCCTTTGATACCAGCGCCGAAGGAAACGGGAAGGCGCGTATGCGTCTGCCCGCCGGCATGGATGAACTGGATTTCAAGCGGGTTTTCAAGCTCGGTATCGGCAGGCACGTCGACCACATAACCGTCGCGCACGAAGCTGCCATTGATGCGGCCGACCGCATCGTCGCTGCCCAAAGCATCCAGCCCATCAGCAGCGGAGCCGTCGAGCAGATGTTCGCAATAGGCGGAAAGACCAAGGCCATTGGCGATAGCCTTCGGGTTGGCATGGCCCTGGATCACCGCCAGCACCGTAGAGCCGGCAACGATCGGCTCTAGTGCGCTGGAGCCGGCATCACCCACTTGCACCGGCACGGCGCGCAGCAGATTCTTCAGGTCGGTATAGTGCCAGGCTTCGATGCGGCGCGTCGGCAGGCCGGCCTTCTTGAGGTCGTCGAGAAGCCGGTCACGCAATGCCGTCACTGCGCCATTGCCGGGCAGGTCGCCGATCTGCTGGTTGAAGGCCTCAATCAGCGCCGTTTCGGCCGCGGTCAGGCGGCTCGTCGTCTGCATGTTCATGGACGTCGTCCTTTCCACCCGAACTCAGGCCGCCGCGCCGATGATGTCGGCGTAACCATTGGCTTCCAGCTCATGCGCCAAGGTCTTGTCGCCGGACTTGACCACCTGGCCCTTGTAAAGGACGTGGACAGTGTCAGGCACGATATAGTCGAGCAGGCGCTGGTAATGGGTGATGACCACGACGGCGCGATCCGGCGAACGCAGCGCGTTGACGCCGTCGGCAACGATTTTCAGCGCGTCGATATCGAGACCGGAATCGGTTTCGTCGAGCACGCAGAGCTTCGGCTCGAGCAGCGCCATCTGCAGGATCTCTGCGCGCTTCTTCTCGCCGCCGGAGAAGCCGACGTTGAGCGGCCGCTTCAGCATTTCTGTATTGATCTGCAGCTTGGCCGCAGCTTCCTTGACGCGGCGCATGAAATCCGGCGTCGTCAGCTCGTCCTCGCCACGCGCCTTGCGCTGCTCGTTCATCGCCACCTTCAGGAACTGCATGGTGGCGACACCCGGAATTTCGACCGGATATTGGAAAGCGAGGAAGATGCCCTTGGCGGCGCGTTCGGACGGATCGAGCTCGAGAATGCTCTCGCCGTTATAAAGGATGTCGCCCTCCGTCACCTCATAGTCTTCGCGGCCGGACAGCACGTAGGAGAGTGTCGACTTGCCGGAGCCGTTCGGCCCCATGATCGCCGCCACTTCGCCGGCCTTCACCGTCAGGTTCAAGCCACGGATGATCTCGGTGCCGTCTTCGGCGATGCGAGCATGAAGGTTCTTGATTTCAAGCATCTTTGGTTCCTGAGTTTTCTCTGCACAGCTCGCTAAGAGCCTCGCGTAATTTCTAAGAATGCCGGCGCGTTAGGCCACTACCGCCAAAACCGGATCAAACCGAAAAGAATTTGGATGAAGTCAGGCAAACCTCCGACGATCTTTCCTGCCTTTTCCATGCGCTGCTGGAGAAACACGTAAGGCTGCTCCGGCGGCTTTTCTGTTTCGTATCGTTGCTCGCGGGGGCGAATTTTCGCCAGTAGCTCGCCGCGCATATTCTCCAGACGTTCAAGAATGCGCTTCTTGTCCGTCTCGTTCATGTCAGCCGACCGAACCTTCCAGCGAAATGCTGATCAGCTTCTGCGCCTCGACCGCGAATTCCATCGGCAGCTCCTGCAGGACCTCCTTGACGAAGCCATTGACGATCAGCGCGATCGCCGCTTCAGTGGGGATGCCGCGCTGCAGGCAGTAAAACAGCTGGTCCTCGGAGATCTTCGAGGTGGTTGCTTCGTGCTCGAACTGCGCCGTCGAGTTCTTCGCCTCGATATAGGGCACGGTATGGGCGCCGCACTTGTCGCCGATCAGCAGCGAGTCGCACTGGGTAAAGTTGCGCGCATTCGACGCCTTGCGGTGAGCTGAAACCTGGCCGCGATAGGTGTTGTTGGAAACGCCGGCGGCGATACCCTTGGAGACGATGCGGCTCGACGTGTTCTTGCCGAGATGAATCATCTTGGTGCCGCTGTCGATCTGCTGATGGCCGTTGGAGACGGCGATCGAGTAGAACTCACCGCGGCTGTCGTCGCCGCGCAGGATGCAGGACGGGTACTTCCAGGTGATCGCCGAGCCGGTTTCGACCTGCGTCCAGGAAATCTTCGAGCGGTTGCCGCGGCAATCGCCGCGCTTGGTGACGAAGTTGTAGATGCCGCCCTTGCCTTCCTTGTCGCCCGGATACCAGTTCTGGACGGTGGAATACTTGATCTCGGCATCGTCGAGCGCAACCAGTTCGACCACGGCCGCATGCAGCTGGTTTTCGTCGCGCTGCGGCGCCGTGCAGCCCTCGAGATAGGAGACGTAGGCGCCCTCTTCCGCGATGATCAGCGTACGCTCGAACTGGCCGGTGCCCTTCTCGTTGATGCGGAAATAGGTGGAAAGCTCCATCGGGCAGCGAACGCCCTTCGGCACGAAGACGAAGGAGCCGTCGGTGAAGACAGCCGAATTCAGCGTCGCGTAATAATTATCCGAGGTCGGCACGACCGAGCCGAGATATTTGCGGACGAGATCGGGATGCTCGCGGATAGCTTCCGAGATCGACATGAAGATCACGCCGGCCTTTTTCAGTTCCGCCTTGAAGGTGGTGACGACCGAGACGCTGTCGAAAACGGCGTCGACGGCGATCTTCGGCTTCTCGACGCCTGCCAGGATCTCCTGCTCGCGCAGCGGAATGCCAAGCTTCTCATAGACCTTCAAGAGCTCCGGATCGACCTCGTCGAGCGACTTCGGGCCTGGCGCGCTCTTCGGCGCGGCGTAATAATGGATGTCTTTGAAATCGATCTTCGGATAGTTGACGCGCGCCCAGGTCGGCTCTTCCAGCGTCAGCCAGCGGCGATAAGCCTCAAGACGCCATTCCAGCATCCACTCCGGCTCCTGCTTCTTGGCCGAAATGAAGCGGATGATATCCTCGGACAGGCCCTTCGGTGCCTTGTCCATCTCGATGACAGTCTCGAAACCGTATTTGTACTGGTCCACATCGATCAGGCGCACCTGGTCGATCGTTTCCTGCACGGCAGCCATTTCGTTCTCCAATCTCGCCGGATACAAGGTCCGGCAGCTTGTAGCGTACGGGCAAATTCTTTGCCCTGATGTAGGAGGCCAAAAGGAACTTTTCAGCCCGATTGGCAAGCGGAAATTTGCATTTCCGCAAGTTTATGATGCGGTCAAGCCGCCTCGCCCGCCGACCTGCGCCGGCAGGCGATCTTCGCAAAAGCGGCAATCGCCCGGTCGATATCCTCTTCCGTCGTCGAAAAGCCCAGCGATATGCGCAGCGCTCCGAGTTTGGGGTCGCGTCCCATCGCCGTCAGCACATGGCTTTCGCCGAGCCGACCGGACGAACAAGCCGACCCTGCCGAAAGCGCCACGCCTTCAAGATCGAAGGCGATCTGTCCGGTCTCTGCTTTCAGCCCCGGCAGAGTAAAGAAGATCGTATTGGCGACACGCTGGCCGCCCTCACCGTGGATGATTACGTCGGCCGCCGCCTGACGCATGCCGGCCTCCAGTCGCTCGCGCAACGCGCCGATCGCTCCATTGCGCGTCTCGAACTCGCCCGCCGCGACCTCGGCCGCAGCACCGAAACCAATCAGCGCCAGTGAATTCTGCGTCCCCGACCGGTGACCTCGCTCCTGTCCGCCACCCTGGATCAGCGGTCGCGGCATCAGTGCCTCGCCCCGCGCGATCAGCGCGCCAGCTCCCTTCGGTCCGCCGATCTTATGCGAAGAGACGATCATGAAATCGGCGCCGATGTGCTCGATGTCAAGGGGAATGCGGCCAGCCGCCTGCACCGCATCGACTACTATGAGCCCTCCATGGGCATGCACGATTTTTGCCGCCGCCTCGACCGGCTGGACAATACCCGTCTCGTTGTTGACGAGCATGATGGCGACCATCGGCAGGCCGGCGGTCTTGTCATGGGTGCCGAGCAGCAGGCCAAGCGCGTCGAGGTCGACGATTCCGGCCTCCGTCACCGGAATCTCCGTCATTTTGTCTCTGGAGAAGCGCCCGCCCTCGCGCACCGCCGGGTGTTCGATTGCCGAAAAATAAAGATGGCCGAGCCGAAGCGGCGTGCGGCCCATACGAAAGTCCGGCGTCAGCACCAGATTGGCGGCTTCCGTCGCACCACTGGTGAAGATCACATTGCCCGGATCGGCACCGGCAAGGGCGGCCACCTTGCGCCGTGCCCCCTCGATGGCGGCGCGGGCGGCGCGCCCCTCTCCATGCACGCTGTTCGGATTGCCGAATATGTCGATGGCGCGCATGATCGCATCGCGTGCTGCGGGGTGCAGCGGCGCTGTGGCGTTCCAGTCGAGATAAAGGCGTGGCGGCGCCATGATCCTCAGTCCTGCGCTTGACGAGCTTGCTTCAGCGGCCGCGGTGCATTTTTCTTGAAATTTCCGCCGGGCTTGCCTTATGACACGTTCCACGAAGCTGTGGATCGCCATGCAAGTTTCGAATTGTTCTAAACTGCGTTTTAGAAAAGCTGACAACCAGAGTCAAGTCATGTTGTTGTCCAACGCAGCGCGAACGCGAAATAAAACCCGGAGTACCAATGCCCGAAGTAATTTTCAACGGCCCAGCCGGCCGACTTGAAGGCCGCTACCAGCCCTCCAAGGAAAAAAGCGCGCCCATCGCGCTGATCCTGCATCCGCATCCGCAGTTCGGCGGCACGATGAACAACCAGATCGTCTACCAGCTCTTCTACATGTTCCAGAAGCGAGGGTTCACGACGCTGCGCTTCAACTTCCGGGGCATCGGTCGCAGCCAGGGCGAATTCGATCATGGCGCCGGTGAACTGTCCGACGCCGCTTCCGCGCTCGACTGGGTGCAGAGCCTGCATCCCGACTCCAAGACGTGCTGGGTTGCGGGCTATTCCTTCGGCGCCTGGATCGGCATGCAGCTTCTGATGCGCCGGCCGGAGATCGAGGGCTTCATGTCGATTGCCCCGCAGCCGAATACTTATGACTTTTCCTTCCTGGCGCCCTGCCCCTCTTCCGGCCTGATCATCAACGGCGAGGCCGACAAGGTGGCGCCGGAAAAGGATGTCAACGGACTTGTGGAGAAACTGAAGACCCAGAAAGGTATCCTCATCACTCATCGCACAGTCGCCAACGCCAACCACTTCTTCAATGGTCAGGTGGAGACGCTGATGAGCGAATGCGAGGATTATCTCGACCGCCGCCTCAATGGCGAGCTGGTGCCGGAGCCTGCAGCCAAGCGGATCCGCTGACCTCACAGCGCCGACATCTGCCCATCGTCACGACGGGCCGGGTCTTTTCGACCGCTTTTCGGCAGTCAGCTCGAAAGCCGTGTTGGGCACTTCATCGACCAAGATCGGCGCGCGTTCGCGCATGCCGATCTTACTGAGCACGCGTTGCGAGGCGATGTTTCCGGGATGGGTGAAGGCGATGAAGCCCGACGCGAACTCCCTTGCGAAGAACCAGCCGGCCAACGCGCTCGCCGCCTCCGTCGCCAGGCCCTTGCCCCACGCCTCCTCGCGCAGGGAATAGCCGAGTTCGAATTCTTCGCTCCCGAATCGCGAAATTCCGGCGCGACCGACGAAGCTGCCGTCCTCGGCGAGAAGCTTATATTTGGTCGTGCCGTCGCGCGCATGCTCCTCGATCCAACTGCGCAATCGTTCCTCAGCCTTGTCGAGACTCCATGGAGCGTTGCCGGCGAGATATTGCGTCGTCGCTACCGTTGAATGCAACTGCTGCAACAGGGCGGCGTCGCCTTCGTCCCACATGACAAAGCGCAGCCTCGGCGACCTCAATATGAGCTTTTCGCTTTTCATGGCGTGGCAAGCACGCCGCCGCTGACAGGAGCGGCAACCCCCGTCGTGCCGGGAAATGTCAGCGGGAGTCCTTCCAGCGAGCGTACGGCAAGATAGGCCCAGGCCTCAGCCTCCATCGCATCGCCGTCGAAACCCGCGGCCTCGGCGCTCAACACCCTCGATCCCTCGGCCATCGCCGACAGCTCGGCCATCAAGGTGCCGTTCAGCCGCCCGCCGCCGCAGACGACATAGGTCGAGGGACGTTCGGGCAGGAACCCGGCGGATTTGACGATCGATGCAGCGGCGACATGCGCAAGCGTCCGGGCGCCGTCTTCGAGGCTTGCCTCATCGGGCCGAAGCGGTGCGAAATCGCCGCGATCGAGCGAACGGCGGACATTGCCGCGGAAGAACGGACTGTCCAGATACCGCTCCGCCAGGGCGTGGACGACCATGCCGCGCCCGCCGATCTCACCGCCGGGATCATAGGTTCTGCCGGTCTGCATCTCCACCCATTGGTCGATCAGCGTATTGCCCGGGCCGCTGTCGAAGGCCGCAATCCGGCCGTCGGCGCCGATATAGGTGAGGTTGGAGATGCCGCCGATATTGACGAAGCATACCGCCTCTCCCGCCTGCTGGAATTTTGCCGCCAGTGCTGCGTGATAGGCCGGCACCAGCGGCGCACCCTGCCCCCCATTCACCATGTCGTTGGCACGCATGTCGTAAACCACCGACAGGCCGGTCCGGCGCGCCAGTTCCCGGCCGTCGCCGATCTGGATCGTCAGTCCCTCGTCGGGCCGGTGAAGCACGGTCTGGCCATGGAAACCGAGAACATCGACGGCACTGGCAGCGAGCCCGAAACTCTCGAGAAATGCCATAACGGCAGTTGCATGCCGTAAGGTCAGTTCGAGCTCGATCTCGCGAAGTTCCGCCGGCCGTTCGTTCCGGTCGCGGAGCGGCCGCGCCAGTTCCAGCGCCCGTTTGAGACGCCCACGAAACTCTGCATCATACGGCACGCCCAAGAACGGCCCGCGCTCGATGAAGCCGCGGCCGTCGGTCCTGATCAGCGCGACATCGATTCCGTCCATCGACGTGCCGCTCATCAGTCCGATCGCGGTTCTGACGACATCCATGAGGCTTGCCTCCCATGCGATTCCCGGATGCACTTTCGTAAAAACAGTGCTAAACGCGCCGCGACAGATCAACAACAACGAAGTTGCGCAAGCCTCGAGGGCGGAGCGCAGACACCAAGAGACGAAAGCCATGTCCGAGTTCAAGTCCGATTTCCTCCGCACGCTGAAAGAGCGAGGCTTCATTCATCAGGTTTCCGATGAAAGCGGCCTCGACGACCTGTTCGCGAAGGAGGTCGTGACGGCCTATGTCGGCTACGACGCAACGGCGACGAGCCTGCATATCGGCAATTTGATCTCCGCTACGATGCTCTACTGGCTGCAGGAGACCGGCCACCGGCCAATCGCGCTGATGGGCGGCGGCACCTCTATGGTCGGCGACCCCTCCTTCCGTGACGAGCAGCGCAAGCTTCTGACGCCGGAGGCGATC
Source organism: Rhizobium sp. MHM7A (assembly GCF_005862215.1). Taxonomy (NCBI): domain Bacteria; kingdom Pseudomonadati; phylum Pseudomonadota; class Alphaproteobacteria; order Hyphomicrobiales; family Rhizobiaceae; genus Rhizobium; species Rhizobium sp. MHM7A. The sequence continues at coordinate 117,676 of NZ_VCHT01000009.1, forward strand.
TCCACCAATATCGAGGGCATCAAAAAGATCTTCTCGCGCATTCTGCGCTTCGGAGATGGTCCGACCGATGCCTTCATGGTCAATAATGCCGACTGGCTGATGAAGCTCAACTATGTCGAATTCCTGCGCGATGTCGGCCGGCATTTCTCGGTCAACCGCATGCTCTCCTTCGACAGCGTCAAGCTGCGCCTCGATCGCGAGCAGTCGCTCTCCTTCCTCGAATTCAACTACATGATCATGCAGGGCTACGATTTCGTCGAGCTCAGCCGCCGCTACGGCTGCCGCTTGCAGATGGGCGGTTCTGACCAGTGGGGCAATATCATCAACGGCGTCGATCTCGGTCACCGCATGGGGACGCCGCAGCTTTACGCACTGACGACGCCGCTTCTGACCACGAGCTCGGGCGCCAAGATGGGCAAGACCGCCTCCGGCGCCGTCTGGTTGAACGAGGACGTCTTCAGCCCCTATGATTTCTGGCAGTACTGGCGCAACACCGAGGATGCCGATGTTGGCCGCTTCCTTAAGATCTTTACCCGCCTGCCGCTCGCCGAGATCGCCCAACTCGAGGCCCTCGGCGGCGCCGAAATCAACGAGGCGAAGAAGATTCTCGCCACGGAAGCGACCGCGATCGTCCACGGTCGCGAGGCGGCCGAAGCATCCGCCGAAACGGCCCGCACCACCTTCGAGGAAGGCCGCGTCGCCGAAAACCTGCCTTCGGTTGAAATCCCGGCCACCGAACTCGACGGCGGCATCGGCCTGCTCTCGCTGATGGTGCGCGCCGGTCTTGCCGGCTCCAATGGCGAGGCCCGTCGCCACGTCCAGGGCGGCGCAGTGCGCATCAATGACGAGGCCGTCAGCGACGAACGCCGCCTGATCGGCAGCGGCGAAATCACCGCAGACGGCGTCATCAAGCTCTCGCTCGGCAAGAAGAAGCACATCCTGATCCGCCGCGCGGCCTAGGTGGCTCCAACTGAACGGATCTTGAAGCCGGCGCCTCGCGCCGGCTTTTCGTTTGGCGCGGCATCAGTCGGCCTGCCGTCGGTATTCCGCTTCGTCTTGTTTCGTCTCTCGAAGCAACGGTCCGGGCGGATTGACCTCCGAAGCGGGTCGTACGCGCGACCACCAGCCGATCGAGAAGACCGGCGGCGTCATCTTTGCGTCGAGGGGAACCAAAAGGACATGCTCAGAGGGGATGCTCTTCACCGGCTTCAGCCGTCCGCCCTTTTCTGCAGAATGCGAAGCCTCGCCAACTATCACGGCCATCATGGTCGCCGATAGGAATGAGACCGTCCGGGCGCACTGCATGGCATCCTCCGACATTGCACAGACCGCTGTTGCAGCTGGCAGCCACATTACATCAGAGTTATCTAAAATAAGCAAAACATCAATGATCGAGCTGTCGCAATCGGTCGCAATTATCCGACCGGCCGCGCAACGATATCGCCTTCCCGGAACCTTTTCCGCTCGACGGGATTTGCGACCAAATGCATTTGGAGCGCCGGCATGATCAACGACCTCTGGTATAAGAACGCCGTCATCTACTGTCTGTCCGTCGAGACCTTCATGGATGCGAACGGCGACGGTGTGGGAGATTTCCAGGGCCTGATGCGACGTCTGGATTATCTCTCCGGACTCGGCGTGACGGCGATCTGGCTCATGCCGTTCCAGGCTTCGCCCGGTCGCGACGACGGTTACGACGTCTCCGACTACTACAACGTCGACCACCGCTATGGCTCGCTCGGTGATTTCGTCGAATTCACCCACGGCGCCAAACAGCGGGGCATCCGGGTCTTGATCGATCTGGTGATCAATCACACGTCGAAGGATCATCCCTGGTTCGAAGACGCCAGGAGCGATCCGAATTCACGCTATCGCGACTGGTACGTCTGGTCGGACAAAAAGCCTGCAAACGCAGATCAAGGCATGGTTTTTCCGGGCGTCCAGAAAACGACCTGGACCTATGACGAAAAGGCCAAGGCCTATTATTTCCACCGCTTCTACGATCACCAGCCCGATCTCAACACCTCAAATCCCGAGGTGCAGGCGGAGATCCTCAAGATCATGGGTTTCTGGATCCAGCTCGGCGTTTCGGGCTTCCGCATGGACGCTGCCCCCTTCATCATCGCGACCAAGGGCGCCGAGGTCACCAAGCCGGTCGAGCAGTTCGACATGTTGAGGAAGTTTCGCGAATTCCTGCAATGGCGTCTGGGAGACTCGATCGTGCTGGCGGAGGCAAATATCCTGCCGAAGGACAATTTCGAATATTTCGGCGACGATGGCGACCGCATGCAGATGATGTTCAATTTCCAGGTCAATCAGACGCTGTTTTATGCTCTCGCAACGGCCGATACGCGACCTTTGAAAAAGGCGATGGAGGCCACCAAGCCGCGCCCGGCGACTGCGCAATGGGGGTTGTTTCTTCGCAACCACGATGAACTGGATCTCGGTCGTCTGACGGATAAGCAGCGCAACGCAGTGTTTGCCGCATTTGGACCCGAGAAGGGCATGCAACTCTACGATCGAGGCATTCGCCGTCGCCTGGCGCCGATGCTCGGCGGCGACCGTCGCAGGATCGAAATGGCCTACAGCCTGCTGTTTTCTCTGCCCGGAACGCCGGTCATCCGCTACGGCGACGAAATCGGTATGGGCGATGATTTGTGCCTGCCGGAGCGCAATTGCGCGCGCACGCCCATGCAGTGGTCGAGCGAACCGGAAGGCGGTTTCACCAAAAGCAAAAATCCCATTTCCCCTGTCATCAAGGACGGCCCCTACGGCTTCGAGCACATCAATGTCGCCGTACAGCGGCGCGACCCGAATTCGCTCCTGAACTGGACAGAGCGGATGATTCGAATGCGCAAGGAGGCCCCCGAGATCGGTTGGGGCGATTTCTCAACAATCGACACAGGTGACGATGGCGTGCTGGCGCTGCGTTATGACTGGCGCGGAAATTCGGTGCTGATCCTGCACAACCTGCATCCGCATCCGGCCGAAGTGACCTTCGATCCTGATGTTGGTGAACACGGGAGACTGCTGATCGATATTGCCGACAGCGCAAGTAGCGAAGCCGACGAGAAAGGACTCCACACAGTCATGCTCGATGCCTATGGCTACCGCTGGTATCGCGTCGGCGGCCTCGACTATCTCCTCAGGCGAAAGGAGATCTAGATCTCGCCCGGCCTCACTGGAATTCGAAGATCTGCCGGAAGACGCCCGGCGCGATGATCGACAGTGGGTTGATCTGCAAGTTCGGCTGGTCGAACTTGCCGGTAAGTTTGAAGGTGATGCCAATCAGGCCGCGGTCGCTGCCATTGCCGAGGATGACGCCGATCAGCGGCAGTTCGGCGAAGAGGCGGTTGAGGCCGTAGGCCGGCATAAAGGTGCCGGTCATATCCATATTGCCCCTGCGGTCGCGCACCACGCCCTGGAAGGTCGCTCCGATCTGGTCACCGCGCAGCACGCCGTTCTCGATACCGATCATGCCATTGCGCGAGACGATGCGGGCAAAGCCGCGCTGGAAGCGTTGCGATGAGGTGTCGATGTCGCGTTTGACAGCCTCGTTGAGACTGCGCTGCTCGTTGCCGACAGGTGTTGAGACGATCGAACGCAGGCGTTGCTCGTTGACGATCGAGAAGCGGCGCACATCGAGCGAGCCGTCCCACCCCCCCTGAGGTGAAAGCCGGATCGAGAGGTTGAGCAGGCCCCCTTGTATGTGCTGATAGAGATCGGCGAAACGCGATACCGCACCTGCATCGCCGCTGGTGATATTGATGACGCCACCGTCCTTCATCTGGCTGACAACGGCCTCGCCGCTACCGGTGACGCCAGAAAAATTCAGTACCTGCAGCTTGTCGCCGCGTAGTGACACCTGCGCCTGGAAATTGCCGACCTTCTCGTCGTTGAAGCCGACGACGTTTTTCAGCTTGGCGCGCACCGAGACGCCTACATTGTCGCCGTCTCCGTCCTCGCCGCTATCCGAGCCCGATTTCAATCGCGCGATGACCGGCCGCGCATCGGCGCTGTCGCCGGAAACGGAGACGTCGAAATTGCCCTTGCTGCGCTTTACCGACAAGGAAAAATCGTCGAGCGAGGAGAGCCTGACGCTGTCGAAATCCGCTGAGATAAGGCCGGTCTTGCCGACGTTGAGCGAACCGCTGGCGCCGAAGCCATCACCCTTCAGCCGGAAATTCCTGATCTCTGTATCCTCAGGGGGACCGGACATCTCGAATTCCGCGGAGGCGGCAATGCCGCTGCCCTTCGACCAGCCGATCCAGGGTAAGTCCAGCATTGATCTGGTGAGGTCGAGCTGAACGTCTTGCCGGTCGTCGTCGATCCGCGTCAAAACCATCTTCAGGTTACCTTTGACGATATCGGAAAGCCCGGGCATCACCTTGCTGCGCTGATCATCGGAGAGCGTCGCCGTGATCACGCGCTGCCGCTGGACGCCAGACGACGCCTCGACGGGCTCAGTCAGATCGATATCGGCGGGAATGCCGTCGATCTCGCCCTTGGCATCAAGCGCGATCTGCTTCGGATCGCCGTTCAGCATGCCGCTGACATTGCTGATCGTGCGGCCGGAAAAAGGCTTGGCAAGAGCGACGTCGGCGAGCTTCATGGCGGCCTTCCACTCGGCCGGCGGCGGGTTTTGCGACGAGAGCAGTCCGAAATGCGCCTTCACATTCGCGTCGATGTGCCCCTTGAAATCCTCGGGCGTAAAGCCGGCGCGCTGCAGCACCCGGATTGGCTTATAAGTGAGGAGCTCGCCTATGGCGTCCGCCGCGCCCGATACCGCAAGATCGATATCGGCCATCAGCGGTTTGTCGTAGGCGGAGGGTATGACGAATGTGCCCTGCCGGAGACCGACTGACCGGCCGGAGGGGAAATAGGAGGTGCCACTCTTGATCGAAACCGTCGCAACCGGACCGGTCAGGTCAAAATGCGCCGCCGTATCGCGAACCGGCGGAATGTCGCCGGCGACATTCATCCGCGCGCCGGCAATATCGAAGCCGACGCGGATCTGGTTGGCGTCAAGCTTCAACCCTCTGCCGCCGGCTGCCTCGTCAAGCCGGCCGAAGGGAATGAAGACGGATATGGCGGCGTCGGTGACGGTGCCGCCGAAGAGATTGCCGTGCACCCATGTGCGCACTTTGGGCGCCATCCAGAACGGCCAGAGCTGCTTGATCGCCGTCGTCTGCAACTCGCTGGATTGGCCGGCGAAGCTGATTTCCGGAGATTTGTCGCCGAGCTTGACGTGCAGCGCCCCGTAAAGCGCGCCGAGCGGACTGGAGACGGTCATGTTGGGGAACAGGAATTCCCGGCCGCCGACCATATAGCGTCCGGTCGCCTGGATATCGAAGGAGAGCGGCTGTTCGCCGGAGCCGCTTGGAGCGGCGGTGCCGCCGCTGACAAGCAGATCGATGCCGAATCCCTTGCCGGCATTGGGATCGAGTTTGTCGAGATCGATCAGCGCGCCGTTGAGGGGAAGCGTGGTCGCGCCGAAGCGGGCGTTCGACCGGGCGATCTCTAGCGTCTGCTTGGCGAAATCATAAACAAGGTTGATTTGCGCGCCCGACAACTCCTGCGGATCGCCGTCCGCATAGATCAGGCCGGGATCGACATCGACCGTTGCGGCAAGAGCCGGCTGCACCCCGTCGCGCTCCCTGGTGGCCGACACCGTCAGATCGGCGAAGGCGCTGAGCCCCTGCCGTATCACGCCCTGATCGTTGCGTTTCAGCGCAAACGGCGTGAGGTCCGCATGCTTGAGCGTTGCCGCCATCCTCGACACCTGGCCGTCTTCTTTCTCGACCAGCACGTCGAGCTCCGCCACCTCGCCGTTAAGCGCAACCTCGCCTTGCAATTGCAGCGAGGATGGCCCGGCATGGGCAAACACGAGATTGTCGACGACGAGCGACAGCGGGCCGTTCGCGCTGTCGGCGAGCTTGATGTCGATGCCGGAGATACGCACTGAATTGGTCGAGCCGCGCGTCACGATGCTGTCGAACATGTCGAGCTGCGCGAAGATCGTCTCCATCGCCTCCGGCATGGCGTCGATGCGCAGATCGTCAAACTTGATGGGGTTGCCCGAGGGTAGAAGCGCGGTATCGAGCGCGATATCCTCCGCTTCGATATCCGCTACGGCGATACGGCCGCGGAAAAGCTGCAGCGGATCGAGGCCCAGGCGCACCGACCCCGTCGTCGACAGGTGCTGGCCGCTCTTCTGGTCGATCATATTGACGTTGCGGGCTTCCAGCGCCAGCCGGAAGTCGGAGGTGAAACGGATGACGGTGGAGCCGACTTCGGCGCGGTAGCGCGGTCCGGCCACGCCGTTCAGCGCCGCCTGTGCCTGCTGAGACAGTGGCTTGTCGAACATGCCGCTTTCGATCGTGAAGACGATGGCGGCAAGGATAAGGAGAATCAGTCCGAGAAAAACTGACGTCAGCTTCGCCGTCCGGCGCATCGGCGAACGCGGCGGCGGGCAATGAACGATGATCGGATCCTCGGCCTGAGCGGACGGCAAGCGGTCCAGCGCAACGATATCCTTCTTGCGAAACGTGACCTTTTCGCCGCGGATGGCTGACATGCGCCCTCGGGCTCTCCCTTAAATCGAAGAATTGAACCCGGCCATGCTGGACGGGTTTCCGTCCACTATATAATTCGGGGACAGAGAGTGTCATCCACAAACCCGGCAAAAGAAAGGTTTTCCCAATGGCGGTTCCTGGCATCGGCGCCCTGGCCCCCGATTTCGACCTCCCGCGCGATGGCGGCGGCCGTGTCTCGCTTTCCGATTTTCACGGCAGGCCGCTGGTCCTGTTCTTCTACCCGAAGGACGACACGACAGGCTGCACCGCCGAATCGCTGGCCTTCACTGCTCTGGCGCCGGAGTTTGAAGCAGCGGGCGCTGCCGTGATTGGCATGTCGCCCGATTCGGCAGCCTGCCATGACAAGTTCATCAAGAAGCACCGTCTTTCGGTCGCGCTCGCCTCTGACGAAGAGAAGACGACGCTCCAGGCCTATGGCGTCTGGAAGGAAAAGAGCATGTACGGCCGCAATTTCATGGGCGTGGAGCGCACCACTTTCCTCATCCGCCAGGACGGCACGATCGCGACGATCTGGCGGAAGGTGAAGGTACAGGGCCATGCCGAGACCGTGCTCGAGGCAGTCAGGAATCTTGCCGCGTGAATGGCGATCTCTCGATAACCTCGCTGCGCGGCGGCGCCATCGACGCCATCCGCTCGGCCGATCTCGACCGCAAGACCGCCCTGGCGCAGGAAAGCGCCACCCGCTGGTTTGCCCGCCGGGTGTCGCTGCGGTCACCACTCGACGCCGCCTTGCCGGAGAGGCCCGGTCGTCCGGAGAAGCCAGTGCTGACACCGCCGACCCAGGTGGAGAAGCGCTCACTCCACACACTGAAGGGCCGGATCGCCCTGCTCCATGCCATCGCCCATATCGAGCTCAACGCCGTCGATCTCGCGCTCGATATCGTCGCGCGATTCGCAACCGAGCCAGTGCCCAATTCCTTCTTCGACGGCTGGATGCAGGTCGCCTTCGAGGAGGCGAAGCATTTCCGCATGGTGCGCGCCCGCCTCAACGATCTCGGCGCCGATTACGGCGATCTTCCCGCCCATGACGGGCTGTGGCAGGCGGCCCATTCGACGCGCAACGACCTGACGGCAAGGCTCGCCGTCGTGCCGCTCATTCTGGAAGCCCGCGGTCTCGACGTCACTCCCTCGCTGCAGGCGAAAATGCGCGAGACCGGCGATCGCGAAAGCGCTGCGGTGCTCGACGTCATCTACAATGACGAGAAAGGTCATGTCGCCATCGGCGCCAAATGGTTCCGCTTCCTCTGTGCGCGGGAGAAGCGCGATCCGGCAAAGGCCTTTCAGGAACTGGTGCGTGCCAATTTTCGCGGGCCGCTGAAGCCGCCCTTCAACGATCTCGCCCGCGCCGAGGCCGGTTTGACGCCGTCCTTCTACCGCTCGCTGGCGTCGATCAGCCATGCGTGAGATCATTCCGCAACGATGCTGTAGCACGTGGAATTGGTGCATAATTGCGACCAGCACAACGGCAAAGTAAGCGTTCATTAACCATAAACGTGTCTAATTTTCTGAAAGAGGCGTAGCGCATCAATCGGGAGAGCCTGCGTGAACAGCGGACAGCAGCACCGGGTATTCGGCAGGCGGGCGCAGGAACATATTCTTATCCTGGCAAGCGGTGACAAAGTCCGCCACATGACGATCCGGCCGTGGATGGCCGCCGTCGCCTTCTGCTTCCTCGGCGTCTTTTCCATCGGCTATCTCCTGGCGACCTCCTATCTCGTGCTGCGCGACGACCTGATTGGCGCCACCATGGCGCGCCAGGCCCGCATGCAGCATGATTATGAGGACCGCATCGCCGCGCTACGCGCCCAGGTCGACCGCATCACCTCCCGCCAGCTTCTCGATCAGCAGGTGGTGGAAGACAAGGTCGACAAGCTGATGGAGCAGCAGATGGCGCTCACCTCACGTCACGGCAAGCTCGACAATCTGCTCGACCGGGCCGAAAGCTCCGGGCTCACGGATAAGGACAGCACCCCGGCTTCGCCTGTGCAATCCTATGCCCCTGCCATCAAGGACAAGCGCGCTTCGCTTGACCACAGCGGCATCGAGGCGATCGAGAAACAGTTGGCAAGCGGCGCACCAGCCGACGCCACCCCCGACAATACGACCCTTGCCTACGTGCCGGCCACCGAGACGGTCGGCGATCGCGCCGACCGCATCTTCTCCAAGGTGACGCTGTCGCTAAAGGATGTCGAACAGGACCAGCGCAGCCGCATCGAGCAGCTGACGAGCGACGCCGGCAACGCCGCCAACGCCATCGAGAGCGTGCTGACCCGGTTCAAGATCCCCATGCCCGAGGCCGCTGCCAAGCAGGACGAGGATGACGGCGCCGTTGGCGGCCCCTTCGTCGAGCCGGAGAGCAATGACGACTTCAACAATTCGCTGATCGCTCTTGATGACGCGCTGACCCGGCTGGAAGCCGTGCGCAATACCGCCGAATCCCTGCCCTTCCGCAGCCCTGCCATTGGCAAGGAGATGACCAGCCCCTTCGGCAACCGCCGCGACCCTTTTCTCGGCCGCCTGGCGCTGCATTCCGGCGTCGACTTCCGCTTTTCGCCGGGCGAAAAGATCCGCCCGACTGCGCCGGGTAAGGTGATATCCGCCGGCTGGACGGGCGGTTACGGCAATATGGTCGAGATCGATCACGGCAATGGCATCTCGACGCGCTACGGGCACATGTCGCAGGTTCTGGTCAAGACCGGTGACACGGTCGACCGTAGCGACGTTATCGGGCTTGCCGGCAGCACCGGCCGCTCGACGGGCACACATCTGCATTATGAAGTGCGCCAGAACGGCCATGCGGTCGATCCAGTATATTTCATGAATGCGGGCCTTAAACTCGCCACCTATATCAAGTAATACCCGCCTGGTAACCAAAGCTTCACTCTGCACAGGGTGCGGCCTCTCTATTTCTTGACTTGCCGGCCATTCGGAGCTATGTCGCGCTGCATTGCGGCATGCAATCCCGCCGACTCGTTCAGAGTTCGGCCGAACCGGAACGGAAACAGTTTTCCCTTTGACGACATTCGCTGACCTTGGCTTGAGCCAAAAAGTGCTATCCGCTGTTACAGACGCGGGCTATACGATCCCCACGCCCATTCAGGCAGGGGCCATTCCCTTTGCGCTCGAGCGTCGCGACATCTGCGGCATCGCGCAGACCGGCACCGGCAAGACGGCATCCTTTGTTCTGCCGATGCTGTCGCTTCTTGAAAAGGGCCGCGCCCGCGCCCGCATGCCCCGCACGCTGATCCTTGAGCCGACCCGCGAACTCGCCGCCCAGGTCGCCGAGAATTTCGAGAAGTACGGCAAGAACCACCGCCTCAACGTCGCCCTGCTGATCGGCGGCGTTTCCTTCGAGGACCAGGATCGCAAGCTCGAGCGTGGCGCCGACGTGCTGATCTGCACACCCGGCCGCCTGCTCGACCATTTTGAACGCGGCAAGCTCCTGATGAGCGGCGTCGAAATTCTGGTCATCGACGAGGCCGACCGCATGCTCGACATGGGCTTCATTCCCGACATCGAGCGCATCGCCAAGCTCATCCCCTTCACCCGCCAGACGCTGTTCTTCTCGGCAACCATGCCGCCGGAAATTCAGAAGCTCGCCGACCGGTTCCTGCAGAACCCCGAGCGTATCGAGGTGGCAAAGCCCGCTTCGGCCGCAAAGACCGTGACGCAGCGCTTCGTCGCCTCGCACAGCAAGGATTACGAAAAGCGTGCGGTTCTGCGTGAACTCGTCCGCGCCCAGACCGAACTCAAGAACGCGATTATCTTCTGCAACCGCAAGAAGGATGTCGCCGATCTCTTCCGTTCGCTCGAACGCCACGGCTTCTCCGTCGGTGCGCTCCATGGCGACATGGACCAGCGCTCCCGCACGACGATGCTGCAGAACTTCCGTGACGGCAACCTCCAGCTGCTGGTCGCCTCCGACGTTGCCGCCCGCGGTCTCGACATTCCCGATGTCAGCCACGTCTTCAATTTCGACGTGCCGATCCACTCCGAGGACTATGTCCACCGCATCGGCCGTACCGGCCGCGCCGGCCGCTCCGGGGCCGCCTTCACGCTCGTCACCAAGCGCGACACGAAGTTCGTCGACGCAATCGAGAAGCTGATCGGCGAAAATGTCGAATGGCTGAACGGCGACCTGAACTCGCTGCCGCCTGTGGAAGAAGGCAAAGACAGCGACCGCCCGCGCCGTAACGGACGCGAACGTGGCGACAAGGATCGCGGGCGCGGACGCGGCAAGCACAGTGCTGCGAGTCATAAATCTGATAACGACATACAGGATAATGACGTCCAAGTGATCGCAGCAGCACCAGCAAAGGCCGAAGTCGTGAAGAATGAGCGCAAAGCAGAGCAGAAGCCGCAAAACAATGCGCGCAACAATCGGCCTTATCCGGCAAATGACGACAGCCGCGACCGCCGCCGTCATCGCGATCACGACGACGGCCCGACTCCGGTCGGTTTCGGCGACGATATCCCCGCTTTCATGCTGATCGCCGGCAGCGCCAAGGTCTGAACGTCCAGTGGGCAAGCCTGGCGTCGATTTTCCGGGCCTTGGCGTCGGCTTGGTGATCCTGCGCCAAGGCAGGATCCTTCTCTACAAGCGCATGCGTCCGCCTGAAGCCGGCTACTGGAACATCGTCGGGGGCAAGGTCGATCACATGGAGCGGGCTGAAGAAGCTGCGCGCCGCGAGGCCGAAGAAGAGACCGGCCTCAGCATCGGCCGGATCGACCGCATCGGCATGACCGAACAGATCATCGATGCCGACCGCCAGCACTGGATCTCCATCCTTTATCTCGCCCGTGACGTCGACGGCGAGCCGCAATTGACCGAGCCGGATAAGCTTTCGGATTTCGGCTGGTTTTCGTTAACCGATTTGCCTGAGCCGCTGTCGGCCTTCACCAAGGCGGCGATCGCAGCCTTGCCGACAGGTGAACCCGCTCAACTTTCGGCGCGAAGCGCCGCCTCATAAGCCAGTCGCACCCATTTCGCCATCAGATCCGGATCGTCATAGGCCTCTTCGGGAATCGACCAATAGGGCATCTTCACCGGCTTGCCCTTCTTGCCCTCATAGGCCCATTGCGTGGCGCCGGCGGCGGCAAATTCCGGGGCGCTCGTCTCATCGGCTTTCAGCAGCATCTCGTCGCGCACTTCGACAGCGACGATGCGCCCGAGATGATAGATGCCCTTGCCGCCGAACATGCGCTTGATCGTGACGGGGCCGAGCCCCTGAAACATTTCCTCGATCCCGGCATTGTCCATTCTCTGTTTCCTTGAATACCTGCCAGCCGGATTACAGCGTATGATAATCCCGGTTCATATAGATGAGCGCCGGATGCTTCTCGCTGAAGCGGACGGCGGCGACTTCGCCGAAGATGACATTATGCGTCGGCATTTCCTTGATGTCGGTCACCCGGCAATCGAAGGCGGCGAGCGCATCGGCGAGAACGGGCGCGCCGGTGACGAGCGTATCGAAACGGGCACTGGCGAAGCGCTCGTCATTGGCAAGCGCCGTGCGCCCGGAGAAAGCATCGGCAACCGCCTGGTGGTGAGCGCCGAGCGTATTGAGCACGAAGATGCCGCTGCGGAAAAAGATCTCGTTCTTCGGATTGGTATTGCTGAGGCAGATCAGCACAGAGGCTGGATTGTCCGAAACCGAGCAGGCGGCGGTGATGGTAACGCCGCGGCGCATGCCTTCCATCGCCGTCGTCACGAGCTGCACATGGCCAGCATAACGGCTCATGGCATCGCGATAAAGGCCGGGGTCGATATGCTGCCTGTTCAACACCTGCTTCTCCCGTGCGCTCTGCGTCCCAAACGGTGCGCGGCGCTGTAGTTCGACTTGCTATCGCGCAATATGGCGAGCATCGGTTACCTTTTCTACAATAGGAGCGGTGAAAAGCGTCGCGTTCCGCTTGTTTTTCTTTGACGATCGCCGCCTTGCGGATAAAAGGGCATGGACGATGGCTAGGGATTTCCGCCTTTCATGACCAACCTGCGTGGCATAGCAGCCTTCCTGACGCTGCTGGTGGCGGCGGCGCAAGGCCATGCGGCCGGCGTGACGATCGGCGTCGTCGCCCCCCAGGGTGGCCCGCTTGGCTCGCTCGGCGCACAGATTGCCGCCGGCGCCGGCTTCGAGATCCAGCAGTCCGGCAATACGCTCGTTGCCATCAACGAGACCTGCGAGGACAATAGCGGAGCGGCGGTCGCCGATGCGCTTGTCAATGCCAAGGTGCAGGTCGCCGTCGGCTTTCTCTGCAGCGAGACGCTGGAAGGCGCGCTGCCGAAGTTGAAGGACGCGAACATTCCCGCCATCACCGTCTCGGTCCGCTCCCGCATTCTGATGGAGGATGCGCTGAAAAATGGCTGGCCGCTCTTCCGCTTGGCACCTGCCGATGGCGCTGAAGCGGCAAAGATCATCGAAGTGATCCTGAAGAACTGGGCCGCCGATCCGATCGCCCTCATCGAGGACGGCACCATACATGGCCGCGAACTGACGGAAGCAGTGCGCAATGCGCTTGAGCAGAATGGCCTGAAGCCGGTTTTCACCGATACCTACCGTCCGGGACAGGAGCAGCAGATCGCCCTCGTGCGCCGTCTGAAACGGGCCGGCGCAACCAGAGTTTTCGTTGGCGGCGATCGCAACGATGTCGCCGTCATCGCCCGCGACGCCACGACGGAAAATATTCCCCTGTCGATCCTCGGCGGCGATGCCATGCGCGCCGCCGATCAGCCGCTGCCGCTCGCGTCCGGCGTGCGCGCGGTCGCCCTGCCGGAATATGTCCTTCTGCCGGAAGGCGCGCCGGCGGCCGACGCTTTACGCGCCAAAGGCACCGAGCCTGAAGGTTATGTCCTGCCATCGCTGGCGGCGGCCCTGATTGCCGGCAAGGCAGCCGAATCCGCCGCGGCTGCCGGCAAGCCGTTGCAGGAGGCGCTTATCGGCACGACGTTCCAGACGCCGGTCGGCGCCGTCGCCTTCACCGGCGCGCATGAGCTTTCGCAAAACCCCTACCGCCTGCTCGAATGGCGGGGCAATGGCTTTTTTCCACCTGCTGCGCCGACGCAATGAGCGGCTGCCAGCCCTGAATTTCGGCGCCATCGGCAAATGGCGCCATATGGGAGTGAGACTTGATGACGCTGCCTATTCGCATTGCCCCCTCGATCCTCGCGGCGGATTTCGCCAGGCTCGGCGAGGAGGTGCGCGACGTCACCGCCGCCGGCGCCGACTGGATCCACCTTGATGTAATGGACGGGCATTTCGTGCCGAACATTTCCTTCGGTCCCGACGTCATCAAGTCGCTGCGTTCCTACACGAACGCCACCTTCGATTGCCATCTGATGATCTCTCCGGTCGATGACTATCTCGAAGCCTTCGCTAAGGCCGGCTGTGACCGCATCACCGTCCATGCCGAAGCCGGAGCGCATCTGCACCGGTCGCTGCAGACCGTCCGCAATCTCGGCAAGAAGGTCGGCGTGACGATCAATCCGGCGACGCCGCTGAGCGCCATCGAGAACGTGCTTGATGACGTCGACCTCATCCTCATCATGTCGGTCAATCCCGGCTTCGGCGGGCAAAAGTTCATTCCGGCAATGGCGGCCAAAATCGCCGCAGCGAAATCACTGATCGGTGACAGGCCGATCGAACTCGAGGTCGACGGCGGAGTCACCGTAGAAACGACGCCCGCGATCGCGCGTGCCGGCGCCAACGTCCTGGTCGCCGGCTCGGCAATTTTCAAGGGCGGTACGGTCGACAGCTACCGGAGGACCGTCGCCGAATTGCGTCAGGCTGCCGAAGGGACACGAACATGAACAAGGGTCTGATTATTGGCGGCGTGCTTGCCGCCGCATCGGCCGGCCTGCCCGGCATATCGCTGGCGGGCGACATAGCCAGCATCCAGCCGATCGGTTTTTCGGCCGACGGCAAGGTCTTTGCATTCCAGGAATTCGGTATCAAAGATAGCGGCAAGACTCCCTATTCCGAAACCTACTTCATCGACACCGACAGCGGCCAATATCTGGAGGGTACACCCTTCCGCACCGAGCTGACCGACAAGGACGCCAATCTTTCCAAAGCACGGCGGCAGAACCTGACGGCGGCGCGCAGCCAGATGGATAAATACGACCTTCTGACAAATCCCGGTCTGATCGCCGCCCTCAACCCACCAACCGAGCTCGGCTCCCCCTCGAAGACACTTCGCTACACCACACTTGCAATCGATGGGCCGCCGAAGACGCCCTATACGCTCGCACTCAGCGAGATGCCGGTGCCGGCGCCGAAGGAATGCGCAACGATCGACAAACGCATCCTTGGCTTCAGCTTGCAAATGATCGAGAAGGAAGGCGTGCCGAATCGTCAGGCGGCGCGGCAGGCAACCGCCGTCCCGGCCGAGCGCACATGCTCGGTCGAATACCGGATCGGCGGCGCCGTAGTCTACCAGCCGGAAGGCGGAAACCAGGTTCACATCGCGCTCGTCCTGGCCTTCGATGCTGAGAGGAACGGACGCTGGATCGCCGTTCCAGTTCATCCCTGAGCGTGGATCGCCCAGGATGGATCGTCTAAGGGCGGCAAAGCCGCCCTCCTCTGATCTCTTTGCCGGCGCATTGCTCTGGGGCCTGCAGATGCTCGCCGCCGCCATGCTGGGGCTTTACCTCCGCAACGGTCTGCAGACCAGCCGGCTGGCTGAGGTCGCGGCACTCTATTTCCTCGGCGGCCTGCTTTCCTGGCCCTTCGCCCTGCCAGCGGCCCGTTTTTTTGCCTATGGCAGGCCGCTGGAAGCGCGATTTGCTGCCTTCTTCGTGACGCTGACGGCAGCCACGATCCTGATGACCGCCTTCCTCTTCGCCATGGAGTACCGGATCTTCTATTCGCGCTGGCACGCGCCTGTCGGCAGTATCGTCTGGGCGTTCCAGTTCGTCTTCACCAGCATCAGCGCCGTCTACCAATTCCTGGTGATTGGTCTTCGCCTCTTCCTGCCGCTCGGCCTCGTCTGCCTCGTCATTAGCAGCTATCATCTTGCCAAACGCATGCGTTGAGATTGCCGCCCGTCTTTGCTACAGGGGCGCAGACATAGACGCTTAAACCTCTTGAAGTGAAGGCAGCCGCCCATGATCCCGCGTTACTCCCGGCCCGAAATGGTCGCCATCTGGTCTCCCGAAACCAAGTTCCGCATCTGGTTCGAGATCGAGGCGCATGCCTGCGACGCGCTGGCCGAGCTCGGTGTCATCCCGAAATCGGCGGCAAGGACGATCTGGGAGAAAGGCAGCGCCGCTACGTTCGACGTCGCTCGCATCGATGAGATCGAGGCCGTCACCAAGCATGACGTCATCGCCTTCCTCACCCACCTCGCTGAGATTGTCGGCCCGGATGCGCGATTCATCCACCAGGGCATGACTTCGTCTGACGTGCTCGACACCTGCTTCAACGTCCAGCTCGTGCGCGCCACGGATATCCTCATCGCCGATCTCGACCGCCTTCTCGCGGCGCTGAAAACCCGCGCCTTCGAACATAAGGACACCGTCACCATCGGCCGCTCGCACGGCATCCACGCCGAGCCCACCACCTTCGGCATCAAGCTGGCGCTCGCCTATGCCGAATTCGAGCGTTGCCGTCAGCGCTTGATCGCTGCCCGCGAGGAAGTAGCGACCTGCGCCATCTCGGGCGCCGTCGGCACCTTCGCCAACATCGATCCGCGCGTCGAGGAACATGTCGCCGCAGCACTCGGCCTGAAGGCGGAGCCGGTCTCGACCCAGGTCATCCCGCGCGACCGCCACGCCATGTATTTCGCCACCCTCGGCGTTGTCGCCTCGTCGATCGAGCGCCTGGCGACAGAAATCCGCCACCTGCAGCGCACCGAGGTGCTGGAAGCCGAGGAATATTTCTCGCCCGGCCAGAAGGGGTCTTCGGCGATGCCGCACAAGCGCAATCCGGTGCTGACCGAAAACCTGACCGGCCTCGCCCGCATGGTCCGCTCCTATGCCATGCCTGCAATGGAAAACGTCGCCCTCTGGCACGAGCGCGATATCTCCCACTCCTCGGTCGAACGCATGATCGGCCCGGATGCAACGGTCACCCTCGACTTCGCCCTCGCGCGGCTGGCCGGCGTCGTCGAAAAGCTGCTGGTCTACCCCGAGAACATGGAGAAGAACCTCAACAAGTTCCGCGGCCTCGTCCACTCCCAGCGCGTCCTCCTGGCGCTTACTCAGGCCGGCGTCTCGCGCGAGGATGCCTACCGTCTCGTACAGCGCAACGCCATGAAGGTCTGGGAACAGGGCAAGGATTTTCTGGAAGAGCTGCTCGCCGACGCAGAAGTTCGTGCCGCCCTGTCCGAAGAAGACATCCGCGAAAAATTCGACCTTGGCTACCATACCAAACACGTCGACACGATCTTCCGCCGCGTCTTCGGCGAGGCGTGAGCGATCTGCAATCAACGATATGGCGGCGCCCTTGCAGGCGCCGTTTTTCTGCCGGCATACTTCTCAGTCGAGAATCTATCGGACGGCTTTTCCCCTTAGTCGCAGCCTGATCATAACTGGGAAGTAGATGCATGCGACAAGGATCGAAGGCAGGGAAATGGCTAAGAAAAAAGCTAATAAGGTCAGCCTTTGAATACTACCACCTGATAACAACAAGACAGCCGACGTAATCAGTAATAAAATTGCTATAAAAATAATAAATGACCAAAGAAATGGAAGTGAATTTATTGCACTGTATTTAATACGGTAAAAAATAAACAATATAAAAACGATTAGCAACGAAATAATAAATTTTGGGATAAATTCGATAAAGCCGATTTCGTCGAAGAAAAATGTCAAATGACCTAACGTCATTCCTATGAAATAGGCCTGAAAGAACAGCTCGACCTGCGGCTCGCTAAGAAGGAGTCGTTCATTTTCCCTACGGAGTTAGATTGACGTCAATATGATTGGAATGTGTATTTCATAGTTCAGCTTTTCTCAAGCGGCCGTTGTTTTTGCTTCGACGCTTTCGCAACCACAGAGCGTTTGCGCCCGTCTGCCTTTTTCGGCGCCTCGGCTTTCTCTGCCTCCGACGTCCTGCACGCCTCCGTGTCACCCCGTCCCTTGGCGGCCTTGGCCACAAGCCGGTCGAGATGCTTCAACTCCTCCTCATCAAGGTGTTCGATGCCGATGAAGCGGTTCTCCGCGTGGCTTGTCAGGATGATCTCGTTGAGCTTCGCCTGGATCGCCCGGGTGTCACGCGTCTGGGCGTTCTGCAGCACGAAGACCATCAGGAAGGTGATGATCGTCGTGCCGGTGTTGATGATCAGCTGCCAGGTTTCGGAATAGTCGAAGAAAGGTCCGAGCACGGCCCAGACAACGACGACGCTCAGCGCCAGAATGAAGGTGACGGGTTTGCCCGCCCATTCCGATGCCTTGCTTGCGAAGCGGGCGAACAGATGCTGCATCGTCACCTCTCAAAGTCCTCCTCGAAGCCGGTTCTGATAAACGCGGGGAGAAGTCCAGAGGTTCCGGAAGCTAGGTCAAGGTCGGGATTGGGGGGATCGCGACGGCTCGCGATCCCCGGAAGGCTGTGATCATGCGGGTTCGCGCGCAACCAGCTTGCGGTAGAGATGCCAGGTCGCATGGCCGAGGATCGGGATGACAAGCGCAAGTCCGGCAAATACCGGGATGGTGCCGATGACGAGGAGCGCTGCGACGATCAGGCCCCAAAGCAGCACGGGCACCGGATTGATGATCGTCGCACGGATTGAGGTCACGACGGCGGCAACCGCTCCGACATCGCGGTCCAGCAATATTGGGAAAGTGATGACTGAAATCGCCAGCACGACGAGCGCGAAGCCAAAGCCGATGAGATTGCCCCAGATGATCAGCTGCAAGCCTTGGGCCGTGCCGAAGACCTGCCGGGTGAAATCCGTCATGGTGCGGGGAAAGACGTCGCCGAGAAGGTTGGTGTACAGCGTCTGTGCCGTCACCAGCCAAACAACGAAAAGGCCAAAGAGCATCAGCCCGACCGCGACGATCGACGGCAGCGCCGGGGAATGGCGTACCTCGAGCGCGTGCGTCCATGACGTATCGAGACCCTCCTCGCGCCGGCGGCTGATCTCGTAAAGGCCGATCGCCGCAATCGGGCCGATCAGCACGAAGCCGGAAATCAGCGGGAAGACCATCGGCAGAAGGTTGGCGCCGGAGGTCCACAGCGTCAGGAAGATCCCGGCGATCGGATACATCAGGCACAGGAACACATAATGGGAAGGCTTTTCGCTGAAATCGTCGAGCCCGCGCTTCAGCGCGTCGAAGACGTCGGCGATACCGATGCGATTGACGACGGGCCGCGCGAAGTTTTCGCTTGCACCCGTCATGACATGAAATGCCGCCATGGCTTTCTCCTCCTCAGCCGAGACTTGGTCGGCGGCGGACACGCATCGGCGGGTAAGCCGATACGAAACCCGCAACCGGCACCGGGGCAACATAACAAATTTCAGCGCCCGTGTCGCTCTCTCCCTTGCAGCCCCCTCTTGACATCTTGGACAGGCTTTCTCACATCGGCGGCACTATGAAAGCCTCAGACGCAGATATCCTCATCATCCCCGGCTATACCAATTCCGGCCCCGGCCATTGGCAGAGCCGCTGGGAGGCGAAACTCAGCACGGCGCGACGCGTCGAACAGGCCGAATGGACGAAGCCGGTCCGCGAGGACTGGATCGCCCGCATCGCCGAAGAGGTGAACGCCTCGACCCGCCCGGTCGTTCTCGTCGCCCATTCGCTCGGCGTACCCTCGGCGATCCACGCCATCCCGCATTTCCGCAAGCGGGTAGCGGGCGCTTTCTTCGTCGCTCCGCCGGATGTCACCAATCCGGACATTCGCCCAAGGCACCTGATGACCTTCGGGCCCTACCCGCGCGATCCGCTGCCCTTCCCTTCGATCACTGTGGCCAGCCGCAACGACCCGTTCGGTAGCTACGACCATGCCGACGATATCGCCAGCAGCTGGGGTTCCTTCCTCGTCGATGCCGGCGAGGCAGGACATATCAATGCCGATTCCGGTCACGGCCCCTGGCCGGAAGGAACGATGGTCTTTGCCCAATTCCTCAGCCGCCTCTCCGTCTGATTGACCGCTTCTCGCTGTTTGAACGACTGCTTTCTAAGTTTTTCTTAATAGAAAGAACGCAGACTGCGCCGAGATGCAATCAGCGAGAATGCCAGTGAAAAAAGCCCATCCAGAGGCCGATAGACCGCATGGCGATATCGCAGCGGCTGAGACTTTCGTGGGCACCGGGCCAACCGACCATCCCGATCTGGCCGAGCGGGAGAGCCGCTGGAATTATGCGCTGGTCGGCTCCGGGCTTGGCGTATGGGATCACAATTACCGCCTCAACCGAAAATACTATTCGCCAACGTGGAAAACCATCCGCGGAATGGCTCCCGACGAGGACGTCGCCGGCGACTATGAAGCCTGGCTGCAGCTCGTCCATCCCGACGACCGCGATTTTGTCGTGCATGCGATCGAGCGGCAGAATGCCGACGATCCGGAATATCAGGTCTTCCAATATCGCGAACGCCACAGGGACGGCCGCTGGATCTGGATTGACTGCCGCGGCGCCTGCGTCGAATGGGACGAGAATGGCGTGCCGACGCGCGTCGTCGGCACGGATACCGATATCACTGCCCGCAAAGAAGCCGAGGAGACGCTGTCCCGCCTGTCCCGCCGGCTCGACCTGGCGCTGGAAATTTCCCGTATCGGCGTCTTCGAGGCCGATATCGAAAACGACGTCGTCGAATGGGACGACCGCCTGATTGCCATTTACGGGATGCAGGGTGCGGCGCGCAAGATCGGCGGCGACGCCTGGGCCAAAAGGCTGCATCCTGACGACCGGGAGCGGGTGCTAGACCTTGCCGACCGCAGCGTCGAAAGCGGCAGCGACTTTCAGCAGGAATACCGCATCATCCGCGGCGACGGCGTTGAACGCATCATCCGTGCGCGCTCTGCCTTCTTTGTCGACGGTAACGGCCAACGCAAGCTGATCGGCGCCAATTGGGACGTCACCGAAGAAGTCGCACTTCGCAATGAACTGCAGCGCGCCAAGGATTTGGCGGAGGCCCGCAACCGCGAACTCGAGGCTGCCAAGGAAAGCATCGAGTACCTGGCATTGCACGATTACCTCACCGGCCTGCCGAACCGCCGATACCTCGACAAGATGCTGGACGACCGCGCGGCGGAATGCCGGGCCAACGGTCTTGCTCTGGCGATTCTGCATATCGATCTCGACCGCTTCAAGCAGATCAACGATACCCTCGGCCATCGCGCCGGCGACGCCATGCTGCAGCACGCCGCACATGTGCTCAGACATTCCGTCCGCGCCGCCGATTT
This sequence comes from Rhizobium sp. MHM7A, assembly GCF_005862215.1. Taxonomy (NCBI): domain Bacteria; kingdom Pseudomonadati; phylum Pseudomonadota; class Alphaproteobacteria; order Hyphomicrobiales; family Rhizobiaceae; genus Rhizobium; species Rhizobium sp. MHM7A. Next base: position 138,617 of record NZ_VCHT01000009.1, read on the forward strand.
CGTCGCTCGCATTGGTGGTGACGAATTCGTCATCCTCTGCGCGGTCGATCCTGCATCGAAGAAGATCGCCAATCTGGCCGAACGCCTGATCCGCGAATTGCGCAGGCCGGTCAGATACGAGGGGCATGACTGCCGGTTCGGCGCCAGTATCGGCATCGCCGTCAATGGCGGCGCCAAGCTCGACGCGAAGCAGACGCTGCTCGACGCCGACATTGCGCTCTATCGCGCCAAAGGTCTCGGCCGGAACCGCTTCGAATTCTTCTCCGCATCGGCCCGCGATGATATTGTCTCCGCCAAACGGCTCGCCGACCAAATCTTGATTGGCCTGGATCGCCATGAATTCGTGCCATTCTATCAATTGCAGTTCGATGCCGGCACGCTCGATGTGGCAGGCGTCGAGACGCTCGCCCGATGGCAACACCCCGTACACGGCCTGCTGACGCCGGACCGCTTTCTCGATATCGCCGAGGATCTCGACGTCGTCTCGACGATAGACGCCCTGATCCTGGAGCGAGCGCTGGCAGACCGCCGCACCTGGATCAAGGAGGGGCTGTCGATTCCAAAAATTTCGGTTAACGTTTCCGCCCGGCGGCTGACCGATCCCGATCTCGGCAAGAAGCTCCGCGCCCTGAAGATCGAGCCAGGCGCCGTCGCCTTCGAGCTGCTAGAATCGATCTCGCTCGACGATTGCGACAAGGCGGTGGCCGCCAACCTCAAGAAGCTGCGCAAGCTCGGCATCGACATCCATATAGACGACTTCGGCACCGGCCACGCCTCGATCGTCAGCCTTCTGCGCCTGAGCCCGAACACGCTGAAGATTGATCGCGAGTTGATCCGCATGCTGCCGCAATCGGCGGAGCAGCGCAAACTTGTCGGTTCGATCATCGATATCGGGCGCTCGCTCAACATCCTCGTCATTGCTGAGGGCGTCGAGACCGCGGATCACATCCGCATTCTGGAGCAACTCGGCTGCGACACGCTGCAAGGCTATGCGCTGGCCCGGCCGATGCCAGCAACGCAGATCCCGTCCTTCATCCGCGCCGGAAGCTGGCGCCATGGACTGACCGCCGCGCGCGCCTTGCAGACGCATCTTCGCCGCGCGCTCCCAAGCAGAACCGCCAAATAATCCTGTATAAGCGGCCCGCCATTTCGCCTTCATTCCACCGTACAGAAAAAGCCGCTAGGCTCGTAAAGCGAATTTATTCGATTCTCTTAGTGCTATTCCGTAAAATTCGGAATGCGGGCCATGAATCCGCAAACCGCGGCCATGAAATCCAGAATCCTGGGAAGGAGCGACAGGCGGATTGTGAAACACTCTCTTTTCCTTTAAGGGGACGCCACGAGATTGATCCACTCGCGCTATCCCAAGCGCGCCAACAACAGAGAATGACCACGATGAACCGTCGCCGCCGTATCTACGAGGGCAAGGCAAAGATTCTGTATGAGGGTCCGGAGCCGGGCACTTTGATCCAGTTCTTCAAGGACGATGCCACCGCCTTCAACAAGAAGAAACATGAAGTCATCGACGGCAAGGGCGTCCTCAACAACCGCATTTCCGAATATATCTTCAGCCATCTGAACAAGATCGGCATCCCCACCCACTTCATCCGCCGGCTCAACATGCGCGAGCAGCTGATCAAGGAAGTGGAAATGATCCCGCTGGAGATCGTCGTGCGCAACGTGGCGGCCGGTTCTCTTGCCAAGCGCCTTGGCATCGAGGAAGGCGTCGTCCTGCCGCGCTCGATCATCGAGTTCTATTACAAGTCCGACGCGCTCGACGATCCGATGGTCTCCGAAGAGCACATCACCGCTTTCGGCTGGGCCAATCCGGCCGAGCTCGACGACATCATGGCGCTCGCTATCCGCGTCAATGACTTCATGACCGGCCTCTTCCTCGGTGTCGGCATCCAGCTCGTCGATTTCAAGATTGAATGCGGCCGCCTCTTCGAGGGCGATCTGATGCGCATCATCCTCGCCGACGAGATCTCGCCGGACAGCTGCCGGCTCTGGGACATCGAAACCCGCGAGAAGATGGACAAGGACCGCTTCCGCCGCGACCTTGGCGGATTGCTTGAAGCCTATTCCGAAGTCGCTCGCCGTCTCGGCATCATCAATGAAAACGAGCCTGTGCGCGGCACCGGCCCGGTTCTCGTCAAGTAAGGCAGGAAAGACAAAGTGATCAAGGCTCGTGTCACCGTCACGCTGAAAAACGGCGTTCTCGATCCGCAGGGCAAGGCCATCGAAGGCGCGCTCGGCGCTCTCGGCTTTTCGGGCGTCGGCCATGTAAGGCAGGGCAAGGTCTTCGACCTGGAGCTCGAAGGCGCCGACAAGGCCAAGGCCGAAGCCGACCTCAAGGCCATGTGCGAAAAATTGCTGGCAAATACGGTCATCGAGAACTACACCATTTCTCTCGATTGAACATTGCGAGACTTACAATGCCCGAAGCATATGTATGGCTGCTTCGGGACGTGGCACAAATACAAGCAAGGTTTGAACCGCACCCATGAAATCAGCCGTCGTTCAACTTCCGGGTCTCAACCGTGACCGCGACATGATCGCAGCCTTGAGCAAGATCTCCGGCCGCGAACCGGTGACGATCTGGCAGACAGAAACCGAGATTCCGGATGTCGACCTAATCGTCATCCCCGGCGGCTTCTCCTATGGCGACTATCTTCGTTGCGGCGCGATCGCCGCCCGCATGCCAGTCATGCAGGCGATCATCGACAAGGCCGCAAAGGGCGTGAAGGTGCTCGGCGTTTGCAATGGCTTTCAGATCCTCGTCGAAGCCGGTCTGTTGCCCGGCGCGCTGATGCGCAATGCCTCGTTGAAATTCGTCTGCCGCGAGGTCAAGCTCGAAGTCGTCAATGCAGAGACTGATTTCACCCGCGCCTATGCGCAGGGTCAGGTCATCCGCAGCCCGGTTGCCCATCATGACGGCAATTACTTCGCCGACGAAGCCACGCTGGCGAAGATCGAAGGCAATGGCCAGGTTGTCTTCCGTTATGCAGAAGGCACCAATCCGAACGGCTCGCTCAACGACATCGCGGGCGTCATGAACGAAAACGGAAATGTCCTCGGCATGATGCCGCATCCGGAAAACCTGATCGAAGCAGCCCATGGCGGTTTGGACGGCCGCGGTCTCTTCGCCTCGGCGCTCGACGTCGTCGCTGCCTAACCCGCGCCTGCTGCATATGTCTCCTGCGGGTCCCGCGGGAACGTCATGCAGGACCTTTTTCCCCGGAGCAAGACCAATGCGCCCTCGCCCCTCCGTCGCCAACGCCGCCCTGTTGACGGCTATCGCGGTTGCTCTGGCAGCCTGCCAATCGCCGGCGCCGGCAGCAGGTCCAAACCGGGCTGCGCTGCCGACCATGGAGCGAGTGGCGCTCGGCGCCAATGCATGCTGGTTCAAATCAGCCGATCCGGCCTTTGCAGCCTATAAGCTCGCACCCGAGCTCAATTCCTTCACCGGCCGCCCGCGCATTTTGCTCGTCCACAAGGGCAGCCCTGAAAGCCGGCCGCTGCTCGTCGTGCAGGCCGAAGGCAGCCCCGCCCGTCTCCAGGCTTTTGGTCCGATGATGCAGGAACCGGTCGCCGGCCGTATCGCCGCCGACGTCAATCGCTGGTCGGCAGGCAATAAGGCCTGCAGCTGATCGCTGCCTTCGCCTTCATAGGCATCAGTCCCAGAAAAACGATTTTCCGACTTCGCGTGCGGCATCGGACTGCGACACCCCGATATCCTTGAGCCCAGCCGGCGAAAGCTCTCTCAGGGCGCGGCGCCCCTCGCGCTTCTGATGCCAAAGAAGGATAGCGGCCCAGATCCGGCCCAGACGCGTCGTCGCCCTGGCACTTCCGTCGCAGCGACTGAGGCGTCCGTTCTCATGAGTGACAATCGATACAATTGGCATATTGACTTCGGGCAAGGCAGACATTCCAGGAATCCTCTCGGTTCGTCCGTTAGATTGTCTCTTACGCTTGACTGATACAATGTGCCAAGATATACAATTGTCACCATGACAAATTGGCTTCCTGATCTCTCCCGCGGCTCCGGGCCGGTCTACCTCCGGCTTGCCGACAGCATTGAATCCGCCATTGCGAGCGGCACCCTGCCCGCCGGCAGCAAATTGCCGCCGCAGCGCAACCTTGCCTACGATATCGGCGTGACAATCGGCACGATCGGCCGCGCCTATGCTCTGGTGCACGAGCGTGGCCTGGTTGCCGGCGAAGTCGGCCGCGGCACCTATGTGCTGAACCGCACCGAAACACCGCCAGGCGAACAGATTGATCCGATGGCCGTCTCGCTCGGCGGCACGCGCTTTCAGGACGCACCCGCCAATAAGATCCGTTTCGATACGACAGCCGCCCCCGACCTCGGCCAGGGCAAGATCATCTCAGGCATTCTCGCCGAGATCGGCGAACAGCATCTCACCGAAATATCCTCCTATTCCCGGAGTTTTCCGCCGAACTGGTTCGAGGCCGGCCGCCGCTGGCTTGCCCGCAGCGGCTGGACGCCGGAGGTCGAAAATATCGTGCCGACGCTCGGCGCCCATGCGGCCGCCGTCGCTGTTATTGCCGCGGTCTCGGCGCCGGGGGACAAGATCGTCTTCGAAAACCTTACCTATACCCAGGTCAGCCGCAGCGCCCGCCTTCTCGGCCGTCGCATGGTGACGGTCGATTCCGACGAATTCGGCGTGATTCCCGAGGATTTCGAACGGCTCTGCCAGCAGCAGCATCCGAAGATCGCCTTCCTGATGCCGACCGTCCACAATCCGACAGTGACGATCATGCCTCATGAGCGGCGCGCGGCGATTGCCGCAATTGCCAGAAAGCACGGCGTCTGGCTGATCGAGGACGATCTCTACGGCGGCATGGCCGACGACGATACGCCGCTCATCGCCTCACTTGCGCCCGACCGCACATTCCTGGTCAATGGTCTGTCGAAATCGGTCGCCGCCGGCGTGCGCGGCGGCTGGGTTGCCTGTCCGCCGCATTTTGCCCAACGCATTAAGGTGACCCACAGGATGGTCACCGGCGGCCTGCCCTTCATCCTGGCGGAAACCTGCGCACGGCTGGTCGAAAGCGGTAGCGCACACGAGATCCGCAAGGAAGTGATCCGGGAAATCTCCCGACGGGCCCGCGTTGCCCGCGAGCAGTTGCAGGGTTTCGACTTCGCCTCGCACCCGCATGCGCCTTTCCTCTGGCTGAAACTTCCCGAACCCTGGATGTCCGGCACCTTCAAGAACGCCGCCTTGCGCGACGGCGTGCTTGTCGACGACGAAGACGAATTCAAGGCGGCGCGCGGCGAGAAAACCTACTACCGCGTTCGCATCGGCTTCTCTTCGCCCAAAACTGGCCAGGAGCTGACCGCAGGACTGATGATCCTGCGCCGACTGCTGGAAAATGGCGGATCCGCCTATGACGGCGAGATATGACCTGTTGCAAATACACGCCATAATTCCGAAAAAAAGCACACGCCTGACGAGAACGCTTTACCGCACCACCCCCCGTGTTACCTCTTTGTTATTCCCGCTTTGTGCGAATCAAAGGACAGCAGATGAGGGTCGAGTTCGGAAGGATCGCGTTGCGTTGCCTGGGGCTAGCATCAGTGGCGGCCTTAGCGGGCACCTCGATGGCAGGTTCGGCAAATGCTGGCGAGCAGATATTTGATGAACTGCGTTTCGGGGTCTCTGCCTCGGTACAATCGGGCCGTTCCGGAGAAGACGGCGTCTTCCCGGAGATAACCGCTCTCTTCGATCCTTTCGGCTACGAGGAGGCCGTTGGCTGGCAGCAACAGTTGTTGCGTCCCCGTGTCCATCTGGGCACCTCGATCGGCACCTCGGGTGAAGCCACCCAATTCTTCACCGGCTTCACCTGGACCGTCGATTTCAACGAGAAGCTTTTTGCAGAAGCCGGATTCGGCGGCGTCGTCCATACCGGCGAGCTGGACGACAATGATGACGGACCGGAATTAGGCTGTCGCGTTCTGTTCCACGAATATGTAGGCGGCGGCTACCGTTTCACTACTCATTGGAACGTGATGGCCCAGATCGCCCACTCTTCGCATGCCAATCTCTGTGACGGCCCGAACGACGGCATGACACGCGCAGGCATCCAGATCGGCTACAAGTTCTGAACGATTGCCGCCTTTGGGAAAAAAGCCCGCCCGCCCTTTGTTGACGGCGGGTTTTTTCTGTCGCGCGTCGCCGCTACATAGGCTAAAGACAGCCCAAAACGCGCCAGGGACTTTCCGCTCATGACCATTTCAAACACCATTCCGATCACGCCGGAACTCATTGCAAGCCACGGCCTGAAGCCGGACGAGTACCAGCGCATTCTGGATCTGATCGGCCGCGAGCCGACCTTCACCGAGCTCGGCATCTTCTCGGCCATGTGGAACGAGCACTGCTCCTACAAATCATCGAAGAAATGGCTGCGCACGCTGCCGACCAAGGGGCCGCGCGTCATCCAGGGGCCGGGCGAGAATGCCGGAGTCGTCGATATCGATGACGGCGATTGCGTGGTTTTCAAGATGGAGAGCCACAATCACCCATCATACATCGAACCGTATCAGGGTGCCGCAACCGGCGTCGGCGGTATCCTTCGCGACGTCTTCACCATGGGCGCGCGCCCGATCGCCGCGATGAACGCGCTGCGCTTTGGTGAGCCGGATCATCCAAAGACCCGCCACCTGGTCTCCGGCGTCGTTTCCGGCGTTGGCGGTTACGGCAATTCCTTCGGCGTGCCGACGGTCGGCGGCGAAGTCGAGTTCGATGCGCGCTACAACGGCAATATTCTGGTCAATGCCTTTGCCGCCGGCATCGCCAAATCCAACGCCATCTTCCTGTCCGAAGCCAAGGGCGTCGGTCTTCCGGTCGTCTATCTCGGCGCCAAGACCGGCCGCGATGGCGTCGGCGGCGCAACCATGGCATCGGCCGAGTTCGACGAATCGATCGAAGAAAAGCGACCGACCGTTCAAGTCGGGGACCCCTTCACCGAAAAATGCCTGCTCGAAGCCTGCCTCGAACTGATGCAGACCGGCGCCGTCATCGCGATTCAGGACATGGGTGCGGCAGGCCTTACCTGCTCGGCCGTCGAAATGGGCGCCAAGGGCGATCTCGGCATTCTGCTGGAACTCGACAAGGTGCCGGTCCGTGAAGAGCGAATGACCGCCTATGAGATGATGCTGTCGGAAAGCCAGGAGCGCATGCTCATGGTGCTGCAGCCGGAAAAAGAAGAGCAGGCCAAGGCGATCTTCGTCAAATGGGGCCTCGACTTCGCCATTGTTGGCAGAACGACCGATGATCTGCGCTTCCGTGTCATGCATCAGGGCGAAGAAGTCGCCAACCTGCCGATCAAGGATCTCGGCGACCAGGCGCCGGAATATGACCGCCCCTGGCGTGAATCCGGCAAGCCTGCGCCCCTGCCCGCCAATCTTGTCGCCGCCCCCAAAGATTACGGCCAGGCGTTGCTTCAACTCGTCGGCTCGGCCAACCAGTCGAGCCGCCGCTGGGTCTACGAACAGTATGACACGCTGATCCAGGGCAATTCCCTGCAACTTCCCGGCGGCGACGCCGGTGTCGTGCGCGTTGATGGCCATAAAAGCAAGGCGCTTGCCTTTTCCTCCGATGTGACGCCGCGTTATGTCGAGGCCGATCCCTTCGAGGGCGGCAAGCAGGCGGTCGCCGAATGCTGGCGCAACATCACCGCGACAGGCGCGGAACCGCTTGCCGCCACCGACAATCTCAACTTCGGCAACCCCGAAAAGCCGGAGATCATGGGCCAGTTCGTTCAGGCGGTGAAGGGCATCGGCGAAGCATGCCGCGCGCTCGACTTTCCGATCGTCTCCGGCAACGTCTCACTCTACAATGAGACCAACGGCGTCGCCATCCTACCGACCCCGACGATTGCAGGCGTCGGCCTGCTGCCGGACTGGCGCAAGATGGTCCGCATCGGCAGCGCCAATGACGGGGACAAGGTGATCATGATCGGCCTCGACGGCAGCCACCTCGGCCAGTCCGTCTATGTGAGAGACGTTCTCTCCAGCCGCGAGGGTCCGGCGCCGGAAGTAGATCTCTTCGCCGAGCGTCGCAACGGCGATTTCGTCCGCTCCGTGATCCGCAACGGTCAGGCGACCGCTTGCCACGACATTTCCTCGGGCGGCCTTGCCGTCGCTCTAGCCGAAATGGCCATGGCCTCGAACAAGGGCCTGAAGATCGATCTCGGCGAAGGCAAAGGCTTGCCGCATGCGCTGCTCTTCGGCGAAGACCAGGCGCGCTACGTGCTGACGGTGCCGGCCGATGTGGCGGATTTCGTCTGCGTCAATGCGGAAGGTGCCGGCGTTCCCTTCCGTCGCCTCGGCACGGTTGGCGGAGATGCACTTGATGTCGGCGATCTTATTTCACTGCCGATTCAGCAATTGCGCGATGCCCATGAATCGTGGTTCCCTGATTTCATGGAAGGCCGCGGCGAACTTGCCGCGGAATAATGCGCAAGGAGTAACGATCATGGCCATGAAACCCGGCGATATCGAAGACATGATCAAGGCTGGGATTCCCGGTGCCAAGGTGACGATCCGCGATCTGGCGGGCGACGGCGATCACTACGCCGCCGAAGTCGTCGCCGAAGCCTTCCGCGGCAAGAGCCGCGTGCAGCAGCACCAGATGGTCTACGAGGCGCTGAAGGGCAATATGGGCGGCGTATTGCACGCGCTCGCCCTGCAGACCTCCGCGCCGGATTGACATCGCGAGTCGCGACCCGCCTTGAGCTGGCACGCAACCATTTAGATCAGGCAGATACGCTGGCCCACTGCGGCGGATCGCTTCACGGCGTCGATAACCTTCAAGGTTTCCAGTCCCTCACGTCCGCTGACCAGAGGTGCTTCCGCGCCTCTGATGACCCTGCAAAACTGGCGTATCTGCAGGACGAGCGGATCCTCGTTCCTGATTTTGGCGCGATGACATTCGAACGGTTCCGTCCAGCCCCTGTTGCCGGGATTGCTCCAGATGTTGAGTGACGGCACCGACAGCGACCCGTGGGTGCCGCCGATCATGTAGCAGGCCTCCCCAGTTTTAGGATAAGCGGGGTTTTCGCCAGTCGTCATCTCCCAACTCCAGGGTGCGACGACGGAATCCGAAACGGAAGCAGAGCCGAGAATTCCACTCTTGAACTCGATGAGGATCACCGCGGTTTCCTCAACGGGGTTTCCGCGAACTGCGTTGGACTCGCATGCCTGGACCGCCGTGATATCCCCGAATAAGTAGCGAAGGTTGTCGATATCGTGGATCAGATTGAGAAAGACTGGTCCCGCGCCGCGTTCGCGCCGCCAGGAAATGTCGAAGTATTCGTCCGGCTTGAACAGCCAGAACATCGCATTCACGACCAGTATCCGTCCGAGCTTGCCGCTTTCGATGATCTGCTTAGCCTTTTGCATCATCGGATTGTGGCGTCGGTGATGACCGGTCAGCAACGGAATGCCTTTGGCCTCCGCCGCCGCGACGAGCTCTTCGCCGGCGGCAATATCGTCGGCGATTGGCTTCTCGATCAATGCCGGGATGCCAGCCTCTATAGCCTCGAAACCGTTTCTGACATGAATCTGGTTGGGCGTCGCGATGATGACGCCGTCAGGGCGCGCGGCGGCGACCATTTCATCGAAGCTCGAAAACCATTTGGCGCCGACCTCGCTTGCGATCGCCTCTCCCACCGGGGTCGGATCCACGACAGCGACAAGCTCCGCCGTCGGTTCGTCCAACACGTGTTTGATGTGACGCCTTCCGATAAGCCCCGCGCCGAGGACCGCCAGTTTGACTGGGGGAGCCATTGTCAGTCCTTCTTCGGCGCCTTGAGCATGGTCGCGACGCGGCGGATTCCGAGCTGATAGCCTTCCGTACCAAGACCGGCGATGACGCCGTCGGCACGGTGAGAAACGAAAGAATGATGACGGAAGCTTTCGCGCTTATGCACGTTCGAGATATGGATCTCGATGACGGGACCTTCGAACGTGTTCAAGGCGTCGAGGATTGCAAGCGACGTGTGCGTGAATGCGGCCGGATTGATGACGATGCCGGCTCCATCTTCGCGCGCTTCGTGGATCCAGTCGATGATTTCATATTCACGGTTGCTCTGGTGGAAACGGATCTCGTGGCCGAGTTCCGAGGCCAGTTTCCGGCAGTCTGCCTCGACGTCGGCCAGTGTCTCGTGACCATAGATATGAGGCTGACGCTTGCCGAGCAAGTTGAGGTTTGGGCCGTTGAGAACGTAGATCAGGCTCATTGTAATTGTCCTTGTGAGGGCGTTGCCAGGCTCAGGCGAACGCTATTTCCTGGAATGCGAAATCCGGATCGGATTCGTAAAGATCGGCCCGCAGCCCCAGCCGACCCGCCTGCAGCGCGGAGGCCGCGACATCGCGCGCGGCGTCGAGGACCGCCTTCAACAACTCCCGCTTGGTCTCCGCCGGCCGGCCAGGAGCCATGCGCACGATGATCTGGATGAAGTGGTTGTCCGGATGCTCGTCGCCGACGCAGGAGAAGTTCGCCTCCCTGGCGAAGGTGCGCACGGCAGTGGGCTTCACCAAGCCTCCGTCGCGCACTCGGTGGTGGACCGCTCTGGTCAATTCATCGATCGCCACCCGTTCGCCAGCACCTCGGCTATAGTCGATGATGATGTGCGGCAAGGCATGTCCTCCCAGTCAGGCTGTAGCTCGGCATAATTCTTCGAAGTGACGCGACATGCGTTCCGCGTCTGGTTTTACACCCGTGAACAGTTCGAAGGCGGCCGCGGCCTGGAACACGGTCATGCCGCCGCCGAGCAAGGTCCTGCACCCCTTCTTCTCTGCCAGCGCCAGAAGTTCGGTCACGAGCGGCATGTAGACGATATCGGCAACCCAGTGACGTGAATGAAGCCATTCCGGTTCAATCGGGAGACCCGGATGACTTCGCATGCCCGTCGGGGTAGCATGAATCAGCCCGTCGGTCGAAGCGAGCGCCGCACCGACTTCCCCGACGGGTTGCGCGCAGGTTCTTGAAAAGCGTCGGTTGAGCTGATCGGCAAGCGCGGTGGCGCGATTTGTGTCCTGGTCGAAGATCGAGAGCATCCCGATACCGAGCTTGATGGCAGCGTGCGCGACGGCGACCCCTGCGCCGCCTGCGCCGAGCAGGACGGCATGAGTTTTGGCGACTCCGGGCATACCCCGCTCGAAATTTTTGTAGAAGCCATACCAGTCCGTATTGTGCCCGATCCGCTTTCCGTCCCGAAGCACGACCGTGTTGACCGCTCCGAGCATCTCGGCGTCCTCGGACAGGCTGCTGAGATGAGCGATGACCGTCTGCTTGCACGGGTGCGTGATGTTGCTTCCTGCGAAGCCGCGGTCTTCGAGTTCTACGAGCAATTCAGGCAGCGCAGAAGCGGGTAAACTGCGCTCAGCGAAATCGACGAGCTCGTAATGGTAATCCAGCTCCAGGTGCCGCGCCTCGGTTTCGTGCAGTGCGGGCGACTTCGACATCTGGATGTCGGCCCCGATGAGACCGACGAGGAATCTGTTGTTATTCATTTCGATAACCAACCCAATCGGCTCAGTGATGTGCGAGGATCTCGCCGAGGAAAGCCTTGGTGCGCTCATGCATCGGAGACTTGAAGAAGACCTCGGGCTCGGCCTCCTCGATGATCTCGCCGGAAGCCATGAAGATGACTCTGTCTGCAACCTGACGGGCGAAGCCCATTTCATGGGTCACGCAGATCATGGTCATGCCGTCGCGTGCGAGACCGATCATCGTGTCGAGCACTTCCTTGACCATTTCCGGATCGAGCGCCGATGTCGGTTCGTCGAAGAGCATCGCCTTGGGTTCCATGCAAAGAGCCCGGGCAATGGCGACACGCTGCTGCTGTCCTCCGCTGAGCTGCGCGGGATACTTCTCCGCCTGATCAAGGATCCGAACCCGTGCGAGATATTTCCTCGCCAACCTCTCGGCGTCGGCCCGACTGGTTCCGCGGACCCTCATGGGCGCCAGCGCGCAGTTCTGCAAAACGGTCATGTGGGGGAACAAATTGAAGTTCTGGAACACCATCCCGACTTCGCGACGAATGGCATCAACCGCCTTGCTTGTGCCGTCGAGCAACTGCCCCTCGACGACGATCCTGCCCTCCTGGATCAGCTCGAGGGCGTTGATGCAGCGGATCAACGTCGACTTGCCGGAACCCGAAGGCCCGCAAAGGACGATCTTCTCGCCTTTGCGAACCGACAGGCTGATGTTTTTCAGCGCATGGAAGGAGCCGTACCACTTCTCCACCTTTTCAAGCGATATCAATGTCGACTGGTTGTTAGCGGAACTGAGCACGTCGCCCTCCATGTCTGCTTTACTTGACGGTGAACGGGATGTTGGGGATGGATTCCGGGAACGTCGGCAGGTCGATGTTCATCCACTTCTTGGTGATGGCTGCAAGTTCGCCGTTACCCTTGATCTTGTCGAGGAAGGCATTGACGGCCTCGTTCCAGTCCTTCTCGCCCAGTCGCGTTCCGACGCCATTGTAAGTCGTCAGGAAGTCGATCTTGCGCTCGTAGGTACCCGCGCTGGCTGCATCGAGCCGCTGTCCGTAGAACATGTTGCCTCCGATGGCCTTGACCTGTCCGGAGACCAGCGCCTGAATGGTTGAAGCGTCGTCGTCGAAGCGGCGGACGGTCGCCGTAGATCCCACGGCGTCGGTAACGGCCTTGTCCTGCGAGCTGGACTTCGGCACGCCGATTTCCCACCCGGCAACATCGGCAGGAGTCTTTGCGGTGTCGGCCTTTGCCGCATAAAGCGAGATCGTGTTCGCCGCGTATGGCTTGCTGTACTGGATCGATTTGGCGCGCTCTTCCGTCATTGCCATCGTGGCGAACAAGATATCGACCTTGCCGGTGGTCAAGGCCGGAATGCGGTTGGCGACGGCGAGCGGCTGGAACTGGACCTTGACTCCGAGTTCCCTAGCGAACAGTGTCGCGACATCGGCGTCGAATCCGTCCTGCTTGCCGCTCGTGTTGACGAAGCCCCATGGCGCGTTGTCACCCTGAATGCCGACGACGATGGTGCCCTTGGCCTTGATCTCCTCGACGGTCGCCGCGGAAGCCGCAGCGGCGCTTACAGTGGCGAAGGCGGCCGTAGCCAGGGCCATTCCAAGAAATTGTCTGCGATTGCTATACATTCCATTCTCCTCCTCTGTGGTCATTGCTTCGGGTGAAGCAAGGTTAGCGGGCAGCTTTTGCCATCCGTTTTTCGAGGCCGCTCCCGATGTGGGAGAGAGGCCAACAAATGATGAAGTAGACCATTCCGACGATCCCAAAGACGAGCAGTGGGCGGTAGGTCTGGTTCGAAATGATCTGTCCGGCACGGGTCAGCTCGATAAAGCCGACGATTGCTGCGAGCGATGTGCCCTTGATGAGCTGAACGAGAAATCCGATGGTCGCAGGCATCGAAATCTTCAGCGCCTGCGGCAGGACAACGTCCTTCATTCGGGAGATGTAATGCAGCCCGAGTGCGTTCGCGGCTTCGGTCTGGCCCTTCGGAACGGCTTCGATCGAGCCGCGCCAGATCTCCCCCAGGAAGGCGCTTGCATGGAGGGTGAACGCGATGGCCACAGCGATCCATGCATTGACGTCGACGCCCATTAGCGCGACGCCGTAGTAGACGACGAAGAGCTGCATCAGGAGCGGCGTGCCCTGGAAGAGCGCGATGTAGCCCGACGATAAGAAACGTGCGAAGCGGTTCTTCGACGTGCGCACCAGAGCGATCAGAACTCCAAATACGCCTCCGCCGACGAAGCCGATGATGGCCAGCAGCACAGTCCATTTCAGACCCTGCAAGAGGAAGAACAGCTCGTTTTCACCGATGGGACCCATGAACGCCTCCTATCGGGTCGGGTAGTTGAAGTAGGAACGGGAGATAAGGGCGAAGATGCCCATCATCAGGCTCGAGATGACCAGGTAGATTGCGGTCACGCTGAAATAGACCTCGAAGCTTCGGAAAGTGTCGGATTCGATCCGCTGCGCCGCCGAGGTCAGCTCGTAGGCGGCGATCGAAGTGCAGACCGAAGTCGTCAAGGTCAACATCACGAACTGGCTGGTCAGGGACGGATAGATCGCCCGGAGAGCTGGCTTTAGAACAATCAGCCGGAACACATCGGTCTTATGCAAGCCCAATGCAAAGCCTGCCTCGACCTGCCCCTTGCTCACGCTTTCCACACCGCCTCGAATGATCTCAATCGCATAGGCGCCCCCATTGATCCCCAGCGCGATAATGGCGGTAGCGGTAGGGTTCAGACGGATTCCCATGAGCGGAAGCGCGAAGTAGATGAAGAAAATCTGCACCAGGAACGGTGTGTTTCGAACAATCTCGACGAAGGCAATCACCGGAGCTCGGACGAGCTTGTTCTTGGACGTTCTTGCAGCGACGCCGAGAATACCGATCGCGAGCGCAAGGATCATTCCGGTGACCGCGAGACCGAGCGTCCCAAGCGAACCCCAAAACAATTCCGGGGCGCGGTCGAAGACCGCACCAAAATCGAACGTATAACCCATGTGTTGACTTCCTCCCTCCGACGCGGCTCACGCCTCGCCGGCGCCGGATCAGCGATCCGGCCCGAATAATCCTTCTGCCTTGTCGTACAGATGTTTTAAATGCGTCTCAGGCGGGGCGGACCCTGCGAGTGGGACTTCCACCGAGATCGCCGCGGAGCTATCGACCGCTGCGACGACTTCCTTCAACGGCAATTCGCCCTCTCCCGGCGCGAAACGCCCGCCTCGAGCTTCAGCGATCATCTCCTCTGGTGTCACCGGCGCCGGTCCAGCGACATCGCACAACTGAACGTGCTTCACCCAGCCAATCTCGGTTTTCAGCGAGGCGAGCGTGCCGCCATTCCTGAAGAAATGTACTCCGTCGACGAGGACGCCGGCATTGCGGGCACCACTCGCCTTCACAAGGCCGACGCTGTCCTGGAAGGTCTTAATCACCCGCCAACCCATGTTCTCGATGTCGACAGCTAAGCCGTAACGGCCCGCGAGGCCGCAGAATTCCGAAAAGTTTGATACCAATCTGGCGTGATCTGGATCGTCTCCGCAGACACTCAGCCGGCGTGCTCCGATGTGCGCAGCCGCGGCGACGGTGGCCTCCACCGACGACGCGTCGAACGAGGGATCGATTACGAAGAACTCGATGTCGAAAACCTCGACACCTTCGCCGGCAAGCACCGATTTCAGCTCGCCCGCAGCCGAACCACCGAGCTCGTAGTAAGGCGCACCAGGGAACGCCGGATTCAGCCTGAGCCCGATCCTGGAGAACCCTGCGCGGGCGGCGGCCTTCGCAAATTCCACGGGAGGCAGCGATATCGATGAGAAATGCGCAACGCCAATCAGAGGCGCCGATGTCGATGTTACGGCGGCCATCACGCGATCCCCTTCGTCGCGAGATGGTTGCGAAGATTGGTGCCGGTGCGATGGATGTGCTGGCGGAGCTTTTCGCAGGCATACTCGACATCACGCGCGACCGCGCCTTGGGCAATCTCGCTGTGCTCCTGCCCGACGTTGCGATCCCCCGACGTACGGATCAGGAAGACACGGCGATATCGGTCGTTGAGATTGAGCAGAAGACTGCAGAAGTGAAGCAGAAGAGGTTTGCCGCAGCCGGAGATCAGGGTGAGATGGAATTCGCGGTGAAGCGTTTCCCAGTGCTCCAGCGTTTCGGGACGAGCGGCGTCGCGCTCCGTGCGATTTAGACGATGAAGCGCACGCATGATGTTGCCCTCCCATTCGACGTCGCCAAGACGCATGGATTCACGCAGCGCGAAAACCTCGAGTTCCTCACGCAGGCTAGTGACCTCTTCGAGATTAGCCAGCGAGATCGGCGCGACGCGATAGCCTCTGTTGTCCTGAAACTCGACCAGGCCGTCTGAAATGAGCCTGGCCAGGCCCTCCCGCAACGGGCTCAGACTGACATTGAAAGTCTTCCGCGCCTTGTCGAGATTGATCTTGCTGCCCGCTTCCAGATCACCGGAGATGATCGCCTCCCGAAGGCGCGATGCGAGCTGGCTGCCGATGGTGTTCTTGCCATCGTCGAGGAAGCCGGCTGACGGCCCGTCTTCTGTCAACGGCCCGAGAAAGCTGTCGTCGGCCGAGTCCATCCTTCCTCCCAAAGCAACTGCCAAAGTTTCGATTATCGATATGATAAACGATTATTGATGTCAACTTGAATGCGTCACAAACCACCAAACGGCTGCGCCTACGCCCGGTAAAGACGTATATAGCGTTATATTTCAACCATTTAATCAAAATCGACCACGCCTCCTCTTCCGCCAGTAGCATTCATCGCTCGTCGCCCGGTTGACAAATAATCGATTATTCTGATAGTCGAACCTCATTGGGAGGTAGCCTTATGGCAATCAGAACCGAAAGCGAGTTGACGCCCGCCGTTCTCGCCGTGATGAACCGCACCGAAGATCCACGGCTCCGGGAAATACTCGTTGCAATGGTGAAGCATCTTCACGCATTCGTGCGGGAAGTCAGGCTGTCGGAAGTCGAGTTTCGCGAAGCGACGGCCATCCTCAACGAAATTGGCCAGCTGCAGACTGACAGCCACAACGAGTTCGTGCTCATGGCCGGATCACTTGGGGTATCGTCGCTCGTCTGCCTGCTCAA
This sequence comes from Rhizobium sp. MHM7A, assembly GCF_005862215.1. NCBI lineage: Bacteria > Pseudomonadati > Pseudomonadota > Alphaproteobacteria > Hyphomicrobiales > Rhizobiaceae > Rhizobium > Rhizobium sp. MHM7A. Next base: position 155,271 of record NZ_VCHT01000009.1, read on the forward strand.
CAACGGCGACAGTGGACAGACCGAGACTTCGCAGTCGCTGCTCGGGCCATTCTGGCGCCTCAACTCTCCGCGCGTCGAAAACGGCGGAACCATCATCCGCTCGGAAACGCCCGGAACGCCCTTGTTCGTCCATGCGAAGGTGGTTGATCGCGGAGGCAAACCCATCGCAGGCGCCGAAATAGACGTATGGCATGCCTCTCCTGTCGGCCTTTACGAGAACCAGGACCCGGACCAGGCGGAAATGAACCTGCGCGGCAAGTTCACTACGGACGACAAGGGTCGCTTCTGGTTCAGAACGGTCAAGATGGTGGGCTATCCCATCCCTGTCGACGGAGTCGTAGGTCGGCTTCTGCAAGCGCAACGCCGCCACCCCTACCGACCTGCTCATCTGCACGCGCTGATCTTCAAAGAGGGATACAAAACCCTGATCTCCCAGGTCTTCGACCCGAGCGATCCGAACATTGATTCCGATGTGCAGTTCGGCGTAACCGCGGCTTTGACAGGCGACTTTGTCCGTCATGACGAGCCGCACCCATCCGACACGGACGTTACTGGCCCGTGGTTCTCGCTCGACTACACCTACGTCATGGAGCCGGGCGAGGCCATCCTGCCGCGCCCTCCGATCAAGTAACGAAACCAGCAGAGCAAAATCATGATTACGGACAAGGAACGCCAGGCGGCCGCCGACGCGCTGCTGAAGGCAGAAACCGAACGCAGGCCCATCGTCCAGCCGAGCCGGACATATCCGAATTTGGAACTTGAAGACGCATACAAGATCCAAGCGCTCTGGGCGCAGGCGCGGATTGCAAAGGGTGCGCGGATCGCGGGTCATAAGATCGGACTGACATCGCGGGCGATGCAGATGGCCTCGAAAATGACGGAACCCGACTACGGCGTCATTCTCGACGATGCACTCTATAATGATGGGGCGCAGATCAGGGCGGATCTCTTTATCAAGCCTCGCCTCGAAGTCGAACTTGCCTTCGTGATGGGTGAGGATCTCGAGGGTCCGGGCACTCGGATCTACGACGTCATGCGCGCGACTGAATTTGTCGTTCCGGCGCTTGAGATCATCGACTACCGAACCGAGGTACCCAGAGCGATCACCGACACGATCGCCGACAACGCCGCTTTCGGAGCGATGGTCGTGGGTGGTCGTATCATCCGGCCGATGGATATCGACATCCGCTGGGTCGGCGCGACGCTTTCGAAAAACGGCATCATCGAGGAATCGGGTGTTTCCGCAGCCATCATGGGACATCCGGCCGCGGGGATCGCCTGGCTCGTGAACAAGCTCCACGCCGTCGGAGGCGGCTTGAAGAAGGGCCAGATCGTGCTTGCCGGCTCGTTTACTCGCCCGGTGGACATCGCCAAGGGCGACGTCATTCAAGCCGACTATGGCTCCGTCGGCTCCATCGGCGTCTCGTTCGTGTGAGGCGCCGATGGAACTCCCCGTCAATCACTTCAAGCGGAAACTGAGAGCCGGTCAAAGCCAGATCGGTCTCTGGTGCGGCCTTCCCGGAAGCTACGCCGCAGAAATCGTCGCGCCGTCGGGCTTCGACTGGGTGCTGTTCGATACCGAGCACTCTCCAGGCGACGTCCTCACCGTCCTGCCGCAATTGCAGGCGGTCGCGCCTTATGACGTTTCCCCCGTCGTACGCCCGGCCTTCAACGATCCCGTCCTGATCAAGCGCTTTTTGGACATCGGCGTCCAGACGCTCCTCGTTCCCTATGTGCAGAACGAAGAGGAAGCGAAGGCAGCGGTCGCCGCCATCCGGTATCCGCCGCAGGGCGTTCGCGGGGTCTCCGCCCTGACGCGCGCCACCCGCTTCGGGCGCGTTCCGAACTACGCACGGATTGCTGAACAGGAGATCTGCCTGCTTCTGCAGATTGAGACCCGTGAGGCGCTCGGTCGACTGGAGGCCATCGCAGGGGTCGAAGGCGTTGACGGCGTCTTCATCGGCCCCGCCGATCTGGCGGCTAGCTTCGGTCATCCCGGCCAACCGGGGCATCCCGACGTGATCGCGGCGATCGAAGACGCCATCGCACGCCTGAAAAGTCTTGGAAAGCCCGCAGGCATCCTCACGCCGGACGAGACGTTCGCAGCCCGCTGCATTTCGCTCGGGACGTTGTTCACCGCCGTTGGCGTTGACGTCGCCCTCCTTGCGAGAGGATCGGAGGCGCTCGCAGCTCGGTTTTCATCTTAGGGAGTTCGCGCCGATGTCGACGCGGAAGAAAATTCTGTCCGAGATAGCACCGGCGGGCGTAATCCGGGCCGCCGTCAATATGTCGAATGCAGCGTTGGTGCGGTGGGACGATCAGGCGGGCGCCTTGGTCGGTCCAAGCGCTCGGATCAGTCACAAAATTGCCGGGCAACTGGATTGCGGCCTGTCGCTGATCCAGTACGGCTCCGCCGCCGATATCCTCGCCGCTGCGGATCGCGGCGAGTGGGACATTGCTTTCATTGCTTCGGATCCATCGAGAGTCGACCGGTTCTCCTTTTCACCCCCCTATATGTCCGTCAAAGCGACCTATTTGGTGGCCGAGGCTTCGGCTTTCCGGACGGTCGGAGACCTCGACATCGAGAGCGTGCAGATCGCCTCCGCAAGAAGTGCCGCCTATACGAAGCAGCTCGAACGTATCCTTGAAAAAGCCACCATCTCCTATACTGACAGCCCGGCAGCTGCCATCGATCTCCTTGCCGGGTCGCAATGCGACGCCGCTGCTGGATTGACCGAATTCCTCGCTCACACTTCGGAGCGAATTTCCGGCTTCCGACTAGTGGAGGGAGCGTTCTCCGAAATTCCCCAGACGATCGCCGTGCACCGAAGATCCATTCATGCGTCGGCATTCTTTGCGGATTTCGTACGCCGTCTGAACGGAACTGCTGCGGGAGACCGTGAGGCGGCCGGCGGCGGCGAAGAGAATCTCCCGTGACGGCGGCGTGCGGAAATGTGTCGCGCTTGATCCCGCGCTCGCCCAGCGAGCCAAACTCCGCAATATCTACAATAATCAAGATGATCACGGCGAGTATTTTAACTAGTCAAAACTGCGCACGAGCTGAAGGCTTCTCGATGCCGCACTCGCCCCATTTTCGAGCGCCGTAAAGAAACGTCCTCGGCTGTGGGGCGCGAGCTGACCTTGGCGGGATCAGAACGGCAACATCTTGACCAGCCAACGCCGACGGAACCCGGCTCTCAAGCCGGCAGCTTGTCGTGCTCCGGATAGGCAAAGACCGAAGCCGGCATCGGTCCCGACGTCATCAGCGTGAAATCGAAGGGTGCCTTGAGATCGGGGCCAAGCACATATTGCCGGTGGACCCGCAGTTGGTCCTTGCGGATCTTCCGGTAGTGCGCGCCCGTTAGCATCTGCTTGACGCGGATCAGAAGGATCTTCGCTGCAGGCGCGTCTGCATGGCCCGAGACGGCAACGACCGGCACCTTGTAGAAATTGATCGAATCCGTCAGGCATTGCACGTCGAGCCAGGAGATCTCCGGACAGCGGGCGATCAGGCCGACGCGGGCGCGAAGCAGCGTTGCCGATGACAGCAGGGCGCATTGCAGAATGGCGCTGCCGAGTGTGGCAAACACAACGCGCCTGCCCTTGAAAATCTCCGGCTCCCTTTCAAGCAGTATGCCGATGATATGGGCGGCGACGCTCGAACCCATGCTGTGCGATGAAATTACGTACTCGTCAGCTTCCTCGGCGAACGCCTTGCGCACAGCAGTCGCCCGCTCTTCCAGCCATTCGTTGATGTCGGCTCGATCCATACGGCCGAGCGCCACCGCCATCTCCCAATCGGCAAAGAGATGCAGCGTATGAAAACGTTCGGAAAACGGCAGGAATGCGAAAATGAAGAAGCAGAGCGCCAGTGGCCCGCTCCAGAGCACGTGCCAAGCGGAGAAGCCGACACTATAGGGCAGGATAGCAATCTCAGTCGTCAGCATGATTGCCAACGCCGTCAGCAGGAACGGAAAGAGGAAGAACAGACCGAAACGCCATGCATGCCTGAAATACCTCCGCATGCCACCTTCCAGCATGATTTGGGCGCAGCTTCGAAAGCCTGCAATGATCCGGCCCAGCGTATTGCGGCAACTCAGCCGGCGCACGAGCACGTCATGATCAACCATGTGGATCCGGCTCTTAGTCCGCCAGCCGGCGGAACTGGTCTCCGCCGCAGGCGCCGTTTCGCGCGCTTCCCAGCTGCCCGTCGTGACCTCGAAGCTGATGGGGTCGTCTCCCGCCTCCGGCGGGCCGGTTTCGATCGAGTAGCCCCAGACGGCAGCACTCTGTCTGGCAGAGCGTTCGTATCGCGCCCTATGGGCAAGGCCGTCGAGCGGCTCGAAGCCTGGGAAATGCAGGACGACCCGCTTCTTGATCAGTTTCATTGCGCTGTTCCGCCCAGCCAAAGGCCGGCCTGTTGCTGCGATCCGGCTGCTGGTCGCTGACATCGGCGAAAAAGCAGGCATGGGTTTCGAAGCCGCCTTGCTAACCGAACTCTTCTGGAATTCAATAGCAGCCACGTTGTTTTCGCAGCGCATGGAGGGGTTTTGTGGCGGATCTTGTCAAAGAATTGATTTCAGGCGTCGTCGACAGTGTGCTGAAGGAAATTCTGAAGAAAACCATCGGCCGCGCCACCACGAAACGCAGGCGGCGCAAGGCGCGCCCCGCCGCGACGACGACTGCTCCTCGGAAGGTGGTCACACCCAAGCGCAAGCCGGCCCGCAAGCAGGTCAGCAAGCGCCGCACCGCCGCCGGCCGCAGCCGCCAGCGTCGCGTCTGAGGGAAACGGCAAAACCTGCGACCGTAACGCGGCAGCAACAATCCCGAAGTGGTCTGACCGCATTGGTCTTTTTTTGGTTTGAGCGGCTGGAATTCCTGCTGTCGCATGCTATCTAAGGAAAACGATTGAAACGGCGGGCCTTTAACTCGCCTGTTGAAAGGATCAGATCCCATGAGCGGCATTCACGAATTCATCGACAACGAAATCAAGAGCAATGACGTCGTCCTCTTCATGAAGGGCACGCCGCAGTTTCCGCAGTGCGGGTTCTCCGGCCAGGTCGTGCAGATTCTCGATTACATCGGCGTCGACTATAAGGGCATTAATGTGCTCGCCGATTCGGAAATCCGCCAGGGCATCAAGGACTATTCCAACTGGCCGACTATCCCGCAGCTTTACATAAAGGGCGAGTTCATCGGCGGTTGCGACATCGTCCGGGAAATGTTCCAGGCCGGTGAACTGCAACAGCATCTCCAGGAAAACGGCGTCACCGTTCGCGGCGCCGCCTGACCGGTCACCGGACGTTCGCCCGGTTTCCAAATCTATTTCTCGAGTCCGAGGCGCTGTGGTGAGCAGCGCCTTGGCCTGTTTATGGGAATTTCATTGTGACAGATTCATCACAAGCCGTGTCCGCGGGCCGCCTGCCCATGGGCAAGCGTGAGTTCATCGTGCTTGCCGCCTTCCTGATGGCCATCAACTCGCTTGCCATCGACATCATGCTCCCGGCCCTGCAGCAGATCGGCGCGAGCCTCGGCGTCGAGAGTGAGAACCACCGGCAGTTCGTCGTCTCCTCCTATCTGCTCGGCTTCGGCAGCGCCCAGCTTTTCTACGGACCGCTCTCCGACCGTTTCGGCCGCCGCACGCCGCTGCTGATCGGCCTCGTCGTCTATATCGTGTCCGCCATCGGAATCGTTTTCGTTCCCTCCTTCGCCGGCTTGCTTGTGCTGCGCTTCGTCCAGGGCGTCGGCTCGGCCGCCACCCGCGTCATCACCATCTCCATCGTTCGCGATATCTATGGTGGCCGGCAGATGGCTGAGGTCATGTCGCTGATCATGATGGTCTTCATGATCGTACCGGTGATTGCGCCGGGCGCCGGCCAGGTGGTGATGTTCTTCGGCAACTGGCACCTGATCTTCCTCTTCATCGCCACGATGGCGACTGCGATCGCCGTCTGGGCCTATCTGCGCCTGCCGGAAACCCTGCATCCCGCCAATGTCAGGCCCTTCACCGCCCGCTCGATCTTCGGTGCCTTCAAGCTGGTGCTGACCAATCGCGTGGCGCTCTGTTACACCATCGCCAGCACCTTCATCTTCGGCGCGCTGTTCGGGTTCATCAATTCCGCCCAGCAAATCTATGTCGGCATCTACGGCCTCGGCGTCTATTTCCCAGTCGCCTTCGCCGGCGTGGCGATCTTCATGTCGCTGTCGTCCTTCTTCAATTCCCGTTTTGTCGGCAAGCTCGGCATGCGCCGCCTGTCACACGCCTCGCTCCTCGGCTTCATCGCCATCAATACCATCTGGCTGGCCGTCCAGATGGCAAGTTCAGAGCCGATGCCGTTTGCGCTGTTCATCTCCTTCTTCGGGCTTGCCATGTTCCAGTTCGGCTGGATCGGCTCGAACTTCAATTCGCTTGCCATGGAGCCGCTGGGACACGTCGCCGGCACCGCCTCCTCCGTTCTCGGCTTCATGAGCACGGTCGGCGGCGCCCTTATCGGCGCCGGCATCGGCCAGGCTTTCGACGGCACTGCACTGCCGATGGTCGCCGGTTATTTCATCGTCTCGATCATCGGCCTTATCTTCGTGCTGATCGCCGAGAAGGGCCGGCTCTTCCATCAGCACAATCCGGCCATTTGAACGGCCGGTTCCTTTCGCATCCAGGATTTCACCGCATGACGCCGCATAAACCGCACCAGGAAAACCAGGGGTCCCGCCGCATCGGCATGGGCTTCGGCGAATTCGTCATCACCATCGCCATCATGACCGCCAGCATTGCCATGGCAATCGACAGCATGCTGCCGGCGTTGCCCAATATCGGACATTCCCTCGGCGTCACCAACACCAACGACGCCCAGCTCATCATCGGCGTGTTCTTCCTCGGCTTCGGCGTCTCGCAGATATTCTTCGGCAGCCTTTCCGACACGTTCGGCCGCCGCAATATCCTGCTCGGCGGCCTTGCCTGCTATGTGGTCGCGATGTTTGCCGCTGCCGCAACCGGGAGCTTCGAAATGCTTCTCCTCATGCGTTTCGTCCAGGGCGTGGGTGGCGCCGCCGTGCGCATCACCACCATGGCCATCGTTCGCGACTGCTTCGGCGGTCGCGAAATGGCCCGCGTCATGTCCTATGTCATGATCGTCTTCATGATCGTGCCGATCGTCGCCCCGTCGGTGGGCCAGCTCATCATCCTCTATGCCGACTGGCACTGGATCTTCATCCTGCTCGGCATCGTCGCCAGCATCCTGTTCGTTTGGGCTCTTCTGCGGTTGAAGGAATCGCTGCCTCCCGAAGAACGCCTGCCGCTGTCGGTCGGCTCTGTTGCGGACGGATTCAAGACCGTGCTCACCAACCGCATCACTTGCGGCTACATGATCGGTTTGACCATGTTCACCGGCGTTATCAGCGCCTATGTGATTTCGGTGCAGCAGGTTTTCGGCGAGGTCTATGGCTTAGGCGACTGGCTGCCGATCGCGTTTGCGGCCACCGCCGGCGGCATTGCCGTCGCCAATTTTGCCAACGGCTTCTTCGTCCGCAGATTTGGTATGCGCCGCATCTCGCACGCCGCGCTGCTGGTCTTCACGGCGCTGTCGGCGCTCGGCTTCGTCATCGCCTTGGCCGGCAAGCCGGATTTCACCGTCGCCTACAGTATCTTCACCATCGTCCTGATGATGTTTGCGGTGATTGCCACCAATTTCACCGCCATCAGCCTCGAGCCGATGGGCAATCTCGCCGGTACGGCGACCGCTATTACCGGCTTCGTCTCGACGACCTTTGGCGCCATCCTCGGCGGGCTGGTGGGCCAGATGTTCAACGGCACCGTGCAGCCACTCTTCGGCGGCTTCGCGCTGTTCGGCCTGCTGACGATCGCAGCCACGCTGTGGGCTGAGAACGGCAAGCTCTTCACCCATCCCGGCGACAGTCCGCAACTCGATCCGGGCGCCGCCCATTTCTGAGCCAGTTGCGCCGGATCGATCGAAGGTATTCCCGGATGGACGAGCGGATTGTGATCAGGCCTTATGCGCCAGGTGACGTTGATGCGACGATCGAGATTTTTCTGCGCGCCATCCGGGAGGTCTCGTCGCACGACTATTCCGCGGCCCAGATCGAGGCTTGGGCGAGAGTTCGAGGATCGCGCTCTATGGGCGGAAAGAAGGATAAGCAGGCCTGGATGGATCGCGGAGATCGACGGACAGCCCGTCGGGTTTTCGGACCTGACCGGCGACGGGTGTCTCGACATATGTTCGTGCACCCAGACTTTCAAGGGATCGGCGTGGCAACCCGCCTATTGCGCAGAGCCGAGAAGGAGGCTCTCAGGCTGGGGTTCAGGCGAGTTTACACCGAGGCAAGCATAACCGCCCGCCCGTTTTTCGAAAGCAAAGGATTTCGAGTGATGACCGGCCAAATTGTTGAGAAGCGCGGCCAGAGCCTGGAAAACTTCCTGATGGAAAAGTTCTACGCCTGATCTTGCAAGAGCCTGCCGCAAACCAACATTCGCCACCGGCCTTTGAGACAGTCGGCTTGTCAGAGGGTCAACACCTCACGCCGCAGCACGTCCCACGATGCCTTGTCGGGCGCAATCAACAGTCCGCCGTCGAGATGCTGCGGCAAGTAGGACGAGCCGTCGAAGCGGGCGGCATAGGCGCCGGCCTCCTGCGAGATCAGCGTTCCGGCAAGATGATCCCAAGGCATCAGTTTGTTGTACATCAGGTAATGTACGTGCCCGCCGGCAAGGGTGCGGTATTCGTGAGCGGCACAGCGGTAGTTGGTGAGGAAACGCACCTTGGCGAGATTGCCAAGGACCTCGGCGCGCTTCTCCCGCGGCAGGTAGCCGGTCGAAGCCATACCGACCATCTGGTCGAGCGCGACAGGCTCGGCTGCGCGCAGTCGCTGCGCCTCGCCATCCGGCCTGCGCAGCCAGGCGCCGCCGCCCTTCTCCGCCATCACCCAGTCGTCGCCCATCGGGTCGTAGATGATGCCTGCAATGGTTTTGCCGCCTGATATGACCGAAGCCATGACGCCGAAGGCCGGAATGCCGGCGGCGAAGTTGAACGTTCCGTCGACCGGATCGACCACGATCGCGAGATCGGCATCGGCAAGCCTGCCAAGCAACGTCGGCTCGGCCGCGACAGACTCTTCTCCGAGAAACAGCGCGTCCGGCCAGAGCCGCTGGGCTTCCGCCTTGATCATCCGCTCGGCCTGCTCGTCGGCCTCGGTGACAAGATCGGTCGCCTCGCTCTTGGCGCGCACATCATCCCGGCCAAGCCGGCGGAAGCGGGGCAGGACCTCGGCCTTAGCCGCGCGGCGCAAGAGATCCGCAAGAATGGTCACGTCAACGGTTGTTGTCATATCAAATCCTATCACTTCGGCTAAAACCTCAACTCAGATGCCGACGATCTCGCGCCGAATCAGCTGCCAGCTTTCCTTATCAGGCGCAGAGATAATGCCGCCGGTCGTCTCGCCTGGACGATAGGGCGTGCCATCGAATTTCGCCGTGTGGCCGCCCGCCTCCTGGTGCGCAAGCACGCCGGCCAGGTGGTCCCAGGGCATCAGCTTCGCATGACCGATGAAATGCATCTTGCCTGACGCGACCATCCAATATTCATAGGCCGAGCAGTTGAAGGCGAAGGTCATCCGCGCCTTCGCCATGTTGGCGCAGATCCGTGAGCGATCGGGCTCTTCCATATGGGCCCACGACATGCCGCCGACCATCTGGTTCATGGCGGCGGGCTCAGCCACCTTGAGCCTGCTCGATTGTCCCTCCCGGCGTGTCAGAAAGGCACCCGCCCCCTTGATCGCCGTCACCGTGTCGCCAAGCGCGGGATCGTGAATGATGCCGGCAACGGTCTCGCCCCGGACGGTAACCGCAAGCATCGTTCCGAAAACGGGCAGTCCGGCGGCGAAATTGAACGTACCGTCGACAGGATCGATGACGAAGGCAAGCTCTGCGTCGGCAAGCGCCCGCACCACCGACTTGTCGGCGTCATAGGCTTCTTCGCCGACGACGAGTGCTGAGGGAAAGCGCTGTTTCAGCGCGGCGGTGATCCGGTGTTCGGCCAGCAGATCCGCCTGCGTCACCAGATCGGTCGCCGAGGTTTTTTCCAAAACATCCGTATCGCCGAGGTTGCGGAACCGCGGCATGATTTCCGCACGCGCTGCCTCCTTTACGCATTCGTCGAGAAAGAGAATATCCTGATCTGAAATGGTCATGCGAATTGCTGTCCTTCATGCAAAAGAGCCAGCCTGCTTAGCCGGCCTTTCATAAAGGATCGGTGACACCAAGGCTGGAAAAGTCGAAGAGTTTCGGATCGAGCAGATGCGACGGGTTCACATGCGAAAGCGCCCGCAGCATCGTGTCCTTGCGTCCAGGCATGCGCCGCTCAATGTCGGCGAGCATGTCCTTCATTGCATTGCGCTGCAGCCCGTCCTGCGAGCCGCAGAGATCGCAGGGGATGATCGGGAACTGCATGGCGGCCGCGAACCTGGCAAGATCATCCTCGGCGGCATAGGCGAGCGGCCGAAGCACCATCAGGTCGCCCTCGTCATTCAGAAGCTTTGCCGGCATCGAGGCAAGCCGCCCGCCGTGAAAGAAATTCATGAAGAAGGTTTCGAGAATATCTTCGCGGTGGTGGCCGAGCACGAGTGCGTCGCAGCCCTCCTCCCGCGCGATGCGATAGAGATTGCCGCGCCGCAGCCGCGAACAGAGCGAGCAATAGGTGGCGCCTTCGGGCACCTTTTCCTTCACGATCGAATAGGTGTCGCGATATTCGATTCGATGCCGGACGCCGATCCTTGTCAGATAATCCGGCAGCACATGCTTCGGAAAATTCGGCTGTCCTTGGTCGAGATTGCAGGCGATGAGCTCGACGGGCAGCAGCCCGCGCCATTTGAGGTCGAGCAGCAGCGCCAGCAGACTGTAGGAATCCTTGCCGCCGGAGAGGCCGACCAGCCAGCGCTTCTGTCCCTTCAGCATGTCGAAATCGTCGAAAGCCTGACGTACTTGCCTGAGCAGGCGCTTGCGCAGCTTGTTGAAGGACACCGAACGTGGTGCATCGGCAAAGAGCGCAAGACCAACGCCGTCGTCCGCTTCGAGCTCATCCGCGATATTAGCTGCGATATTCATTGCTTGTCCTATCGAAGGTGAACTTGCCATAGCAGAAAGCGGCCTGGCAACACAGCCTCAATCGCCGAAAACCGACCAGCCGGTGCGGGCCGCAAGCATCTCGAGCGCCACGGCGCCAAGCTGCGAATTGCCGACCTTGTTCAACCCCGGCGACCACACGGCGATAGAGGCAATGCCGGGCGCCACCGCGAAGATGCCGCCGCCGACGCCGCTCTTGCCCGGCAAGCCCACGTGATAGGCAAAGTCGCCCGAGCCGTCATAATGGCCGCAGGTCAGCATCAGCGCATTGATGCGCCGCGCGCGCTTCGGCGAGACCACGGAGTGGCCGGTCATCGGATTGCTGCCGCGCGCCGCCAGGAACAGCCCGGCCCGGGCCAGCTGTTCGCAGCTCATCGACAGGGCGCATTGGTGGAAATAGACGCCGAGTACGTGCTCCACGGGATGGTCGAGATTGCGATAGGCGCGCATGAAATTGGCAAGCGCGACATTGCGGTATCCCGTCTGCGTCTCGGAACGCGCCACCTTGTCGTCGATGGTGATCGCCTCGTCATCGGCGAGATAACGCACGAAACGCAGCAGCTCGCCGATCGCCTCGCGTGGCGCATGGCCGGCCATGACGACGTCGGTGACGGCGATCGCGCCGGCATTGATGAAGGGATTGCGGGGAATGCCGCTCTCATGTTCGAGCTGCACGATCGAATTGAAGGCCGATCCCGATGGTTCGCGCCCGACGCGCTTCCAGAGGCCCTCACCGACCTTCCCGAGCGCCAAGGTCAGCATGAAGACTTTGGATATGCTCTGGATCGAAAAGGCGATATCGGCATCGCCGACGCGATGGACCTGGCCGTCGACGGTGACGATCGCCATGCCGAATTGCCGCGGATCCACCTTGGCAAGCTCTGGAATATAGTCGGCGACCTTGCCCTCGCCGATGCGCGGCAGGATATCGCTGTAGATACTGTCGAGGGTCGCCTGCAAGTCCGCCATCGCTTCTCTCCGGATAACAAAAAAGCCGCCCGAAAGAGCGGCTTTTCCATATGCGAAAACGCCTGGGTTTTCTTAACGCGAATAGAATTCGACGACCAGATGCGGTTCCATGACAACCGGGAACGGAACGTCGCTGAGCGTCGGAACGCGTGCGTAGGTGGCGACCATCTTGTTGTGATCGACTTCGATATAGTCGGGAACGTCGCGCTCGGCGAGGCTCACCGCTTCCAGAACGGTCACCAGCTGCTTCGACTTTTCGCGAACTTCGATAACGTCGCCGGCCTTGCAGCGGTAGGAACCGATGTTGACACGAACGCCGTTGACCGTCACGTGGCCATGGTTGACGAACTGACGGGCTGCCCATACGGTCGGGACGAACTTTGCGCGATAGACGATCGCGTCGAGACGCGATTCCAGCAGGCCGATCAGGTTTTCGGAGGTGTCGCCCTTGCGGCGGGCGGCTTCTGCGAAGATCGCGCGGAACTGCTTCTCGCGCAGGTCACCGTAGTAACCCTTTAGCTTCTGCTTGGCGCGCAGCTGCACACCGAAGTCCGACAGCTTGCCCTTGCGGCGCTGGCCGTGCTGGCCCGGGCCGTATTCGCGGCGGTTCACCGGGGACTTCGGACGACCCCAGATGTTTTCGCCCATACGGCGGTCAATTTTGTACTTGGACGATTCGCGCTTGCTCATCGTATTTCCTTTCAAAGGTTTATGGCGGCTTGTTGCCAAACCGCGCGAAGGAAACACGCCCTCCTCTGACCTCTTCCGAGGCCTGACAGGATGTTCCGGTTACGCGAACAGAAACGATCCACGGGACATGTCAAATGAAACACCGGACATTGCTGCCCGGTGCTTGGCGCGGTCTTTAGAGGCCCGTCATGAAAATGTCAACTGCGCCAAAGCCCGAAAACGCGACTATTCCGCAGCCAACGGCTGGTCACCCGTGTCGGGCGCGTTCGCGTCGCCAGGCGCCGTTTGGCAATTCATGTCGGGGAACGCCACAATGCGCTTGCCGGAGAAATCCGTGTGCACGACGACGATCCCCTGTTCCTCGAAATAACCGAGCAGCCGTCGGGCGCGCCGCGCCGAATGCGTGCCGTATGCACGTGCGATACGCGCGTCGGACGGGCACGCTTCGCCGCAGACGGCGGCCTTGGCAAGCATCAGGAAGACACCCTGCAAATCGTCGGTGACGCCTGCCGACAGCGACAGTGCCGTCGCCCACTCATCGCTCGCAGCTGTTGCCACATCGACGCCGGAGCGTGAGATCGCCACGCGCCGGCGGAAATCCGGCAGCGCGATCGGCGGACCCGGCACGCGGCGCATGCGCAGCCGGACGAGAAAGTCTTGATAGAGCACGGAATCGGTGCGGAAGGCGGATGCGGGATCGTCGAGTATTTCGGCAAGCACACCGGCAAGCCGCTCCTCCCGCTCCTCAGCAGAGATCTCAACCTGACTTGCCCTCGCCTCCACCGGCGCTGGCGATGCGGCCTGCGTCGAGCGCGAGAGTTCGGCCAAGATATCGGTCGTCGGCCGCGGCGCCGGCGGCGCGCGGCGCACGGGCGGGCGCTGGAACTCCTCCGGGTCGGGCGTGAAGATCAGGTCTTCGACATCCTGCGGCGCGTCCGGCAGCGGCATCAGCTTCGGGCTGGAGGAGCGCGCCGAAGTCTCCACCGCGCCGATCTGGATCGGCAGCGGCCGGCGCGACAAGGCCGGCCCGAGAGCGACGAAATTGCCGCGCTTCAGATCCCGGAACATTTCGGCCTGGCGCCGGTCCATGCCGAGCAGGTCGGCGGCGCGTGCCATATCGATATCGAGGAAGGTGCGGCCCATCAGGAAGTTCGAGGCTTCCGCCGCGACGTTCTTGGCGAGCTTGGCGAGCCGCTGCGTTGCGATCACCCCGGCAAGCCCACGCTTGCGGCCGCGGCACATCAGGTTGGTCATCGCGCCCAGCGACATCTTGCGCGCATCTTCCGAGACGTCTCCGCCGACCGACGGCGCAAACATCTGCGCCTCGTCGACGACGACCAGGACCGGGTACCAGTATTCGCGGTCGGCTTCGAACATGCCGTTGAGGAAGGCAGCGGCAGCGCGCATCTGCTGCTCGATATCAAGGCCCTCGAGCGTCAGCACGCAAGACACGCGATGCTGGCGAATGCGGTTGGCGATGCCTGCCAGTTCCACCTCGGTGCGCTCGCCGTCAACGACGACATGACCGAACCTGTCGCTAAGGGTGACGAAATCACCCTCGGGATCGATGATGACCTGTTGCACCCATTGGGCGGATTGCTCGAGCAGGCGGCGCAGGAGATGCGATTTGCCGGAGCCTGAATTGCCTTGCACGAGCAGACGGGTCGCCAGCAGCTCCTCGATATCGAGCGTCGCCGGGCTGCCGGACGCCAATCCCATATCGATGCCAACCTGCAATGCTGATCCTCGCGGCGAAGAGACTCACACGAATGAAGTGCCATTCTTCCGAAACGGCACCGCCCCGTCTATCAAAGAATGCGCAGTTTTTCAGGACTGGATTTCGCCAACCCACAGGACAATTCCGCTCATGCCCTCAAGCCGAATCCCTGCATCAGCCGCCGCGTGGCAAAATCAGGCTTGCCTGAGGTGAAGACTGAAAAGTCGAAATTATCCGGATGCACGGCATCGGCGATCAGCGGCACCAGCGTGCGGGCGCGCCGCGCGATTGCCTCGGCCGGATCGAGCCAGTCGACCGGCCAAGGCGCAAGACGGCGGAAGAGGTTGGCCATGAACGGGTAGTGCGTGCAGGCAAGCACCACGATATCGGTCTTGTGCCCCTCTTTCTCGACGAAACACTGGTCGATCTCGGCAAGCACGGCCTCGTCGGAGACCGCGTCGCCGCGAATATAGGCTTCGGCCATGCGCGCAAGGTTTTCCGAGCCGACAAGCCGCACATGGCATTGCTGCGCAAAGGACTGGATGAGGTCGCGCGTATAGGCGCGCTTGACCGTCCCCGGCGTCGCCAGCACCGAAACCAAGCCTGAGCGCGTCCGCTCCGCCGCCGGTTTGATCGCCGGCACTGTGCCGACGAAGGTCATTTGGGGAAAGGCCGCGCGCAGGTCGGCGCCGACAAGGGTGAAGGCGGTGTTGCAGGCGATGATGCAGACTTCTGGATCGTGCTCCTGAAGCAGCTTGCCGAAGAGCCCGATGATGCGCTCCTTCAGCGCCTGCTCCTCCCAGCCTCCATAGGGAAAGCCGGCATCGTCCGCGACATAGATGAAGCCGCGCTCCGGCATCAGCACACGCGCCTCGCGCAGCACGGTCAGCCCGCCTATACCTGAATCGAAGACGAGGACGGGCTTCAGCTCATTCGTCGGCGCTGTCATCGCTTGGCGCTTCCTTGCCGGATCTGGTGAAACCGCCTTTACGCGGACTGTTGCGCGAAAAGCGGTCGAGGGAGGAGATGACGCCGCGCAGCACGCTGATTTCCTGTTCCGTGAACGCCCGGCGGGAGAGAACAGCGCGAAGGTTGTCCACCATTTTCGGCTTTTTCGAGGGCGGATGGAAATAGTTGCGTGAATCGAGCGCTTCTTCCAGCTGGTCGAACAGGCCGAAGAGCTGCTCCTTTGTGGAAGGCCGCTGCTCGAGCGCTTGGAACGGCACGGCCTCCAGATCTTCCATGCCGGACTTCATCCATTCATAGGACATCAGAAGCACGGCTTGCGCAATATTCAGCGAGGCGAAGGCGGGATTGACCGGGAAGGTCACGATCTCGTCAGCCAGCGCCACTTCCTCATTGGTCAGACCCCAGCGCTCACGACCGAAGAGAATGCCCGTTGCCTCGCCTGCCCGAAACTTTGTGCGCAACGTTTGCGCGGCAAAGACCGGGGAGCGCACCGGCTTATAGTTGTCGCGGCTGCGCGCCGTCGTCGCATAGACGAAATTGAGGTCGGCGATCGCCTGCTCCAGGGTGTCGTAGACCTTCGTCGCCTCGATCACGTGATCGGCCTTGGAGGCGGTTGCCTGCGCCTTCTCGTTCGGCCAGCCGTCACGGGGATTGACGAGACGCAGCTCGGCGAGGCCGAAATTCGCCATGGCGCGCGCCACCATGCCGATATTCTCGCCCATCTGAGGCTCGACCAGAATAATGGCCGGCCCTTCGGCCAGAAGTTGACGCTCGCTGTTCGTGCCTGCCATGGTCTTATCCCTGTTTCGAGCGCGCAATAGCCTCGCTCGGCGCAAACGGCAAGGTGTCGGCCTGCGGATAAAGCCTTTCCAGTGCCGAACCGATCATCTCGAGCCCCACCCGGGCGCCCTCTCGTGAGAGTGGCAAGTGCCTTCCCGTCGTCCGCGATGCATTGCGTTTGACGAAGAAGCAAGTAGAGCCGCGCTGAGCCGCGTCATCGATCAACGCCAGATCCGCTGCGATCAAACTCTTCTGATCGCTGTTGGCAGGCGGTGCTTCGTAGCTCCTCGCCAGGACGCGCGCCCAATAGGTGCAGGAAAGAAAGATCGCCAACGCCTGGCGGATCCGGCCGGGCCGCGTCACCACCGACCAGGAGGAGCCAAGCGGGCGGGCCGCCACCGTCACATCGCGGTAGCAGGAATCGATCTTCTGCGACAATGCGATCAACTCGAAACCGCTCTTGCCCTCGCCGATTGCGCCAAGCAGTTCGCGCAGCGCCTGGAACCAACGGGCGAGCGCCATATCGAGCGCGCCGCGGGTGCGCGCCGGAAAAACGACGAAAGCAACCGCCGTTCCGGCCGCCGCGCCGATCATGGTCTCCCCGATGCGCAGTTTGAGCAGATCGAGCGTCAACACGCCGGTCATGCCGTAGACCAGACAGAGCACGATCGAAATGAAGAAGGTCATCGTCGCGTACGAAACCTGCAGGAAGTAGAAAGCGAGAAAGATGCATATGGCCACGACCGGGATAGCGATACCCGGCTCGCCCGAAATCAACGTCGCCAGTACGAGGCCCATGGCGATGCCGAACACCGTTCCGAGCGACCGCGACAAAGCTTTCATGGCTGTATCGCCGCGCGAATTGGTGTTGGTAAAAACAAGGAAAGAAGCAAGCACCGCCCAAAACCAGCGCTCGCGGGACAAGAGCAGACCGAAGCCCATGGCGATCGCCGATGCGAGCGTGATCTGCAGCGCTGAACGTAGCAGGGGATTGGCCAGGGAAAAATCGATCGGCTGAGCTTGAATTGTATCTTTGGCCGCATCAATGCCGGAGAAACCGGAGGCCCGTCCCTTGTTGATCGCCTCCGTCAGGTGTCGCCGCGTCTCCCCCAGCCATAGCAGCGCCCTTACGGTTTCGCCCTGCGGCTGATCCTTGTTGGCCTCGGTCGTTCCCTCATATCTCTTGAGTTCTGCCGCATCAGCCTCGATCACAGCGTGGACGACAGCAAAGGGCGGCGGGCTTTGGAAGCTCAGCACGATAGAGCTTTCGGCGGCAAGATGCGCATCGAAAAGCCGGATCGCCAGCTCCGCAGCTGGATCGGAAGCGCCATCGAAGACGCCCGCTGACGGGCGCGGGATGAATGTCTCGGCCATCAGCACCACTTCCTTCAGCCGGTCTTCCAGCTGGCGCAGTTCCTGCCGGTCGGCATCGCCGATGTCACCACTCCGGGCGAGGGCAGCGAGTTTGAAGAGGATCTGATTGATCCGCCCGCTGACACTTTCGAGCGAGCGCAGCAGATCGCGGCGCCAATCATCAGGTAGAAACACCGTCCTTACCACATGGCCGACAAGAACGGAGACGACCGGTCCGATCATCACCTCAGGCAGTTCGGCAAGCGTCGGCTGGAAATAGGCCCCCATGAAGTAGGAGGTGAAGGCGAACATGCCGATCGCAAAGCCGCGCGGCCCGAACACGCGGCCCGCCGATGCGAGCAGGATGATGACGAGAAAAACGAGGTCGGAGAGAACGCGCTGATCCTCCAGCCCTGCTGCAATGCCGACGACAATAAGGCTTGCGGCACAGCCGAACAGCCGCGTCACCAGCTGGCGCGCATTGCCCTTGTCGCGTACCGCCACTCCACCTTCGATCGACAGCACGATGCCGAGGCCGAAGGCCGCCGTCGGCAGCGGCAGGATGAAGGCGCTTATCGCAAGCAGGATCAGGAATACGAGGACGATCGTCAGCGTCACTCGCGAGGCCATGCGCAGGCGCGAAAGCGCTGGATCATTGGCAAGCAGCCAGTCGCGGAACTGAAAACGGGAAAACAAGTGCATGAGCCCCTCATGCCATGAAGTATCGATAGATACAGTCGCGGGAGCGGAAATCAAACGGCTGACGAGCATCCTCCCGAATCTCGATATCGCGCGCCTACTGGCCCCTGGCGATCAGCACCATAATTTCCTTGAGCGAGGTCGGCCCCAATCCCCCTTCCCCATGAACCATGATGTCGTCGATGACGGATTTGCCGTTTTCCTCAATGACCTCGAAACGCACAGTCGTGAAGTCATCCTTGTTGGGTGCGCCTTCCATGCAGGTCGCCGCCTTGAATTTCACCGTCACCTCTGTCGCGTTGTTTGCTGGCTGGCCGCTTTCGATGGAAAGGTCCTGCAGCGGACAGGCATCCTGGCCGTTGACGATCACGTCATAGTCGAAGGGTGAAATGCCATCTTCGTCGGCCGCCGGGTTCTGGGCGGCGGCCTTGTATTTGTCGCCGAAGTCCTTGCTGTAGAGCCGGGCGAGCATGCTTTCTTCGAAAATATCGATCCAGTCATTGACGTCGCTCGCCCAGTTCTTCTGCGTGTCCTCCATGATTTCCTTGACCGGCTCAGCCGCATCGGCCGCAAGCGAAAGCCGAGGTTCGACGGACACGGCGGCAACGAGGCCGGCGACCAGAACGGCGATCTTCTTCATGGCAAATGTCCGGGTCTCGGGCGGGCTTATGGCGCGGAGATTAGCCATTTTCCAGCACTTGGCAATGGCGGCAAAAACGTCACATGCCTGGCCGTTGCAGCTTTGCGTTCCCGGCTCACAATGCTATAGCGCTCCGGATTACATCACCCAGCCGGGACAACGTTCCCTTCCAAGCTTAACGAGGCAGATACATGAAGAAGATCAAGGTCGCCAATCCCGTCGCCGATCTCGACGGCGATGAAATGACGCGCATCATCTGGCAGCTCATCAAGGACAAGCTGATCCATCCGTATCTCGACCTCGACATCGACTATTACGACCTCTCGGTCGAGAACCGCGACGCCACCAACGACCAGGTCACAGTCGACGCGGCGAACGCCATCAAGAAGTACGGTGTCGGCATCAAGTGCGCGACGATCACGCCGGATGAAGCCCGCGTCAAGGAATTCAACCTCAAGGAAATGTGGAAGAGCCCGAACGGCACGATCCGCAACATCCTCGGCGGCGTCATCTTCCGCGAGCCGATCATCTGCCGCAACGTGCCGCGCCTGGTTCCCGGCTGGACGCAACCGATCGTCGTCGGCCGTCACGCTTTCGGCGACCAGTACCGCGCCACCGACTTCAAGTTCCCCGGCAAGGGTAAGCTGACGATCAAGTTCGTCGGCGAAGACGGCACCGTCATCGAGAAGGAAGTCTTCAACGCGCCGGGCGCCGGCGTTGCCATGGCCATGTACAATCTCGATGAATCGATCCGCGAATTCGCCCGCGCCTCGATGATGTATGGCCTGATGCGCAAGTGGCCGGTTTACCTGTCGACCAAGAACACCATCCTCAAGGCCTATGACGGCCGCTTCAAGGACATCTTCGAGGAAGTCTACGAAACGGAATTCAAGGATCAGTTCAAGGAAGTCGGCATCACCTATGAACACCGCCTGATCGACGACATGGTCGCCTCGGCCCTGAAGTGGTCTGGCGGCTACGTCTGGGCTTGCAAGAATTACGACGGCGACGTCCAGTCTGATACCGTCGCCCAGGGATTCGGCTCACTCGGCCTGATGACTTCGGTTCTGCTGACGCCCGATGGCAAGACGGTCGAAGCCGAAGCCGCTCACGGCACGGTCACCCGCCACTACCGTCAGCACCAGAAGGGTCAGGAAACCTCGACGAATTCGATCGCTTCGATCTTCGCCTGGACCCGCGGCCTCGCCCACCGCGCCAAGCTCGATGACAATGCCGAGCTGGCCAAGTTCGCTTCCACGTTGGAAAAGGTCTGCGTCGACACCGTCGAAGCTGGATTTATGACCAAGGACCTGGCGCTGCTCATTGGCCCGGATCAGCCGTGGCTCTCCACCACCGCCTTCCTCGACAAGATCGATCAGAACCTGCAGAAGGCCATGGCGTAAGCTGGCCTTTTTGGAATAGCGTTGAAACGGCGGGGATCTCCCGCCGTTTTTTATTGGGAGAGCTGAAAATGACGGCAAGTGTACGCCCGCTCCAACCTTCCGACCGTGCCGCCTGGGAACCCTTATGGGCTGCCTACCAACGTTTCTACGAAGTCGTCATCCCGCCTGAAACGACGGATCTTACCTGGGCCCGCTTTCACGATCCCGACGAGCCGATGCACGCGCTCGGCGCCTTCGACGATGACGGTCGCCTGGTGGGCATTGTCCATGCCATCTTTCACCGCTCCTGCTGGCTGCCGCAATGGACCTGCTATCTGCAGGATCTCTATGTCAAGGACAGCCAGCGCGGGCTCGGCACCGGCGCGGCACTGATCGATGCAGTCGCCGACCTCGCGCGCGCGAACGGTGCAGGCAGGCTCTACTGGATGACGCATGAAACGAATGCAGCGGCCCGGCAGCTCTATGACAGGGTCGCCGAGCGCTCGGGTTTCATCCAATACCGCAAGGCGCTTTAGCCCCTTGCACAAAGGTCTCGCCGCACTATTGATTCCGGGCGACGGCAATGGAAAAGCCAAGGGAACACGAGGAGGACGTCATGACCGAAGAGCTGGTATTCTATACGAACCCGATGTCGCGCGGCCGTATCGCGCGCTGGATGCTGGAGGAAATCGGCCAGCCCTATCGCACGGAACTGCTGACTTTCGGTGAAACCATGAAGGCGCCGGAATATCTCCGCGTCAATCCGATGGGCAAAGTGCCGGCAATCCGCCACGGCGACACCGTCGTTACCGAATGCGCAGCGATCTGTGCCTATCTGGCAGAGACTTTCCCGGAAAGGGGCCTTGCGCCGCGGCCGGAAGAACGCGCCCGCTACTATCGCTGGATGTTCTTTGCCGCCGGCCCCCTCGAATCGGCGGTGACGATGAAGGCGCTCGGCTTCGAAATTCCGACAGAACGCCTGCGCATGGCCGGCTGCGGCGGTTTCGGCGACGTCATGAATACACTTGAGATGGCCGTCTCCCAATCGACCTACGTCACCGGCGAGCGCTTTACCGCCGCCGATGTCTATGTCGGTGCTCATATCGGATGGGGCCTCGGCTTCGGCAGCATCGAGAAGCGCCAAGCCTTCATCGATTATTTCGGACGCATCAGCGAGCGCGAGGCCTACAAACGGGCGAACGCTCTGGACGACGAGGCCGGCAAAACGATGCAGGCTGCCTGACTCTCATCCCGGCGCGGCGTCCAGAATGCCGCGCCGGGATGCAGCCGTCAGGCAAGCGGCACGTGAATATCCGTCATCAGTTCTGTCGGCGGCACGTCGCGCGGGTTGTTGAGATATTCCTCGAACATGACGCTGTCCTTCAGCTGCCGTCCCGATTTCGGCAACCATTCGGAATAAAGCCACTGATAGGCCATGTACATGCCCGCATAAGGACCCTTGTGGCGCAGGACGGCATAGTCGCCGCCCTCGATCGTGCGTCGCTCGAGCGGCGCTTCAGTGGACAACCCACGGGTGCTGGTGACGCAGGCGATGGAGCGTAGTTTCGCGGCCGGCACGGTGTCGGGATCGTCGAGATAGACGCCGATCATCCGCATATACGGCTTGGCAAAGCCGCGGGCGTAAAGTGTGCCGAACAATGTATCGAAGGCTTTGCCGATCTGCATGTAGGAACCGGTATGGGCGACGCCGATCAGTCGGTCGGCTCGATCTGCCGCAAGGTAACGTCTAACATGGCTGTGGTCTTTCCGTTAGGTGAGGGTCGGAACGTTATTTGGCTTCCCTCGTTCCGGTAGCGCGCCGGCGGCATGCCGTAGACCGATTTTGAAGATGCGGTTGAAGGATTGGAGATTGGGATAGCCGGATCGCTTCGCAATCTCGCTGACAGCAAGCTCGGTGCTGACAATCTCGCCCGCCGCGCGATGCAGCCTGAGCCGCTTGACGGTGGCCGCCAGCGTCTCGCCATAGATCGCCCGCTGTCCATGTCGAAGCCCTATTGCAAATCGATCGACTGCAGACAATCATATCTCGATTTGACAAAGCTTGCGGAACTTGCAGCGGAAGCCGAAAACAAAAAAGGCGGAAGCCAAGGCCCCGCCTTTCGAATATTCCGCTGTGTGATCGATCAGCCGGCCAGCGCCAGAGCCACGGCCTCGATGGCGTCATCAGCCTTCGAGCCGTCCGGGCCACCGGCTTGGGCCATGTCGGGGCGGCCACCGCCGCCCTTGCCGCCGAGAGCGGCCGAGGCGATGCGAACGAGATCGACGGCGCTGTAGCGCTGAACGAGATCCGGCGTCACCGCAACGACTGCGCTCGCCTTGCCGTCGTCGGACACGCCGACAAGGGCGACGACGCCGGAGCCGATGCTGGTCTTGCCGTCGTCGGCAAGGCCCTTCAGATCCTTCGGGTCGACGCCCGATATCGCCTTGCCGAGGAACTTGACGCCCGCGACTTCGCGCACGGCATCAGCCGAGCCGCCCTGCCCGCCGCCCATGGCGAGCTTGCGCTTGGCATCGGCCAGTTCCTTCTCGAGCTTGCGGCGCTCATCGATCAGCGCCTCGACGCGCGACAGGACTTCCGCCGGCTGGACCTTGAGCGACGCCGCGAGCGTCTTCACGCGCTCGTCCTGCTCGGCAAGATATTCACGCGCCGTTTCACCGGTCACCGCTTCGATACGGCGAACGCCAGCGCCAACTGCGCTTTCCCCGAGGATACGGACGAGGCCGATCTGACCGGTCGCCGACACATGCGTGCCGCCGCAGAGCTCGACCGAGTAAGGCTTGTCGGTCTTCGCGCCATGCAGACCCGTGCCCATCGAAACGACGCGCACCTCATCGCCGTATTTCTCGCCGAAGAGCGCCATCGCGCCTTCTGCGATCGCATCGTCGACGCTCATCAGGCGGGTGGTGACGGGGGCATTCTGCAGAACGATCTCGTTTGCCATGTCCTCGACGACCTTAAGTTCCTCGGCCGACATAGGTTTGGGATGCGATACGTCGAAACGCAGGCGCTCGGGCGCAACCAGCGAACCCTTCTGGGCAACGTGCGTGCCGAGCACTTCGCGCAGCGCCTCGTGCAGCAGGTGGGTTGCCGAATGGTTGGCGCGCAGGCGCGAACGACGGGCATGGTCGACCGTCAGAACAACAGCATCCCCGGTCTTGAATGCACCTTCGACGACGGCTCCGGAATGCACGAAGAGGCCCTCGCCCTTCTTCTGCGTGTCTGAGATCTCGATCCTGCCGTGGTCGGACGAAATGACGCCGGTATCACCCATCTGACCGCCGGATTCCCCGTAGAACGGCGTCTGGTTGACGACAATTTGCACTTTGTCGCCGGCTTTGACTTCTTCCGTAACGGCGCCATCCCTGACGATCGCCTGCACCACGCCTTCAGCGGCTTCGGTGTCGTAACCGAGGAACTCGGTTGCACCATGCTTTTCGCGAAGCTCGAACCAGACGGTTTCGGTTGCCTTCTCGCCGGAGCCGGCCCAGTGCGAGCGGGCCTCCGCCTTCTGGCGCTCCATGGCATCGGTGAAGCCGGAGATGTCGACGCCGATCTCGCGAGCGCGCAGGGCGTCTTGCGTCAGGTCGAGCGGGAAGCCGTAGGTATCGTAAAGCTTGAAGGCCGTCTCGCCATCCAGCATGTCGCCCTTGCCGAGATCTGTGGTCGCATCCGAGAGCAGCGACAGGCCACGCTCCAGCGTCTTGCGGAAGCGGCCTTCTTCGAGCTTCAGCGTCTCCGAGATCAGCGCCTCGGCGCGCACGAGTTCAGGATAGGCGCGGCCCATCTCCTGCACGAGCGCCGGCAGCAACTTGTACATCAGCGGCTCCTTGGCGCCGAGAAGCTGTGCATGCCGCATGGCGCGACGCATGATACGGCGCAGCACATAGCCGCGGCCTTCGTTCGACGGCAGAACGCCGTCGGCGATCAGGAAGGCCGAGGAGCGCAGGTGGTCGGCGATGACGCGGTGGCTGGCGCTGCCTTCCGCCTTGACGCCTATCGTATCCTCGATGGTGCCGGTCAGCGTGCGGAGAAGATCGGTCTCGAAGACGCTTTGAACGCCTTGGAGGATGCAGGCCATGCGCTCCAGACCCATACCGGTGTCGATCGAAGGACGCGGCAGCGGATTGCGAACCCCAGGCTCGGTCTGCTCGAACTGCATGAAAACTAGGTTCCAGAATTCCAGGAACCGGTCGCCGTCTTCCTCAGGCGAACCGGGAGGGCCGCCCCAGACATTCTCGCCCTGGTCGATGAAGATTTCCGAGCACGGGCCGCAGGGGCCGGTATCGCCCATCTGCCAGAAATTGTCGGAGGTCGGGATGCGGATGATCTTGTCGTCGGAGAAGCCGGCGATTTTCTTCCACAGCGCCGCTGCTTCCTCGTCTTCGGAATAGACGGTCACCAGCAGCCGATGCTTCGGCAGATCGAAGCCTTCAGTCACCAGCTTCCATGCAAGCTCGATCGCATTCTCCTTGAAATAGTCGCCGAAGGAAAAATTACCGAGCATTTCGAAGAAGGTCAGGTGACGGGCGGTATAACCGACATTATCGAGGTCATTATGTTTGCCGCCGGCGCGCACGCACTTCTGCGAGGTTGTCGCAGTCGCATAAGGACGTTTTTCAAGGCCGGTGAAGACATTTTTGAACTGCACCATGCCGGCATTGGTGAACATCAACGTCGGGTCGTTGCGCGGCACGAGCGGGCTCGACGGAACGATCTCGTGGCCGTTCTTCTTGAAATAGTCGAGGAAGGTCGACCGGATATCGTTCACGCCGCTCATTCTATGCCCTTCAATGCTGCCCGAGGCCGGTAAATACAAATTCATCGGCTTTTAACGTTCGCCTCCGCCACTGTCCAGCCGACAAACAAAACCGGCCGCATTCTGATGAGGGAATGCGGCCGGCTGAGATATCCGATCAAGATCAGGCGCGAAAATTACATTTCCGCGGCGGCATCGCCGTCATCGGCGTCCGGCCCGCCATTCTGCAGGAATCGGTCGGCGATCAGGCCGGCATTCTGGCGCAGCGCCAGCTCGATTTCGCGGGCGAGATCCGGATTGTCGCGCAGGAAGGTCTTGGCGTTTTCGCGGCCCTGACCTAGACGCTGGCTGTTATAGGAGAACCAGGCGCCCGACTTCTCGACGATACCAGCCTTGACGCCGAGATCGACGAGCTCGCCTGTCTTCGATACGCCTTCGCCATACATGATGTCGAACTCGACCTGCTTGAAGGGCGGCGCCATCTTATTCTTGACAACTTTGACGCGGGTCTGGTTGCCGACCACTTCCTCGCGCTCCTTGACCGAGCCGATGCGGCGAATGTCGAGGCGCACGGAGGCATAGAATTTGAGCGCATTGCCACCGGTCGTCGTTTCCGGCGAACCGAACATGACGCCGATCTTCATGCGGATCTGGTTGATGAATATCACCATGCAGTTCGACTTGGAGATCGAAGCAGTCAGTTTGCGCAGCGCCTGGCTCATCAGTCGGGCCTGCATGCCCGGCAGGCTGTCGCCCATCTCGCCTTCGATTTCGGCGCGCGGCGTCAGCGCGGCGACCGAGTCGACGACGAGAACGTCGACGGCGCCGGAGCGCACCAGCGTGTCGGTGATTTCCAGCGCCTGCTCGCCGGTGTCTGGCTGCGAGATCAGGAGGTTCTGCAGATCGACGCCAAGCTTGCGGGCATAGACAGGGTCGAGCGCGTGTTCGGCATCGACGAAGGCGCAGATGCCGCCCTTCTTCTGCGATTCCGCAATGGTCTGCAGCGCAAGCGTTGTTTTGCCCGAGCTTTCCGGTCCATAGATTTCAATGATACGGCCCTTCGGCAGACCGCCAATGCCGAGTGCAATATCGAGGCCAAGCGAGCCCGTCGAAACAGTTTCGATCTCGACAACGTTCTCGTTGGAACCGAGTTTCATGATCGAGCCCTTGCCGAACGACCGCTCTATCTGTGAGAGTGCCGCTTCAAGCGCCTTGCTTTTGTCCACCGATTTGTCCTCTACCAGCCGCAATGAATTCTGAGACATCCGATCCACCTTTAGGTTATTGAAGCCGCTCAAGCAATGTCGAGTTTGTACCCTATTTGTTCCATTCCCGCAATGGGCGAACAAACATTTGAAAGAAAAAGGTAAAATGGTCCGTGTTCTACATTTGTTTTATCGATGCAAAGCAACGGCTTAGGCCAAATGCGCGGGCTTTTTCGCAGCCAGGCGGAACGCATCGATTCGCCCTCCGCGCATTATCATAGCGGGTAAGCTGATGAAAAAGATTCTCGTTCTCGGTGGTGCCCATATCGACCGGCGCGGCCGCATCTCCGGCGAAACGGCGCCAGGTGCCAGCAATCCCGGCACCTGGTTCGAGGAGCCGGGCGGCGGCGGTTTTAACGCGGCGCGCAACCTTGCAAGACTGGGTTTTCACGTGACAATGATCTCGCCGCGCGGCGGCGATCCCTTCGGCGAAATGGTCGGCGAAGCTGCCGATTTCGCCGGCATCGACGACCGGCCCTTCGTCTTCCTCGACCGCAAGACGCCGAGCTATACCGCGATCATCGAGAAGACCGGCGACCTCGTGATCGCCCTTGCCGACATGGATCTCTACCGCTTCTTCGTGCCGCGGCGCCTTTCCATCCGCTGGGTGCGAGAGGCCTTCGCCGCTCATGATTGCATTCTCGTCGATGCCAATCTGCCGGAAGAGACAATCACGGCGATCGTCGCGAAGGCACACTCCCTGGACAAACCAGTTGGGGCCATTGCCATCTCGCCGGCGAAAGTCGTCAGGCTGAAGCCGTCCATCAAGGATATCGACTACCTATTCCTCAATGAAGCCGAGGCCGCCGTCCTCGTCGGGCAACAGCCGCAGGATGCGGCCGGCTGGGCTCCGCTGCTGAAGGCGATGGGTATCAGGAGCGCTGTCGTCACCCGAGGCCAGCGCGAGCTCGTAGCGATTCGTGAAGGCTGCGTCGCCACGCTGCAGCCGCCGGTCGCCGACGCCGTCGCCGATGTCACCGGCGCAGGCGATTCGCTTGCCGCCGGCACGCTTGCCGCCCTGATAACAGGCCTACCGCTCGAGGAAGCCGTCCGCTATGGCGCAGCAGCGGCAGCGCTCACCGTTCAGTCGCGGCACGCCGTCAACGAAAATCTGACCGCGGATGGCCTGAATGAAGCGCTTGCCCTTGTTCCCGTGGCGAGAATTCTGCATTGAAGCGCCTAACTAAGGAGTTGAGCATGATGTCCTCCGAACACCGCCGGCATTTTTCGGCATCACGCTCTATCGACGACAGGACAAGACCATGACCAAGCCCATTTCCCCTCTTCTGCCGATCGCCTATTCGAAGGAGGTCGCCAGCGCCAAGCAGCGCGGCGCGCCCCTGGTGGCGCTGGAATCGACGATCATCACCCATGGCATGCCCTATCCCGGCAACATCGAAATGGCGCGCAGCGTCGAGACAATTATTCGCGATCAGGGCGCGGTGCCGGCGACGATCGCCGTCATCCACGGCACGCTGCATATCGGCCTTGAAGCTGCGGAACTCGAGCAACTTGCCAAGGCGAAAGAGGTGATGAAGGTGTCGCGCGCCGATCTCGCCTTCGCGATCTCCGAACGCCGCACCGGCGCCACCACGGTCGCGGCGACGATGATCGCGGCCGCCCGCGCCGGCATTCGCGTCTTTGCCACAGGCGGCATCGGCGGCGTGCACCGCGGCGCCGAGGAAAGCTTCGATATATCAGCCGATCTCGAGGAACTTGCGCGCACCCGCGTTATCGTGGTCTCCGCCGGAGCCAAGGCAATCCTCGACATTCCGAAGACGCTTGAAGTGCTGGAGACCCGCGGCGTGCCCGTGGTTACCTATGAGAGTGAAGAATTCCCCGCCTTCTGGTCGCGTTCATCAGGCATCCGCAGCCCGCTGTCGCTGAACAGTCCGGCGGCCATCGCCAATTTCCAGACGGTGCGCGAACAGCTCGGCATCGACGGCGGCATGCTCGTCGCCAACCCCGTGCCCGAGGCCGACGAGATCGCGCGCGAGGAGATGGAGATCTATATCGAACGGGCGCTCGACAGCGCCGAGCGCGACGAAATCACCGGCAAGGCGGTGACGCCCTATCTCTTGAGCACGATCTTTGACCTGACGGACGGCCAGAGCCTGAAGACGAATATTGCGCTGGTGGAGAACAATGCGCGGCTTGCGGCGGAGATTGCCGTGGCTCTTGGTGAGTGATTTTTGACGGGCGGGCTGGTCTTACAGCTTGGCAATCTCCGGAGAGGGTGTGCCACACGGCAGCCCTCACAATCACCCGATCAGCTATCCAGCGTCTCTTTGACCACAACAGCGAGCTGCTTCAGCGAGAAAGGCTTCGGCAGGAAACCGAATTTCGCATCCGGCGGCAGATTGCGGGCGAAGGCATCTTCGGCATAGCCGGAGACGAAGATGAACTTCAGGTCGGGGTAGCTCTTGCGCAATTCGCGCAGCAGCGTCGGGCCGTCCATTTCGGGCATGACGACGTCGGAAACGACGATGTCGACCTTGCCCTCGAGTTCTTCCATAATGCTCAGCGCCTCGACGCCCGAGCCCGCCTCGTGCACAGTGTACCCCCGTGTTTCCAGCATGCGCTTGCCGCCGCGGCGCACCGCCTCCTCGTCTTCGACGAGAAGGACGACGGCCGAGCCGGTCAGGTCCTCCGGCTGCTGCGCGGGGGGCGCCTCGGGCGCGGTGGCGACTTCATTGATCGCATTGTCGATCGATCCCGCCTCGGCCGCGACCGCCGGCTCGGGAATGTAGCGTGGCAGGAACACGCGGAAGGTCGTGCCTTTGCCGACTTCGGATTCCGGCTGGATGTAGCCGCCTGATTGCTTGACGATGCCATACACCATGGCGAGGCCAAGCCCGGTGCCCTTACCGACATCCTTGGTGGTGAAGAATGGTTCGAAGATCTTGTCCATGATCTCGGGCGCGATGCCTGTACCGGTATCGGCCACCTCGACCAGCACCATGTCCTCGGCCGGCATGTATGAATAGTTGAAGGCGGAGACGTCGGCTGCGGTCAGGTTGCGGGTGCGCAGCGTCAGAGTGCCGCCATCGGGCATGGCGTCGCGCGCATTGACGCAGAGATTGATCAGCACCTGCTCGAACTGCGAAAGGTCGGTTTTGACGGGCCAGAGATCGCGGCCATATTGCACGTCGAGCTTGACGTTGGTGCCCGAGAGCAGCCGGTCCACCAGCATGCGCAGGTCGCCGATGACATCGGTCAGGTTCAGCACCGAGGGCCGCATCGTCTGTTTGCGTGAGAAGGCGAGCAGCTGGCGCACCAGCACCGCGGCGCGGTTGGCGTTGCGCTTGATCTCCATGAGATCGGCGAAGCTCGCATCGGAAGGACGCGCCTGCAGCAGCAGATGATCGGAAGAAAGCAGGATCGCCGTCAGCACGTTATTGAAATCATGCGCGATGCCGCCGGCGAGCGTTCCTACAGCGTTCATCTTCTGCGTCTGCGCCATCTGCGCTTCCAGCGCCTTCTGTTCGGTCACCTCGACGGCATAGACGATCGCCGCCTCTTCCGGCGCCTCGTCGCTCTGGTCGATGACGGCGTTGACATAAAAGCGGAAATAGCGCGCCTCGTCGGTTGGCGTGCGGGTGTCGAGTGGCGAAATGTCACTCTGCCGGTCCTTGGCGGCCGCCAGCGCCGCGGCCAGTTGCGGCCGATCGCTCTCCTGAACTATCGTTTCGAGATACGGCGCCTTTTCCAGGTCATCGCGCGAGACGATGCCGGAAAACAGCTTCAGGAACGGCGCGTTGGTGCGCAGGATGCGTCCGTCGCCGTCGACCGAGGCGATCGCCATCGGGGTATTGTTGAAGAAGCGCGTGAAGCGCATGGCGGCAGCCGAAGCGGATTGACCGCTCTCGCTGCTCTTCCCGCGCGCCAGCACGATCGTCCGGCTTTCACCGGGCGCGCCGTCGCGCATCGAGGTGACGCTGTGAATGATCTGCACTGGCAGGCTCTGGCCATTGGTCTTGCGCAGGTCGAGATCCAAAGTCACGGTCTTCTTAAGGCCTGGCTCGGCCTGTACCGACTGGATCAGCGCCAGCCCCTCGCCCGCCACCAGATCGCCGATCGACATCGAGCCCGGCAGGAACTTGGTCAGGTCGAGCCCCAGCCACTCCGCAAGCGTAGCGTTCAAGTAGAAGATCTCGCCCTTCCTGCCGGCGGAGAAGAAGCCGGCCGGTGCGTGGTCGAGATAGTCGATCGCATTCTGCAGCTCCTTGAAGAAGCGCTCCTGATCGTCGCGTTCGGCGGTGATGTCGGTGATCTGCCAGATCTGCAGTGGTTTGCCGCCATCATCCTCCGGCTGCAGCAGCCGCACCTTCAGCCGGTACCAATGTGCGCCCGAGCTGTTGCTGCCAGGCCCGATGGCGCGCAGCAGGCGGAATTCCTCCCGGCCTTCCTTGCCCTCGCGCAGACCATTGACCAGCCGGTAGAGCGCCTCGTTGGATTCGCGGTGCCGCGACAGCAGTGTTTCCAAAGTCTGCACTTCTGTTGCCTTTCGCGCGCCGGTGAGCGCACCGTAGGCGGCGTTGGCATAGACGATCCGGCCCTTTTCGTCCGTGATCAGCGTGCCGTCCGGGTGACTGTTGAGGAAAGCGCGCGCGAGGCTGTCGGACTGGCGCTGCGGCATCACTTCGATGAAGCCGATGACGGAGGATACCAGGAAGAAAATGCCGACCATGGCAAGCACGCCAAGACCGCCGAGCACCATCTCGTTATCGAGCGTTCGCTTGAAGACGATAAAAGCGCCGGCGGCTGCGATCAGCACGAGAGCAAGGAGAAGAATACGCAAAACCGTGCCAGAACGCCCCCCACGATCCACAAGTGGTGCGTTATAGTCGTCGGCCTGACGCGGTTTCGTCATGTATTCCTCGCATAAGCCCCTCCCCCCTCGTAGCACAAACAAGAACCGGGAATCAGGCGCTCTTTTCTTCTTAGCAATTTGCCACGTCGGCAAAAACACCGGGCGCCGGCAAGACCGCTTGAATTCACAGGCAAGAGCGCCATCTGCGCCCTGATGCCCGCGTAGGAAGCCCGTAGCTGCAATTCGGCATGACACGAGATCGCCTTCGCGCATCGCTGGACAGAACCGGCGGCCCTTGCCTAAGAAACGGAAAAGTCGTCAATATGTGCCGAATGTGAAATGGAGTGAGTGACTATGTTCGATGATCTTGTCGCAGACTATGGCAGCAATTTCCTGCTTGCGGCCGGTGGCGTCGGCCTGGCGCTCCTCCTGCTCATTCTCGCACTTTGGCTGATCCGAGGCCGCGCTCCGTCGCCCTTCGTACGCGGCGGCCGCAACCGTCAGCCCCGCCTGCAGGTCCTGGATGCGGCCGCCGTCGATGCCCGCCGCCGGCTGGTGCTGGTGCGCCGAGACGATGTCGAGCATCTCATCATGATCGGCGGCCCGACCGATATCGTCATCGAAAGCCGCATTCTGGCGGAGACGGCCGAACAGCCGGAAAGCGTCTATCGCCCGGAGCCGGCCGCGGAGCGGCCGATAACAGTCCCGCGGCCGGAAACACCACCTGTTTCCGCGGCCCGTGCGCCGACCACACCCCGCGCCGAGCCGGCAGCCGAGCCCTCCTTCGCAGCGCCCGCCGCTCCGGAGCAGCGTTCGCGGCCCGAGCCTTCGGCCCCACCTATCGTGCCGCCACCGGTGGCCACCAGCCCGCTTCCACCAGAACCCGTGACGGCACCTCCATCGGCCGAACGCGATCATTCTCCCCGCCCTGTGCCGCCCCAATCCCGCGCTGGGGAACGTCACCCCGCTCCCGCCGCCGCGCAACCGGCGCCATTTCGCGATACCGCGAGCGCCGCCGAGATTCTGGATGCCGCCCGCCAGCGCGTGCTGCCGCAGCAGCGCATCGAGCCCGAGGTCTCCGTCTCGGACATGCCGGCGCCGCGCGCGGTACCGGCCACGGCCGAGGACGATGCGGCTGCGCACTCGGCAGCGGCGATTCGCCATGATTTCCAGCGGGTATTGGAACAGGAAATGGCTAACAATCTGACAGCCGAGCGCCTCGTGCCGGTCCCGTCAAACCAGGCCCGCCAGGCCGCACCGCAGCCAGCCACCCTCCCGCGCCGCGATCCAGAACTTGCCCCCATCACCGGCGCCGATACCGAACTGCAAAAAGAAGTTGCCCGCATCTTCGGTGAAATGAGCGTCAATCGCGACAAGTAGGAAAACGCTCATATCCGGTTGCTGCACTTCGGCCCTCATCGCAAAGTTGCATAAAAGTCGCAGTGCTGCGGCTTTCAGGTGGCGCCCCCCTTGAGGGCTCCCTAACTCGCCAAGCATTTGCTATCGATCAGGTCGAAGAGCATCGGCGCATTCGAGGTAGACTTTGCCTAAGTAAATACCGGTCTCACTCCAGTTTCACCCGTATTGCTGCAAGCGACACGCTGGCGGCATGCGAGCATGTTCATCGGGTGGTGGCGAGAGACCGGTCTGGCATTGTTAACATGTGCCATGTGCAGCTCCGCTGTCTCAGCTCTTCAGCCGCCCACAACATCGCCATACCGCGCCCGCAAGGGTCTTCTCATGCACCATCTTGGTGGACTTCCGAACGGAAGACCAAGACGATATGTGCAAGACACTCCGGGTCCGATGGACCATCACTCCCAGGACGGCGCCGCAGCCATGGATTGCGTGCAGCGGATGCGGAAGTCTCAGAGCTTTCAGATCCAGCGGCAAGATCCGGCTCAATGCCAGCGGTCGCAAGCTCGACGCCTGGCTTATCTACAAATGCCTGATCTGCGAAAGGACATGGAACCGGCCGATCTTCGAGCGCCGGAACATCCGTGACATCGATCCAATGATTCTTGGCGCGCTGCAGTCCAACGATCCGGACTGGATTCGGTCGGAAACATTCAACCTTGATGCGCTGCGACGCAAGTCACAGCGCGTGGATGAGTTCGCCGAAGTCGACATCGCCAAGGAGATACGGCACGAGACCACAGGCTGGACGAGCCTCGAGATCGAACTGATGGCCCCGTTTCCCACGAATATACGCCTGGATCGGTTGCTGGCCGGCGAGTTGAAGATATCTCGCTCCCGCCTGCTGGCTCTTCACGATCAGGGCGTCTGTCGAACGGAACCCGACCGGGCAGACATCATGCGGCGGCGCATCAGGAATGGCACCCTCGTCATGATCGATCTCGCCATGGAGGCCGAGCGGGAGCCCTACTGGAAAGCGTTGGCGACAGGCGCACCCCTATAACCTCCCTCAAAACGCCGGGGCAGATGCTCAACAAAGAAGCGCCGCGAACAAATCGCGGCGCTAATATGGCTCATGCCTGCATGGGAATTGTCATTCGTCGCGGTAGACCTTTTCGCGACGCTCGTGGCGCTCCTGCGCCTCGATCGACAGCGTCGCAATCGGACGGGCGTCGAGACGCTTGAGACCGATTGGTTCGCCGGTTTCTTCACAATAGCCGTAGGTGCCGTCTTCGATGCGCTGCAGCGCCGCGTCGATCTTGGAAATCAGCTTTCTCTGCCGGTCGCGGGCGCGAAGTTCGATCGCCCTGTCGGTTTCCGACGACGCCCTGTCGGCGAGATCGGGATGGTTTGCGCTTTCCTCAGCCAGATGGTCGAGTGTTTCGCGCGCTTCTCTAAGGATATCGTTTTTCCAGGCGACCAGCTTCGCCCTGAAGTAGGCACGCTGGTTTACGTTCATGAACTCTTCCTCTTCCGAGGGAACGTAATTGCTAAGATCGATCTTCTCACTCAACGCGATTCTCCTGAAGAACATCTCATCTGGCGGGGTGTATATCCCAAGCGCTAGCCGCGATTCAAGCCAAATACGACAGCTAAACAGATTTTTAAATCTGTTACAATTTTCGGCTAACGGGCTATTTTCTCATGATTATTCGAGCTCGCAATTTTTGCTTCGCCTTCAAAACGCCGTGTTGTCAGCCAGGTTTTCGGCGGGCGCGGCATGGCTGGCGGTTGACGGCGGATGATCGCAACCGCTACTGAAAAGGCCCGCCGATCCTGGATTTGCCCATGACCGTACCGCTGCCTCCCCCCAATCGAATCTTTCTCCTGCGTCATGCCGAGGCCGCCTGGGCCGAACCCGGACAGCGCGATTTCGACCGGCCGCTCAACGAAAAAGGGTATGGCGATGCAGAAATCATCGCCGACAAGGCCGCTGATAAGGGCTACCGTCCCGATCTTCTGATCAGCTCGACGGCGCTACGGTGCCGCGACACCGCCGATGCCGTCCATCGGGCGATGGGTGTGACGCTGGACGTGCGTTACGTCGACGCGCTCTACAATGCTACGGTCGATACCTATCTCGAAATCGTCGATGCGCAGGATGAGGCCGCCGTCATGCTGGTCGGCCACAACCCGACCATCGAGCAGGCGCTTGAGGCGCTGATCGGCCACCAGGCTATAGTCAACGCACTTCCCGCCGGCTTCCCGACGGCAGGCCTCGCCGTTCTCGATTTCGACGCCTCCGTGACCGCTTGGCGCCTTGTCGATTTTCTCGTCGCCTGAAGTCTCCAGGGCAATTCCAGCAAAACTGTGCAGCGATTTTGCGTCCGGAATTGCGTTAAAACAAGAAGATAGGGGATTTTCGAAATCCGAAGAAAAATGGAAATGCTCTGAATCCGCTTCTTTTTCGGGCGGCCCGGTCTTCCTATATTCCTGGCAATCATCAACCGGAATTGCGCCTTGCCGCCACGCCTGACATCCCTCGCCGACGACGCCCGCATCGCGTTTGATAATCTCGCCGACAGGGCAAGCGGCCTCGTCAATCCAACCGTGCGGCTCGGCGTCACCGGCCTCTCTCGTTCCGGCAAGACGGTCTTCATCTCCTCGCTTGTTCACAATCTCCTGCATGGCGGTCGGCTGCCGCTGTTCGAGCCGGTGCAGTCGGGGCGCGTTTCCGCCGTGCGGCTGGAGCCGCAGCCTGACGATGCCGTGCCCCGCTTTCAATATGAGGATCATATCCGGGCGCTGGTGAAGGACCGCGTCTGGCCGGATTCGACCCGGGCCATTTCCGAACTGCGCATCACGCTCGATTATCAGAGCGCCAGCGGCTGGAACCGCCTGTTCTCACCCGGCCGGCTTTCGATCGATATCGTCGATTATCCCGGCGAATGGCTGCTCGACCTGCCGCTGCTCGGCAAGGACTATCGCGCCTTCAGCGAGGAGACGATCGCGCTTGCGCAAATCGGCGTTCGCTCCGAACTGTCGCGGCAATGGCTGGCGCTGACACGTGCCGCCGATATCAATGCCGGCGCCGACGAGATGGTGGCCCGCGAGCTTGCCACCGCCTTTGCCGATTATCTCAAGGCCTGCAAGGCCGACGATCGCTCGCTCTCCACCTTGCCACCGGGGCGCCTGCTTCTGCCCGGCGATCTCGACGGCTCGCCCGCGCTGACCTTCGCGCCACTCGTCCTGCCGCCGGGCGCGCGTCCCGATCGCGGCTCGCTCTGGCCGATGATGGAGCGACGCTATGAGGCCTATAAATCCGTCGTCGTCAAACCCTTCTTCCGCGAGCACTTCGCCCGGCTCGACCGCCAGATCGTGCTCGTCGACGCGCTGCAGGCAATGAACCGCGGCCCCGAAGCCGTCCAGGATCTGGAACGCGCGCTGACCGATGTGCTTGCCTGCTTCCGCCCCGGCACCAACTCGCTGCTCTCCTCGCTGCTGGGGCGCCGCATCGATCGCGTGCTGGTCGCCGCCACCAAAGCCGACCATCTTCATCATGAGAGCCATGATCGGCTCGATGCGCTGACCCGCCGCCTCGTCGATCGCGCCATCGCCCGCATCGGCATGGCGGGAGCCGGCATCGATGTGATGGCGCTCGCTTCCGTGCGCGCCACGCGCGAGGCTTCGGTCAAACGCAACGGCCATGACCTGCCTGTCATCGTCGGCACGCCGATGGAGGGCGAAACCATCGCAGGCGAGCGATTCGACGGCCAGAGAAAGACTGCAATTTTCCCCGGAGACCTGCCGCAGGATCCGGAAAGCCTGTTCGATCGAATCCCCTCAGGCGAGACCGCCGACACCCTCCCCGACGTTAACGTCGTCAGATTCCGCCCGCCGCATCTGGAGGAGACCGGCGGCGGCATCAAGCTGTCAGTACCCCATATCCGCCTCGACCGCGCCATGCAGTTCCTGTTCGGAGACCGTCTCGCATGAGCAAGCCCCCTTCCGATTTGCCGCGCCGCCCGCCCGCCGCCTTCGCCTATGAGGATGAGGCTGCCGAGCCGCGCGACAACGGCGGGCAACAGCAAGGCCGGCGCAAACCGGAAAGCTTCGCGGACGACATCGTTCTGACGCCCGACGAGGAGGATCCCTTCATCAATCCCGATCGGGATCTGAGCGCAGTGCCGGTGGCAACGCCGCGCAAGCGGCGCACCTCCTTCGGCAAGATCGCCCTTGGCGCCTTTGGCATCCTGCTGTCGCTCGGGCTCGGCCTCTGGACCGACCGGCTGATTCGCGATCTCTTCACCCGCGCCGACTGGCTAGGTTATGCAGCTCTTGGCGTGCTCGCCATCGGTATCCTCGCTGTACTTGCCCTCGTCATCCGCGAGACCGCGGGGATGATGCGCCTTGCCGCTGTCCAGGAAATCAAGGCCGAAGCAGAGGCGGCGATCCTGGAGACACGGCCGGCGAAGGCGCGTGCCGTCGTTGCGCGACTCACCACGCTTCTTGCGGCCAATCCCGAGACAGCGAAAGGCCGCGCGACGCTGACGGCGACCGAGGGCGAGGTCATCGATCCCCCGCATCTGATCGCCCTGGCCGAGCGCGAGCTGCTCGCCCCGCTCGACCGCAAAGCGCGGGCCCTCATCGTCAACGCCTCCAAGCGCGTCTCGATCGTCACCGCCGTTAGCCCGCGCGCGATCGTCGATCTGCTTTATGTGCTCTACGAGTCCGTACGCCTCATCCGCGCCATGGCCGAGCTCTACGGAGGCCGCCCCGGCACGCTGGGCATGTTCCGCCTGCTGCGTGACGTGTTGGCCCATCTCGCTGTCACTGGCTCGATCGCAGTCGGCGATAGTCTCGTCCAGCAGGTGCTCGGCCATGGGCTGGCATCGAAGCTGTCGGCCCGACTCGGCGAAGGCGTTATCAACGGCCTGATGACTGCTCGCATCGGAATCGCGGCGATGGATCTGTGTCGCCCGCTTGCCTTTCGTGCGGTGAGGCGACCGGGAATCGGCGATTTTATCGGGGATCTCACGCCGTCAATGTCGCCGCGCGGCAACAATCCTTAACTGACGAGACCATCCCTCAGCTTACGCCCTCCCGTAGTTGAAGTTGGCGAAACCGAGCAGGTTCAACAGCATAGTTGCCAGATCTTAAAATCCGCGCGGCGGGAGAGAAACGCAATCCCTCGCATTTCGGCACAATCGAAAGGAAGGATTAACCATTCTTCGGCAAAACTTGGCAGCAGTTCGTGAGTGGTGTTTGCCAAGGAAAATCCATGTATTCGCGCCAGTTTCTCTTCGTATGCGGCCTCGCCGCCGCGGCATTGTCGCCCGTCGCAGACGTCGCTCCGGCAGCCACTGCCGCAACCCGCGACAAGGCCTTCTTCGAATCCGTCACCGGTTCCTGGAAAGGGCCCGGCGAGATCGTCGCCGGCAAGTACAAGGGCACGAAATTCACCTGCAACCTGACCGGTGAACCGACCGGCGACAGCACTGCCGGCATCAAGCTCGACGGCACCTGCCGCGTCGGCGTCTTCAAGCAGCCGATGACCGCCGTCATCTCGCAGTCGGGCTCGACCTACAAGGGCAAGTTCCTCGACGGCGCCGCCGGCAAGGGGCTTGACGTTGTCTCCGGCGCGGTCACCGAGGATACTGTCGTGGTCGGCATCAACCGCGCCAAGCTGAACGGCGCGATGATCGCTCGCGTCCGTGATGACAAGACGATGAATGTCACCGTATCGGTCAAGGTCGAAAGCCAGATGATACCGGTTATCGGCCTGACATTGACCCGTCAGGTCGATGAAATGGCCGTCGGCTCGATCCAGTAGACGGACTGCATGAGGGGTTTTCCTGAAGCGGCGGGTTTACCGCCGTTTCACGTTTTAGAGCCTCAGGCGCTCCGCCACCACTCGCCGCTGACATCAGCGACCTCGATGCCGGTCACGTCAGCCTCGAGGAGCCAGTCGCTGACCGGCCGGCCCCTGACAACGAGCCCAGGGGCGATATCGGCAAGCGGCATCAGGACGAAACCGCGATCGGTCATACGCGGATGCGGCAACTCCAGCCGCGGCGCCTGCTGGGCGACGTCGCCATAGGTCAGCACGTCGATATCGAGCGTGCGCGGCCCCCAACGCTCGATACGCTCGCGTTTCATCTCCCGCTCGATCGAAAGGCAGACATCGAGCAACGCCTCCGCAGCTAGCCGGGTTTCGATGGCAGCGCAGGCATTGAAGAAGAATGATTGGTCGGTTTTGCCCCAGGGCGGCGTGCGATAGAGCCGCGACACGGCGGTGACACGACAGTCGTCGCGCCCATCCAGCCTCTGCAGCGCCGCGGCCATCGCTGTTACCGGATCGCCGATATTGCCGCCGAGACCGAGTGTGGCGGATTGCGATGCAGCCTCAGGCAAAGTGTTCAACACTCACCTGCACGAAATCGAGCACGCCGGGCACTGGCGCGTTCGGCTTGCGCACCGTGATCTTCGCCCGCCGCACCTGTGGAAATTTCTGACAGAGCCCCTTGGCGATATCGAGCGCCAGAGCTTCGATGAGATAGCGTCGCTTGCCGGTGACGATTTCTTCGATCACTGTGAAGGCGATGCCGTAATTGACGGTGTCGTCGATCGAATCGCTTTCAAGCGCCTTGCCCGCGACGACATCGAGCTCGGCATCGACGAAGAAGCGCTGGCCGAGGAATTCCTCTTCGTCATGCACGCCGTGGCGCGCGAAGAAGGCGCAGTTCTGCAGCGTGATCGTGTAGGTGGTCATGTCGGCCGCTTCCTCTCGAATTCCTGGCGCGTATTGAGCATAGCATCGGCGATATCAAGCGCATCCCTGTTGATTGCGACATTGTGCACCCGGAAAACCGCAGCCCCTTGAAGCCTGAGCAGCACGCTGGTCGCGGCCGTCGCCGCGTCCCTCTCCGCCGCCTCGCGCCCCGTCACGGCGCCGAGGAAGCGTTTGCGTGACGTGCCGGCAAGCAACGGCAGGCCGAACCGCAAAAGTTCGGAAAACCGCGCCATCAGCTCCATGTTCTCCTCCGCAGTCTCCTTGGCGAAACCGAAGCCCGGATCGAGCACGATCCGGTCGCTGTTGACGCCGGCTGCGGCGGCGATCGCAAGCGATCGCTCGAGGAAATGCACCTGGTCAGCGATTACATCGGCAAGTTTGACCCTGTCGCGGCCGGTATGCATGATGCAGAGCCCCGCCCCTGTGGCCGCGGCCAAATCCGCAACACCTGCATCTTTCTGCAGTCCGGAGACGTCGTTGACAATATGGGCGCCGGCGCCGACTGCAAGCCGCGCCGTCTCGGCACGATAGGTGTCGATCGAGATCAGCGCCTCGGTTCGACCGCGTAGCGCCTCGATGACGGGCAACACCCGCGCCTGCTCTTCCGAAGGGCTGACCGGCGCCGCGCCCGGACGGGTCGATTCACCGCCGATGTCAACGATCGCGGCACCGTCGCTGACCGCCTGCAGCGCGTGTTCAACGGCGGCATCGACGGTATCAAAACGTCCGCCGTCGGAGAAGGAGTCCGGCGTCACGTTG
This sequence comes from Rhizobium sp. MHM7A, assembly GCF_005862215.1. Lineage (NCBI taxonomy): Bacteria > Pseudomonadati > Pseudomonadota > Alphaproteobacteria > Hyphomicrobiales > Rhizobiaceae > Rhizobium > Rhizobium sp. MHM7A. Next base: position 195,365 of record NZ_VCHT01000009.1, read on the forward strand.
ATGATCGCCATGATCGCCGAGCGACGGCCGAGTTCGATTTCCCGGCCATGGCCCACACGCCATAAACTGCCTTCGAGCCCTGTCACCAGACTTATCCTATTGATGACGAAAAAAGCCGTCATCCGATATTGCGCTTGCGGTGGCTATGCCCCAAGCTCCTGTCGATTTCAACATGGGTTGCGTTGAGAATGCCGCTTGCAATGCGTTATATGTGCCTTCCTGTCGCCTTTTCCATTGCTCTTGCTCTCGGCAGTCCGGCGGCAGCGGAAGTGATCGCATCGAAAAGCTATTCCTATTTCGATATCCGCGGCAAAACCGCGGATGAGCTCGACCGCGAACTCAGCCGGCGCGGCCCGACGGCGAGCGGCTCGTCGTCGCGCCATCCAGGCGCCACCAAGATACGCTTCGGCGGCGAGGCTACTTATATCCAGGATAATGGCCGATGCCGCGTCGGCAACGTCAAGGTTACGGTCCACACCCAAATCATCCTGCCGCGCTGGAAGAGCCGCAGGGGTGCCAGCAAGGAGCTGTCGATGATATGGGACGCACTTTCGAGCGACATCAAGCGCCACGAGGAGCGTCATGCCGAGATCGCCAGAGATCAGGCCCGCGCCATGGAGCGCGCCATCCGCGCATTGCCGCAGCAGCGCAGCTGCGAGGCCATGCAGGAGCTCGTCTCAAACGAATCAGCTCGCGGTATAGAGGAGCACGATCGGCTGCAGGCGCGATTCGACCGGGTGGAGGCGGTCAACTTCCAGAAGCGCATGTTGCGGCTGTTGAAAAATCGAATCAACGGTCGAGTCGGCGCAAACTAAGGCTTTTTAAGGCCGGTGACGAGCAGAAAAACTTAGCTGCGCAACGAAACTTGTGCGAAACTTACCCCATTCCCAACGTGTTAATGGTCATTTTTCATCCTGGCAGACTCAACCGGAACGCGTTAATATGAACACATTCGAAAGTTCAGGTACGGCATCTGGACTTTCCTCGCTGGGTTCTCCTGGCGCGTTCCGAAGCCGCGGATGTTCCTCCCTCATCCGTTGGTAATGCGCCCGCCTCGCCTCGCTCGCACCAGCGCGCGAGGCGTCTTTTTTGTGGTGAGTGATGTCGAATATTCGCACTCTGAGCGCCGTGCGTCCTTTCGACGCGCAAAGGACGCTCTGACAATCAGGATCTGCGCATCGGGCTTTCCGAAAGTCGGTTCCGATTTCCGGCTATGCCCAGGCGAAGCGCGGAACCCGTCAGGCCTGGCGTTCGGGCACGTGCACTACGAGCCCATCATAGACGGCTTTCATCCGAATCTGACAGGAGAGCCGCGAGGTGGGGCGGACATCGAAGGCGAAGTCGAGCATATCCTCTTCCATCGCTTCCGGCTGACCGACCTTCTCGGTCCATTCCTCGTCGACATACACGTGACAGGTGGCACAGGCGCAGGCGCCGCCGCATTCGGCCTCGATGCCGGGCACCGAATTGCGCACGGCATTCTCCATAACGGTGGAGCCTTGGTCGACGTCGAGGTCGAAGCGCGTGCCGTCGAAGGCGACGATGGTAAGTTTAGGCATCAGGACTATTTCCGGTCTTCAAATGGATGGGCGGATTTTCTTCCGATAATTCGACGCGTCAGTCAACAATCGGAAATCCGCCATAACCTCGCAGATCGGACCTTCGTCCACCGTCTTCAAAGCGTCATCTGGGACGTCGCAAAAAGACCCGTGGTTCCGCAATGAAACAACGGGCCTCATTCGATCAGCGAAGACTTGGAGGTTAGCCGCGGCAGAGCTTGAGAATGAAATTCTCGGCTTCGAGGACGGCAGCACCGAGCGCCGCCATCGCGATGGCATCGCCGCCGGTCTCCTCGACGACCTCAGCCGTCTGCGACACGTGGAAAGCGCCCACTGAACTCGCCGCACCTTTCAGCCGGTGAGCGGCCGCCCCGACACGCACGGTTTCGCCGCTCGCCATATCTTGAAGGCACGCCCGTGCCTGGCGCGCAAACATCTGAAGGACTTCGATTTCCAACGATTTGTCGCCCATCGTCTGCTTTGCGAGATGGACGAGATCGATCGGCCGGACCTTCGAGGGACACGGCCCCTTTGCATTATCCGGCGCCTCGAATACGATCTTCAATGCTGCCATCTGGGCCGCCATTTGCCATTTCTCCCGTCTCATGTCGTCCGCACTTGCTACAGTTCTGCGTCAGGAGGGTGGCCATCGCGTTAAATTCCGGCACATCGGGCGCGGAAATCTCACCATATGGTTAACGTTTGTTAAATGTCCCTAAATTATTGGTTTTTAAGCGGCGCGCCGGATTCAAAGGTGTTAACAACGCGTTAACGGCCCGCAAATCTCAAGCCTTCATTAATTGTGTGCAGAGCCCAGATGTGTCACTACGATACTGGTGGAGCGGGTTTATGGTACGCGCCTTTGCCGAGTGAGTGGATAATGGTAGTGTTTTGATACCTTCCGTTTGAAAAAACGGCTATCTACTCTGAAATGACATGCTTATCCGTCCGCGGTTGGGATGGAAGGCCGTAACGGCAAAGTTGTTCCCGGACAAGGCGGAAGCCGGGATGCGCTGCCGGGCCGGCCGACAGTAACGAGGCGTAACCGAATGGCGAATAACAAGTATAATGAGTCGATCGAGGACAAGGCGTTCAAGGCGTTGGACGAGGCGCTCCAGATCGACTTCGGCAAGGACAATGTGCCGTCTCGCCGCGGCGACGCGCCCCAGGCGCCGGAGGGTAATGTGTCTGATCCATCGAATGCGCGTAACCAGCAGGCCCAGGAAGAAGCGCAGCGTCGCAGCCGCCGCGGCGCCGGGGCCGAGCAGGCTTCCAGGGCTCCGGCCTTCGCCCCCGCCAATGATGCCAGCCGCAACACGCCCGCTTCGATCCTAAAATCCTTCGACGGCGCCTCCAGCCGCTCGGCGGTGCGAACCGCCACCCTGTTTTCCGTGCTTTGGGTCATGGCGGGCCTCGGCCTGATGTCGCTGCTTTATGCGCCGCAGATCTGGCAGATCCGCTCGATCGCCGATCTCGTCGCCCTGCCCGGCGTCATTGCCGGCCTGGTCGGCATCATCATTCCGGTGATGATGTTCTATGCTTTCGCCATCATGATCTCCCGAGCCCAGGACATGCGCAACGCCGCCCGCTCCATGGCAGAGGTGGCACTGCGCCTGGCCGAGCCGGAAACCATCGCTTCCGAACGCATCATGACCGTTGGCCAAGCGGTACGCCGCGAGGTTTCCGCCATGAACGAAGGCATCGAGCGCACCATCGCGCGCGCTTCCGAGCTGGAAACGCTGGTCCATTCCGAAGTCAACGCGCTCGAACGCTCCTATGCGGACAACGAGTTGCGCGTGCGCGGCCTTGTCCATGAACTCGGCTCGGAGCGGGAGGCGATCGTCAACCATGCCGACCGCATCCGCACCTCGATCGGCAGTGTCCACGATCAGTTGAAGGAAGAGCTGTCGCTCGCGACTGAAGAGATCGCAGTGCGGCTTGCGACATCGGGCGAAGCCTTCGCCTCGCTGATCGACACGCGCGCAGCGACGATCCTGGAAAAATCGGACAGTGCCCTGCAGTCGATGGGCAGCCTGCTGGCCGCCAAGACCGACAGCCTGCTCCAGACGCTCAATGCATCCGGTTTTGCGCTCGCCACCGAATTTGACAACCGCCTCGAGGCGCTCACCGCCCACCTCAATGAACACGGCGAAAGGCTGCTCAGCCAGTTCGAGACGCGCGCCTCGACCATGGACAGCAGCACCGAGAAGCTGAACGCCGCTCTGAACGAGCGCACGCATCAGCTCAATGAGATCCTGATCGCCCGCACCCGCGAGATCAACGAGAGCCTGACGTCAGGCGAACGCACCATCGGCGGGACGCTCGATGACGTGCTGTCGAAGCTGAACAACGCGCTCGACGAGAAGGGCGCAAGCTTCCGCCAGAGCCTGCAGAGCACTGCCGACGACGCGGTCATGGATCTCGACCTACGTTCCGGCTTCTTTGAAGAGCGGCTGCAGACGACCGTTGCCCAGCTGTCGACCGCCTTCGACGAGCGGGTCGCCGAATTCACGAGCGCTTTCGACAAGCGCACCGGCTCGCTCGACACCAAGCTGATGGAGAGCCTTGCCCGCATCAACGAGACGCTGACCGGCGGTTCTGATTCGATCGAAGGCATCTTGAGCTCCAGCATCGAGCGGCTCGGCTCCTCGATGACCGACCAGTCGCTGGCGCTTGCTACTGCGCTCGCAACCGGCCATGAAGTGCTGGAGAGCACGCTCAACAGCCGCACCGAAGAAATCACCACCGCACTTACCAGCCGCACCGGCGAACTGACCTCGGCGCTGCAGAGCGCCACGTCTGACATCGCGCTGGCGCTTGCATCAGGCACCTCCGACCTGCAGAACAATCTTCAGGCCCGCTCGGCCGAATTCCGCGATACGCTGCACACAACCACCACCGATTTGACCGCCGCCGTTGCCGCTGGCACCGAGCAGGTCACGACGGCCTTCGGCGGCCGCGCCGCGGAACTGACCGGCGTGCTGACGGCGCGCGCCGCAGAAATCCGGGAAGCGCTTGGCACAGCCCACGAGCGTATCGACAGCGTCATGGCGGAGCGCGGCGGAGCGCTGGTCGATGCGCTGACCAGCCACCACGGCCGCTTCGAGGAAGCGCTGACGTCGCGTTCCGACGCCATCATCAACGCCGTTTCCGGCACCCATGACCGTCTTGCGGAAACGCTTGACGAAAAGGCGATGGCGCTCGCCATTTCCCTGAACGAGAGCCAGGCCCGCATCGAGGATACACTGGAAACCCGCTCCGAGGCGCTGCTCAACGCCGTTTCCGGCACCCATGACCGCCTCTCCGAAACGCTCGACGAAAAGGCGATGGCGCTTGCTATCTCCTTGAACGAAGGCCAGAGCCGCATCGAAGACACGTTGGAAACCCGTTCCGCTGCCTTCCTCAGCGCCGTCTCCGGCACGCATGATCGGCTGTCGGAAACGCTGGATACGAAGGCAGCGGCCCTGACCACCTCGCTCGACGAGCGCCATGCCCGCATCGAAGACGCGCTCGGAACCCGCGCCGAAGCCTTGTTGAACAGCGTGTCCGGCACGAGCGAGCGGCTTGCCGAAACCTTGGATGAAAAGGCAATGGCGCTGGCCATTTCCTTGAACGAGAGCCAGGCCCGCATCGAGCAAACGCTAGAAACCGGTTCCGCTGGCCTGCTGAATGCCGTCTCCGGCACGCACGACCTGTTTGCCGAGACGCTGGAAGGTAAGGCGGCAGCGTTTGCCAACTCGCTGAGCGAGACCCAGGCGCGTATCGAAAATACGCTCGAAACCCGCTCCGCGGCCCTTCTGAACGCCGTCTCCGGCACCCATGACCGTCTCGCTGAGACCCTGGATGAAAAGGCGATGGCGCTTGCCATCTCGCTGACGGAAAGCCAGGCCCGCATCGACGACACGCTGCAGACCCGATCGGCAGCCCTGCTGAATGCAGTCTCCGGCACCCATGATCGTCTGTCCGAAACGCTGGACGAGAAGGCGATGGCACTCGCAATCTCTCTCAACGAGAACCAGACGCGGATCGAAGACACGCTGAAAGCTCGCTCCGAAGCTTTCCTCAGGGCCGTCTCCGGTACGCATGAGCGTATCGCCGAAACCCTTGACGAGAAGGCATCGGCACTGACCGCCTCCTTGAACGAAGGCCAGAGCCGCCTGCAGGACACTCTGGAGAGCCGCTCGGAATCGTTCCTCAATGCGGTTTCTGCCACCCATGACCGCCTGTCCGAGACGCTCGATGATCGGGCGATGGCCCTTGCCATTTCGCTGAACGAGAGCCAGAGCCGCCTCGAGGAAACGCTGACGAGCGGCGCCGATGCGATCACCAATGCGGTCTCCGGCACGCATGAACGCCTGAATGGAGTGCTCGACCAGAAGGCTAGCGCGCTGGCCGCCTCGCTGAATGAAGGTCAGGTTCGCCTCGAGGAAGCCTTGGGACACCGCACCGCCGCACTCGTCGGCGCGGTAACGGCAAGCCATGACCGGCTCACCGATAAGCTCGACGAGAAGACCATGGCGCTCGCCATTTCCCTCGATGACAACCAGAGCCGCTTCGACAGCGCCCTCGAAGCCCGCAGCAATGCGATCATGGAAGCCGTTGCCAATGCCGAGGCCCGAGTCGCCGGCGCCTTTGCCGACAAGACGGACGCCATCCACAACGCCTATGCCGACAATCAGCGACGGCTTGAATCCGCGCTTGCCGAGCACAGCGCCACGCTTTCTGGCGTTCTCGATGCGGGCGGTGCCCGTTTTGAGGATCTCGTCGGCGGCTTGACCGGCCGGATCGATGGCCGCCTGAGCGATGCCCATGCGCGGCTCGGGGGCCTGGCCGAGGAAGCCGCGGCGCGCATCGAAGGTGGGCTTGCCTCTGCCCATGAGCGCATCCGCACGACGCTTGAGGATCGCGGCAATGCCATCGAGTTGTCGCTGAACCAGGCGCATGCGCAGATCAGCGATACGCTGACCGAACAGGCGACCAGCATCGGCACTTCGGTGGCGACGAGCATCAGCATGCTCGAATTGTCGCTGGAAGACCGTGAGGCTTCGATCCGTCAGGCGATCGATGCCGGCGCCCAGACACTGGAAGATCGGATGCGCACCGGCGCCGGCCAGATCGCCGGCCGCTTCCAGGAGGCAGCGAACGCTATTTCGAGCTCCGCCGAAAGCCTATCCTCCCATCTCGACCGGTCGGTCGAAAACCTTGCGGGACGTCTCGAACAAACCGGTTCTCGTATGGAAGCCGGCCTTACGGCCATCGAGACCCGCATACGTGACGGCGTCGGCGGCGTTGCCGAAAAGGTCGAAGCTGCCAGCAGCCAGCTTTCCGGGGTGCTTGCCGACGGCATTTCCCGTCTTGGCGCGCTTGGTGACGATGCCACCCAGCGCATCTCGGCGACACTCGAAGGAAGCGCCGCAAATCTTACCCAGGCCATCGACAGCCGCACCGCCAATCTGGCTGAGACGCTTGACAGCCGCACGACCTCGCTTGCAGGCGCGATCGAAGGCCGCACGGCAAGTCTCGGCGAAACCCTTGACCGCGGCAACGAACGCATTGAGGAACGCCTCTCCACCATGGATCGCGCGTTGACTGTCGGCCTCGAAGCCGTGAACCGCACCATCGAAGGCAAGGCCGCCGGCCTCGCCTCGACGCTCCGCAGCGCGGTGGCCGAAGCAGCCCAGGGAATGGAAGGCGAAGCGACGAGAACCACAGAACTGCTCGGCAAGACCGGCCAGCAGTTCGCCGAGGATCTCAATGCGAAAAGCGACGAATTCACCCGCACCATGGATGAGCGCTCGTCACAGATCGTCACGCGGGTCGCCGAAGCTCAGAACCGCCTGGCAACCCAGGCCGCTGCCGTCGCCCAGACCTTCTCGGAAGCCGGCAATGCCATTGTCAACAAGGTCGCCGAGGCCGAGACCATCGTAGGCACGCAGGTTAATGCGATTTCCAGGGCCCTGTCGGATGCCGGTCAGTCTCTCGAGGCGCGTGGCAATGCCATCCGCACGACGCTCTCTGGGGCCGGCAGCGAGATTTCCTCCACCATGGCGGATGTTGAAAAGGCGCTCGAAGCCCGCAGCAGCGCCATCCGCTCCAATCTCGAGGAGCGTGCCCGTGAGATCGATACCACCCTTTCCGACGTCGACCGGGCGCTCGAAGCGCGAGGCAACTCGATTCGCTCGACGCTTGAGGAACGCACCCGGGACCTCAACTCGATGCTGGCAGGCCGCTCTGTCGAATTGACCCGTATACTCGACGAAACGGCCCGTCCGATCATCGATCGCTACACCGATGCCGGCGAGCAGGCCGCGGCCCGCATCACCGCCGCGGCCAGCCAAAGTGCGGACCGTCTGCGCGCCGAGAACGAAGCGCTCGCAAGCGCCGTTGCCGCCCGCACCGAGAATGTCGCCAACGCCGTCAGCGCCATCGAGAACAGCCTCGTCGGCAACGTCAACGGTCTGGTTCAGCGCATGTCGGAAAGCAGCGCGGCGATGGCGATGATGATGAACCGCGCCGCCGAGCAGCTGACGAGTGTCGACGGGCGTCTCGGCGAAACCACGACCCGCTTTGCCGACTCCGCTACCAAGGCTGCCGAAATGGTCAACGCCTCGACCAGGCTTCTCGAAGGCAAGGTCGACCGCCTGTCCGACATTTCCGGGCAGACTCTGGCCCAGGTCGGCAGCATTATCGGCCGCTTCGACGAGCATTCCAAGGTTCTCACCCAAGCTTCGCACCTTTTGGGTGCGGCCCAGTCCAACTTGGTGTCGACGCTCGAAGAGCGCGAGAGCGCGCTTCAGGCCCTCTCGGTCAGCCTCGTGCAGCGCTCGAGCGAGATCGAAAAGACGATGCGTGGGCTCGGCGGCATGATCGAGACCGTGTTCGAGCGCGCCGAGCAGCGTTCAAACCAAGTCACCGGTGATCTACGTGAGGGTGTACAGTCCTCCTTTGCCGATATCGGCCGCGTTCTGACGGAAACCGAGAAGCGCGCTCAGGAAGCCGCCGAGACCATGCGCGAGGCGATCACCCGCGCCGGCAACGAGGCCAATACGACGATCGACAGCACCTTCGCCAATGTCGAACGCCGTTCCGGCGATCTCTCCAATCGTATTCGCGGCGGCCTCACCGCCTCGTTGTCGGAAGTCGAGCGCATGCTCGGCGAAGCTGGCCGCGCCTCCGACGGTGCCGCCCAGCACATGCGCGAATCGCTGCGCGAGGCGATCGAGGATGCCGTCGGCCGCTTCTCCGGCGCCACCGAGGACATCCGCCGCTCTGCTGCCGACATACGCAATGAACTCGACGCTACACGCGCCGAACTGAAGCGCGGCGCCTTCGACTTGCCGGAGGAGGCCAAGGAAAGCGCCTCGGCCATGCGCCGCGCTGTCGCCGAACAGATCAAGGCGCTGCAGGACATCTCGCAGCTTGTCGGCCGCTCCAGCCAGCAGCTCGAGCTCTCCGAGCCTGTCGCCCGCTCGCTTGCCCAGGCGCAGCCGGCGCCGCGCCCGACGCAGCCGATCGCAGCCCAACCACCGCAGCCGGCAGCGCCTGCGCCGATCGAAGCGACGGGTCTACGCGGAACAATCGCGCCGTCCGCTCCGGCAGTCGCCCCTCAGCGAGCCGCCCAGCAGCCCGCCCCCACTCGCCAGGAACTGGGCCGTCAGGAACCGGCCCGGGAAAGCGGCGGCTGGATCAGCGATCTCCTGCGGGGTGCATCCCGTGAAGAAGCTGCGGACGCGGCGCCGGCCCGTGCTCCCGCTCGCTCGGCGGAAACCGCCGCACCGGCCGCGCGCAGCAACGACAGCCGCAATCCGCGCCATGTCGTGGAATCGCTGAATTCGCTCTCCGTCGATATCGCCCGCGCCATTGATCACGATGCCTCGGTTGATCTCTGGCGCCGCTACCAGCGCGGCGAGCGCGACGTCTTCACCCGCCGCCTCTACACGCTGAAGGGCCAGCAGACCTTCGACGAGATCAAGCGCAAATACGACCGCGAACCGGAATTCCGCACCGCCGTCGACCGTTATATCGGCGATTTCGAAAAGCTGCTGGCCGACGTCGCCCGAACTGACCCGAACCAGACCGTCACACAGTCCTACCTGACCTCGGATACGGGCAAGGTCTACACCATGCTCGCCCATGCAGCCGGCAGGCTCAGATAGAGTCTGGCAGATATTGTTGACCTCAGCTGAAGCCGCCTGAACCTGTGTCAGGCGGCTTTCACTTGCGATGCGGGGTGTGAGCCGCGCGATGACGGAGATCGCCCGCGGCCGGCTACATTGGCATTTCACAAACCTCTGTATGCCGCGCCCGCTCCCAGCAGCAGGGCAGAGGGACTTTTGCACGCAGTACCCCGCAACAGAGCTGGACATTATACGGGCAGCGGGCGATCGGCCCCGATCTTGACGACCAATGCGTCAACAATCTCTTGCACATTCATCGCAGCCGTATCGACGACGATCGGCCTGCGATCCCAATCGTCATAGACCCTGTCGACGATCTGCTGCCACGTCGGTTTGACCAAGCCCTGGACATCGCTTTCCCGCGTCTCGGCCCTGCGGCGATGTTCGATTTTATCGGAACAGATAACCTCGACCTCGACGGCGCTCACCTGGGACCGTTCTGCGACCGCCAGCCAAGCGTCACGCGTTATCTTCAGCGGGTTGACGGAGTCGGCGATCACCAACCTGCCGAGGGCGAGATTGTCCTCGGCAACGCCGTATGCCACCACATAGCCCGCAGAGCCGGCGTCTCTTGCATGATCCCCAGACGTTCTGATTGCCTGTTCGATCGTGTCGACCCTTACATATACGGCTTTGAGCCGTCTCGCGAGCGCACCGGCAATAGTCGTCTTTCCACTACCCGGCAAACCGCCGAAGATAATCAGCATGGCTTCTCACACTGCTTGAACCGTGCGTCATCGGAGCCGGACCGATTGCCCGCCTTCCACTTTTCCTTTGTAGAGGAGATGAAAGGCAGGGGAAAAGGAGATACAACTTGCCGGCCCCGATTTCACATACCCTACCGAGCGGCCGCTATACCCCAGTTATAGATGCACCGATCGAGGCCGATGGCGATTTCCAGTACGAGGACATCATGGTCGACGGCCGCTCCCGTTTTGGCCTGCGACCGGTAACGCTGCGGAAAATCAGTGCGGCGCGAGATCGAGCAGACTTCCATCCACTTGTCGCCATTATCGACCTCGATATCCATCGTCACCTCGGAATAGGCCGGCAACCGATCGGAGGACACGACCCGCGTAGGCAGATGGATCAGCGAGGCGATCATGCGGCGCACCGGTTCGAGGCAAGCCGCATGATAGTCGTTGCCGCTGTCGGCGGTGAAGGCGCATTGAAATTCGAGCTGCCAAAATTCCTTCAGCCGCATGTGTTTCGTCGGCTGCTCCTGCTCGCGACGATAGGACCTGCCGGCCTGCCAGACACAGAGAGGCAGCCGCGTCTTCGAATGGTTTCCCAGAATATGCTGCATGTAGACATAGGTGGAAGGCGTGGTCTCCGGCCTCAGCACCAGCGTAGTATCGCTGGCGCCGAGTTGCTCCTGGACCCAGATGTCGGCATTCGAATAGGCGCTTGAAACCAGCGACCGCGGCATCAGCGCCGGCGCTTCGACCCTTCGCACATCCCAGGCCGGATTGACCGATCTGAGAAAGCTGCGGACCTCTTGCGAGAAGAAGCCGATCAGATGATCACGAAGATTGATTTCGCGCTCCTCCCAATGGACGAGCGAATTGACATGATAAATATTGAGCATGGTGCCTGTGTCTCCCTGGCAACCCTGATTGAGGTGGTGAAGGGCTTTACGTCCGGCGGCGCGCCGGCCGCATGCAGCGCCCGGACGTCACAGCAGGACGCGGAGACCTCGTCCACCAAGGGCGCGCGCGATCCCGACCTGCTTGCAGGTGCGGTCGTGATGGGAAAAAAGCGCTCGGTTCGTGCTCATGACGATTTTTTTACGTGCCGTGCGTGCGACTGTCAAAACCTGAAGGTCCGAGACAAAAAGTATCATCTGTGGAAGGGGCTTTTTTATTGCCCGCCGTCCTTCATTCGGTCACAAACTTTTCCGATCCGCTTGCGTTTAAATCCAACGGCTCCTCGGCCGTGCAACGAAAGAGACAGCAATACCGATGACCATGACGACATCCCGGCTCCTTGCCACCGCGCTCTCGTCCACCTTGCTGATGGGCGCTTTCATGTCGGCCGAGGCCGGTCAGGCAAGCTTCGTCATCGATGCGCAGTCCGGTCAGGTCCTTGAAGCTTCCAACCAGGACGATCTCAACTATCCCGCCTCGCTGACCAAGATGATGACGCTCTATCTCGCTTTCGAGGCGCTGCACGATGGACGCCTCACCTGGGATCAGAAGCTCACTATGTCGGAAAACGCCGAGAGCAAGGAGCCCTTCAAGCTTGCGGTCGGCGCCGGCCGGAAGGTGACGCTGCGTGAAGCGGTCGAAAGCATCGTTGTGCTGTCCGCCAACGATTCCGCGGTGGCGATCGCTGAACAGCTCGGCGGCTCCGAACAGGCTTTCGCCAGAACGATGACCGACAAGGCGCGCCAGCTGGGGATGAAGGACACGGTCTTCAAGAACCCCTCGGGCCTTCCCGATCCGGAGCAGGTGACCACGGCTCGTGATATGGCCACGCTCGGTGTTTCGCTGATGCGGGACTTCCCCGAGGAGTTCAAGCTTTTCTCGATGCGCGGCTTTCAGTTCCGAGGCATGAAACTGCGCGGCCACAACAATCTGATGTATCGCTATGACGGCGTCGACGGCATCAAGACAGGCTATACCGATGCATCGGGCTACAATGTCGTGACCTCGGCGTTGAAGGATGGCCGCCGCGTCGTCGGCGTCGTCATGGGCGAAAAGACGGCAAGCCTGCGTGACGACAAGATGGCGAGCCTCCTCGATAGCACCCTGCCGTCACCAACAACCGCCACTGCCTCCACCACGCCAGGCACTCAGCCTGCAGCGACGATGACGGATGCGCAGCCGACGAAGTAAACGGCAAGCGAAGCTGGAGGATCGTCACGCACTTCGTCACCGGAAGGCCACTTCCAGTTTGGCGTCCTGTACGATAACGGGCTCGACACAGTCGACCACTCAGCGGCAGAACATGTCTTCGAGCGACACCTCTTCGGCTGCAAGACCGGAGCACGCCTTGTACCATTGCCGGTGCGCATCGATTAGCGAGGCGATGCCGGCGACGGAACGCCATCTCAGATCGATCGCAGCGTCCAGCTGACGATCTCCGAAACCACCGTCGAAAAGGCGCGGTCGAGACCCTTGACGAAACCGGCTTTGTCGCCACCGGCCGGCGCCGTGGCGCGAAACACCTTCTGAGTGCGTACCGAACCGTTTCGGTCGTTGAGAATCTTGGCGGAGATTTCGACCACCGCCTGGTTGCCGCTGGAGGCGTCGATCTCGAATGAACGGATGTCCGTGACGATCTGGTAATCGATCGCCAACCCCTGCCCCGGCATGCCAACGCCGCCGAGCTTGCCGGAATTCTCGAAAGCCTCGACCAGTTTTGATTGAACGATGCGCGGCAGCTTGTCGCCCCATTGGGCTCGCGACAGATATTGGATTTCCGAGGACGAGACGCGGATAAGAATCTGGTCGCTGTCGAGCGCCCTCAGCGCCGTCGGGCTTGCAATCAGTATCTGGCGGGATTTGGCCGCGGGACCGTCGCCATCAACGGCGCCCGGCAGGTCATAAGTGTCGTTCTTGGCCGTAGTACCGCACCCGGAAAGGATCAGCGCCGTCAACGGCAGCGCGATCGCCGTTCCCCTGATCCACGAACGGCGCGACAGCAGATGCGATGCGACCATATTAGGCTACCCCTGACTTCCCCTGTTAACGCCGCGTCCGGCCGTCGTACTGCTTGACCGTGTCCCCGCCGAAGATCAGGCGTTGCGGATTGCGGTCGAAGTTGCTGATCGTATCGTTGAGATTGCTCACGGTTCCGCGCATGTCGTTGATGAGAGTCTGCACGTCGCGCAAGCCGCCGCTCGAGAATTTCTGTAGATTGTCGGCGATCGGACCGATGCGCGAGTTCAGATTGTCCGCAACCTTCTTAAACGATTCGAGCGTCGCGCGCGCCTCGGCAAACAGAGATTGCGTATTGTCGGTGCCGAGCAGCGCATCGACCTTGATGAGAATGCCGTCGATGCGGGTCGAGGCCGAATTCAGCTTGTTGGCAAGCTGCGACACGTCCTGGATCGTCTGGTCGATATCTTTCTGGCGCAACGAAACCGTGTTGGCGACATCGCGGATCGAGGCAACTGCCGCACGCGCATCCTTCGTGGCTTGCGAGATATCGTCGACCGAACCCTTGATTTTCGCCGGGTCGATCTGGGCGACGAGCGTGTCGACGCGGTCAAGCGTCGCCTGCGCCTGCTTGCCGAAATCATTGAAGGTGGTGGCCGTCTCGTCGAACTTCTGGATCGCGCCCTTGAGATCGCCTGAGGCATCGGCGACATTGGCGGTGATCTTCTCGGCATTGGAGACGATATTGTCGATCTTCTGAGCGTCAACTGCCTTGACCAGCGATTCCACAGCCTGGAGCGTAGAATCGACACGGCCGGAGACCGCCTTCACCGTATTGGAGAGTTCGCCGACGCTCTGCAGGAATGCATCGATATTGTCGGAATTCTTGGCAAGAGCATCCGAAAAGGTTTCGGCATTCTTGAATGTCTGGGTAAGCGGAGCGCGCGAGTCTTCGATAAACCCCTGAAGTTCGCCGACCGCGCCGTTGGCGCGATCGAGGATCTTGTCGGCGGTCGCCAGAAGATTGGTAACGCTCGACTGGTCGGCGACGATGACGGCGCGTTTGCCGCTTTCGATCGCATGTTTGAGGATACTCTCCTCGCCCTTGCGGCCGCCCGACAGCTCGATGTAGGCGGCCCCCGTCAGTCCCTGAATTTCTAGGGCAGCCTTGGTGGAGGGGTAGATCGGCGCGTCAGTGCGCACCTGGGTGAAGGCCAGCGAATATTGGGGATCGTCGGCATCAATCGACAGCGTCTGCACCGAGCCCACCTGAATACCATTGAAGCGCACCGGAGAGCCGACGCTGAGGCCGTTCGCCGAGCCCGGAATACGCACGATCAACTCCGTCATCGGGCCGCCGCGGCCATATTCGGCCATCCAGTAGACGAAGCCGAAGGCGGCCGCGATCACCAGCACCGTGAAAAAACCGACAATCGTATAATTGGCTTTGGTTTCCATCTATCCGGTCACTTCCCGCCGCTGCCGCTGCCGTGCCGCGCGCCACTGTCCTGCGGCACGATCGATCGTGCTCGCTTACCCTTGAAATAGGCCTGCACCCACGGATCGTCATAGGCCAGCATGTCGTCGATCGTGCCTTCCACCATTACCCGCTTCTTTCCGAGCACGGCAATACGGTCACAAACCGAAAACAGGCTGTCGAGATCGTGCGTCACCATATAGACGGTCAGCCCGAGACTATCGCGCAGATTGGCGATGAGTTCGTCGAACTCGGCCGCTCCGATCGGATCGAGACCTGAAGTCGGTTCGTCCAGAAAGACGAGCTCGGGATCGAGCGCCAACGCACGGGCAAGCGCGGCACGCTTGATCATGCCGCCCGAAAGCTCGGACGGATATTTGTCGGCCGCATCGGCGGCAAGCCCGACCATGCGGATCTTCAGGTGCGCCAGCTCATCCATCAGCGAGCGCGGCAAATCGAGATATTCTCGCATCGGCACCTGGATGTTTTCCTTGACGGTCAACGACGAAAACAATGCACCCTGCTGGAAGAGCACGCCGAGCCGCATGTCGAGCGCGTTGCGCTGCGGCTCGTTGAGCTCGTCGAAGTCCTGGCCGAGGATCTTTATCGTGCCGGAGCGGCGCGGCAGCAGCCTTAGCACCGTGCGCATCAGCACCGACTTGCCGGTGCCCGACGCGCCAACGAAGCCGAGGATCTCGCCGCGATAAATATCAAGGTTCAGATTGTCGAGCACCACCTTCGAACCGAAAGCAACGGTGACGTCGCGCGCAGAAAGCACGATATCCCTGCCCTGTCCTTCGCTTTCGATCCGTTGCTCGTTCACGCGGTCCGCCATACTAGAAGTTGATCGCTGCATAGAACATCGCAAAAAGTCCGTCCATCAGGATGACGACGAAAATCGCCTTCACCACCGAGGCCGTCACGTGCTGACCGAGTGATTCCGCGCTGCCGCCAACCTTCAGCCCTTCCACGGCGGCGACGATGCCGATGACGAGTGCCATGAATGGCGCCTTGATCATGCCCGACAGCACGGTCGACAGCGTCACGGCCTCGTGCAGGCGCGCCAGGAAATTGGCGAAAGTGATGCCGGAATAGCCCCAGGCGACGGCGGCTGCCCCCGCCAGCGAGGCGAAATTCGCCAATACCGTCAGCAGCGGCAGCGCGATGGTGAGCGCCACCAGCCGGGGAAAGATCAGCACGCCGATCGGGTTAAGCCCCATCACCTTCAGCGCATCGATCTCCTCACGCATCTTCATCGAGCCGATCTCGGCCGTGATCGCGCTGCCGGAGCGGCCGGCAATCATGATAGAGGTCAGGAGCACGCCGATTTCGCGCAGCTGCAGAATGCCGACGAGATCGACGACGAAGACCTCCGCCCCAAAATAACGCAGCTGGAAGGCGCCCTGCTGGGCGATGATCGCTCCGATCAGAAACGACATCAGCAGGATGATCGGAACAGCGCGCACACCCATGTGGTCGATCTGGTTGACGATCGAGGCTGGCGAAACGCCGCTACCGCGGCCGAGCTTCATTTGCGCGCCGCGCACCGCCGAGCCGAGAATATACATCGAGGCGGCAAGATTATCCCAGATGTCATAGGTCATTTTGCCGATGGGCGCCAATATGCGCGCGGCAAGCGAGACCTTTTCCTTCTGTTCCGGCTCCGCTTTGGCCGGTTCCTCGGAAAACATCTCCAGCATTTCGTCGATATGCGGATTGGTGCCGACGAAGCGCACTGTGCGTCCGGCCGCTTCCTCTTCCTTCTTCAGCCGGCACAGCAACCAGATGCCGGCGGTATCGATGTCTGATAAGTCAGAGAGGTCGAGCGTCAAGTCGCCGTTCTTCTCTCGCCGAAGCTTTTCGAAGTCGCGCAGCACAAGATGCACATAGGCGCTGCGCCAATTGCCGCTGAGACGAACGTGCTGCCCCGAACCATCTGACCGGTCGTCCACTTGCAGCGAGGCGGCGTTGCGATTCTCGGCGTTCAAGATACTTGTGTCTTTCAAGGCTTGCGGCGACATTGCCGACTCGCGAAGCGGATCGCCGCCCGGCGCGTCAATATACAGAAGCAACGTCCGATTTCTATGCTTGCAGGATAGCAATAATGCCGCGCACCCTCGATATCCAGATGAATTCCTTTCCGATTGCCGGAACGTTCACCATCTCCCGCGGGGCAAAGACGGAGGCCGAGGTCGTTACATGCACAGTCACAGAAGAAGGCGCGAAAGGACACGGCGAATGTGTGCCCTACCGCCGTTACGGTGAGACCATGGAGAGCGTCTTCGCACAGATCGAGGCAGCGCGCCCGCTGGTTGAATCCGGCATTTCGCGCGACGATCTGTTGTCGGCGATGCCGCGGGGTGCGGCGCGCAACGCCGTCGATTGCGCTCTCTGGGATCTCGAAGCAAAACGGACGGGCCAAGCTGTCGCAGCCCGCCTCGGCCTCACTGCGCTGAAGCCGCTCACGACAGCCTACACCATATCGCTTGGCGAGCCGGAGGTGATGGCCGCCCAAGCGCGCGAACATGCCGATCGCGCTTTGCTCAAGGTCAAAGTGGGAACCGGTGATGATGAAAGCCGCATCCGCGCCGTCCGTGCGGCCGCACCCGATGCTGCAATCGTTCTCGACGCCAATGAGGGCTGGCCCGAGGCGGTGCTGGAACGTCACCTGCAGATCGCCGCAGAGGCCGGTGTTGCCCTTGTCGAGCAACCGCTGCCCGCAGGTCGGGATGCGCTGCTTGCCGAAATTCGCCGTCCGCTGCTGGTCTGCGCCGACGAGAGCGTCCATCACACCGGCGATCTCGCAAGCCTTGCCGACCGCTATGACGCCATCAACATCAAGCTCGACAAGACAGGCGGCCTCACCGAGGCCTTGGCGATGAAGGCCGAAGCCGAGAGGCTCGGCTTTTCGATCATGATCGGCTGCATGGTCGGCACTTCGCTTGCCATGGCGCCGGCCGTGCTGCTCGCGCAAAATGCCGATTTCGTCGATCTTGACGGCCCTCTGCTGCTCGCGCGCGATCGCGAGCCCGGCCTGCGCTACGCCGCTTCCCTGGTCTTTCCGCCGGATAGCGCCCTTTGGGGCTGAAGGTAGTAGGCTGAGATGACGAGCCCAAGGCCGGAAAGCGCCACGAGCGCCATGACGTAATAGCTGACGAGGCCGAGCCAAGCGTAGAGATAGCCGGAAGCAATAGTCATCAAACCCATCGCCATGCCGACATAAAAGAAATAGGCGCCCTGCGCCGAGGCCTCCTGCGTCTCCTGCACCGTCGCCACGATCCGCCGCTGCACGCCGGTATGCACAAAGGCATAAGTGAAGCCGTGGAAGCATTGCAGCAGGAAGAAGCCGGCAAAGCCTGTATCCATGGGAAACAGGATCCAGCGGCAGACGCTTACTGCGCAGCCGAAGCGGATCAGCGTCCAGGCGTTGAAGCGTCGGTTGAGACGCTTCGACAGGAAGAAGACCGTCACCTCCGACGCAACGCCGGCGCTCCAGAGGAGGCCGACTTCAGTGCCGGAAAAGCCGAGCTGATGCCAGTAGATGGAGGAAAAGGCATTCAGCACCGCATGGCTTGACTGCTGAATGGCGACGCCGATCAGGAGCATCAGCAAATGTGGTTCGCGCAGACCTCGGCCAGTCGCGGCCGGAAGATCGATCGGCTGACCGCGCCGCCGCGTCGGCCCGATCCGCGGACAGAAGATCGCCATGACCACCGTCATCGTAAAGCCGAATATCATGACGACGAGCACCATCCCGCCGCCCCACCAGCCGATCAGCTGGCCGCCGAGAAGCGTCGAGATGATGAAGGCGATCGAGCCCCATACCCGCATCGAGCCATAGTCGAGTCCCCAGCGGCGAACGCCCGAAATGACGATCGATTCGACCACGGGCAGATAGGGTGCGAAGGTAGCGCCCTGCAGCGCGAAGACGATCGTCACCGGCCAGAAGCTCGTCGTCCAATAAAGCGCGATCGCCGTCAGGAGCGACAAGCCGCCCGACCAGAGCAGCACGTCGGCGCGCTCCGCCATGCGGTCAGCGATCATGGCGACGACGGGCGCGACCAGGACCCGAACCACCATCGGTATGGCAAGGATAATGCCGATTTCATGATCGCTGAAGCTGTGAGTTTCCAGCCATACGGGGAAGAACGGCAGCACGATGCCGTTGACGAGCAGCGGCGCGCAATAGGACAGCGCGCTGAGCAGCCGGAAGCGCGGCGGCGCGCCCTCACCCTGGGAATGTTGAGCGGGAATCATAGGTGGACCTGCAGGAAACTGGACGTTGTCCTAACACACCACCCCGGAAGGGACTATTGCGAGAAATAGCCGTCCGAAAACGTTTTAAGAAATAAATTGGGCCTGTCACCTCGCGGTAACGGCTAAACTGCTGGAGAGCCGCCGCGGCTGCGACGGCGCAAAAATCACGCCGCCTGCGGGGCGAGTTCCGCCTCTTCGGAACGCTCGACGGCGGCAAGCGCCGGTACGGCGCTGGTGAGTGCCCGCCAAGTGATCAGTTCGAAGGTGCCGTCCGCATGTTCGGCGACCGCCGTGCAGCTTTCCACCCAGTCGCCGGTGTTGATGTAGCGTATGCCGTCCATATCCTGGATGACGGCGTGGTGGATGTGGCCGCAGATCACGC
Source organism: Rhizobium sp. MHM7A (assembly GCF_005862215.1). NCBI lineage: Bacteria > Pseudomonadati > Pseudomonadota > Alphaproteobacteria > Hyphomicrobiales > Rhizobiaceae > Rhizobium > Rhizobium sp. MHM7A. Next base: position 214,819 of record NZ_VCHT01000009.1, read on the forward strand.
CCTCGGCGCCGCTCTTGCGAGCCTCCTCGGCCACGACGCGCTCGAACTCGCCGATGAAATTGACCGCGTGCTTGACCTGCAGCTTTGCCCAGGCGGAAAACGACCAGTAGGGCATGCCGAGGCGGCGGCGTACGGCCGCGAGCAGGATATTGATGCGGATTGCCGTATCATAGGCCCAGTCGCCGAGATAGGCGAGCAGACGGGCGTTGCGGACGACGACATCGAACTCGTCGCCGTGCAGGATCAGGTATTTCTTGCCGTCCGCACCGTCATGCATCATGCGCTCGACGACCTCGATGCCGCCGAAATGCATGCCCGGAAAGTCGCGCAGAAATTCGTCGTGATTGCCTGGAATATAGACGACGCGGGTGCCCTTGCGCGCCTTGCGCAACAGCTTCTGGACGACGTCGTTGCAGACCTGCGGCCAGTACCAGCTGCGTTTCAGCCGCCATCCGTCGACGATGTCGCCGACGAGGACGATCGTATCTGCCTCGTGGTAGCGCAGGAAATCCAGCAGAAAATCGGCCTTCGCGGCCTTCGAGCCGAGATGGACATCGGAAATGAAGAGCGTGCGGAAATGTCTGGGTTCCATCATGTCTATCACGAGCTGCCGCTCATGCCCCATCTTTCATCTAGCCTTCCAAAACCAGACTCGTGTTTCAGGAAGATGACAAGGTGGGGAAAAGCCTCGCAAAGCCGTTCATTGCGCGAGCGCTATCGTCCGCCGGCAATGTTGCCCTGTTCATCCGGCACGTTCATGATGATGGCGATTCCACATTCGACACTGCGGGTTGGCTGATGCGTCTCTTCCTTGTTCGTCACGGCGAATCCCTTGGCAACATCAACGAGCAGGCCTACCGCCAATTCGGCGATCACAATGTGCCGCTGACGCAGTGGGGCTACCGGCAGGCGTCAGAGGCTGGCAGTGCGATTGCTTCCTTCCTGAGAGCATTGCCGAGCGCACGTCGAGGCAAGCTCCACATCTGGTATTCCCCGTTTTTAAGGACACGCCAGAGCAAGGATGCGCTGCTCGAAGCCCTGCCGGAAAGCTTTGTCGGCGACATCAGGGAAGATTATCTCCTCCGCGAGCAGGATTTCGGTCTCTTTACCGAGATCTATGATCACGCGGAGCGGAAGCAGAAATTCCCCGAGGAATTCGAAAAATGGGCAAGACTGCGCAATAACAGCGGGAAATTCTACGCGCGGCCGCCGGACGGCGAAAGCCGGGCGGACGTGGCGCAGCGGGTACGTCTCTTTCTCCAGACGGTCATGCGCGACGCCGAACATGACGACCACAACGTAGCGATCGTCGGCCATGGCGTCACCAACCGCGCGGTGGAAATGAATTTTCTCCACCATTCGGTCGACTGGTTCGAGCGCTCCGACAATCCCGGAAACGCCGACGTCACGCTGATCGAGGGAACCCGCTCCCACGGCTACCAATCAATCCTGCTGCACCAGGCCTGCGACCGGGAGCCGGGACAGGAGAGCGAATTGCGCGATGCCTATGGCGCTGATGTGACGATAACGCCGAAGGGCGGTGGATAAACCCCTCCCCAACGAGGCCGCACCGTCCTTCTCCAATTCATCGTTTCATCCGCGAAAACGTCCATGTCCGCCACGGTCAGCGCCAACTCAACCCCTCCCGCCCTACTTCATCTTCACGCAGCCTGCTCCGCCGCCATCGGCTTCACATTCTGGTTCATCCGGAACAGATTGTTCGGATCGTAGCGCAGCTTGATTTCGGAAAGACGCGCATAATTGGCCCCGTAAGCCATTTCGACCCGGTCGACCTCGTCTTCGGGCATGAAGTTGATATAGGCGGTGCCCACAGCATGCGGCTTGGTGGCTTCGAAGAGTTCACGCGCCCAGCCAATGCAGCCTGCGTCCATCCCGGTTTCCCGCCAGCGCGCGTGCACATTCATGACGAAATGCGAGCTGCGCTGCGGAAATGCGGTGGCTTCGGTCGGCACACGGCCGGCGGCCCCACCGACATGGCCGATGAATATTTCGCATTCGGGTCCTGGCAGTCCGCGCGCGGCGTCCAGAAGCAAGCCGATCGCCGCATCCGAAAGCGACGCGAAGTCCTGGCTCTTCCAGTAGTTGCGCGCCCCTGGTGTCAGCAGCGGATCGAATGCCTGCTGCCAGCCAATAAACGGCATTGGGCCGACGATGTCGGCAATCGGCTTTCCGATCCCACGCAATCTAGCCGCAGCCTTTTCGCCGGCCGCAACGTTTCCGCAATAGCACATGGCGAGCACCACGACCTCCTTGCCGTGCCACTCGGCCGGCAGGAACGGCAGCGGCGGCGCCTGGCGCATCACCACCCAGCAGGTCAGTTCGTCCGGTGCCGCTTCCAGCGCCTGGCGATACTCGCGAAGCACTCTCTCCGCGTCGGCGAAGGGATGTACCACCAATCCGGCGAAAACTTCAGGATGGAGCGGGTTGAGCTGGAATTCGAAGGAGGTGACGACGCCGAAATTGCCGCCGCCGCCGCGCAGTGCCCAGAACAGATCCGGCCTTTCCGTCTCGCTCGCCTTGACCAGCTCGCCATCGGCGGTCACCACATCGACCGAAATCAGATTATCCAGCGTCAGCCCGAATTTGCGGGTTAACCAGCCGAAACCCCCACCGAGCGTCAGGCCGGCAATGCCGGTCGTGGAATTGATGCCGGTCGGCAGCACCAGCCCGAAGGCCAGCATTTCCTTGTCGACGTCGCCGAGCGTGGCGCCTGGCTCGACCCTGGCGCGGCGTGTCTCGATATCTACCCGCACCGATTTCATCGGCGACAGATCGATGACGACACCACCCTCGCAAACCGCATTGCCGGCAATGCCGTGCCCACCGCCGCGCACCGAAACGAGCAGATCGTTGTCGCGCGCAAAGCGCACAGCGCGCACGACATCGGCCGCTCCCGCGCACCGCGCGATCAGGCCCGGCCGGCGATCGATCATTGCGTTCCAGATCGTCCGCGCCTCGTTGTAATCCATGTCTTTGCTGGTCAGGAGACTGCCGCGAAAGCCGGCGGCAAACGCATCCATGGCCACGTCATTGACCATCGTCTGACCCCGTTGCAGGGTCGTCAGGTTCAAATTGTCCATGATTTCCTCCATGCGACCGGCGCCCCGCACCGTCGCGGCCGGCATCTTGCGCTTGCAAGGGGTGTCAAACAAGTTTCCAAAAGGATTAGTACCGGCGATGGCGGTAGATCTGCCGCGTAGTGTCATGGGACACGCCGTCTCGACGAAAACTTCTCCCACCCTCATTTCCATACTGTCCCCACGATCCGATTGATGTATGGAGGGATCTTCAGAAAAAGACGTGCACGGAGGCGGCAATGGATCACCAGGAAAAATCCAAGACGGACAAGAACCTGCCGGGCGGCGATCTCGACGAGCAGGCGCTGTTCTTCCATCGCTACCCCCGCCCCGGCAAGCTGGAGATCCAGGCGACCAAGCCGCTCGGCAACCAGCGCGACCTCGCACTTGCCTATTCGCCGGGCGTCGCCGCTCCCTGCCTCGCCATTCGCGACAATCCTGAAACGGCTGCCGACTACACGTCCCGCGCCAATCTCGTCGCTGTCATTTCCAACGGCACCGCCGTGCTCGGCCTCGGCAATATCGGCCCCCTGGCTTCGAAGCCGGTCATGGAGGGGAAAGCCGTGCTCTTCAAGAAATTCGCCGGCATAGATGTTTTCGACATCGAGATCGACGCCGCAAGCGTCGATCAGATGGTCTCGACGGTTTCGTCGCTGGAGCCGACCTTCGGCGGCATCAACCTCGAAGACATCAAGGCGCCGGAATGTTTCGAGGTCGAGCGGCGCCTGCGCGAGAAGATGAAAATCCCGGTCTTCCACGACGACCAGCACGGCACGGCGATCATCGTCGCCGCTGCGATCCTGAACGGGCTGGAGCTGGCTGGCAAGTCCATCGATAACGTCAAGATCGTCGCCTCGGGCGCGGGGGCCGCGGCGCTGGCCTGCCTCAATCTGCTGGTCACGCTCGGCGCCAAGCGCGAAAACATCTGGGTCCATGACATCGAAGGCCTCGTCTATGAGGGCCGCACCGAGCTGATGGACGAATGGAAGTCCGTTTATGCACAGAAGAGCGACACCCGCACCCTCGCCGAAAATATCGGCGGCGCGGATGTTTTCCTCGGCCTTTCCGCCGCGGGCGTGCTGAAGCCGGAGCTACTGGCGCAGATGGCGGACAAGCCGCTGATCATGGCGCTTGCCAATCCGACGCCGGAGATCATGCCGGATCTCGCCCGCGCCGCCCGTCCGGATGCGATGATCTGCACAGGCCGCTCGGATTTCGCCAACCAGGTCAACAACGTCCTGTGCTTCCCCTATATCTTCCGCGGCGCCCTCGATTGCGGCGCGGAGACGATCAACGAAGAAATGAAGATGGCGGCCGTGCGCGCCATTGCAGCTCTCGCCCGCGAAGAGCCGTCCGACGTCGCCGCCCGCGCCTATTCCGGCGAGACGCCGGTCTTCGGTCCCGATTACCTGATCCCCTCGCCCTTCGATCCGCGCCTCATCCTGCGCATCGCCCCTGCGGTTGCGAAAGCCGCCGAACAGAGCGGTGTGGCCCGCCGCCCGATCCAGGATTTTGACGCCTACCTCGACCAGCTGAATCGCTTCGTCTTCCGCTCCGGCTTCGTCATGAAGCCGATCTTCACTGCGGCAAAGGCCGCGGAGCGCAAACGCGTCATCTTCTCCGAAGGCGAGGACGAGCGTGTGCTGCGCGCCGCTCAGGTGCTGCTTGAGGAAGGCTTGGCCAAACCGATCCTGATCGGCCGTCCGCAGGTCATCGAGACGCGTCTCAAGCGCTACGGTCTGCGCATCCGCCCGCTGCAGGATTTCGAGGTCATCAATCCGGAAGACGATCCGCGATTCCGCGAATATGTCGATCTGTATTTCTCGCTCGTAGGCCGGCGTGGTGTCATCCCGGAAGCCGCCCGCACGATCGTGCGTACCAACACGACCGTCATCGGCGCGCTGGCGCTGAGGCGCGGCGAGGCCGATGCGCTGATCTGCGGCCTCGAAGGCCGCTACGAGAAACACCTGCGCGACGTTCGCCAGATCATTGGCAAGCGAAAGGATGTCCGCGATTTCTCCGCCCTCAGCCTGATGATCTCGCAGCGCGGCGCCACTTTCTTCACCGATACCTATGTCACCTTCAACCCGAGTGCAGAGGAAGTTGCCGAGGCAACCGTGCTTGCGGCGGAGGAAATCCGCCGCTTCGGCATCACTCCGCGCGCCGCCCTCGTCTCACACTCCAACTTCGGTTCACGCGAATCCGAAAGTGCGACAAAGATGCGAAATGCCCTGCAGCTCGTTCGCGAGACCGCACCAGACCTTGAGGTCGACGGCGAAATGCACGGCGAAAGCGCCATCACCGAAGCGCTGCGCAAGCGCGTCATGCCGGATACGACGCTGCACGACGAGGCGAACCTGCTCGTCTTCCCGAATCTCGACGCCGCCAACATCACCTTCGGTGTGGTGAAGTCGATGACCGACGGACTGCATGTCGGCCCGATCCTGCTTGGCACCGCCATGCCCGCTCACATTCTTGCTCCCTCTGTGACTTCGCGCGGTGTCGTCAACATGGCCGCACTCGCCGTCGTCGAGGCATCGCAGCCGGCGTAAAGCGATGTAGGCCCAATTCGCGGCGGTGTTTCGAAGCGAGCGCCGCCGTCGTGAAGAGTAAGCTCGATCCTCGAATCGCTGTGCGATCCGCTGCAACCAGATCCGGCGGCACGCGCCGACTTTCGTTCAGTTGCGCCGGCAAGCTCTTGGAAGCCCTTGAAGCTCAGGGCTTCAAGGGCTTTGTGAAGTCCGCGAACCATGCGCCGAGAGCATCCAGCCGCATTTCACCTCGGCGTAACGTCGAAGCCGAACCACTTCTGCGATAGGTTGACGATGGTGCCGTCCGCCTTGGCTGCTGCGATCGCGTCGTTAAACATGGCTTTCAGGTTCGTATCCTCCTTACGCAAGCCAACCGAGCTGCCTCGCCCGAGCATGCCGCCCTGGAACCGGGGGCCTGTGACGATCAAATCCTCGTTGCCCGGCTTTGCGGCCGCGGTCGAGAGATATGCCATCGAAGCCATGACGAGGTCGACGCGACCGGCCTTCAGATCAAGATCATGCTGTTCCGTCGTCTTGTACTCACGGACATCGACGACACCCTTCAAATATTTGTCGAGGAACGTTGCGGCGATCGATGCTGTCTGCACGCCGATTGTCTTGCCCTTGAGCAACGGTTCTAGCTGCTTCAGCGCGGCGACAGCGCCGGCCTCGTCCGTTGCGAGCGAAAATACCTCACCCTTCAAAGGCAGATTGGCAAGCGGAGAGTCTTTCAATGCAGCAAAAGTCTGGCCCGTCGTGCCGTAGGAATCGCTGAAAGCGATGACCTCCTCGCGCTTAGCAGTTGCAGACATCCCCGAAATGATTACGTCGAATTTGCCAGCATTGAGTGCCGGGATCATGCCGTCGAAAGGCTGAATTACGGTCGTGCATTCGACCTTCATATGGGCGCAAAAATACTTGATCAGCTCGATTTCGTAACCGTCGAGGCTACCGTCGGCCTTGGTGAAGTTCCACGGCCGAAAGGCTCCCTCGGTCGCAATCGTCACATGCGTCCACTTCTTCTCCTCGGCGCGTACCGCCGTCGAAACGGCCAAGGCAGCGATCATAGCGATCGCAGTCATGATTGCAGTCAGGTATTTCATGCTTGAGTTCCCCTTGTTTGAGCTGATGAATCATTGATTGATGAACTGGCGGAAGCGCTCCGACTTCGAGTTCGAGAAGACGTCCTGGGGCTTGCCCTCTTCCTCGACCACACCCTTGTGTAAAAAGACGACACGGCTGGAGACGTCACGGGCGAATCCCATCTCATGTGTGACGACCAGCATGGTGCGTCCTTCCTCGGCCAAGGCGCGCATGACGCGCAGAACCTCCCCTACAAGCTCCGGATCGAGTGCCGATGTCGGCTCATCGAAGAGCATCACCTTTGGATGCATGGCGAGCGCGCGGGCAATGGCGGCGCGCTGCTGCTGGCCACCGGAGAGATGAGCGGGATAGAAATTGCGTTTATCGGCAATGCCGACCTTGGCGAGCAGCGCTTCAGCTTCCTCTATGCATTCGGCGCGCGAGCGGCGCTGAACATGGATGGGCGCCTCGATAAGGTTCTCAAGGACCGTCTTGTGAGACCAGAGGTTGAAGTTCTGGAACACCATTCCAAGCCGGGAGCGGATACGGTCGACCTGCCGTCTATCCGCCGCGCGGTGGGTGCCGGCGGCATTGCGCTGCATCGAGATCGTTTCGCCGGCAACGGTCACTTCACCGGAATCCGGCGTTTCCAGCAGATTGATGCAACGCAGGAACGTCGATTTCCCGGAGCCTGACGAACCGACGATGGAGACGACATCGCCTTCTAAAGCATCAAGGGAGATGCCCCGGATGACATCAACAGGTCCGAAGCTCTTGTGCATGTCGCGCACACTGAGTGCGGTTGGTGTAGCCGTCATCGATGTTCTCCTGCAGGGGTCGCCGTGGCGGCACTCTCTCGGGTGACGGGAAGAGGAGCGCGCAGATGCGGGCTAAGCCTGTATTCGGCCAATTGAATGAGACGCGTCAGCAAGAAATTGAGGGTGAGATAGATGGCTCCGGAGACGAGGAAGACCTCGATTGCCCGATAGGTCTCGGAGATGAGCTTGGCGGCAACACCCGTTACCTCCATCAGCGTAATGATCGAGGCGAGTGACGTCGCCTTGACCATCGATATCATTTCGTTGCCGTATCCGGGCAGTGCTTGGCGGATTGCCAGCGGCAACACGATCCGGCGAAACATCAGGAAGCGATGCATGCCGCAGGCGCGAGCAGCCTCGATTTGACCGTACGGCACCGAGAGCAGCCCGCCGCGAATGATTTCGCTGGCGTAGGCCGCTGTATTCAAGGTCAGCGCCAGTACCGCACACCAGTAAGGATCACGGAGAAACGGCCAGAAGACGCTGTGCCGTATGGCCGGAAACTGGCCAAGCCCGTAATAGATGAGAAATATCTGCACCAACAGCGGCGTGCCGCGGAAGATGAAGACATAGAGCCGTGCGAACCAATCCAGAGCGACGACGCCGGAGAGGCGGGCAAGCGCCAGCAAGAGTGCCAGAATGGCCCCAAGGCAGATCGATGTCACGGCAAGCTCGATCGTCAACGGAATTGCAGAGACCAGGCTCAGAAATGTTTCCTTGAGAAACTGCCAGTCCATCAATCCCTCCTCACGCCGCGCGACAGGCGCCGCTCCGCCTGCTGGATGATGAGGCTCGAAACTGTCGAGATCATCAGGTAGATCGCGCCGGCGATCAGGTAGAAATCGAATGGGAGCCCGGTCGATCCCGCGCCGACCTGGGCCTGGCGCAGGAGTTCGGCAACGCCTGTGATCGATACCAATGCCGACTCCTTCAGGACGACCTGCCAGACATTGCCGAGACCAGGAAGCGCGTGACGCAGCGTCAGCGGCGCAATGATCCGCCGCAGACGAAGCCAGCGCGGCATGCCGCAGGCGATGGCCGCCTCGATCTCACCCGGGTGGACCGCCTTGAACCCGCCTCGCAGCACCTCCGTGAACTGGGCGCCGGAGGTGACGCCCACGGCAAGGGAACCGGCAAGAAAGCCCGGGAAGCCGAGGAAGCCTTCGGCACCGAAAAGTCTGCCGACCGCCGTGACCACGGCGCTGCCGCCGAAATAGAAGAGGTAGATGACCAACAGGTCGGGAATGCCCCGCAGCACGGTCGTATAAGCATCAGCGGTTGCCCGAGCAAAGCCATGACCGGCAATCTTCGCCCATGCCCCAAGCGTCCCGATACAGGCGCCGACGGCATAGCCGGCGATTGCAACGAGGATGGTCATCCACGCTCCGGCCAGAAGAGCATGCCCCCAGCCATCCGGACCGAAGCCGGCGAGCTCAAAAAGACCCGGCTGGCTCATGGCGCCGCCCCGGGAGAGCATATTCTTGCAGCAACTGACATTGTCATAGCCTCAGTTGGCGTGATGCGCCGAAAGGGCGCTTAGCGGACGTCGAACGTCGGTGTCAGGTCGATCTTGCTCCATTTTTCCGAGAGCTGCTTGATCGTGCCATCCTTGGCGGCCTGCCTGATTGCGTCATCGAATTTGGCCTTCAGATCGGTCTCGCCCTTGCGCATGCCGAGTGCGACTTCGGTAGCTAACATCGCGCCTTTCACCAGCGGGCCCGACATCATCAGACCGTCATTGCCAGGCTTGCCGAGCACGGAGGTTCCGTAAACACCGCTGTCGAAACCAGCATCGATGCGCCCAGCCTTCAGATCGAGGTCACGCTCGCCGGAATTTTTGTAGGCGCGCACCGTTACATCGGAGCCGAAATAGGCGTTGATCAACTGCTCTTGGCTAGTCGACTGAACGACGCCGACGGTCCTGCCCTTGAGGGTCTTGCCGATTTCGGCCATCACCGGATCGGCCTTGGACTTGTCGTTCAAATTCAGCCGTTCGCCGGTCATCGGCAGAGAAGACACCGGCCCGTCCCTCAGAAGCAGGAAGCTTGCGACCCCGCTGGCATAAGGTACGGTGAAATCGACCACCTGCTTGCGCTTCTCGTTGATGCCGAGGGTCATCACCAGATCGAACTTGCCGGCATTGAGACTGGGGATCATTGCATTCCATTCGCCGGATATGAGTTCGCAGCCGACTTTGGCGCGCTTGCAGAGGTCGTTGATGAGATCGACATCGAAGCCTGCCAGCTTGCCGCTGGAATCCATGAGGTTCCAGGGTGGAAATGCGCCTTCGATGCCGACCTTGACATGCGTCCAGTCCTTGGCGCCGGTAGCGGACGAAGTCAGGACGGCTATGGCGCCGAACACAGCGGCAAGCAGATTTCTATTCTTCATTTCTGTTCCCCTTTCTCGGCGGCAAAACGACCGCTTGTTTGTTCTGCAGTATGGCTGCGTCAGTCCTCCAAGGCCGCGCGCAAAGCCGCGTTGGCTTCCCTCACCCCATGGACAAGGCGATTTCTAGTCTGGCGGGCATGGACAGCGTAAAAAGCCATATCCGGCGATCCCACGGGCTGCGCCGCCAGCGCTCGCAGCCCGTCCAACGACGGCCAAGCCGGGTGCGGAAGGGCGGGATCATGATGAAAGCGCTCGCCGCTCGTATAATTCAGCGGCACGAGATGGCGACCGGCCCGCATCAGCGATGCGTTCACGCGCGCCGTGTTTGCCGGAGACAGGTCCTTCGTCTCCAATACGGCTTTCGCGCTGTTGCTCAACTCCTCGACTGCGTTTGCGAGAGCCGAAATGTCGACGCGCCCGGAAAGCTCAGCCTGCAGTTTCGCGACCTGATGGCTGAGAGCCTGCGCGTAGACGGTATAGTCAAATGGCAGGAGCGGAGAGGTCAGCAAGCGCCAAAGTACGTCAAGCACGATCCGCGTATCCCGGCTGAGATTGTCAGGATCGATATGCTCTGCCGTGTCATGCGGCGTGTGCCACCACCAACCAAGCGCCGTCAGCGTCTTGGCGGGCCCCGGCGGCTGATGGCTGAGGCTGCCGAACATCGAGGGGATTCCGACACCCCAGAATGACTGATCCGCGGCTCGGCCATGCCGTCTGCCGGCATGCTTTTGTCCGGTTACGCTCTCGATTACATCTAGCGCCAGCGGCCTCAGTTCATCGATGACAGCGGAATTGGTGAGCACGGTTGCGCCCTCGCCGCCCGTGGAGTCGACATTGACATGCACGGCGCAACGGCGATCGAGTTCGTCGAAAAATTCGTCCGCATACCATGCCGAGCCGGAATAGCGGCCGTGCGAATGGCCTGACCAGAAGCAGATGCGCAAGCCGCGTCGCCAATCACCTGCATGAAGGGCCAGCAGGCGCGCCGCCTCCAGCATGGTCGCGTTCGCGCCGCCATTGTCCATGACGCCGAAATGCCAGGTGTCATGATGGCCTGAAAACAGCACGAATGGTTTGTCCTCGCCTGACGGCTGAAGTTCGGCGACAAGCAGCGGCGTCTTGCGCCAGCCGGTATCGACCTCTGCCGTCAGCGTCGCCCGCACCCTTTCGCCGCGCGCGAGCCTTTCGTGCAGGCGCACCCCATCTTCCCGCGCGATGGTGCAGATCACGGTCTTCGGCAGGTGGGCGCGCGTGTGTTGCGATGGGCTGCCCCAGACGGGCGACACGCACATTTCGTAGAGATGCTCATTCGGGCTGACATGAATCTCGCCGACAGCGCCGGCCGCGCTCGCCAATACGGCGACTTCCTCCGTCGCAATTCCGTCGATTAGGACGATCTTGCCGGCCAGGTCCCTGCCAAAAAAATCGGCTTCCTTGCCTTCGCCGACATATGCGAGGTCGCCGCTTATGCCCGCTGTGGAAACCGACATGGAATGGGTAATACAACGGAGACTTTCGCCTTTGACCTCGACCTTCGCAGGACCGGGCAAGCTGATGAAGGCATCATGCGACAGCAACTGCGTCCTGTATCCGTAGCTCTCCATCTGCGCCTGAAGATAATGAAAGCTCTCGAGTTCCTCCGGCGTTCCAGACAATTTCACCCGACGGGCGAACTCGCGGATATGGGCCATCAGGCGTTCAGGATCGGGCTGAAAGTCCGGGTTAGGCATCAGCCTTCTCCGGCAATGGCGGCTCGACGTCATCCGGGATCGGATTGACGAAAGGCGTACGCTCAAGTCGCGCTCTGTGATCGGCTTTGGCAGCTTCGATCAATCGGGGATTACAGATGAGATCGATGGCCGTGCTCGCCATCACCTTGGCGGCGTGTTCGGTTCCCTTGTGTGCAGCCGGCAGTTTGCCTTGCGCAACCAGCTGCCAGGAATGTCCGGGCGTGCCGATGGCATAGGTAGCGCCTCGCATCTGCACGGTTGGCACCACCCAGCTGACGGTTCCGACATCGGTGGAGCCGACCAGTGTGCCGTCACCGGCATTCAAAGGAAATATCTCCTCGCAGAGCGCCTGCCCCTCCTTCGGTTTCAGCGCGAACCGACCATAGGACGCGGCGATATCTTCTGCATTGAAGGTCTGCTGGAACTTGCGGGCTGTCGCCCGGTCGGCATCATCGAATGGGGGCGGGCCAAGCCGCTGCAGATGGGCGAACATGCACTTTTCAAGGGGTGTATTGCCGACGAGATTGGCATCGCCGCTGACGATTTCACTGCGGACGATCGTCTCGGTCATCAGGGCCGCACCTTCGGCAACTTTTTTGACGCGGGCAACCAGAGACAGGAGCTCCGGCAAGGTCCTTGCACGGACGAGATAGCGTACCGTCGCGCGCGCCTGCACGACGTTAGGCGCGCCGCCACCAGCGTCAGTGATGGCGTAGTGGATGCGCGCGGTCGAAGGCATGTGCTCGCGCATATAGTTCACGCCGACATTCATCAACTCCACCGCATCGAGAGCGCTGCGGCCGAGGTGTGGCGTGGCGGAGGCATGCGACGCCCTCCCGGAAAAATGGAAGTTGATCTCATTGCAGGCGAGCGAAATGGGGTTGTTGACGCCGGCAAAGGCTGCGGGATGCCAGGAGATGGCGATATCGACGTCGTCGAAAACGCCGGCGCGCACCATGAAACCCTTCGAAGAGCCGCCTTCCTCGGCTGGGCAGCCGTAATAGCGCACCCTTCCCTTCAAACCACTTTTTGCGAGGAAATCCTTTACCGCGGCGGCAGCGAGCATGGATCCGGCGCCTAGCATATTATGGCCGCAGCCGTGGCCATTGCCGCCGTCGACCAAGGGGCGCTGCTCGGCAATACCGGCCTCCTGGCTCAAACCCGGCAGCGCATCGAACTCGCCAAGGATCGCGATGACCGGGCCACCCTCGCCCGCCTCTCCCATGACCGCCGTCGGCAACCCGGCAATGCCGCGCTCGACACGAAAGCCTTCCCTTTCCAGCATGCGGGCGTGCTCTTCGGCCGAATGATGTTCGAGGTAATTCGTCTCCGGAATATCCCAGATGCGGTCGCTTAACTCGAAGAACGCCGCGCGCTTTCTCTCGACGATTTCCCAAACGGCATCTGAATTCTGCATGGATTTACAATCCGCCTTATAAAGTGGTAATCAAATTGGCGCCAATTTATGCTCCAATTGCATCAGGCGCGCAAGGCATGAGCATGAATATTTTTCGATGCCGATGTCGCCTCGTTGTTGGCCGAGGCAGAGCTATGATAGTCATCGCCGAAATCGGGCTGGGAGAATTGAATGATTTCGCTGGAAGGCGACGCGACAGCGCAAGCACAAGAGCCGCAAGCCATCGATGTGACCGAACTCATTCTCCAGGATATCCTTGCCGGTCGCCTCCCGCCCGGAACCTGGTTGAAGCAGATCGATCTCGAGAGGCGGTATAACTGTACACGGCCCGAGGTTCGCAGGGCTCTCGACAGACTGGTGCAGAAGCGACTGGTGGAGCATATCCCCAATCGCGGTTATCACGTCCATGAGCAGGACGGGCGCCGCGCTCAGGAGGTCAGCGACATTCGCGTCATCCTCGAAGTGGCCGTCAGCGACCGCATCATCGCGAATGCGAGCGAGGCCGATATTGCAAATTTGCGGGTTCTGGCTTTACGCTTCGACGATCTTGTGCTGAACGGCACCATGCTTGAACTTTACGAAGCCAATCTCGCCTTCCATCGCCATCTGCTTGCTCTCGCCGGCAACCAGGAACTCGTGGAACTGATCACGGAAATTCGGCAGCGGACGTCTTCCGCGCCGGTGTCGCAGTGGCGAACGCGCGCCCGCATAGAGCAATCCGGCCGCGAACATCAGCAGATGGTCGACGCGATAGAGAAACGCGACACCGATGGCCTGATGGAGCTGACACGCAGGCACATTCTTCAAGGCTGATCGGCCTCAATGACGACCGTCAGCTGTCGCTGGAACTTAGGCATAATCGGAATAGCTGGAGCGACGAGCGCCAGGCGCTCTGCTGGATAAGATCGCGAAAATACGCTAAGAAATCCTCTGAGCTTATTAAGAGAAATGAGCTATGAAACGCACGGGGTGACGTCGCATTCGATACCCCACCGATTGCTTATTCCGGGACGAGTCGTGAAACGCCGAAACCTGTCTCTTGCATTTCTTCTAGCGTTGGCATCGCCCGCCGCCGCGCAGTCCAGCGCCGTCTGCAACGACCTGCGCGGTCGTCTTGCCGAACTGCCGCGGTCGATCGGCAACGGCAACGGTCCGGAAGCGCGCCAATATGCCAGCGCAATCGCCGAGCAGAACCTCGAGCTGCGCAAGGTCCGCAACGATCTGCGCAGCTACGGCTGCACCTCGGGCAGCATGCTCGTGATCGGCGGCGAGAATGCCGATTTTTGCGCCGAGCTCTCAGACGCCGAAGCCCGGATGATCGACAATATCCGTTATCTCCAGGAGCGCCGCAACGAGCTGCGCAGCCAAGCCGGCGGCGATGACGGCGCGCGCCGTGAATTGACGGCTGCGCTCGAACGCAATGGCTGCAACAGCGAAAATTTCTATGCGCCGACAGAGCGCAGCGCCAGCGAGGCCGCCCCAAGCGTCGAAGAACAGGCGATGCGCACCGACACCTTCATCGCGCTCGGTAGCGGTGAAGAGGCCGATCCGCGTTACGGCCTGCCGAGGGCTGAAATGTTTTCGCCGGTCAGCACCATCTGCGTTCGCAGCTGCGACGGCGGCTTCTTCCCGATCAGCTCGAACACCACCTCGGTCGATTTCGGCCGGGATGCCCAGACCTGCGCCAAAATGTGCCCTGGCATCGAGACAGAACTCTTCTATCGCGACGTGACCAGTACCGAGGCCTCGAACATGATCTCGGTCGCGACGGGCGCTCCCTACAGCGCCATGAAGAACGCCTTCGCCTACAAGAACCGCGCGCCTGGCGAGAAAAATTCCTGCGCCTGCAATCTCACCGCCTATTACGAGGAGATGCGTGGCAAGCAGGCCCTAAGCGAGCCGCCGCAGCAGGGTTCGATCACAACGATCCGCACCACCCCCCCGGCGAAGGACACTGCAGCAGCAGCGGCCCCGCAGCAACCATCCGTTCCCGAGCGTCCCTACGACCCCACGCGGAACAAGATCCGTCAGGTCGGCCCGCAATTCCTTGCAGGCGACCAGGGCTCGATCGATCTTGCCAATCCGGCAACGCCGGGCCCACAACCGCAACAGCAGTAACTGCTAGGGGTCGTTGCGTCCCCATCCGTCGTGGAAAACCAGTTCCTCGAGCGGCAGCCGCTGCCGCCAGCCTTTGATCGAGAGTTCCGGTTCCTCATATAGCCGGTCGACAAAGCCGGCGCAGAGCCAGGCGACCACTTCGATATGCTCGGGGATGCCGAGAATGGTTTTCAGGTCACCTTCACGGAAGATGCTGACCCAGCCGATGCCGACCCCCTCGGCGCGGGCGGCAAGCCAGAGATTCTGAATGGCGCAAACGGTCGAATAGGAATCCATCCGCCGATTGTGCGTCCGTCCCAGCACCACGCCGCCGCCGCGAGTGGGGTCGCAGGTCACGCATATACCGAGCGGCGCCTCCACGATGCCTTCGAGCTTGAGGGATCGATAGGCCTGCCGCCGCTCACCTTCAAACATCGACGCTGCCTCATCGTTGGCCACAGCAAAGGCGTCGCGCACGCGCGAGCGGACGGCTGCACTTTTGACCAGAATGAAATTCCATGGCTGCATGAAGCCGACCGAAGGTGCATGATGCGCGGCTGTCAGAAGCCGCGCCACGAGGTCGTCGGGCAAGGGATCGGGCAGGAACTGGCTGCGCACGTCACGTCGCGTCATGATCGCGTGATACACCGCCTCGCGCTCGGCCGGCGAAAAACCGGATGCCGCCGAAAGGGCATCCACATCAAAGGGTCGCATCGTCATATCCCCAACAACGCAACCGCCCGCCGTCCGCGCGGGTTGGGTCTATCTCGCCAGGCCGGTCTTCTGACTTGGCTTCATCCATCTGCCGCAGCCTTCCCGGCAAAAGCCAGTGGCACGATGAAGCGGCAGACGTCGGCCTTACAGCGTTGGGCACGTTCCGGCATTGCACCGGATTCCCGATTCTCCCGCCCAAAGGGCGAGCACCTGACGGCGCATCTATTTCAGGAAACCGGCGCGGCGGCAAGTGCGGGCAGACTGACCCTGAACCACGACCGCAGACGGCTGATCAGGGGCAGACAGCTCCGCATCGGCGATCTTTTGGTTGCGGGAGGAACAGCCTCTGTGTGCCTACCCATCCTCCTCTACTTTATGATTTCTTCATACATCAAATCCACACTGCCTTTGCGCGTTTTGGGTCGCAAATCAGACATGGGCATGAGCGCTCGTGATGTGACCGTCAGCGTCGATGCCGTGCAGATATGCCGGTCGCAAAGATGGTCGACCGAGCCGCAATTCCAGGCTCCGCGGATGTTCCAATTCTTGAAAACCATGCCCCTGACAGCCAAGCTGGCTGTGATCATCGTCGCCGTCAATGTATGCTGCATTTCCGCTTTCGCCACCTATACGTGGATGTATGAAACCCGGGCGCTGATCGATAGCGCCAAGGCGAACTGGTCCAAGGATGCGGAACAGTTTGCCTCTCTGGCCGCCGGCGGCGTGAAATGGGGCAAGGCGAACGCCGTTCGCGAAGCCTATTCGCTGTACCGTGACGACCCCTCGCTCGATCTCGTTCAATTTGCCGCATTCAACGCGGAGCCTGCTGCCGTCGACACCTGGACGCGCGACGGCATTTCCGGTTTGCCGACGCCGGCCGACCTGGCGACGCGCCTCAGCGCCAAACCTGACAAAACGACAGTCGATGACAACGGAATGTCCGCCGGTCTGGTCACGATTATTGCGCCGCTGCCGCTGGACAAGTCTGGCAAGACAACCGGCTACGTCGTTACGAACTGGTCTGTCGAAAAGATAGCTTCCGAAGTCCGCCAGAAGGTTCTCGTTTCGCTGCTCACCCAATCCGTCATCACTGCCTTCGCAGTCATCGCTCTCCTTCTCGCAATGCGCAGCCTGGTGGGCCGGCCCCTCAGGATCCTCAGCAAACGAATTGGCGCGTTGCAGAATGGCGACCTCGCCTCCCCCGTCGCCTACAGGGAAAATGGCGACGAAATCGGCTTTCTCGCGCGTGCGCTGGAAGTCTTCCGTCACGAGGCGATCGCAAAGGTCGAAAGAGAGCAGGCCGCTGCCGAGCAGAGCGCCTCGTTCGATGCCGAACGGGCGCGCAATGCATTGTTGACGGAAGAAGCCGGCAACAGGCAACGGCTAGTGATGACCACTCTTGCGAACGCATTGGAAAAGCTGGCCGCCGGCGACTTCTCGGTTCAGCTTGCCGATCTAGGCCCTGAATTCGACAAGTTGCGCCAGGATTTCAACAACATGGTCCAGGCCGTCGCGGCCGCGCTGACAGAGATAAAGATCGCTTCCGTTGCGGTTGAGGGCGGTTCAAGTGAACTGGCCTCCTCCGCAGATCAGCTTGCCAAGCGGACCGAACAGCAGGCGGCAGCACTGGAACAGACGGCTGCGGCACTGGATGAAGTGACCACGACCGTCAAGACCTCGTCGCAGCGGGCCGAAAATGCTGGACAATTGGTCGAGGAAACCAAGCGAAGTGCTCACGTCTCGGCGACGGTCGTGCGCGACGCGATCGGAGCGATGGACCGGATCCAGACCTCCTCCAGCCAGATCGGGCGCATCATCGGCGTCATCGACGAAATCGCATTCCAGACGAACCTGCTGGCGCTGAATGCCGGCGTCGAGGCCGCGCGCGCCGGCGAGGCCGGCAAGGGTTTTGCGGTTGTCGCACAGGAGGTTCGTGAACTCGCCCAGCGCTCGGCAAACGCGGCAAAGGAAATCAAGAACCTGATCAACGTTTCCGGCCAGGAGGTTGCCGCCGGCGTCGGGCTGGTGAACGAGACCGGTGATGCTCTCCTGAAGATCGAGGAGCAGATCAATCGCATCAGCGACAGCATCGCTACCCTCGTTCAGTCCTATCGCGAGCAGGCGACCGGTCTGCAGGAAATCAACGGCGCGATCAACCAGATGGATCACGCGACGCAGCAGAACGCGGCGATGGTCGAAGAAACGAACGCGGCCTGCCAGGAGCTGCTGTTGCAGGGACGCCAGCTGCAGGATTCGGCCGGCCGGTTCGTTGTCGGCTCGACCGTGGCGGGCGAGCCAAGGCCCGTCCAGCCGAGCGCCCGCCAAAATCGTGCAGAACCCAAAGCCATCATGCCACGACATGCCGGAAATGCAGCCATTGCCGCTTCTCCCAGTGCCTGGGAGGAGTTCTGATGTCGTCCTCGCCCGATAAGCCCCATTTCTCAGCAACTGATCACAGGAAGGGAACAGTTATGAAGAGAGTTGTGACCACATTGCTTTTCGCCTCAGCCGCATTCGTCGCACCCATCGGCGTATCGATGGCCGAGGATGCCAAGCTTGCCCCGATTGCCGATTACGTTAAGAGCGAGGTGAACCCCTGGCTGAACGATCCCACCGTCATTGAGGCAATTAAGGCGCAGGATACTGCGAACGCCAATCTGAGCGAAGCCGACATCGACGCCCTCGACAAGAAATGGCGCGCCGAGGTCGATGGCTCCGACCACTCGATGATCGATGGCGTGCTCGGCAACGCGCTGTCGAAATTCCTTCAGGCGAAAAAGGAAGCCTCGGGCGGCAAGATTACCGAGATCTTCGTCATGGACGCAAAGGGGCTGAATGTCGGCCAAAGCGACGTCACCTCCGATTACTGGCAGGGGGACGAGGCGAAATTCCAGAAGTCCTTCGGCGCCGGCAAGGATGCCATCTTCGTTGATGAGATCGAAAAAGACGAATCGACCCAGACACTGCAGTCGCAGGCGAGCATCACTATCTCAGACGAATCGGGAACCCCGATCGGCGCCGTCACCATAGGCGTGAACGTCGACGCCCTCTAATTTCGTTATACAACGTATCGCCTCGAACGGAATGCTTCTGGGCGATACGCCTTTAGCCTCTCGGAGGCGGAAGATGCCATGCGAACGCCGGATTTCCGACCGCAAATTTTGCGTGACAATCGACGACCTCGACGCTACATACGCCTGATGTCGACGACTTCAATCTACGCCTCGCGATTTTATTCGTACCGCTGCTCACAGCGGATGCGGGTCCGTGCGTAACTGAATTCGACGCGACGACAACCCGAACAGCCGCTAGTCTACCTGGCGGCTTTTTTATTCCGCACGGTATGACCAAACAGGAGCCATACTGTGTCTGATACCATCGATGATCTGCGTATCCTCGAGATCACTCCGCTGACCAAACCCGCTGATATAATCGCGGAAATTCCCCGAACCGCTGACGTCAGCGAGACGGTGACCAGCAACCGCAATGCGATCCATAAGATTCTCAAGGGTGAAGACGACCGCCTGATCGTGGTCATCGGCCCCTGCTCCATCCATGATCCGGTTGCCGCACGGGAATATGCCGCACGGCTGGCCGAGCAACGACAGCGCTTCTCCAGCGATCTTGAAATTGTCATGCGTGTCTATTTCGAAAAGCCCCGCACCACAGTCGGCTGGAAGGGCTTGATGAACGACCCGCATCTCGACGGCAGCTACAGAATAGAGGAAGGGCTGAGAATTGCGCGACGCCTGCTGCTCGACATCAATGCGATGGGGCTTCCGGCGGGTGTCGAATTCCTGGAGACGATCACGCCGCAATACATTGCCGACCTCGTCAGCTGGGGTGCGATTGGCGCACGCACGACCGAAAGTCAGATCCATCGCCAGCTCGCCTCCGGCCTCTCCTGCCCGATCGGCTTCAAGAACGGCACCGATGGCGGCGCTCGCGTCGCGCTCGACGCGATCCTCGCCGCTTCACAGCCGCATCACTTCCCGGCCGTCACCAAGGACGGACAGGCGGCAATCGCCTCGACAAAGGGCAATGAGGACTGCCACATCATTCTGCGCGGCGGAAAGCGGCCGAATTACGAGGCGGCCGATGTCGAATCCGTAACAGCGGAATGCCTTAAACTCGGCGTCGCCCCCCGCATTCTCATCGACGCCAGCCATGCCAATAGTGGCAAGGACCCGATGAACCAACCACTCGTCGTCCATTCCGTGGCCTCGCAGGTGACCGCCGGAAACTATCATATCAAGGGCATGATGGTGGAAAGCAACCTCGTCGCCGGCCGCCAGGATTTCGTTCCCGGCAAGCCGCTGGTCTACGGTCAGTCGATCACCGATGGTTGCATCGACTGGAACTTGTCGGTGACAGTGCTGGAAGAGTTGGCGAAAGCCGCTGGCACGCGGCGCAAAGCGGCAGCGGCTTAAACGGCCGGGAAATAGCGCACATAGGCGAATTCCTCGCCATCAGGAGACCAGCAGGGCACGTTGATCGTGCCCTGCCCGCCGAAAAGCTCGAACAGGGTCTTCAGGTTGCCGCCGTCCATATCCATTAGCCGCAGCCGCACGTCGAGATCGCGCGGATGATCGAAAACAGAGGGGTCATAGGACAGGATCAACACCTTGTCATTTCTGGGTGATGGATGGGCGAACCAGTTGCCCTGATTGTCCGACGTCACCTGCTCGAGGCCTGTGCCGTCGGGGTGAATACGCCAGATCTGCATAAGCCCGGTGCGGCTGGAATTGAAGTAGATCCATTGTCCGTCGGCGGAGTAGTCCGGTCCATCATTGCGGCCTTCGCCATGCGTCAGCCGCGTCTCGACGCCACCGTCGACGGAAATCGTATATATGTCGAAGAGGTCGTCTCGAATGCCGCAATAGGCGAGTTGCCGACCGTCCGGTGACCAACCATGCCAGTAAGAAGGATGGTTTTCAGTGACGAGTCGCGGCGTGCCGCCTTCGATCGGCAGGATATAGATCGCCGACTTGCCGAATTCGGTCTTGTCGGAGATGACGATCTCGGTGCCATCGGGTGAAATGCCGTGATCATTGTTGCAGTTGACCGCAAAGCCCGTATCGACCCTCACCACATCGCCGCCGTTGAGCGGCAGCCGGAACAGCAGCCCGTCGCCGTTGAGCAGAAGATATGAACCGTCGGGGGAGAAGTTCGGCGCCTCCACCAGCCTGTCCGTCTGCCAGACCTCGCGCGCCCTGCCTGTCCTGACATTGTAGATCTCGACCGAGCTGCGCATGTTTCCTCCTGATATCCCGAGCGCGTCCGCGATGCCGATCGCGTCGGTGATCACGATCGCCCCAGATCCTGATCGCGTCAGCGATCCCGGAATCGGTTGGTGATCGGATAGCGCCGGTCCCGGCCGAAATTCTTCTTGGTGATCTTCACGCCCGGCGCCGATTGCCGGCGCTTATATTCGGCGAGATAGAGCAGATGCTCGACGCGGTGAACGGTCGCGACGTCATGGCCGCGCCCGACGATCTCCTCGACCCCCATTTCTTTCTCCACCAGGCACTCGAGAATATCATCGAGAACGGGATAAGGCGGCAGCGAATCTTGGTCCTTCTGGTCGGGACGCAGCTCGGCCGATGGGGCCTTGTCGATGATATTCTGCGGGATCACCTCACCCGACGGCCCTAGTGCACCCGGCGGCACATTCTCGTTGCGCCAGCGCGCCAACGCATAGACCTGCATCTTGTAGAGGTCCTTGATCGGATTGAAGCCGCCGTTCATATCGCCGTACAATGTGGCATAGCCGACCGACATTTCCGACTTGTTTCCCGTCGTCACCACCATCGCGCCGAACTTGTTGGAGATCGCCATGAGGACGACGCCGCGCGCGCGGCTCTGCAAGTTCTCCTCGGTGATTCCGCTCTCCGTACCCTCGAAGAGGTTGGACAGTGCGCTGCTGAAACCGGTTACTGGCTGCTCGATCGGTACGATGTCATAGCGGCAGCCGAGCGCCTTCGCGCAATCGGCTGCATCCTTCAGTGAATCTTCCGAGGTGTAACGATAGGGCAGCATGACCGTTCGCACCCGCTCCTCTCCGAGGGCATCGACCGCGATCGCTGTGCAGATCGCCGAGTCGATGCCGCCGGAAAGGCCGAGAACGACGGTTTTGAAGCCATTTTTGTTGACGTAGTCGCGGAAGCCGAGCAGGCAGGCGCGATAATCGGCCTCCTCACCCTCGGGGATACGCGCCATCGGCCCTTCGGCGCAGTGCCAGCCGGCTTCCCGACGTTTCCATGTCGTCACTGCAATCGCCGTCTCGAACTGGCTCATCTGGAAGGCAAGCGATTTGTCGGCATTAAAGGCGAAACTCGCACCATCGAAGACAAGCTCGTCCTGCCCGCCGAGCTGGGCGGCATAGATCAACGGCAGACCGGTCTCGAGCACCTGCTTCAGTACCACCTGGTGACGGATATCGACCTTGCCGCGATAGTAGGGAGATCCGTTCGGCGACAGCAGGATCTCCGCCCCGCTTTCGGCCAGTGTCTCGCAAACGCCGAGTTCGCCCCAAATATCTTCGCAGATCGGAATGCCGAGCCGCACGCCGCGGAAATTCACCGGTCCCGGCATGGCCCCCTGCACGAAGACCCGCTTCTCGTCGAACTCGCCGTAATTCGGCAGATCGACCTTGTCGCGCACTGCGATCACCTTGCCGCCGTCGAGCACCGCGACGGAATTATAGCGCCCCGTCTCGTCCTGCCTGGGAAAGCCGATGACGACGCCCGGCCCGCCATCGGCGGTGTCGGCCGCAAGACTCTCCACCGCCTTCCAGCAGGCGCGGATGAAGGCCGGCTTCAGCACCAGGTCCTCCGGCGGATAGCCGGAGATGAAAAGTTCGGTCAGTACAAGCAAATGCGCGCCCTCTCGGCCGGCATCTGCGCGTGCTTCACGTGCCTTGGCAAGATTGCCGGCGACATCGCCGACCGTTGGATTGAGCTGGCCGATAGCGATGCGGAAGATATCGGAGAGAGCGTTTTCCTGTGTCATGTCATTTGTTTAGCCTGCGGCTCCCGTTACCGCAACACGTTCGCGGTCAAAGCGTTGCATCGGGTCCACGAATTTTTTGTGAACAGCCGCGCTGCAGGCCTACTGCGTCGATGCATTGCAATTTACCGGCGGAGCGGAATACTGACGCCCGAGATAGACAACCGGCATCGGAAACAGGCCATGAATAATTTCTCGAATTTCGTGCACCATCATTTCGACAAACCGGCCGACGAACTAGACGACACCGAAAAACGCGTGCTGGCGAAAGCGCACGAGCGCAAGATCATTTCGACCGATGTCAACGCCGCCTTTTCTGCCGAGGCCTCGTTTGGAGAACGTATCGCCGACAGCATTGCCCGTGTGGGCGGCTCGTGGTCCTTCATCCTCGGTTTCCTGGCCTTCCTCGTTGTCTGGACGGTGATCAACACCGTCGTCCTGGCAACCGGCGCCTTCGACCCCTACCCCTTCGTCTTCCTGAACCTGATCCTGTCGATGCTCGCCGCCATCCAGGCGCCGATCATCATGATGTCACAGAACCGCCAGGCCGAGCGCGACCGCTTCGAGGCCGCCAAGGATTACGAGGTCAATCTCAAGGCCGAACTCGAAGTGCTCTCGCTGCACCAGAAAATAGACATGCGCGTCCTGACGGAACTGACGGCGCTGCGAGAAGATGTGGCTCGCCTCAGCGCCTCGCTCGCGGCCAAGACCTGACGCAAGACGGCCCAAATCGGCTAGACGGGATAGATGTCATATTGCGGCAGGCCATCTGTTATTTCGTAGAAATCACCCTTGTCGGCGCAATAAATATGATGGCTGAAAGCAAGGCCGGTCGGTTCGTCGAAGGCTCCGGCGAGGACGGAAACCTCCGGCGATTCATCCCCCTGCCAGAACAACGCGGAGCCGCAATTGGGGCAGAAGCCGCGTTGCGCCTCATCGCTCGAGCGATACCAGCGGACCGCCTTGTTGTCTTCGACCGAAAGCGCCGTGCGCGGCACGTTGACCGCAGCATAATAAAGTCCCGTCTGCCGGCGGCATTGGGAACAGTGGCAACCCACGACAGGTCCCGGCTTTGCCCGAATTGAAAATCGCACGGCGCCGCAAAGACAGCCGCCGGTATGTTGTTCACTCATGATCGCTCTCTCCTCGTTCGTGGAGAAACTTGCGGCGACAAGGTCTCATCGTCAAATCCATTCCCCTGAACCAGTGATCAGAAATCTTGAAGGCGCAGGTTCAACGCAAACCCCGTTCAAGCCTGGCCGGCGACCGCCAGATGTTGCCCGTCGACAACACTCGCCGATCTCCTCTCCTCGCCGCGTTGAACCGGACGCTGTTCTCGGTGATACTATAGGCTCGATTTATTCAACCGCCGGGAGACTGACATGAGAGCGACCCTGTCCGAACAGAAAGGAAATATCGCCCACAAGGACATTCTGCTTCATGCACACTCCGTTCTCCCGCGCGAGGAAAAGCTCGCGACGCCATAACCTCTTCCTGGACCTCTTCCGCGACTATTCGAACGCCGCCGATCGGCAGCGGCGCTGGTCGCGCATGCGCAAGTTCCTCTCTTATTACCGTCCGCATCTGCCTTTGCTGCTGGCGGATCTGCTTTGCGCCATCCTCGTCGCCGGCACCGCGGTGGCGTTGCCGCTTTGCGCCAATATTGTCACAAGCCGGCTTCTGTCTCTGCCGGACGCGCCGCAGGCCTTCGCTCAGATCCTTGCGATGGGCGGTGTGATGCTGACCGTTCTGGCTGTCCAGATAGCGGCAATCTTCTTCGTCGATTATCGCGGCCACGTGATGGGCGCCCGCATCGAAGCGACGGTGCGCCAAGAACTTTTCGAGCATTGCCAGAAGCTCTCGTTCAGCTTCTACGACCGTCAGCGCACCGGGCAGTTGATGAGCCGCATCACCAACGATTCCCTCTGGCTGGGCGAGCTCTTTCACCACGGCCCCGAGGATATCTCTATCGCCATCCTGAAATATGGCGGTGCCATGCTGGTCTTGTTCTTCATCGACCCGCTGTTGGCGGCCCTCATCCTGCTGCTAACTCCGGTGGCGGTGGCCTATGCCCTTTATTTCAACCGGCGCATGAACCGGGCGCTCGAAGCCAGCAAGCGGCAGATCGCGGCCGTCAACGAGCGTGTCGAGGATGCGCTTGCGGGAATCCGTGTCGTCCAGTCCTTCGCCAACGAGGCACTCGAACGCCGGCGCTTCGCCGAGCAGAACCAGCGTTTCCTGCAAAGCCGCGCTGATGGCTACCGCAGCGAGGCATGGTTTTCAGTCGGCACTGAAACCTTCGCCCAGCTTGTCACCATATTGGTGATCATCGCAGGAGGCTTGCGCATCCTGGCCGCGGACCTGACCGTCCCGGACATGCTGACCTTCCTGCTCTGCGTCGGCGTGTTGGTCGATCCTGTGCAGCGGCTCGCGAATTTCGTGCGGCTCTGGCAGGAGGGTTATACCGGTTTCATCAGAGCCATGGAAATCCTGGAGATCGATCCCGATATCACCGATCTGCCAGACGCCAGTCTGATGTCGGCGCCAAGCGGCGAGATCAGCTTTTCCGACGTCGCCTTCGGCTACGAGGCCGATGGCCCCAAGGTGCTGGAACGGCTATCCCTCACCATCGCCCCCGGCGAATTCGTCGCGCTGGTCGGCCCTTCGGGAGTAGGCAAGAGTACGCTTTGCGCGCTCATACCGCGCTTCTACGATGTCGAGGCCGGGGCGATCCGCATCGACGGCACAGACATCCGTGACGTGACCCTTGCCTCGCTTCGTCGCCATGTCGGAGTGGTGCAGCAGGATGTCTACCTCTTTGCCGGCACCGTGGCGGAAAACCTGCGTTACGGCCGGCCGGATGCCAGCGATGCCGAACTGGAAGCGGCGGCGCGTGCGGCCAATGCGCATGACTTCATCATGGCCCTGCCCAATGGCTATGATACCGATATCGGCCAGCGCGGCGTCAAGCTGTCGGGCGGCCAGCGCCAACGCATCACTATCGCCCGCGCCTTTCTCAAAAATCCGGAGATCCTCATCTTCGACGAGGCGACCAGCGCCCTCGACAACGAGAGCGAACGGGCGGTACAGCAGGCGCTGCTGAGCCTGGCGAATGGCCGAACCACGCTCGTCATCGCCCATCGCTTGTCGACAGTCCGCCATGCCGACCGGATTCTGGTCCTGACTGCTGACGGCATCGTCGAACAGGGCACACACGACGAACTTATGGCGCAGGACGGCGTCTACGCCAACCTGCACAGCGTCCAAGCCAGCATCTGAGGGCAATAAAAAACCCGGCCTCGCGCCGGGTTTTTCGTCATTCGTCTCGGGCTGGGCTCAACCGTTGACGACCATGCGCTTCTCGTCGCGGCCGCCCTTCATGCGCTCAGCAAGCAGGAAGGCGAGCTCGAGCGCCTGGTCGGAGTTGAGGCGAGGATCGCAATGGGTGTGGTATCGGTCCTGCAG
Organism: Rhizobium sp. MHM7A; assembly: GCF_005862215.1. Taxonomy (NCBI): domain Bacteria; kingdom Pseudomonadati; phylum Pseudomonadota; class Alphaproteobacteria; order Hyphomicrobiales; family Rhizobiaceae; genus Rhizobium; species Rhizobium sp. MHM7A. The sequence continues at coordinate 241,171 of NZ_VCHT01000009.1, forward strand.
GTCGTCAGCGGTGACCGCGCGGGCGCCGCCGGTGCATTCCGTCACGTCCTTGCCGGTCATTTCGACATGGATGCCGCCAGGATGCGTGCCTTCGGCGCGGTGGATCTGGAAGAAGCTTTCGACCTCCGACAGGATCCGCTCGAAAGGACGGGTCTTGTAGTTATTGAGCGTAATCGTGTTGCCGTGCATCGGATCGCACGACCAGACGACTCTGCGGCCTTCCCGCTCGACGGCGCGAATGAGGCGCGGCAGGTTTTCGGCAACCTTGTCATGCCCGAAGCGGCAGATCAGCGTCAGGCGGCCGGCTTCGTTGCCCGGATTCAGGATATCGATCAACTGCAGCAGATCATCGGCCTGCAGCGAGGGGCCGCATTTCAGGCCGATCGGATTCTTAATGCCGCGGCAATACTCGATATGCGCATGGTCTGCCTGGCGCGTGCGGTCGCCGATCCAGATCATGTGGCCTGATGTGGCATACCAATCGCCCGAGGTGGAATCGACACGGGTTAGCGCCTCCTCGTAGCCGAGCAGCAGCGCCTCATGGCTGGTGAAGAAATCGGTCTCGCGCAGGCTCGGGTGATTTTCCGAAGTGATGCCGATCGCCTTCATGAAATCCATGGTTTCGCTGATGCGGTCGGCAAGCTTGCGATAGCGCTCTCCCTGCGGGCTGTCCTTGACGAAGCCGAGCATCCACTGATGCACGTTTTCGAGATTGGCGTAGCCGCCCATCGCAAAGGCGCGGAGAAGATTCAACGTCGCGGCCGACTGGCGGTAAGCCATGGCCTGCCGTTCCGGGTTCGGAATGCGCGATTCCTCGGTGAACTCGATGCCGTTGATGATATCGCCGCGATAGGCAGGCAGCGTCACGTCGCCCTGTTTCTCGACATTTGACGAGCGCGGCTTGGCGAACTGGCCGGCGATGCGACCGACCTTGACGACCGGAAGCTGCGCGCCGAAGGTCAGCACAACTGCCATCTGCAGGAAGGCGCGGAAGAAGTCGCGAATGTTGTCGGCGCCGTGTTCGGCGAAGCTCTCGGCGCAGTCGCCGCCCTGCAACAGGAAACCGTTGCCTTCGGCGACATTGGCGAGATGCTTCTTCAGGCGGCGCGCTTCGCCCGCGAAGACAAGCGGCGGATAGCTGGCAAGCTGGGCCTCCGTCGCCGCCAAAGCGGCTGCGTCGGGATATTCGGGCACCTGCAGGATCGGTTTCTGCCGCCAGCTGCTCGGGGTCCAGTTCTCTGCCATTTCGCCAACCTCACTCACATCCATTCCTCGGATGCCCTGTCTTGATATCCGGCGGCTTATAGACCTTTAGATGAGGCTTGCAAAGGCCAATCGCCCGAAGCTTTAAACCAGCATATACCATGTCGATTTTCCCATATTTCAGACTTTGCGTGTAAGACCTGAACGAGTTTCATCATCAGGGGCATGTCATGGCGATTCTTCCGCCCGGCTTCATTCTGGACCGTTCGGGCAATTTCGGCATCATGACGGCATTGCTAATGGCGCCGCTCCTCGGTGCTGCCGGCATGGCGGTGGATGTGGCCCACGCACTGAGCCTGAGGACACAGCTCTATGCCGCTGCCGATGCCGCCGCCGTCGGTTCGATCGCCGAAAAATCCGGGGCGGTCGCCGCCGCGATGGCGATGAGCGGCAATGGTACGATTTCGTTCGGCAAAACTGATGCCCACAACATCTTCATGTCTCAAATGTCGGGTGAACTGGGCGACATTCAGGTTGATCTCGACATCGATGTGACCAAGGCGGCCAACAAGCTGAACTCGCAAGTTTCCTTCAACGCGACTGTGCCGACCACCTTCATGCGCGTTCTCGGCCGTGAGTCGATCACTATTTCGGGCAGGGCGACAGCCGAATACCAGACCGCCTCCTTCATGGATTTTTATATCCTGCTCGACAATACGCCTTCAATGGGCGTCGGCGCCACCGCCAAGGATGTCGCTACGATGGAAAAGAACACCAGTGACAGCTGTGCCTTCGCCTGTCACGAAACGCAGAACAGCAACAATTACTACAATCTCGCCAAGAAACTCGGCGTCAGCATGCGGATCGACGTTGTGCGCCAGGCGACCAAGGAATTGACGCAGACCGCCAAGACGACGCGCGTTTCCGAAAACCAGTTCCGCATGGGCGTCTACACCTTCGGCACCAAGGCCGAAGACGCCAAGCTCACGACCATATCCAGTCCGACGGACGATCTCGATAAGGTGCGCACCTACACCGACGCCGTTGATCTGATGACCATTCCGTATCAGGGCTACAACAACGACCAACAGACGAGCTTCGACAACGCGCTGACGCAGATGAAAGACATCATCACGACGCCCGGCGATGGCAGCACCTCCGCGACACCGCAGAAAATCCTCTTCTTCGTTTCGGACGGCGTCGGCGACAGCGAAAAGCCGAAGGGCTGCACAAAGAAGCTCACCGGCAAGCGCTGCCAGGAGCCGATCGACACTTCGTTCTGCCAGCCGCTGAAGGACAAAGGCGTCAGGATCGCGGTGCTCTACACCACCTATCTGCCGCTGCCGAAGAACAGTTGGTACAACACCTGGATCAAGCCCTTTCAGAGCGAGATCCCGACGAAGATGCAGGCATGCGCCTCACCCGGCCTCTACTTCGAGGTGACGCCGACCGAAGGTATCGCCGATGCGATGAAGGCGCTCTTCCTCAAGGTCATCCGCGCGCCGCGCATCACCAGTTAGGAAGCTCAAAGGCGCTTCCCGTCACGAATACGGTAGCTCGGCGCATACATGGTGACGAGCTCTTCGGCCGCTGTCGGGTGCAGCGCCATTGTCCGGTCGAAATCGTCTTTGGTGCAGCCGGCCTTCAGCGTGACGCCGAGCAGCTGCGCCATCTCGCCGGCATCATGCCCAAGGATGTGGGCTCCCACCACCCTGCGGCTAGCAGAATCGACGATCAACTTCATGAGCATCCGCTCGCGCCGACCGGAAAGCGTGGCTTTCAGCGGCCGGAACTGGGCGCGGTATACTTCGAGCTCACCGTAGCGCTTGGCCGCCTCTTCTTCCGAAAGGCCAACGGTGCCGATCTCCGGCTGTGAGAATACAGCGGTAGGGATCAGCTCATGGTCCGGTCGGGTCGGATTGTTCTTGTACTCAGTCTCGATGAAGCACATCGCCTCGTGGATCGCCACCGGCGTTAACTGTACCCGATTGGTGACATCGCCGAGCGCGTAAATGTTTTCGATGTTGGTGCGGGAATATTCGTCGACGATGATGGCGCCGCGCTCGTCGACGGCAACGCCGGACGCCTCGAGGCCAAGCCCCTCTGTATTCGGATCGCGCCCGAGCGCCAGCATCACCATATCGGCCTGCAGCGTACCGTTGTTCAGCGTCTCGAGAACGAGCCCGTCCTCGGCCTTCGAAACCTGCTGCAGCGTATCGTGGCAGAGAATGCGGATGCCCTTGGCGACCATGGCCTCGTGCAGCCCTCGCCTCAGATCCTCATCGAAGCGAGACAGGATTTCGGCGCCGCGATAGATCAGCGTCGTTCCCACGCCGAGGCCATGGAAGATATTCGCGAATTCGACGGCGATATAACCGCCGCCTGCGATCACGATCGATTTCGGCAGTTCGTCGAGATGAAAGGCGTCGTTGGAGGAAATGCAAAGCTCGTGACCGGGAAGTGCGACATGCGGGTTCGGGCGTCCGCCGGTCGCGATAACGATCGTCTTTGCCGTTACCGTCTGCCCTGTTTTCACAAGCCGCACCGTATGGGCATCGACAAGTTCGGCGCGCGTTTCCAGGATCTCGGCATTGGCGCCGGCCAGTCCCTTCTTGTAGAGGCCTTCCAGCCGGGCGATTTCTACATCCTTGGCGGCCACCAGCTTCTTCCAGTCGAAGCTGCTTTTGCCGACAGTCCAGCCGAAGCCCGCCGCATCCTCGAAATGTTCGTGGAACTGCGAGGCATAGACGAAGAGTTTCTTCGGCACGCAGCCGCGGATGACGCAGGTGCCGCCGTAGCGATATTCCTCGGCGATTGCCACCTTCTTGCCGAGCGAGGCGGCGACGCGCGCGGCGCGCACGCCTCCGGAACCACCGCCGATGACGAAGAGGTCGTAATCATAGGAAGACATGAGAAGCTCCGGAAGGGAATCACAGGAAGGACGTTCCTGATATAGGGGCGATCGTCATGAAAACAAAAGCCCGCTCCCGCGTCACGACGTTCTCTCTTGGCGAATCCTCATTGGCGGTTGACCGGGTCGCATCAGACTGGCAGGCAACTGACGGGATCAAAAATGCCGGAGCAAAAGATGGATCAGATTCTCTTCGCCAACCTGTGCAGGGCCGGCAAGTTCAAGGAAGCTCTCAACCTCGCCATCCAGGGTCACGAGAATGAGAAATTTACCCCGAGCCGCTTCGCAATGGACAAGAAAACCGGAGTGCCGATCTTCTACCGTGGCAACAAACGCGTGGAGCCGGATGAGACAGGCGTGTGGCAATTGGCAAAGAGCTCGAAGGATTGGGGGTGAGTCTCCGGCGCGTCGATGATCACATCCGTCGGCGGAATGCCGCTCTCAGCCGGTGATACGGAACTCCGCGGGCATTTGCTCAAGCCGGACCGCTTCAGTCTCGACGCCTGAAACCGATGCCCCGGCCGGCCCGCTTCTAAAACGTTCGATCATTGTCGAAATCGCGCTATCGGATCCAGCGACCAAGGCGGCCACAGATCCGTCCGCTTCGTTGCGCACCCAACCAGTGACCCCAAGCCGTGACGCCTCGCCGCGCGTCCACATGCGAAACCCGACGCCCTGGACTCTCCCTGATATGCGCACTCGCACAGCCTTGTAATGATCGGACATGTCTGCCTCACCAAGCTCCGCCGCACACTTGCTGCATCATAACAAAAAAGCCCGGTCGATGCCGGGCTTTCGCAAGTTCTGACGAGCAGATCTTACTGCTGGGCGGCCGGAGCCGGAGCAACCGGGCTGTCGGTTGCCGGCGGCGGCGCCTTGATGACCTTGGAAAGCTCGGCATTACTCTGCCTTTCCAGGTCGCGAGAAATGCCCTGCGCCCAAATATCCGCGGCCTTCGCTGTCTCGCGCGAGGCGACCGGGCCGTCCTTCAGCAGCTTCTTGCCGACGTCGGAATTGTAGAAGTCGGCGATCGCCTTCAGCTCGTCGATGGTGAAAGTCTTCGCATAGGTGAGCGCAGCTTCCTTCTCGAGATCGCCGCGGCGCGGCGCCAGCGCCAGCGCCTGCGCATCCACTGTCGAGGAAATGGCATCCTGGTAGTTCGGCGAATCCTGGATCAGGCCGGCCTTGAGGCGCTCGGCAAGACCGGGCAGGATATTGTCGAACTGGGCAGTAGCGCCGATGGCGTCAATCGCCGCGCGCGCGGCCTTCAGCTGCTCCTCGGAGACCTCCTGCGCGTTGACGGCGGAGCCGAAGGCAAGCCCGGAAAGAACGATGGTCGCAGCGGCAAAACGGCCAAGACCTGCAATGTTCACCATGAGTGTATGCTCCTGTTATCTGTTTGCCTGCAGAGTGCGCGCACCCGCAGGACCGGCAATGATCGCAAGTGCCGCCATATTGATAAAGAGCCCGTGTTCGACGACGCCGGGTATGGAATTCAGCTCGCTCGAAAGCGCCTCTGCATCAGGAATGCGGCCAAAAGATGCATCGATGATGTGATGGCCGCCGTCCGTGGTAAACTCTCCGTCACCGGACTGACGCAGGTTGAGTTCGCCCGAAAGGCCGAGCCGCGTCGCAACCTTTTCGATGGCGATCCGTGTTGAGACGAGACCAAAGGGATTGACCTCGATCGGCAGCGCGAAGGCGCCGAGTGTTTCGACCAGCTTGCTCTCGTCGGCGATAACGATCATCCGCTGCGAAGCGGCGGCGACGATCTTTTCGCGCAGCAGCGCGCCGCCGCCGCCCTTGATCAGCCTGAGCGCCCGATCGACCTCGTCGGCGCCGTCAACCGTCAGATCAAGCGCCGGCAGTTCGTCAAGCGACTTCAGCGGAACACCGAGTTCGACACAGAGCCGCGCCGTTCGTTCGGACGTTGGAACGCCTTCGACCTGGAAGCCGCCCGCAACCTTCTCCGCCAGCAGGCGGACGAATTCTTCCGCGGTACTCCCTGTGCCAATGCCAAGACGCATCCCGCTTTCGACGTGAGCGAGCGCGGCCTCGGCGGCCTTGATCTTCATTTCGCGGGCATCCATGCGCCGCCAACTCCGAATTATTGCGTTGGATGTGCTGTTTACACGCCTCGCCTGGCAAACGAAAGTCAAAATCATCACGGAAAATGAAAAGCCGAAACAAACGCCTGCGGCTTTCCCGGCGGTCCTCAGGCCGTTGCTTTCCGTCACGCGATCGCCTACCTCAGGAGTGTCCATCGCTTCCGCGGAGAGACACGTTCGTTTCCGTGGACGCCGCTCGCAAGACGCCCACGCTCAAAAAGGCAAGCCCTTGACTCCTGCACCCGCTCCGCTCGTCGTCTTCGATCTCGACGGCACGCTCCTCGACACGCATACCGACCTGGTCGAAAGCCTGAACCATACGATTGCAGCCCTCGGGCTTGAACCGGTCACTTATGACGACCTCACCCATCTTGTCGGCCAGGGCGCGCGCGTCATGATCGAGCGCGCCTGCCGGCTACGCGGCCATCCGCTCTCAGCGGACACCCTGCCGCCGCTGGTGGAACGCTTCGTCGCCCATTATGCCGGCAACATGCCGGGCCATACCCAACCCTATCCCGGCCTGATCGCGGCGATGGACCTGCTGAAATCGGGCGGCTATAGCCTCGCCGTCTGCACCAACAAGATGGAGAGCCTCGCGCGCGGCCTGCTCGAGAAGCTTGGTCTCACCGGCTATTTCGACGCCATTACCGGCGGCGACACCTTCGAATACCGAAAACCCGACGCGCGTCACCTCACATCTACCATCGAGCGCGCCGGTGGCGATGTTTCCCGGACCGTAATGGTCGGCGACAGCATCAACGATATCGCGGTCGCTAAAAACGCCGGCGTGCCGTCGATCGCCGTGCCTTTCGGCTATTCCGATGTGCCGGTGAACACCCTAGGACCAGACCACATCATCACCCATTTCGATGAGCTGACAACGGAATTGGTCGAAAGACTATTAGGGGAATATGCGGAAAAGGTTGCTGTTTGAGGCCTGGTGATCAAGACGATGTCTGCGCGATCACGGCCCGTTGCATGTCCTCTCCCTCGTGTCTTCCCCTTTAAGCCCCCAAAACAAAACGGGCGGTCCAAAGACCGCCCGCCCGCATAACCATCAAATCCGATTGTCAGATCTGCGCCCCACGCGCCTTGCTCGTGGCATCGAAAGCCTTCTCTACATAGGCGTCACGGCCGTAAACGTCGTCGAAATATTCCACCACGCCGTCCTTGTTCGGCCAGGCGGTGAAATAGGAGACATAAACCGGGATCTTCTGTGGCACCTTCACCGCATGGTTCTGTCCGCTGGCGATCTGCCTGGCGACGTCGTCCATTGTCGTACCGAGCACGGCGGCTGCCATTGCACGCGGGTTCGCAAGGCGCACACAACCATGGCTGAGCGCCCGCATGTCGCGCTTGAAGAAGCTCTTCGAAGGCGTATCGTGCATGTAGATCGCGTGGCTGTTCGGGAACAGGATTTTCAGTTCGCCGAGGGCGTTATCGCTGCTTGGCGGCTGGCGCACCGAAACATTCGCTGTTGACCCGTACCAGTCGACGCTGGACGAGGCGACAGCATGGCCATTCACCTCAACCTCATAACCGAGCTGATCGAGGTAGTTCGGGTCCGATCGCAGCTTCGGCAGCATCTCGTTGATGATGATCGACTGCGGCACGCCCCAGAACGGGTTGAATTCCACCGTTTCGATCTGGTCGTTGAAGAAATAGGTCTGATTGTTCTTGCCACCGACCACCACACGCATCGACAGCTGTTCCTTGCCGTCATTGTGGTAGTAGGCCATATAGGCCGGCTGATTGATCATGACGTAGCGGGAACCAAGGTCCTCCGGCAGCCAGCGCGCCTGCTCCATGGCGACGACGAGCTTGTCGATCTTCGAAGCATTGGTGTCGCCGCCGGTCATGGCGCGCACCGTCGCCTGGCCGATCACACCATCCGGCTTCAGTCCGCGCTCTTTCTGGAAGTCCTCGACCAGCGAGACGATCTCGGGCGAATAGTCGCTGCCGCCCGCATAGGCTGCAAGCGTCGCCGCATGATCGGTCTTCAGCGTCTCGGACCCGTGCTTCTGCAGCGCTTTGACGATGTTGGCGATCTCGGGCGAGCTGTCGCCGGGTCTGAGCAACCCGGTGAGCGTAATGACGATTTGCTCCTCACTCCCGCCGGCGGCACGAAGCTTGGCGAGCTCCCCCTTCAGAGCCTCGAACTGCGGGCTATCAGGTGAACGGCTGGCGATATAGGCGCCGGGGTTAGGGCTCATGCGGGCGAGCTTCAGCACCGGCGCCAGATTGACCGCCTTGCGCTGGAAATCGTGATAGCCGGAAATCTTGTTCGGGTCGATGCGGCCGCGGACCGTGTCCTGCACGAAGGCAAGCACCTTGCCCGAAAGTTCAAGCTCGAACTGCATCAGCGCCCGGTCGCGCACGGCAGGATCAGGATTGGCCGGATCGACCGTCGGCGTCTGGACGGCATAATCGGCAGGGTCGAGGCCGACGGAAGCCGCATCGGCCAGCGCGGATATCGCCGACTTGGCGCGCTCGCTGATCTGGTTGCCGTCAATCCAGACGAGCGGGTTGCGGTTGTCGCCATAATAAGCTTCGAGCGCCTTGGCGACGTCGGCGTTGGCGCGAACCCTGGCCTGTGCCAGGAAGCGGCGCTGCACCACCGGTTCCGTGCCGGAATCGCTCGCCGGCGAAACCTCTGCAACCGCACCTGTGACGATCGGATCGGCGAACTTGCTGGTATCGACGAACTGCAGGGCTTCGGTCTTGTAGGTGTAATAGCGTGGGCCGCTCACCTTCGGCAGCGGCGCCTCCGGGTCGAGCCCAAGCGATCCGCCGGCGCTGCCACGCGGCGCCACGCGCCCGGGCGGCATCTGGTCCATGAAGATGGTGCTCTGGGTCCGCTGCCTGTCGCCGCGCAGCATATCCATCAGCGTATAGGCATGCGCGGGAACGGCACTCATTGCCGCCAGCCCGCAGGAAATTGCCAATGCGGATACCGCACCTTTCAAAACGAACGTCATATATATTCCAGTCCCGGTGTCATGCTGTTCTTGTCACGAGCGCAAGGCTCAAGCTCAAATCCCGCGAAACTCAAGCAGCGCAGGGCTCCATTGATCAGAAACCGGCCTTCGCTGCCAGCGCCGGCGGACCTAATTCTATGTGACGAAAATCCTGCACGGCGCCGCGCAGTAGTTCACACAAAATTATGAAATTATTAGTTAATTTTTTACCGATTTTTTGCCGCCAAACCAGTGCGGCTAAAACCTCCTGCCGCATAAAATTTTCAACGTGGCCGAAAAAGCACGGCCGGCAGCAGCACAAACATGACTGCTACCTTCAATATTTCGCGCAGCATCCGGTTTTCTTGTCCGGGTTTCCAACCTATAAGACCTCATCTTTCGAAGATGCCCGAAAACAGCATGCGACAGGAAGGCAAACCCTATGACCGCTACCCGCACCGAAACCGACACGTTTGGCCCAATTGACGTCGCCGCCGACCGATATTGGGGCGCCCAGGCCGAGCGTTCGCTTGGCAATTTCAAGATCGGCTGGGAAAAGCAGCCGCTGTCGATCGTCCGCGCTCTTGGCATCGTCAAGCAGGCCGCCGCCCGCGCCAACATGTCGCTCGGCCAGTTGGATCCCACACTCGGCAAGGCGATCGTCGACGCCGCCCAGGAGGTGATCGACGGCAAGCTCGACGAGCACTTCCCGCTGGTCGTTTGGCAGACCGGCTCCGGCACGCAGTCGAACATGAACGCCAATGAAGTCATCTCCAATCGTGCGATAGAAATGCTCGGCGGCGTCATGGGTTCCAAGAAACCGGTGCACCCGAACGACCATGTCAATATGAGCCAGTCGTCCAACGACACCTATCCGACGGCGATGCACATCGCCTGCGCCGAACGGATCGCTCATCATCTGATGCCGGCCCTCAAGCACCTGCACGCCGCCCTCGATATGAAGGTTACGGAATTTAGCCACATCATCAAGATCGGCCGCACCCACACCCAGGATGCGACACCGCTGACGCTCGGCCAGGAATTTTCCGGCTATGCCGCTCAGGTCGGCTCCGCCATAAAGCGCATCGAGATGACGCTGCCCGGTCTCTGCGAACTCGCCCAGGGCGGCACCGCAGTCGGGACTGGCCTCAATGCGCCGGTGGGCTTCGCCGAAAAGGTCGCTGAGGAGATCGCCGACATCACCGGCATGCCTTTCGTCACTGCGCCAAACAAGTTCGAGGCGCTTGCCTCGCATGACAGCATGGTCTTTTCACATGGCGCCATCAATGCGGCAGCTGCCGCCCTATTCAAGATCGCCAACGACATCCGCCTGCTCGGATCAGGCCCGCGCGCCGGCCTCGGCGAGCTGGCGCTACCGGAAAACGAACCCGGTTCTTCGATCATGCCGGGCAAGGTCAATCCGACCCAGTGCGAGGCGCTGACGCAGGTCTGCATCCACATTTTCGGCAATCACGCCGCACTGACCTTCGCCGACAGCCAGGGCCATTTCGAGCTCAACGTCTACAATCCGATGATGGCTTATAATTTCCTGCAGTCGGTGCAGCTCCTTGCCGACGCCGCCGTCTCCTTCACCGACAATTGCGTCGTCGGCATCGAGGCGCGCGAGGACAACATCAAGGCCGGTCTCGAACGCTCGCTGATGCTGGTCACCGCCCTCGCCCCGAAGATCGGCTACGACGCCGCCGCCAAGATCGCCAAGACGGCCCATAAGAACGGCACGACGCTGAAGGAAGAGGCGCTCGCCAGCGGTTTGGTCTCCGCCGAAGACTACGATGCGATCGTCCGCCCGGAAACGATGATCGGGCCGAAGTAGCCGGCGGCAAGCTGCAGCCCTTCTTTGCCTGGCGTTGCTGACGGGTCGATCGCTCACCTCGATCCGTCTTTCCTTCTACCCGGCAGCCTCGGCAAGCAGACTTTGAATCACGTCGCCGGATTCTGCCGTCCAGCCGAAAAGCAGCTCGATTGCGAGCAGCGTCGCCTCATGATTGCTGCGGGCAGCATCGGCGGCGATCAATTCAGCGGTGCAGTCGCGAAGCACGACGGGACGGTAATCCCGAAAAGTTGCGTCCCGGACCGTCGATTCGACGCATATGCTGGTAGTCGCCCCAACGAATATGAGCGTGTTGATCCGCCTGGTCCGCAGAATGGCATCGAGCGGCGTCTCGAAGAACGCACTGTATCGATGTTTAGAAATCACGACGTCGCCTGGCTGAGGCGCTAGTTCCGGAACGATGGCCGTATTCCACGTATCGCGAACCAGAACCATGCTTTCGCTGCCATCGGGTGCCGTGACGGCCCGCCCGATATTCATGCGCCTGTGCTTTATTCGATGGGCGGAATCGTCATTTCCGGCATCAGAGAGATCGGAATTGTGCTCCTGTCTGGTGTAGACGATCAGAAGACCGGCCTTTCGCGCCGCTTCGAGGAGCAGCGCGATCGGCGGAACGAGGCACTGGATCGGCGAAATATCAAGGCCGGCAAGATCGAACATTCCGCCGCGGCTGCCGAAGTCATTCTGCATGTCGATCACCATGACGGCCGTCCGATCCTGATCGAAGCTGATCGCTTCAGGCTGTGCTGCGATAGAATATCTGTTTGACATGTGACATTCCTCTTGCAGACCTGGGTGACCGGGATCAAACCAGCAGCGAAAAATTGTCCATGACGACCGAATTGCCCATGAAGTCGAAACGGATTTCTTCGATGTCTTCAAGAGTGACCTCGAGACTGGCGCCGGTGACCTCGAGTTCCTGCTGATAGACGATCTGCCCGCCATTCAGGGCAGTGAGCGTCAGGTGGAAGGGCGCTGCCGACACTTCGGCGATCGAAACGCTCTGAAAGGTGAATTCCCCGCCATCGAGCAGCTTCAAGCTTACGGGCGCAGAACCCGGCGATAGAACGGTATCGCTGAACCCGTCCTCGGTGATGGCGTCGACGCCCGCGATCGTATCATAGACGATACCGTTCAGAAGCGTCACTTCATGGCTGCCGTTCACGGAGAGCGCAAAGCCACGGTAATTGGGAAGGGAGAAATTATCTGCCCTCGATAAGACGCCCATATCGTCGAAATCCAGAGTCTCATGGTACTTGTCCTCTTCGTTGACGCCGTCTATCGCCTGCGTCAAAATGCCGACGTCCGTTCCCCCGGCGCCATCGGAGATCTTGTAGCGGATCTCTTCAATCAGCTGTTCGTGCGCCCGCAGGTTCTTCACCACGTCGAGCGTGTAATCCAGCTCGTAGGTGAAATGACCATCGGGCCGCACGGTGAACGTGCCGTATTTCCCTTGTATGATCGTCTCCTGCGTCGGTCCCTGTTTCGCATCGACGCGGACACCATCGAAAAAACGAAGATAGAGCGGCGCACCCTCGGGATCGTTGTCGTTGTCGAGAAGGTTCCCTCTGATCGGATCATGTTCGAAAGAAATAAAGAGGTCGTCGTTAGCAGTTGGCTTTGCTTTGGTCATCGGAAGCTCCTGCAAGTTAACGCGACCGGGAATATGGACCGGCTCCGAACCGAAGGCAACCTGAAGTCGTCTTGTGTCGAGCCCGTCGCAGCCTCGCCTCGTCCACTGCGCATGGCGCACCCGCCGAACTCTCGCGGCATCCTGATTGCTTTTGCCTGGCAGGGGATTTAGATCGGTTCCAATCTAGCGACGCACGCCCACCAGAAAGGTCTCTTCGATGGCTGACGATCTCTTCCCGCTCGGCAAGGACACCATCCCCTATCGCAAGATCAGCGGCGATCATGTCTCGATCGACACTTTCAGGGGTCAGGAAATCTTGACTGTTGAGCCGGAAGGCATCCGCCTACTTGCAGAAACCGCCTTTGCCGATATCAACCACCTGCTGCGTCCGGGCCATCTGAAGCAACTCGCCGCCATCCTCGATGACCCCGAGGCCACAGACAATGACCGCTTCGTCGCCTATGACCTCCTGAAGAACGCCAATATCGCCGCCGGTGGCGTGCTGCCCATGTGTCAAGACACCGGCACGGCCATTATCATGGGCAAGAAGGGCCGCAGGGTCTGGACCGAGGGCGGCGATGCGGCGGCCCTCGCCCGCGGCGTCATAGACGCCTACGAGAAGAAGAACCTGCGTTATTCGCAGCTTGCGCCCGTGAAGATGTTCGAGGAGAAAAACACTAGGAACAACCTGCCTGCCCAGATCGACATTTATGAGGAAGGCACCGACGCGTACGAATTCCTCTTCGTCGCCAAGGGCGGCGGTTCGGCCAACAAGACTTTTCTCTACCAGGGCACGCCCTCGCTCCTGACGCATGACAGGATGATCGACTTCCTTAAGGAAAAGATTCTGACGTTAGGTACGGCAGCCTGTCCTCCCTACCATCTGGCGATCGTCATTGGTGGCACCTCGGCGGAGATGAACCTGAAAACGGTCAAGCTTGCCTCGACCCGCTACCTCGACGAACTACCCACCGAAGGTTCAGAAAGCGGCCATGCTTTCCGCGACCTCGAGATGGAAAATGAGATCCACAAGCTGACGCAGCAGATGGGTGTCGGCGCCCAGTTCGGCGGCAAGTATTTCTGTCATGACGTGCGCGTCATCCGCTTGCCCCGCCACGGCGCATCCCTTCCGATCGGCCTCGGGGTCTCCTGTTCCGCCGACCGCCAGGCCAAAGGCAAGATCACCCGCGATGGCATTTTCATCGAGCAGCTCGAAACTGATCCGTCGAAGTACATGCCCGAGATCGACGAGGCGAAACTGTCGGAATCGACCGTGCATATCGACCTCGACAAGCCGATGGCCGAGGTGCTCGCCGAACTCTCCAGGCACCCGGTCAAGACGCGCCTTTCGCTGACCGGCACCATCATCGTAGCCCGCGACCTCGCACATGCCAAGATTCGTGAACGGCTGGAAAAGGGCGAAGGCATGCCGGATTACCTGAAAAACCATCCGGTCTACTATGCCGGCCCCGCCAAGACGCCGGCCGGCTACGCCTCCGGCTCCTTCGGTCCGACGACGGCCGGCCGCATGGACAGTTACGTCGACCAGTTCCAGTCCTTCGGCGGCTCGATGGTGATGCTCGCCAAGGGCAACCGCTCGCGCGCCGTGCGCGAGGCCTGCAAGAAACATGGCGGCTTCTATCTCGGCTCGATCGGCGGCCCCGCTGCCCGTCTCGCCAAGGACTGCATTCGCAAGGTCGAGGTACTCGAATATCCCGAACTCGGCATGGAAGCAGTCTGGAAGATCGAGGTCGAAGACTTTCCCGCCTTCATTGTCATCGACGACAAAGGCAATGATTTCTTCCAGGAGTTGAACCTGGCATGACTGCGACGGTATCCAGTTGAGAAGAAGCAAGCGGCAGAGCCACAAGCGCGTTGAGCGCCAGGAATAGGCAATGAAAACAACCGCGGTCAGCTGCTCCTCACGCGCCTCTACCGCGTCGACGCCTTATCCAATGCCCCGTTATCCTGCGGCATACCGGCAGTAGGGCTGGGACGCGCGACATCTCCATCGTCCACTCTGGCCAGTATCTCCGTACGGAATACTCCGGCGAAAATACCGGTTTGCTCCAGCAGCAAGACACCAGCGACGATGACAGTTGAGGCGAGAGCGATGACAGAAATGTGGCCAGACCTTTTCATGGTCTCATGCCTCTGCCTACAGGTGTCGACAAGATGAATACGGCCTCGGACCAGATAAGAACTGTAAGTTTTTTAGACACCGTTCCCGCCAAGCGGGTATGCACTGTTCCGCCGAAGATACATTTCCCAATGCAGAATCATAGGCCTGCCTGAAGTATTGAGCTTCGCCGGAATTTTTATATGTAATCTTTGGTATATGTCGCTTTAATCTTTTCCCAAGAAATTTAAGCTAACAAATTAAATATTGCCTTTGAATATATGAGGAGTTCGCCGGATGAATACGGCTGTCGCGCCGAAGGTGCAGGTTCCCGACGTCGCGGGTCAAATCACCTATGCCATGCGCTCGATGGGTGTTGCGCCGATACCGCGCAATTACGAACTCTTCTACGAGGCCTATATCGGCTCTAACCCTGCCCTCACTCGCGAACTTGCAGCCCTTGGCAGCCAAGCCACGCAGGCCGAACTTGATGCGCTCGGTGCGCAATATTTCACCACTAGCCCGGCCCGGGTCTTCGACGACGTTCATACGCGCATATCAGGCGAACTCGAAGGCCTGTTGCGGATCCTGAGGCAGGAGCAGAGCTCGCTCGAAAGCTATTCCAGGCTGCTCGGCGAAACCCACAAGCGCATCACATCGAAGAGCAATGCCAGCGTCGAACTGATCGAAAGCGCCATCGAACTTTTAAGCCAGGCGACTGGCGACACCATGGCGCATGGCGAACGCACCGTCGAGGACGTCGTCCAGCGCTCGCAGGAGATGGACCAGGTCCGCAAGGAACTCGACGAATACAAGCGCATCGCCAATACCGATTCGCTGACGCGCCTTTCCAATCGCCGCGCCTTCGACGACCGCCTTGCGGCCGTCTTCAACAATCCCGGCATGCGGCCGGTGACGGCCCTGCTGCTCGCCGATATCGACAATTTCAAGAAGATCAACGACACCTACGGCCATCCCGTCGGCGACAAGATTCTTGCCACCGTAGCCTCCGTCATCCGCAGCAATGTCCGGCGCGACGTCTTCGTCGCCCGTGCCGGCGGCGAGGAATTTGCCCTGATCATCGAGGGCAACACAGTCGAGGAAGTGGCGGCGATCGCCGAACGCATCCGCCGTACGCTGGAAACCACGCCGTTCAAGAATTCCCGCACGCGGGTGAATTACGGCCCGATCACCGTTTCGATCGGCATCTGCATGGCGTCGAATGCCGAGGATGCCGGCGAGCTATACAGCAAGACCGACATCGCCCTCTACGGCGCCAAGAATGCCGGGCGCAACTGCATAGTCCTCTATCAGGACGGCATGCAGAAGGACTTCAGCAAGAGCTGGCTGATCTACAAGTCCTGATGGCCTTCACCACATCGTCTTCGCCGCACGTGCCGGCCATTCCCGGTCGTAGGTTTCCTGGTCGAAATCGCCGACCGCGGCCTTCAGCATCTGACCCGGCGTCGGCAGCTTCGCCGGATCGGCGAAATGTTCGCCATTCCAGAGATCGGCCCTCATCACTGCGCGTGCGCACTGGAAATAGACCTCGTCGATCGAGATGACGACGACGGTGCGCGGGTGTTTGCCATCCATCTCGAAGCTTGCAAGCAGCGCATCATCGTCGGAGACGACACCGCGTCCGTTGATGCGCATCGTCGTATTCGAGCCAGGGACCAGAAACATCAGCGCGAGCCTTGGATCTCGCACAATATTCGAGAGCGAATCGACGCGGTTGTTGCCGCGCCAGTCCGGCAGATGCAGCGTCTCTTCGTCGACGACGCGAACCACGCCGCCGAGATCGCCGCGTGGCGAACAATCGAGCCCTTCCGGGCCGACGGTCGCAAGCGCCGCAAAGGGCGATATCTCGATCATCTGACGGTAAAGCGGCGTCAGTCGCTTGGTCACCTTGTCGACCGAAGCCTGCGATAGGCCTGCGCCGTAGATCCTATTGAGCTCTTCGATGCTGCTGATGATTTTCATAAGGCGTCCCGCCGCGGCTTGATATCCGGGGCGGACGCTACAATGCCGCGCGCCTTGCCGGAAGCTCAAAAAACGGAATGATCTCCGCATCTTTTTTGATAGCGCTGCCGGTAACGCCTTTCTCGTCCGGATTGCCATCTAGAAATGTCGCAATCGCAGCAAGCACCGGAGCGGCGCTTACGATGCGCCGATGCCCGAAACCGTTCGCCCACAACAGCCGGACGCTCTCGCCTGCCGCCCCGTAGCGTCTTGCATGGGCGGGCGACACCTCCTTATCGTCTTCGGCGTGCATGACGAGAACCGGCCGGCCAATGCTATCCGCCGCCCCGCCGATATCGAAATCCTCGAGTCGCCGCCCGGTGACACGGCTAACCTCGTTCTCGAAGACTGCCTGCGCGGCAGGGCGCAGGCCTACCAAACGGCCAAAATCGATAAACAGCCAGCGCATCTCGCTCGGTGCGCCGATCAACGCCAGTCGCTCGATGGTGACAGGTGCGAGATGAGGCAGCAAACCCAAAGCCGAGACCATCAGAGCTGCCCCGCCGAAGGAATGGCCGATCGCTGCATCGAATGTGCCGAACCGCGCTTCGGCCGCCGCTATCGTTTCCACGGCGAGCCCCATGTGCAGAAAGCGTCCGCCGGCGCATCCATGGCCGGGAAAATCGAGCGCCACGACCTCCGCGCCAGTCGCCGAAAGCATGGAAACGAGCTCGGCCATATATTCAGTGCGCGAGCCCCAGCCATGCGTCACCAGAAATCGCTTGCGCTTGCCCCGGGCCCCGCCGTTCAGCCGGTAGGCATATGCACGTCCTCCACCGGCGAGCTTAAGGGCGAAACGCTCGGCTCCGGCAAGCCGGGCCGCACCCGACGCATGCGCCGCCCTCGCCTTCGCTCCCTCCGGCCTTGGCGATGGCGTACGGCAGAACAGCAGGAACGCCGCTTTGCCCGCCAGAGCGGGTGAAACTGCCTGCAGCAGCGAAAAACCGCGGCGGGTGACGTCACTTAAGAAATTTGCCATAGTGGGAATCCCAAAGACTGTTCAACACTGAACAATAAAGTACAACTATGAACAAAAATCAATCCCTTCCCTGGGATCATCCGCGTTTTCGCAGCTGGATTGCGGTGGCGCGCGCCTGTCAGCTGATGCAGCAGTCTTTGACCCGCTCGCTCGCCGATCTCGAAATCAAGCCGCCTCACCTCGACATTCTGGTCAATCTCTACCGCTTCGAAGGCATTTCGCAGCAGGAGCTGGCACGCAAACTGCTTGTCGGCCGCTCCAACATGAGCATGCTGCTGCCACAGATGGAAAAACGCGACCTGATCGAGCGGCGCGGCGACGAGCGCGACAAGCGGGTGCTACGCCTCTATCTCACTCCGGAGGGTCGCAAACTGACCGAGGCGGCGATGGCAATCCAGACCGATCTCATCGAGCGCACGCTCTCCGATGAGCCGATCGAGCAATGCATGGCGACCGCCACCTCGATGGAACGCATCGTCGCCGTGCTGCTGAAAGATCTGCGCGACGACGAGTGATGATCAATGCAGCGACGGCGCCGTCGATGTGCCGCTCAGCGAGCGGTATTCCCAGGCAGCGACGATGATCAGCACCAGCGTCGCCAGAATACCCAGCAGATAGACCTCGATGAAGGGGGTCACGAAGGCCAGCAGGATCACCAGCACGAGGCCGGCAAGATGCGACAGCGGCATCTGCCCGCTGGTCGCGCCCTTGAACCAGAGATTGCCGACGAGGAACAGGCCCGAACCGCCGAGCACCGCCGCGGCGATTCCGAAGTCGCCCGTCTCATGCGGATGCGAGAACATGAATTCCACAGCCACCGCATGCACGATGATGCCGGCCAGGATCGGAATGTGCCCATAGGTGAAGGCCTGCCGCGCCAAGGCCCCCGGTGTCTCCTCATGCTCGATACGATGAACGGCTCGCCCGTGGCCGAAGCGGAAGTAGAGCCACCACATGGCGACCGTGCCGATGAAGGCGGTTACGAAGATCAGGCCGGTCAAACCAGAGATCGGCAACTCCGAAAATGTACGGCCTGAAACAAGAATTGCTTCGCCGAGGCAGATGATGACGAAGAGGGCGCAACGCTCAGCCATGTGGGCGCCGGACACATCCCAGTCGCTTGGCCTTGAGCGTCCGAGCCGCGGCACCGCAAAGCCCGCGGCCGGCCCGGCATATTCGATCGCCAATGCGATCAGCCATGCGATGAGCCGGGCCTCATGCTCCAAGAGCCCGCCGGCGATCCAGAAGACGGCGGCCGCCACCAGCCAGCTTGTGATGCGGGCGAAATTCAGCGTATTGGCACGGTCCACTCGCGTCATCGCATAGGTCGCAAACAGCGACCGCCCAACCTGCATTGCCACATAGGCGCCGGCAAAGAGCAGCCCCTTGTCGCCGAATGCCTCGGGAATGGAGGCTGACAACACCAGCCCGAGCATCATCAGCACCACCAGCATGCCGCGCACCGGCATCCTGTCCGGATCGAGCCAGTTCGTCACCCAGGCGGTGAATATCCACACCCACCAGACGGCGAAGGTCATCAGCGCCGCTTCGACCGCGCCAAGCGGCGTATAATGGGCTGCGAGCGCATGCGAAAGCTGCGAAATCGAAAAGACGAAGACCAGGTCGAAGAACAGCTCGAGAAAGGTCACTTTGCTGCCGGCGGCGCTGCCCTTGGCACGCAGCCAGCTCTTTCGGTTGGTTTTCGCCATATGCCCCTCATGGCTGTTTTATCTGAAATTCAGCGCGGCTTCTCCGCCGTGTCGCGATTCATGCCCTTTTCCCTGAGCTCGTCCTCATAGGCCGAAAACAGCTCGGGCCCTCGCTCGCCAAGCTCGCGCAGGTAGGTCCAGGTGTAGATGCCGGTATCGTGCATGTCGTCGAAACCGATACGGACCGCGTAATTGCCGGTCGGCGTCATCGAGATGATTGCGACGTTGCGTTTGCCAGGTACCGTTACCTTCTGCCCCGGCCCGTGGCCCTGCACCTCGGCCGAAGGCGAGAGCACTCGCAGCAGCTCGGCCGACAGGTCGAAGCTCTGCCCATCGCTGAAGGTCACCACAAGCCGCTGCCTGTCTTTCGAGACGCGGAGTTCGGTCGGCCAGATATCGCTCATCTCTGTCACCCTCTTTCCCTGGAGAAGTAGGCTTTCGCCATTTTGGAGGCAAGCGCAAATTGCCGTATGTGAAATCTGTTTCCCTTGACGGGGCAATCACATATGCACACATTGAAAGATATCGCTTGAAACCGGCATGACTTTCGCGACGACGACAGCCCGAAGGGCAAGGCCCTGCGGCGGAGGAACTGGTGAATACAAGAGTGGGAACGATAAGCAACGCGGCGCCGCTGGTGTCAGATGCGCATCCAATGATCGACCCTTTCGGCCGAGCAATTACCTATCTACGCGTCTCCGTCACCGACCGCTGCGATTTCCGCTGCACCTATTGCATGGCGGAGAATATGACCTTCCTGCCGAAGAAGGATCTCCTGACGCTGGAAGAGCTTGACAGGCTCTGTTCCGCCTTCATCTCGAAAGGCGTGAAGAAGATCAGGCTGACGGGCGGCGAGCCCTTGGTGCGCAAGAACATCATGTATCTCGTGCGCAGGCTCGGCGAAAAGATCGGCTCCGGCCTTGATGAGCTGACGCTGACCACCAACGGCTCGCAGCTCTCCCGCCATGCTCAGGAACTTTATGACTGCGGCGTGCGCCGCATCAACGTCTCGCTCGATACGCTCGATCCCGAGAAGTTCCGCAAGGTCACCCGCTGGGGCGATTTCGACAAGGTGATGGAAGGCATCAACGCCGCGCAGAAGGCAGGCATCAAAATCAAGCTCAATGCCGTGGCCTTGAAGGATTTCAACGGTGCCGAGATCCCCGATCTCCTGCGTTTCGCCCACGGCCGCGGCATGGACCTGACCGTCATTGAAACCATGCCGATGGGCGAGATCGAAGAAGACCGGACTGACCAGTATCTGCCGCTCTCGAAATTGCGAGCCGATCTCGAACGTCAGTTCACCCTTGTGGACATCCATTATCAGACCGGCGGCCCAGCGCGTTACGTTAGGGTCGAGGAAACAGGCGGCCGCCTCGGCTTCATCACGCCGCTGACACATAATTTCTGCGAGAGCTGCAACCGTGTGCGCCTCACCTGCACCGGCACGCTCTATATGTGTCTCGGCCAGAACGATGCCGCCGACCTGCGCGCCTCGCTGCGGGCCACCGAAGACGACGCCCTTCTCCATGCCGCCATCGACGAGGCCATCACCCGCAAACCGAAAGGCCACGACTTCATCATCGACCGCACGCACAACCGTCCGGCGGTGGCCCGGCATATGAGTGTCACCGGTGGGTGATGCCCGGTCCTGCAAAGCGGCGATCGATCCAGTGAATCGATCGCAGGGCCGCACGCCCGGAGCCTGAAGCGAAGGGCCCGGGCATCCTGCTCGCCCGTAAGCAGGGCCAGTCCTGGGCCGCCCGCGACAGCGACCTGCGCTTCATCGACGAGATCATGGGCGCCCTAGACATTAGCCCTCGCCTTCCGTGATCTCGGCGTGCTGTCCGGCCGCAACGTCAAACTCGTCTCGATCGCCCAGGCGCTCCGCGAGCTGGAAATCATGCTGATGGACGAACCAACCAGCGCGCTCGACCTCCACCGCCAGATCGAAGTCCTGGACTTCATGGCCGACAGGCCTGCACCAAGGGCATGCTCGCCATGATCGCCATTCAAGACCTCAACCAGGCGCTGCGGTTCGTCGACAAGTCCTCATCATTGCCAACGGCCGCATGCGCGTCTGCGGCGCCCCAAGGGGATGTGGTGATTGCCGAGACGTTGATGGAGATCTACAGGATCGAGGCTCGGGTGGAGAAATGCTCGCTGGAATAGCATCATGTAACCGTCGACGGGACGGCACATTGACCCGGTAAAGTCACCCCACCTCGTCAGTCGATCAAGCGCTGCGCGGTAAACTTGTCCGTAACAAGCATGTCGATGACACCCACGCGGAGCGCGCCTGCGATCGCGTCGGTCTTCTTGGCTCCGCCGGCAAGAGCAATGACCCGGTCCACCCGTTCGAGATCCTCGAGTGGAAGCCCTATGACCCGGTCATCCAAGGGCGTCTTGACCGCCTTGCCGTTCTTATCGAAGAAGCGAAGCGAGATATCGCCGACGGCTCCCGCTTCCGCAAGGTCGGAGAGTTCGCGAGACGAAAAGATATTGCCGGAGCGTGCAAGAAGTTCGGATGGTTCCACGGCTCCGATGCCGACGATTGCAAGCGTTATGCTGCCGAACAGATCCATCGTCTCGCGCACGAAGGGGTCGGCCTGCATAAGAAGCTTTGCTTCTCTGGATGTCGTGACGCCCTGCACAGGAAGCAGCTTCGGCTCGGCGCCGGTCAGGCGCGCAAGCCGTGTTGTCAGCTGCGTCGCATGCGTCTGCACCGACGGATCGCCCATGCCTCCAAGGGTCTGGACGACGTATTTCGCCTGGGCGCTCTTCTGAGGATGAATATTCTCGACCATCTTGAAAATGGTCTGGCTCCAGCTCGAAACGCCGATGATCTCACCCGGCGCAAGCGTCACCTCCAGGAGATGAGCCGCTGCCTCACCGATACGGGCCATGATGGCGCCGTCCCGATCTTCCGTGCACTCGACGACGATCGCCTCAGGCAGGCCGTATTTCTCGCGAAGCGCGCCCTCGAGCTCGCTGTAGGTGCCGACAGGAGGGATCACGCTGGTCCTTACGATATCTTCAGCCTCGGCGCGCTTGAGCATGCGTGACACCGTGGCCTGCGACAGTCGAAGGTGCTCTGCGATCTCCGCCTGTCGCCGCCCCTCTATGTGGTACATCTGGGCGACCCTTGAAATGAGGCGGAGTTCGTTGAGGCGAGTCATCGCTGATCCCGGAGTGAATTTTTATTCACCTTTAGCCTGTGTTTCGCGGGACGTCGAGCGGGCGAGCGCATCATTCCAGCTATCGAGAAGTCCCGCGCGATCCACGGTTTGCGGCTCGATGATCTCGGTGTTTCGCGGCAGCGCCGCGACAACGTGGAGATCGCTCCACATGCCGAGCGACAACCCCGCCAGATAGGCAGCGCCCAGAGCCGATGCCTCGGGTGCTTCGCATTGGATTACGGGATGTTCGATGAGGTTCGACACACACTGCATCAGGAAGCGGTTCTGGCTCGGTCCCCCATCGACATAGAGCGCGCCGAGCGCGCCGCCGCTCTGTGCCCGCATGGCGGCAATCACATCATGGACCTGGAACGCGATGGAATCGGTTACCGACCGCGCCATCTGCGCACGTGTCGTATTGAAGTTGATCTGCGAGAACAGGGCACGGGCGTCGGAATTCCAATAGGGCGCTCCCAGTCCGACGAAGGCCGGCACGAAACCGGGTCCGCCAGGCTCGGCGCTCGCCGCAAGTTCGACAAGGGCCGCCACATCTTCAAGGCCGAGAATGCCGGCCATCCAGGGAAGGCTGGCAGCGCAAACCAGAATATTGCCTTCGAAAGCGAAGGTCGGCTTTCCCCCGATGCGCCATGCGACGGTGGTCGTGATGCCGTTGCGTGGGGCTATGAATTGCGGGAGCGTCGTCATGATCGAAGAGCCGGTTCCGAAGGTCACCTTGCCGTCGCCCGGCTTGAATGCTCCATGGCCGAACAGGGCGGCGTGGCTGTCTCCGATCGCGGCCATGATCGGCGTGCCGTCCGGCACCCCTGGCAGTCCTTTCGTCCGGCCGAAATCGGCGGAGCTGTCGAGCACTTCGGGCAGGAACGCGACATCGACGCCGAAGATCTCACCGAGTTCCTCGCTCCATCTCTGTTCGCTGAGATCGAACAACTGGCTCCTGGCGGCATTCGAAGCATCGCATACATGCCGGCGCCCGCCTGTCAGGCAGTGGATGAGCCAACTGTCGACCGTTCCCAATCGCACCCGCCGTCCGGCCGGAATCCGGTCGAGCAGCCACCGGAATTTCGAACCTGGAAACATCGGATCCAGCGGAAGGCCGGTCAGCGCCTGCACACGCTCGAGGCGGCGTTCGGCAATCAGACGTTCGCAATCCCGTGCCGTTCGACGGCACTGCCAGCTGACCACCGGTCCAAGCGCCTCTCCCGTTTCGGCATCCCAGGCGGTGACGGACTCGCGCTGATTGGAAATGGCAATGGCCGCGATATTCGCGTCGGGGCTGGCCTTCAGGCACGCATCGATCGCTTCGCAGACCGAAGCGTAGAGCCGGCGCGGGTCCTGTTCGACCCAGCCTTCCCCCGGATAGGAGATGCCGACAGGGGACGAACCTCGGCCGATGATTTCGCCCGTCTCGGAAACGAGAACTGCCTTCGAATTGGTCGTGCCTTGGTCGAATGCCAGAATTGCCCGCATTCTATCCTCCCCAGATCAGCTGACGGCCGGGATGGCAACAGGCGTCCCGGCCAGTCTTGATCCCATTACTTGCGCTTGATCAGCGCCTGCGCGGCGTCGGCGATTGCGGATGGCGACATGCCGTATTCGTCGAGCAGGAACTCTGCCGAACCGGTCGGGGCATAGACGCCGGGAACGCCGAGGCGCTTCATCGGCACCGGGGCATGGTCGACCACCACTTCGGCCACCGCGGAGCCGAGCCCGCCAAAGATCGAATGTTCTTCGGCCGTGACGATCGCTCCGGTTTCCCTGGCTGCGGCGATGATGGCCTCTTCGTCGATCGGACGAACCGTTGCGAGATTGAGCACCCTGGCATCGATGCCGCGGTCTGCGAGAATCTCGGCAGCCTTCACGATGCGATGCGTCAAGGTGCCATTGGCGATCAAGGTGACTTGCGAACCCTGGCGAAGGAGATTCGCTTTGCCGAGTTCGAACGTGTGACCTTCCGGAAGAAGGTCGGGCACACCGACCCGTGACAGGCGCAGGAAGCAAGGCCCGCTGTAGGTCGCTGCCCAGGCAACCGCAGCAGCGGTTTCGATCCGGTCGCAGGGCGCGATGACCGGGAGATTGGGCAGCACCCGCGTCCAGGCGAAGTCTTCGATCGAGTGATGAGTCGGACCGAGTTCGCCATATGCCATGCCGGACGAGATCCCCACCAGCTTGACGTTGGCGTTCGAGTAGGAAATGTCGGCCTTGATCTGCTCCAGCGACCGCCCCGTCAGAAACGGAGCAGCGCCGCACACGAAGGGCAGCCGTCCGCCATTGGCAAGGCCTGCTCCGACGCCGACCATGTTCTGCTCCGCGATGCCGACATTGACGAGGCGCTCCGGAAACCTCGACTTGAAGCCGCCGAGCTTGGAGGAGCCGACAGAGTCGTTGCAGACGGCAACGATCGTTTCGTTTTCGCCGGCCAGCCGCTCGAGCGTAGAGGCGAATGCGTCGCGGCAATCGTGGAGCTTGGGTGGGTTTACTGGCGCGTTCATCACAGTGCCTCCGACAATTCTGCCAATGCGATTTCGTATTGTTCCCTACTCGGCACCTTATGATGCCACTCGACGCGATCCTGCATGAAGGAGATTCCGTGGCCCTTGTTGGTGTGGGCGACGATGCAGTGCGGCGTAGATCCCCGGTGTTCAAGAGCCGGAACGATTTCGCTCATAGCGTTGCCGTCGATCTCGGTAACCTCCCAGCCGAACGCTTCGAGCTTCGGACGAAGCGGCGCAAGATCATTGGTTTCGGCAAGCGCAGCGCCCTGCTGGAACCTGTTGTGATCGATGATCAAGGTCAAGTTGTCGAGCTTGAACTGCGCTGCCGCCATGATCGCTTCCCAGTTGGAACCCTCCTGCATCTCACCGTCGCCGGTGACGACATAGGTGTGATATCGAGCGCTGGAGAGCTTGGCGGCCTTTGCCATCCCGACTGCGACCGGAAGACCGTGGCCGAGCGGCCCGGTATTCGTTTCGACGCCAGGGACCTTGTTGCAGTTCGGATGCCCGTTCAGCCTCGAATGCGGCTGCAGGAAGGTGGAAATCTCCTCCTCCGGAATGAAGCCGCGCTTTGCGAGCGTCACATAGAGAGCGCAGGCCGTATGTCCCTTTGACAGAACGAACCTGTCGCGGTCGGGATGCTTCGGCTGATCCGGCCAGACTTTCAGCACACGAAAATAGAGCGCCGTCAGAATGTCGATGACCGACATCTCCCCTCCAATATGGCCGGCGCCCGCTTCAAAGACCGCCTGGAGATCACGCAATCGGATGTCGCGGGCGATGCGCTCAAGTTCTGTCGTATCCATGGGCTCCTCATATGCATAAATATTCACTATTCAATATTTTTGCACAACCAACCGATTAGTCAAGCCCTTTAGCGAGGCACCCGGAAGCGCACACTGCTGCAAATCTTGTTGACAGCCGGAAAGCAACTTGTTAATGAATTTTCCAGCAACAGTGAATAATTATTCTAGCTTGCACGAATATCAGATACAAGCGTAAGCATGGGAGGAGCAATGGTGGCGCTCGATATCAATGAACACAGGCTTTCCTCCGGAGCTTGGCTCGGCAAGCTCAAGGGAGCGACCGGTCCGCTCGTGGGATTGCTGGCGCTGTGCATCTTTCTGAGCTTCAGCACGGACACGTTTCTTTCGGTCCGGAACGGCCTCAATATCCTCGACCAGATCACCGTCCTCGGCATCATGGCGGTTGGAATGACCTTCGTCATCCTGATCGGCGGCATCGATCTGTCCGTCGGCTCGGCCCTCGCCCTCGCGATGATGGTCATGGGCTGGACCGCCAACGTCGCTGGTCTGCCGCTGCCAGTCGGGATCGCCTTTGCCCTGATCGCATCGGCCGTTTCGGGCCTGATCGTCGGGCTTCTGGTGACGCAGTTCAGGGTTCCGGCCTTTATCGCCACGCTTGCTATGATGTCGGCGGCGCGCGGCGTTGCGAACATGATCACGGACGGCCAGCAGATCGTCGGCTTCCCCGACTGGTTCATGATGCTGGCAATCGATCGCCATTTCGGCGTCATGACTGCCACGGTCTTCCTCATGCTCGCGGTCGTTCTTGCGGCCTGGCTCTTCCTGCACTTCCGGTCCGAAGGCCGCATGCTCTATGCGGTGGGCGGCAACCCCGAAGTCGCGCGGCTGGCCGGCATCAACGTCCCGCTGGTGACGATAGCCGTCTATGTCGTGAGCGCAGTCCTTGCCGGGCTTGCCGGCATCGTGCTCGCCGCCCGCCTGGATTCCGTCCAGCCGTCCAGCGGCCTTGGCTATGAGCTGGACACCATCGCTGCCGTCGTCATCGGCGGGACTTCGCTCTCCGGCGGCGCAGGCGGCATCGGCGGAACGCTGATCGGCGTGCTGATCATCGGTGTGCTGCGCAACGGCCTCAACCTTCTCAACGTCTCGCCCTTCCTCCAGCAGGTGATCATCGGGATCGTGATCGTGCTTGCGGTCGGCGCAGAGACCATTCGTCGGCGTCGCGCCTGACGCGCATCGTCCGCCGCGTTGGCGGGCACGGAATTCCGTCCCGGAAATTCGGGGCGGAGCAATCACCCGAGGGGGAGGACATACCCTAGGGTTCCATCAAAAACGGAGGAACTACAATGAAAATTGCGCGCACCATGCTTGCGTCCGCTGCACTGCTCGGTCTCATGCTCGGTCCCGTCCACGCGGCGGAGCTGAAGAAACTTGGATTGGCCGTCGCCAACCTTCAGGCAAACTTCTTCAACCAGATCAAGCAATCGGTCGAGGCCGAAGCCAAGAAGCGCGGCATCGAAGTCATCACGGTCGATGCAAAGGGCGACGGGCCGACGCAGGTCAACCAAATTCAGGATCTTCTGACCCAGAAGATCGACGCGCTGATCTACATTCCGGCAGGTGCCGCCGCTGCGACCGTTCCGGTCAAGCTCGCGAAGAACGCCGGCATTCCGGTGGTCAACGTCGACCGCAACGCCGAGGGCGCGCCGGGAGATACGTTCCTCGCAACGGATTCCGTCGCATCGGCCAAGGCGGTATGCGACTACATTCTGAAAGAAGCCGGCGGCAAGGGTAAGATGGTCATCATCCACGGCCAGAAGGGCACGACCCCGGAAGTCGACCGCTCCAAGGGCTGCGCTGAATCGCTCAAGGCCTATCCGGATGTGAAGGTCGTCGCCGAGCAATATTCGAACATCTGGAGCCAGGACGAAGGTTTCCAGATCATGCAGAACATGCTGCAGGCAAATCCTGATGTCTCGATCGTCTTCGCACAGGCCGATGGCCTCGCGCTTGGCGCCGCTCAGGCGATCAAGGTCGCAAACCCCTCGCAGAAGATCGTGGTCGGCGGCTTCGATGGCGACACCGCGGCTCTCGAAGCCCTCAGCAAGGGCGTCTTCAACGTAACGGCAACCCAGCAGACGCAGAAGATGGGCCGCGACGCGGTCGAAAATGCCGCCAAGCTTATCGCCGGCGAAAAGGTACCCCCGGTACAGCTCCTGGATGCCACGCTGACAACCAAGGAAAACGTCGCAGGCTTCATCGCCAACCATCCGTAATGAAGTCGAGGTCTTGAGGAGGTGTGCCGTGACTGATCCAGTTCTTTCCCTGAGGGGCATATCCAAGTGGTATGGACCGCTCCAGGTGCTGAAGAATGTCAGCCTGGACGTCCATCCCGGTGAAGTGGTTGCGCTTCTCGGGGAAAACGGAGCGGGCAAGTCGACGCTGTCGGGCATCATTGCCGGCTCACGCACACCCTCCGAGGGATCGATGACATGGCTGGGGCAGCCTTATGCCCCGGTCACCCCGCGGGAAGCGATCGACAAGGGCGTTGTGCTGATCCACCAGGAACTGCAGCTTCTGCCGCAGCTGTCGATCGCCGAAAACGTCTTCATCGGACGCTGGCCGATGAAGAACGGTGTCGTCGACCGGGCTCAGATGGTCCGCCGGGCCCAAGACCAGCTCGCGCGCTTGAACCTCCATATACCGGCAACGCGGATGGTCGCCGGCCTTTCCACCGCAAATCAACAGCTCATCGAGATCGCCAAGGCGCTGGCTCTCAACGCCAAGCTCCTGATCCTCGATGAACCGACGGCCGCCCTTGGCGGCGCCGAGACGGAAGCTCTGTTCGAACAGGTTCGCAAGCTTCGCTCGGAAGGCGTGGGCATCATCTACATTTCCCACCGCATGGAAGAGATCAAGCAGATTACCGACCGCATCGTCGTTCTTCGCGACGGCGAGCGGGTGCAGGAATTTTCGGACAGCGCGACCCCGGTGCGAACGATTGTCGAGAGCATGGTGGGACGCCCGCTTGATCGCCTGTTCCCCACCCTGCCCGTTCCGACCGAGCGCCCTGTACTCCAAGTCTCCGGCCTGAGCTCGCCTGACAATTCGTTCCGGGACGTCAGTTTCGAGGTTCGGGCCGGAGAAATTCTCGGCATCGCCGGATTGGTCGGCGCCGGCCGCACCGAACTGGTGCGGGCGATTTCGGGCGCGGATCCGATCAGTGCCGGCTCGATCAGGCTGGAAGGCGAGGAACTCAGGCTGCGTGATCCGGCCGACGCCATCGCCAAGGGCATCGTAATGGTTCCGGAAGACCGCAAGGAGCAGGGCCTCATCGTCGGCCACCGGATTAGCGAAAACATCATCTACGCCAATCTGGATAAACTCGGCGGTGGCTGGATCACGCCGCGCCTCAAGCGCTCCTTCGCGGAAAAGGCAGTTGCCAAGTTCGGCGTCAAGGGCCGCGCCGAGCAATACGCCTCCGATCTCTCCGGCGGCAACCAGCAGAAGGTCGTGATCGCGAAGTGGCTCTTGCGCGATCCCAAGGTCGTGGTCCTCGACGAACCGACGAGAGGCATCGACGTCGGCGCCCGCGCCGGCATCTATGACATCATCGTCAATCTCGCCAAACAGGGGGTGGCGGTCATCGTCGTAAGCTCGGACCTCGAGGAGGTTCTCGGAATCTCCAACCGCATTCTCGTGCTTGCCCAGGGCAAGCAGGCAGGCATCCTCGATCGTGACCAGGCAAACGACGTCTCGGTCATGGAGTTAGCGACCATCTAAAGCAATTCCAGCAAAAGTGTGCAGCGGTTTTGCGTCAGGAATTGCGTGAAAACAAAACAGACAGAGAAAGGAAGAGCGGTGTCCGACATCACTCTGAACGCCCCGAAGCTTTTCGATCTCAGCGGCCAGGTGGCCATCGTCACAGGCGCCGGAAGCGGCATTGGGCAGCGCATTGCCATCGGCCTCGCGCAATGCGGTGCCGACGTGGCGCTGCTCGACCGCCGGACCGACGACGGACTTGCCAGGACGGCTGAACATATTCGCACCGCCGGCCGCCGCTCGATCGAGATCGCCGCTGACGTCACGAGCAAAACCTCGCTTGCAGATGCGGTAGCACGCACCGAAGCGGATCTCGGCGCGCTGACGCTTGCGGTCAACGCTGCCGGCATCGCTAACGCCAACCCGGCGGAACAGATGGAGGAGGATCAATATCAAACGCTGATGGATATCAACCTCAAAGGCATATTCCTTTCCTGCCAGGCCGAGGCCCGCGCCATGTTGAAGAATGGACGCGGCTCCATCGTCAACATCGCCTCGATGTCCGGTGTGATCGTGAACCGGGGGCTGAGCCAGGCGCATTACAACGCCTCCAAGGCGGGCGTCATCCATATGTCGAAGTCCTTGGCCATGGAATGGGTCGGCCGCGGCATCCGCGTCAACACCATCTCCCCCGGATACACGGCAACGCCGATGAACACCCGGCCGGAGATGGTCCACCAGACCAAGCTCTTCGAAGAGCAGACGCCGATGCAGCGCATGGCGACAGTCGACGAGATGGTGGGGCCGGCGGTCTTCCTGCTGTCGAATGCGGCAAGTTTCGTGACTGGCGTCGACCTTCTCGTCGATGGCGGCTTCTGCTGCTGGTGAGCCGGCCGTTGGAAAATGAACGGTCTCGCTCCCTCCCTGGCTGAGACCGAGGTGCTGACGGGACTAACGGGCATGACGACGTGCAATATCGTTGTCTGCCCGCCCTTCACGCCAAGCAGCCGCTTCAGCTCCAAACAATAAGAGCAGGATCGGCCGCGCCGAGATTTGCTGTTTATGTCAGAATACGAGGAAAGACTATGAAACGCTTTGATCAAAAAACTGTCGTCATTACAGGGGGAAGCCGCGGCATCGGCGCTGCCATCGCTAGGCGCTTTGCGCGCGAGGGCGCCAATCTCGTCGTCTCCGCCAATGAGGATCTCGTCCACGGCATTGCCGAAGGGATCAGGGCGGAAGGCGGCAAGGCGATCTCTTTTATCGGCGATGTCACCGACAAGGCGAGCGTCGTCGCGCTCTACGATGCCGCCGAACAGGAGTTCGGCGCAGTCGACGTCTCGATCCAGAATGCCGGTGTCATCACCATCGCTCGCGTCGAAAATCTCACTGAAAATGAGTGGGACAAGGTCATGGCCGTCAACACCAAGGGCGTCTTCCTCTGCGCCCAGGAGGCCATTGCAAGAATACGCAAGCACAAGCGCGGTGGCCGCATCATCAACACCGCCTCCGGCCAGGCCCGCGACGGCTTCATCTTCACGCCGCATTATGCCGCCTCGAAAATGGGGGTCGTCGGCATCACCCAGAGCCTCGCCAAGGAAGTCGCGACCGAAAAAATCACCGTCAACGCCTTCTGCCCCGGCATCATCGAAACCGACATGTGGGCCTATAACGATCAGGCCTGGGGCAAGCTGCTCGGCAATTACGGTCCGGGCGAACTGATGAAGGAATGGGTTGAGGGCATCCCGATGAAACGCGCCGGCTCCGGCGAGGACGTCGCCGGCCTGGTCACTTTCCTCGCCAGCGACGACGCCGCATACATCACCGGCCAGACGATCAATGTCGATGGCGGCTTGATTATGTCCTAGGCCCCGGAAATGACGGCGCAATGGCGGTCAACCTCGTCCTTCGAGGCCCCTGCGGGGCACCTCAGGATGAGGTCGGAGACAAATCGCGGCTTGCCTCAATGGAGGGCCGAGCATCACGCGAGAGCTCCAGTCTACGTGATGTAGCGCCCTGATTACCACACTAGCCACACGGCACGCAGATCACTCCAGCCACGAGCACCACGATCCGCCCTCATCCTGAGGTGCTTAGGCCGCAGGCCGGAGCCTCGAAGGACGAGGGCGGGTGGCTCGATCTCTGACATACTTATGTGCGGCTGATCGAAACCCCGCCATCCGCCAGCATCGCCGTCCCGGTGACGAAGCTCGACAGATCGGACGCCAGAAAGAGCGCGGCATTGGCGATCTCTTCCGGCTGCGCCATGCGTTTCAGCGCATGCAGCCCATTTACGAAGGCAAGCACTTCCGCCGTCGCATCAGGCGCATTGGTGATGCTGGCAGGCGTATCGGTTCCGCCGGGCAGCAGCGCATTGACGCGAATGTTGCGGGAGGCGAGTTCGGCGGCGAGCACCTGTACGAGACCTATCAAGCCGGCCTTGCTGGCGGCATAAGCGCCCATGCCCGGCATGCCGGCGGTATGGCCGACGAAGGTGGAAGTGAAGATCAGCGACCCTCCGCCTTCTCCCATCGCTTGCGATTGGTGCTTCGCTCCAAGGAAGGCGGCCGTCAGATTGGTCTCGATCGTCTCGCGCCAGCCCTCGAGCGACAATCCGGCAACAGAGACCATCTGGCCAACGACGCCGGCATTGTTGAAGGCTATATCGAGCCTGCCGAAACGCGAGACCACTGTTTCGACGAGACTCGCCTGCAGCGCCTCGTCCCTGACATCGCCGGCTACGGCGACAGCGCTTCCGCCCTCCGCCTCGATATTGGCGACGACGGCATCTAGCGCATCCTGCCGACGGCCGTTGATCACCAGCTTCGCACCTTCCCGTGCAAAGACCTTAGCGGCTGCGCGGCCGATGCCGGAGCTTGCGCCGGTGATGATCGCGACCTTATCGTTCAGAAGTGTCATGTTTGTTTCTCCTCAGTTGTTGAGGCATCCCAAGTCTCAGACATAAGGCGCTACAGCCACCCGTTTCCCGCGCGCAAAGGCAAAAGTCGCTGATGGCGAATGGTCTTCGTCGGTGATCAGCTTCGCGGCAGAGTTCGGGTGCAAGTCCTAATGACCGTATCGGAAATGCCGAATTCGCGAGGTAAAATCGTCACTTGTCGTGGTTTTCCACATAGGTGCTGCCGTAACGTCAGCCTCTTGCGCACCGCATCAGCGATTTATCCCGAGTGTGACATTCATCCGATTCCCTTCATGCATCTTCCCGACTAAGAAGGAGCGCACAGGTAAGGGAATCTCTTCATGCCGCGGTCACGTAATACTGAGGGCGCCATCTATATGAGCTTGGCGATGGCCGGCTTTTCCGCAAGCGACGCTCTGTCCAAATCGGTGATCGCCTATATGAATGCCGGCGAGATCATGTTCCTGCGCGGCCTGTTTACCAGCCTGCTCGTCTATCTGATCGCGTGGAAAATGGGCGCGCTGCGCTCCTGGCGCATCGTGCTGCAGCCGATGATCATCCTCCGGATCATCTGCGAAATGCTCTCGGCCGTTACCTATATCACCGCGCTCGGCATGATGCCGATCGCCAATGCCTCGGCGATCCTGCAGTCGCTGCCGCTGGTCGTCACTTTTGGCGCGGCACTCTTCTTCAACGAGCCGGTCGGCTGGCGGCGTTGGTCAGCGATCCTCGTCGGCCTCGTCGGGGTGATGGTCATCATCCGACCCGGTCCAGAGGGCTTTACCGCCGCTGCCCTTCTTTGCGTCAGCGCAGTGCTGACGACGGCCGGACGCGATCTCGCCACCCGAACCATCAACCCGGACATCCCCTCGCTGATGATAACAGTCATCACAGCCGTATCCGCCTCCTTCTTCGGCGCCCTGCTCATTCCGGTGCTCGGTGGCTGGCAGCCGGTCAGCGCCAGCGCGCTTGGACATCTCCTGCTCGCCTCGGTCCTGGTGCTCGTCGGATACCAGTCGGTCATCCTTGCCATGCGCACCGGCGAAATCTCCTTCGTTGCACCCTTCCGCTATACCAGCCTGATCTTCTCCTCGCTGCTCGGACTCGTCTTTTTCGCCGAAGTGCCCGACAGGTGGACGCTCGTGGGCGCTGCGATCGTCATCGCTTCCGGCCTCTATACGTTCTATCGTGAGGCCAAACGCCGCGTATCGCCGATCGCGCAGGAATCGGCGCCGCGCTCGCCGGTTTGAGGCAGGATGATGACTGGTTTTTCGCTCGACAGGTCAGATATAGCGGGCGTCGTGCTCGCCGGCGGCCGCTCGCAACGCATGGGCCGCGACAAGGCGGAGGTGACGCTTGGAACAGAGAGCTTGCTCCACCATGTGCTGGTCCGTCTCTCGCAGCAGGTCATCTCCGTTGCCGTCAACGCCGATGCCGCCACCGAGCACGTGCCGGTCATCCCCGACCGTTTTCCCGGCAAGGCCGGGCCGATGGCCGGCATCCATGCGGCAATGATCTATGCGGCCGGCCTTCCCTCGGTTACCCACGTCGTTACCGTTTCGGTGGATTGCCCGTTCTTCCCCACCGATCTCGTCGCCCGCCTGTCAGCAGCGCTCGAGCATCCTTTGCAGATCGCCATTGCCGCCTCCGAGGGCCGCAGCCATCCGGTCTTCGGGCTCTGGCCGGTGACGCTTGCCGCTGATCTGGAAACCTGGTTGGCCATCGACGAAAAACGCCGCGTGCGCGACTTCCTGTTGCGGCATGACGTTACGCAAGTGGCCTTTCCCCTGCATCCGACCCGCGCCAGCCTGCTCGACCCTTTCTTCAACATCAATACGCCGGATGATCTCATCGAGGCGGAACGCTGGCTGGAGGCCCTTCGCGCATGACAGCACCAAAAATCTTCGGCATCGCCGGCTGGAAGAATTCGGGCAAGACCGGGCTTGCCGTCCGGCTGGTAACGGAGTTCACCCGCCGAGGCTACCGGATCTCGACGATCAAGCACGCTCATCATGATTTCGACATCGACAAGGTGGGAGCCGATAGCTACCGCCACCGCCAGGCCGGCGCCCACGAGGTCACCATCGTGTCCGGCACGCGCTACGCCATCATGCACGAATTACGCGGCGCCCCCGAACCCGAATTCGAGGAGATCCTCGCCCGCCTTGCCCCCTGTGATCTCGTCCTGATCGAGGGCTACAAGCGCGAGCCTATTCCGAAGATCGAGGCTCGTCGCCTTGAAGCCGCCAATCGTCAGCCGCTGGCACCGACCGATCCTCATATCTGCGCCATCGCCGCCGATCATGCCGTGGCGGATACGGCCCTGCCGGTCTTCGATCTAGATGACACGGACGCCATCGCCGATTTCATCGCGACGGTCGTCGGCCTTGGCCAAGCGAGGCACTGAAGCGGTTGCGATGCGGCTGGATCCCAAGATCGGAGTGGTTTCGCCTGCAATTGCCTTGGTGATTTCCTTGGCAAGCTGCGCTTGATTATAGGGCTTTCCCAATCGCGGAAGATCGATATCTGTGCCGGCGGGAAGCTCGGCATAACCAGTTGCCAGGACGATCGGGAGAGTCGGAAGCATGTTCCGCGCGGACTGAGCAAGCTGTGCGCCGGTCATGCCCGGCATCGAATAATCGGTAATCATCAGGTCGAAGTGTTGACCGCTCCTGATCAAAGCGAGCGCCTCCGAACCGGAATTTGCCTCGACGACCTCATGGCCGAGATCTTCGAGCATATCGGCGGAACTCATGGCAATCAGCGTATCGTCATCCACCAGAAGTATCTTCAGCCCGGGCGAGGCCTCTGGGGCTGGCAATTCTTCGGCCGGACGCTCAGGGGGCCGTTCTGTCGCCGGAAGCCACAGCTCTGCGGTCGTTCCTATGCCGAGCTCGCTTGTCAGGACAAGAGCGCCGTTGAGCTGAACGGCAAGCCCGTGGATCATCGACAGGCCCAGACCAGTGCCCTTTCCGACCTCCTTGGTCGAAAAAAACGGATCGACCGCCTTTTTCAGCGTCTCCGCATCCATGCCGGTGCCGCTGTCGGCCACCGCCAACACGAGATAGCTTCCCTCCCCGAGACCGCCATCATTGCCGATAACCTGTTCCTCACGGAGCGATATCGCCAGCCTTCCACCCTCCGGCATCGCATCGCGCGCGTTGACGGCAAGGTTGAGCAGCGCCAGTTCGAGCTGGTTCGCATCAACCAGCGCCGGCGGCAACGCCGCCGGCAGAATGGTTTCGATGTTGATCGAGGACCCGACCGAACGCTGCAGCAGATCGTGCATTCCGGTCACCAGCTCGGCCAGATCGACGGGCCTGACCTGCAGGTCCTGCTGTCTGGCAAAGGCCAGCAGCCGCTGAGTGAGCGCAGCACCCCGACGCGCGCCCTGCAGTGCGCCATCGACCAGACGCATCGCCTTGGCATCTCCGGCGACATGTTTGCCCAGCAGCTCCAGGTTCCCAAGAACGACCATCAGCAGATTATTGAAATCATGTGCGACACCACCCGTGAGCTGGCCGATCGCTTCCATTTTTTGTGATTGGCGAAGCTGCTCCTCGGCTCGCTCACGCTGGGCCACCTCCTCGAGCAGGGTCTGATGCGCGGTGTTGACCTCCCTGGTCCGTTCCTTGACGCGCTCTTCGAGGGTTTCGTTCAGCCGTCTCAGATCATCCTCGGCGGTCTTCCGGGTGGTGGTATCGGAGCAGACGCCGACAAGTTTCCTGGCGGAACCATATCTGTCGGTATAGAGCTGCGCATGGACCTCGGTCCAATGTAGCGATCCATCCGGCCATATCGTTCTGTGCTCGATGGAGTAGTCACGTCCAGTGTCGATGGTCTGGCGCAGGCGCGCCTCCACAACGGGCCGGTCCTCGGGGTGGATGCTTTCAATCAAATCGTCGTAGGTGACATCGTCGTCGGCACCTCGGCCGAAAATCTCCTTGCAGGTCGGCGAGACCGACAAGGCCTTCGAAGATAGTTCCAGCTCCCATGCCCCGAGCCGACCGGCAACGAGCGCGGTCTGCAGCCGACGCTCTCCTTCACTAAGAGCCTCGAGCTGGGCACGCGCCTCATACTGGCGATGCCGTCCCTTCAAAGCTGTTCGGATAATACTAATGAAGGAGGTCGGATGAAACGGCCTTTCCAGGAAGGTGACGTTGCCAAGCACTTCGGAAAGTCTGGCTGCGCTTGGATTTCGCTCTGGCCCCCCGCCTCGCATGGTGAGGACGATGAAAGGCAGGTCCGACCAGCTCGGCTGGGCCGAAACCCAGGACGCGATCGCCTTCAGATCACTCGACCGAACCGCTTCTTCCGTCAGAACGCCAAGCGCTATGT
The DNA here is from genome assembly GCF_005862215.1 of Rhizobium sp. MHM7A. Taxonomy (NCBI): domain Bacteria; kingdom Pseudomonadati; phylum Pseudomonadota; class Alphaproteobacteria; order Hyphomicrobiales; family Rhizobiaceae; genus Rhizobium; species Rhizobium sp. MHM7A. Next base: position 278,140 of record NZ_VCHT01000009.1, read on the forward strand.
CATCACTGAGTGACGAGGCAAACGCGGAAAGGTCGGCGGCGGCAATCGATTCCAATCCGGCCTCATCAATCAATGAAACCGCCACCGAGGCATCGCGGCCAGCGGGGGTGTAGATCAGTGCTCTCGGTTTGCCGGAATTAGGAATTGCCGCTATCCCCACCATCGGTCGACAAGAGCGACTTTGCGGTATCTATGAATTCGGGGACGCCGCGGAGCACGCCCTGGAACCCCACGAGAGGTCCTCCGAGCGTTAGCCCGTTAGCGCCGATGCGATATTCCCGAATGGTATCCTCGTGGAAGCCGGTCCTCTTCTTGATCACGGAAACGGCCCGCCGCACCTTCCCGGCAGCCTCGAAGTAACGCAGCAGAATGACGGTATCGGCGAGATAGGTGACGTCAACGGGTGCCTTCATGTCCCCGACCAGCCCGTGTTGGGCGACGGTGAGAAAGGTGTTGGCGCCTTGCCTGTTCAGATATTGCAGCAGCTCATGCATGTGAAGGACCAGCGAATTCTCATCCGGCATCGACGCTTGATATCCGTTGATACTGTCGATGATAACGGTTTTTGCGCCCAATTTGTCGACGCAGTCTCGCACGCGATGGGCAAACTCCCCTGGCGAAAGCTCGGCGGCATCGAGCTGTTCGATGTGGACCTGACCGGCGTCCCTCATCGCCTCAAGGTCCATTCCGAGAACCTTCAGACGCGCAAGGAGCAGGCCGAGCTCCTCATCGAAAATGAAGGCCGCCGCCTTTTCGCCCCGCCGGATCGCCGCAACCAGGAACTGAAACGAAAAGGTGCTTTTGCCCGTGCCCGCTGGACCGAGGATGAGTGTGCTGGAACCCCGCTCGATGCCGCCGCCAAGAAGAAGATCCAGCTTCGGAATGTCACAGGAGATCTGATCGCGGAGGTAACTCGACCTGTGTTCGGCGGCGACGAGCCGAGGAAATACAACCACGCCGCCAGTCTGGATGATGAAATCGTGAAAGCCACCGCGGAACGCCTGCCCGCGATATTTCATGATCCTCAGACGTCGGCGTTCGGAGCCGTAATTCGGCGCCAGTTCCTCAAGATGGATCACGCCGTGGACAACGCTGTGCACCGTCTTGTCCAGTACGTCGGACGTCAGATCGTCCAACAAAAGAACCGTCGCTCCCTGCCGCGCAAAATAATGCTTCAGCGCAAGGATCTGCCGGCGATAGCGGAGTGAGCTTTGCGCCAGCAGCCTGATCTCGGAAAGGCTGTCAAGCACCACGCGACGTGGCTTGACCCGCTCGAACGCGGCGAAAATCTCCCTCGTCGTCTCTCCGAGTTCAAGATCCGAAGAATATAGCAGACTCTGCTGCTGGTCTGCATCGAGCAGGCTTTCGGGAGGCACGACCTCGAAGATCTCGATATTGCCGTCGATCACCATGCCGTGCGACGCGGCGCCGGCCCGCAATTCGCTCTCGGTTTCCGAAAGCGTGATGTAGAGCCCCAGCTCGCCAAGCCGCGCACCTTCGATCAAAAACTGCAGGGCGATTGTGGTTTTGCCCGCTCCCGGATTCCCCTCCAGTAGGAACACGTGCCCTGTGGAGAGGCCCCCTGCCAGAATTGTATCCAAACCGGACACACCGGTCCGGGCTTTCGTGGCAGGCGCGGCACTGTTCATTCATCGTTTCCTTCAGCTTCAACGGTGAATTAGTGGCGCGTTAAGGAATGTCAAATTGCCCCATGGGATGATTCCGCCTGTGGATCGGTGGTGCGCAAGCGGCCAGATCGAACGGCGATAGCGAAGCCAGTCGAAGGCGGACCGATCGAAGATATCCGCACCGGCGACGTCGTCTGGTTCGCCCCGGACGAACGCCACTGGCATGGCTCATCGCCGCAAACGGCGATGAGCCATATAGCGATCCAGGAACAGCTCGACGGCAAGATCGTCGAGTGGATGGAACGCGTCACCTATGCCCAATATCAGGGCTAGAAAAGGACGAAGCAAACCGAATTCAATCGGTAAGAAGGAAGCGGCCGCGTGCTCATCGATTACGTCACCGTCTAGCCGCAGGCGCGTTCTCCTGGAAAGCAGGGATCGTCTGGAGCTTTGCGACAATCTCTGAAATATTCGGCCACTGCGCGAGATCGAAACCCATGCGCCGGGCGCTGACCGCCTGCGGAAAGAGGAAAATCTCGGCAATGCCCGGCCGATCTCCGATGGCGAAAGCCCCTTGCCTCCGGCCCGCGATCATCGTCTCGACAGCAGCCATTCCCTCACCGACCCAATGGCGGCTCCATGTGGCAATGGCATCGGCATCGGCCTGGAAGACCGCGCGGAGATGCAGGCCGATTCGCGGCGGCAGCAGCGCATGGATCTCGGCTGCGATGGCAAGCGCGATCGAGCGGGCCTGCGCCCTGCCCTCCGCCGTGCCGGGCAAGAGCGGCGGCTCAGGTTGAAATTCATCGAGATATTCGATGATTGCCAGCGACTGGGTGATGAGAACACCGCTATCCGTCAGCAAGGCCGGAACCAGCCCCTGCGGATTGATCTTGCGGTATCCCGCCTGCCGGCTCTCAGCGTCTTCGCCAAGAATGGTGACCGGCAATGCCTCGGCCTTCAACCCCTTCAGGGCGAGCGCGATCCTGACCCTCGCCGTCGCTGAGGAGATTTCGTTCTGATAGAGCTTCAATGCTTTCTCCCTTATGATCTCGGATGAACGGCCGCCTGCGCCGAAGAAACTGCCGATGCCGCGGTCACGAGGCCCACAAGCGGCGAAGGCTCCCGCGAACTCATGTCGTAGATGCAGGGCGCGGCAAATACTGCCGCTCCGAGAACGCAGATGATCATCAATCTCATTCGATCCTCCGTCGGCGAGGCCCGACCGGCCTCGCTCCTTGTTTCGGCTCCTGCCCGTCAGGCAATGCTCAGTTCGACCTGGATATTGCCGCGTGTCGCCTTGGAATAGGGGCAGGTCCGGTGCGCTTCATCCACCAGCGCCTTTGCGACATCCGCTTCGATGCCCGGCAAGCTGACCTTGAGACGGGCCTGCAGGAAGTAGTCGCCATCCGTCGTGCCGAGGTCGACCTCCGCATTCACGGCGGTTTCGGTGGGAATCCTGACCTTCAACTTGCCGGCGGCAATGCCGATCGCGCCAATGAAGCAGGCAGACCAGCCGGCCGCGAAAAGCTGTTCGGGATTGGTGCCGGGGCGGGTGCTGCCGGGAGGCGAGAGCCTGATATCCAGCTCTCCGTCATCGCTCAGCGAAGCGCCGTCGCGCCCGCCGGTGGTGCGGGTCCTGCCGGTATAGAGAACCTTGTCGATCTTGGTCATGGAAACACTCCTTGTTTACGTCGCTCTGCGCGGCTGGCCGCTGCGCGACCGGGTTGACGGAGCGTGGTTTGACGGACCGATATATCCGGAATGTTTCTGGAAACGGCCGAAATGTCACAGAACGTAGCATCCGGCACGCATGACATTTTCCCGTACAAAACATTGCGACGTTTCCAGCGGTCGCCGACATCACCGAATGGTGACTTCAGCCACCAGCCCGCCGCCGGAGCGATTGTAGAGCCTCAGAGATCCGCCGATCTTGGCCGTCAGCTGCTGGGCGATGGCTAGTCCAAGACCTGTGCCGCCTGTCTCCCGGTTGCGGGAGTGCTCGAGCCGGAAGAAGGGCTGCATCGCGGCTTCGAGCATATCATCCGGAATGCCGGGTCCGCGATCCATGACGCTGATAACGACTGCGTTGTCAGCACCGCGCTCGACGCTGATCTCCGCGGCGCCGGCAAATTTCAACGCATTGTCGATGAAATTCGACAGGATGCGGCGAAGGGCATGCGGCCTGGTGAAGGCGGCGCCTTCAACCAACCCGACGACCGTGACGGCCTTTCCAGTGTCCTGATAGTCGTAGGCTATGCTGTCGATGAACGATGCGAGATCGATTCGAGCGTTCTTTTCCCCGCTGCCGCGGGCGCTGCGCGCATAGGCAATACCGTCCTGGACGAGACGCTGGATCTCGGCGAGATCATGCACCAGCTTTTCCTTCTCGGGTGAATCCTCTGCCATGTCGACGCGCAACCGCATGCGGGTGATCGGTGTCTGCAGGTCGTGCGAGATCGCCGCCAATATCTGCACACGTTCCTCGAGATAGTGGGCGATCCTCTCCCGCATCGCATTGAACGCTCTTGCCGCATGCGCCACCTCGCTCGGCCCGGCTTCGCTCAAAGCCTGACCGTCCTTGTCAGGATCGAGCGCATCGGCGGCAGCGGCGAGCTTGCCGAGCGGCCGGATCGCCTGGCGGACCGCAAACCAGGTGCAGAGGATAAGCAGCGCCATCTGGATCGCGAACACATAGGGCAGCCATGCGGCGATCGGCATGACGCCTCTCGGTGTGACATCGATCGTCAGAGGCGTTCCGTCGCTCAGCGTCAGATGCGCCTGCAGCCGGTTCACCTCGCCCGGAATCCGTTCGATTCGGATCGGAAAGCGATGCCCCGCAGCCGCCCCTATCTTTCCTGCGATCTCTCTCGCCTTGCTGGAGCTGTCGGGCACACCGGCCAGGCCAGGCCCGAGTTCGAAACGGTAGTTGCCGCGGCTCAGCCAGTCCAAAAGGTCGCCGCGCTCACTTGCCGGAAGCCGGTCAAGAACGGCAATCGATGTTGCGACGTCATTTTCCAGCGTACCGAGCATCACCGCCTTGGCCGACATGTAGCGCTCCATGTAGAGAACGCTGAAAGAGAGCCCATAGGCGAAGGCCAGGCCAACCAAAAGAATCAGAAAAATCCGCGATCTGAGCGTTCTCGGCCACATCAGGCCCGACAGGATCGACATTCCCGCCTTCATCGGCGCGGCTCCGAAATTTCGACGGGAACCGAGAAGACATAACCTTCGCTGCGCACTGTCTTGATGTAGGTCGGCTCGCGCGCATCATCCCCCAGACGCTGCCGCAGGCGGCTGACGAGAAGATCGATCGAGCGATCGAAGAGCTCGGCGTCGCGGCCCTGCGTCAGGCTCAGAAGCTGGTCTCGGTTGAGCACGCGCTGCGGATGGTCGATGAAGACACGAAGCAGGCGGTATTCCGCGCCGCTCAGCGCAATCGCGGTCCCGTCCTTGTCGAGAAGGTGACGGGCGACCGTATCGAGCCGCCAATCGCCGAAGGTCAGCAATTGTCCCGCTTCGCTGATCTGGAAGTTGGGAGGCAGCATGCGCGTGCGCCGCAGCACCGCCTTGATGCGGGCGAGAAGCTCGCGTGCGGCAAAGGGCTTGGCAAGATAATCGTCGGCGCCCATCTCCAAACCCAGGATCCGGTCCATCTCGTCAGTGCGGGCCGTCAGCATCAGGATCGGTATCGCCTTGTGCCGGCCGGCGCGCAATTCGCGGCACAGCACCAACCCATCGTCGCCCGGCATCATGATGTCGAGCACGATCAGGTCGACGGCATTGGCTTCCAGAAAGCTGCGCATCTGGCGGCCGTCGGCGGCAACGCTGGTCCTGAGGCCATTCTTCTGCAGATAGCCCGAGACCAGCTCGCGGATTTCACGATCGTCGTCGACGATCAGGATGTGATCGACATGATCCATATTTGCCCCATTTCCATTACGGCCGCGCCCCGCCTCGTTCACAATGTCGAGGCGCCGGACGCGACCTACGCATATTCCGCCGGCCCGAGCAACGAGCCTCCAGAGCATGATGCGGAAAAGTGTGAGCTGTTTTCGGACGACACCATGCTCTAACTGTTAACTTAGAACAGGATTCAGATTTTAGGTCTCGGCCTAAAATCATGCTGTTCTAGCGCCAATCAGAAGCGATCGACGTCGATGACCGCCTGGGCAAAGGCCTGCGGCGCCTCCTGCGGCAGGTTATGGCCGATGCCGCCGCCGATCGTGCGGTGCTCGTATCTGCCGGAGAATTTACCGGCATAGGCGGAGGGCTCCGGATGCGGCGCACCGTTTGCATCACCTTCCATCGTGATCGTCGGCACCGAAATCATCGGCAAGGCAGCAAGCTTCTTCTCATAGGCATCATACTTCGCCTCGCCTTCGACAAGCCCCAGACGCCAGCGATAATTGTGAATGACGATCGCAACGTGATCGGGATTGTCAAAGGCGGCCGCCGACCTGTCGAAGGTCGCGTCGTCGAAATTCCACTTCGGCGATGCCGTCTGCCAGATGAGCTTCGCGAAATCGTGAGTATTGCTCTCGTAACCGAGACGCCCGCGTTCGGTCGCGAAATAGAACTGGTACCACCAGGCAAGTTCAGCCTTGGGTGGCAGCGGCTTCCTGTTGGCTTCCTGGCTGCCGATCAGGTAGCCGCTCACCGATACCATCGCCTTGCAGCGCTCCGGCCACAGCGCCGCCATGATGTTGGCGGTCCGTCCGCCCCAGTCGTAGCCGGCAATGACTGCCTTTTCGATCCCAAGCGCGTCGAGCAGGGCGATCATATCGGCAGCGAGAGCCGAAGGCTGGCCATTGCGCGGCGTCTTTTCATGGAGGAAGCGGGTCGAGCCGTAGCCCCGGAGATAAGGCACGATGACCCTGTAGCCGGCAGAGGCAAGCAGCGGCGCGACGTCGACGAAGCTATAGATGTCATAGGGCCAGCCGTGCAGCAGCAACACGACCGGGCCATCCGCCTTGCCCGCCTCGGCATAGCCGATATCCAGCACATCGGTCTTGATCTGCTTCAGCGCTTCGAAGCTCGTGTTGGTTCCGGCCTTCACCTCGGGCAAGGCTGCGGGGGAGGCCGGCACCGGCTGGCCGGCGGCGGTGCCGGCGACGCCGAATTCGACGGCCGCAAGCGCAATTGCCGTCATGCCGAAGAAACGGCGGCGTTGGTGGTTGATTTGCTCTGACATCGGTTTCTCCTGTCGAATGGATCACGGTGCTCAGAAAGCGTTCAGCTTGTATCGCCCGTATGTCACAGGCTGCGTTTTTTGAATGCGAGTGTAACCTGCGCCTTCCGAGATACATTCCGATACAATCGCGCTGCCTCGGCAGGACGTCCGGCCGGCTGCCGCCGCCTCTGCCGGCACGACAGTTTGTATCCTTTTGTATCGGCGACGCCCCAGCGCAATAGTTCGGTACATTTTCCCGCCAGACCAGACACATCCGGGATACCTCCGGCCGGCTAAATCGCCCCGTTGCTGGTTCAGGCCCATCGCCGTCCAGAGCCCGATCAATCGGTTTCAAAGGAAACGATGATGACATTGCTGATCATTGCCTATCTCGGAGGCGTGCTGACCATTCTCAGCCCCTGCATCCTCCCCATCCTCCCCTTCGTCTTCGCCCGAGCCGGCCAACCTTTCGTCAAGAGCACTCTGCCGATGCTGGTGGGCATGGCCGCCACTTTCGCGCTCGTTGCCACGCTAGCCGCGGTGGGCGGCGGCTGGGCGATCCGTGCCAATGAATATGGCCGCCTTGCCGCGATCGTCCTGCTCGCGCTCTTCGGAGCGAGCCTGCTATCTCCGCGCTTTGCAAGCACGCTTGCCCGCCCGATCGTCAATCTCGGCAACAATCTTATGAATGCCGGTGGCGGGGGACTCGCGGCCCCGACAGTGAAGAGCGCGCTCATCCTCGGCGTCGCCACCGGCCTCCTCTGGGCGCCCTGCGCCGGCCCGATTCTCGGCCTCGTGCTGACCGGCGCGGCATTGCAGGGCGCCAATCTGCAGACGACCGTCCTCTTGATCGCCTATGCCGCCGGCGCTGCGACCTCGCTTTCGGTCGCCTTGCTTGTCGGCGGCAAAATCTTCGCTACGATAAAGCGTTCGCTTGGCATCGGCGACCGAATTCGCCAAGTGGTCGGCGCTGCCGTGCTGGCAGGCGTTACCGTCATCGCGCTCGGTCTCGACACCAGCCTGCTGGCGCGCCTTTCCTATGCCAGCACCGCCTCGCTGGAACAGGCCGTGCTGGACAGGCTGCACGCCAAGCCGGCCGGCGGCACGCCCTCTGAGGTGGCGAGCAATGACGCGATCCTTCCCGCGAGCGATGCAAAGAGGCCTTTCCGCAGTGATCTGCCCATCGAAGGTTATGCGCCTTCGTTCGACGGCGCGGTCGACTGGCTGAACTCGAAGCCTCTGACCTCCGAGCAACTGCGGGGCAAGGTGGTGCTCGTCGACTTCTGGACCTATTCCTGTATCAACTGCATTCGCACCATTCCTTATGTCAGGGCTTGGGCGGAAAAATATGCCGATCAAGGACTCGTCGTCATAGGCGTGCACGCTCCGGAATTTGCCTTTGAAAAGAAGATCGATAACGTCAAGAAGGCCGTCGGCGACTTTCAAATCCGCTATCCCGTTGCGATCGACAATGATTACAAAATCTGGCGCGCCTTTGAAAACAGCTACTGGCCTGCCGCCTATCTGATCGATGCCAATGGCCAGATCCGGTATCACCATTTCGGCGAAGGCAATTACAGCAGGACTGAAAAAGCCATCCAGGATCTGCTGCGCGAAGCCGGCAGCCAGATGACTGAAACGCCACCGGTAGCGCCCGATGCCAAGGGCGTGGAAGCCGCTCCCGATCTCGCCAATGTCCGCTCCGGCGAGACCTACCTCGGCTATGGACAGGCCGCGAATTTCGTCTCGCCCGAAGGGCTGCAGGCCGATAGACCGCAAAACTACTCCATCACTGAGCCCGGCATCAACGCATGGGGCCTGTCCGGCACCTGGACCATCGGTAAGGATCAAGCAACGCTCGACCAGCCGGGCGGCAGCATCGCCTACCGCTTCAGCGCCCGCGACCTGCATCTCGTTCTCGGACCCGGCGCCGACGCCAAACCGATCCGTTTCCAGGTCAGGATAGACGGCAAGGCCCCCGGACCCGATCACGGCTCCGACATCGATGCCGACGGCAACGGAACGGTCACCGCAACGCGGCTTTACCAGCTCGTTCGCCAGGCCGGCAACGTCGCAGCCCGCACCTTCGAAATCCGGTTTCTCGATCCGCGCGTCCAGGCATACGCCTTCACCTTCGGCTGAACCCGAGACCATTTGGCATCCAGACCATCACTATCGAAACAAAGGAGTGACTCCATGAACAAGCATCTGACTTTCATCGCAAGCCTTGCCTTTGCCACAGCCGGAATCGCCTTCGCAGCCGAGGCTGCCGCGGTCAAGAACATCGTGATCGTTCACGGCGCGCTGGCGGACGGCTCGGGATGGCGCAAGGCGACGGAAATCCTCGAAAAACGCGGCTTCAACGTCACCATCGTCCAGGAGCCCCTCACCTCGCTCGACGACGATGTGGCCGCAACGAAGCGGGTTCTCGACCTCCAGACCGGACCGGTCCTGCTCGTCGGCCACAGCTATGGCGGCATGGTTATCACGGAAGCCGGTAACGATCCCGCCGTCGCGGGCCTCGTCTATGTCGCGGCATTCCAGCCGGACAAGGGCGAGAGCCTGCTGAACCTGGCGAGTTCGAAGCCGGCAGGCAGCATGGACATCAAGGAAACGAAGGACGGCAAATATCTCTATCTCGACCCCGGCGCCTTCGCCGCGGCTTTCGCAGCCGACCTGCCGAAGGCCGAAGCCGATTTCCTGGCAAGGTCGCAGGTCTTCGCCTCCAAACAGGCTTTTTCGGCAAAGATCGGAGAGCCGGCATGGCGGACGAAGCCGAGCTGGTCGATCATCGCCACCGAGGACCGCTCCATCAATCCGGAGCTTGAGCGTGACATGGCAAAACGAGCAGGCAGCGAAGTGACGGAAATCAGAGCCAGCCACGCCGTCTTCGCCTCACAACCGGAAAAAGTCGCCGACGTCATCGAAAAGGCGGCTAAAAAAGCCGGGAAGTAGAGAGGCAAGGTATGGCTACATCGCCTCTCCCGGCAGGAGAGATGCGGAAGTCAGCGCCCCTCCCTCGCGCGCGAGGGAGGGGCAGATGCATTTATTGGTTAGCGGCGACCGGGCGCACCAGCGGCGTGACGCGGCGGATGGTGACGCGGCGGTTTTCCTGTTCGGGACCCGACGTGTTGACCTTCAGGTAACGCTCGCCATAACCCTGCGTCGCCAAGTTCTCCGGCGCGATGCCGTAGACGTCGGTGAGCACGTTGGCGACCGACTCCGCGCGCTGATCGGAGAGGATCAGATTGCTTTGGTCGGAGCCGACCGCATCTGTGTGGCCTTCGATTAGGAAGGTCTCGCTCGGATCCTTCTCAAGCACCTTGTTGATTGCGTCTGCCACCTTGCGCAAGGTGCGCGCCTGGGTCATGGGGATCTCCGCGCTGCCGGTGGCGAAGGTGATCGTATCGAGGTCGATGCGGCGCACCTTATCGCGAATACGGGCGGAATACCTCACCTCGTCGAGCGAATAGACACGCTCCACCTGCTCGACGGGCGGCTCGCTGAGGAATTCGTAATAGTCCCGGTCCGGATCGCTGCTGGTGTCGATGATATAGTCCTCGAGCGGGACGCGCAGCCGCATCGGCGGCAGATCGGCGCCCGGGTCCTCGAAATAACCGCGATCCGGATCCTCATAGAGATCAGGCGAATAGTAGAGCACGTATTCGCGCCCGCGGGCATCTACGCGCGATCGCTGGATGATGTCGCCGTAGCGGTTGCGGATCGTCACGATACGATAGCCTTCTGGCCGCGTGATGGTCTCGCGATAGCGATTGTCAGGCAACTCTTCATAGATCGGCCGTTCGCCGTCGCGCAAGAACCGTCTGTCGTCGTCACTGCGCACGATCACCTGATTGTTGTACTGGATGATCACACGGTTATCGTCGGTTTGGTCGTCGATGCGCGCCCCCTCGGGACGGGCAAATTGCGGCCGCGTGTCAAGCCTCGTGCCCTTCTCGCTGGTCACGGCCTCGAGCTTTATTGCCGGCGCCGCAGCAGCGGCGGGAGCCTGGGCATCGGCGTCCGAGGTCGGCACCTTTACCTCCTGGCTCTCGGCGCGCAGCTTGTCGCGGTCAAGGCGGCCTTCCCGCCCCTTGCTGCGCTCGGCATCCTTGTCGCTGTCGAGCACGGCTGCACCGTTCTCGACCGGCAGCACGACGGTCTCGTTGCTCTTGGCCGGATCTGCGGCGATCTGCTTGCGGCGCTCCAGCTCCTCTGGAGAAACCTTTTCCGGCGCCGGAATTGCCTGCTCCACCTGCTGTCCGCCGCTGGCATCCGGCAGCGGCTGAGCCGTGTCGGTGGCGGGCGCAGCCGGCTGTCCGCTGGCGGGCTGTTCGCCGGCGGGCTGCTCGGCGGCGGGCTGTTTGGCGGCAGGTTTTGCAGCCGTGCCCTCCGTGGACGTTTCGGCGGGCGCAGCATCAGGAGCGGCCGCCTTGTCTTCTGTTGGCTTAACCGCCGGTGCTGCAGCCTCGCCCTTCTTCGGCTTCTTGGCTGGCGCTTCGGCAGCGGGTTTTGCCTCCGGCTCGATTGCCGGTGTGGCCTGTTCCTCGGCCGGCGTCACCGCCTCCGGAGCGGCAGTCTCGGTCTTAGCCTTTCCCTTGTCTCGGCTCTGGGCCTTGTCCTGACCCTTCTTGCTGCCCTCCGGCTTGACCTCGGGCTGGGCCTGCTCTGTCTCGGGCTGAGTTTCCCTCGCGGCCGGCTGCGGCTCCGGCGCCGGCTGAGCCTCCGGCTCGGCCTGCTGCGTCTCCTGCTTCTTCGGCTTTCTCGGCTTTTCCTGCGTTACTGGCTGCTCTTCCTGCTGCGGCTCTGCCTCCGGCTGAGCTGCCTGCTTGGCTTTCCGCTGCGGTTTGCTTTCGGGCGCAGGCTCCTCCCTCGGCGCTTCGGCCTTCGGCGGTTCCGGCTCTGCCTTAGGTTCGGGCGCAGGCGCCTCCTTCCGCTCAGCCTTCGGCTCTTCAGCGGGCGCCTCCTTCGGCTGCTTGGCGGCCGGCGCCTGTTCAGCCGGAGCTTCCTCCTTCTGCTTGCGCTTCTTCTTCAAGAGCTCCTCCTCGGAGGGCGCGTCCTGCGCCACTTCGAAGCTGCCCTGTTCAATCTGGCGCACGGCTGCAGCCTCGGTCGCAGCACCGCGTGCGGCAGCCATTGCCGATGCCGGCTGCAGCGCCAGCGAAAGAGAAAGCAGCGGGAAAGCTGCGCTTGCAAACAATCTTGATTTCTTGCCCATCGGGTTTCCTCGATCCTGTTTGAGCTTCCTAAAGGCCGACAGGCCTTGGTTCGCCCCTAGCTTCGCAATGAGGCGAAACGGCGAAATGGCTAAGCGCCAACCCGCCGATTTGTTCCGGTTCTAGGAAGCCCTGGATTAACCTCCCGTGAATGTTGCAGTCTGCTTTCGTTCATCTCGCCTGTTATTTGCACTGCACAATTGCGCTGGAATTTGTGTTGCAATTCCATGAAAAAAAGTCTGATTATCGCTACAAGGCGGTGTCGACACCGTTGAATTGCGGCCGTGAGTCCAAGACAAGAACAGGCAGCGGCCACCAACAGAGAGGATCCTCATGTTTAACTCCACCCGTATCTTCGCGGCAGCCTCGATCGCGGCAATGTCGCTCTTCGCTGGCTCGGCTATGGCCGAGGGCGAGAAATACGTGATCGGCACAGATTCGACCTATCCGCCCTTCGAATTCGTCGATGCCAGCGGCACCATCCAGGGTTTCGACATCGATATCGCCAAGGCGCTTTGTGCCGAGATGAAGGCCGAATGTTCCTTCGTCAGCACCGACTGGGACGGCATCATCCCTGCGTTGAATGCCAAGAAGTTCGACATGATCGTTTCCTCCATGTCGATCACACCGGAGCGCCTCAAGCTCGTCGACTTCTCCAACAAGTATTACAACACCCCGCCGGCGATCGCAGTGCCGAAGGACTCCAAGATATCAGACGTCGCTGGCCTCAAGGGCAAGGTGATCGGCGCGCAAACCTCGACGACGCACGCCAACTACGCCGAGAAGCACCTCGCCGACACCGAACTGAAGCTCTATCCGACGGCTGACGAATACAAGCTCGACGTTTCCAGCGGCCGCGTCGATGCCGTCATCGACGACGTCGTCGTTCTTTCCGAATGGGTCAAGTCCGACGCCGGCGCCTGCTGCAAGATCCTGACAACCTTGCCGGTCGACAAGGAAATCAACGGCGAAGGCGCAGGCATCGCCATCCGCAAGGGCGATCCGCTGAAGGAAAAGCTCAACACGGCGATCGCAGCGATCCGCGCCAGCGGCGAGTACAAGAAGATCCAGGACAAGTACTTCGATTTCGACGTTTACGGCGACTGAGAAATTCGGTATCTGGCCGATCAAGCGAATGGCGGAAGGCTTGCTCTTCCGCCATTTTTGTTTGACAAAGGTGGCAAGATCAAAACGGCAAAAGCCGTGAGGGGAATTCTCGGATGGGCGGATTGTTTTCCGCGCTCGGCTCCTTCTGGAGCTCACTTGTGCACATTTTCGATCCGCTATGCGGACCCGTTGGCATCTTCACCTGGTTGGGTCAGTCGACGATCCTTGCCTGTGGCGACACCGGCTGGGGTGACGAGATCGCCCTCGGCCTGCAGGTCACCGTATCGGTGGCGATCGTCACCCTGCCAATCGGCCTCGTCATCGGTTTCCTCGTCGCGCTCGGCCAGCAGTCGGAAGAAGGATCGCTGCGGCTGGCGGCAGGCATTTACACGACGATCTTCCGCGGCCTGCCGGAGCTTCTGACGCTCTTCATCATTTATTACGGTATGCAGATGCTCATCCAGTCCCTTCTGGAGCTTGCGGGCTATGTCGGACCGCCGGTCGAAATCAACGCCTTCCTGGCCGGCGTGATCGCATTGTCAGTCGTCTTTTCTGCCTACTGCTCGGAAGTGCTGCTCTCGGCCTTCCGCGCCATTCCCAAGGGCCAGTACGAAGCCGGAGATGCGCTCGGTCTGCATCGCGGCCGCACGCTCCGCCTGATCGTTCTGCCGCAGTTGGTGCGCATTGCGCTCCCCGGCCTCACGAACCTCTGGATGGTGCTCCTGAAGGACACGTCCTACGTCTCGATCATTAGCCTTGCCGATATCCTGCGCCAGACAAATGTCGCGGTGCGCGTGACCAAGGAACCTTTCTTCTTTTACGGCATCGCCTGCAGTCTCTATCTGGTGCTCGCCATCCTCTCCTCCTTCCTGCTCACCTATATCGATCGCTGGGCCAAGCGTTCGGAGATCCGCCGTTGAGTTACGCCGAAACATTGATCCCACCGCAGCCCGCCCCACATGAAGCGGCGAAGCCGATGACGGCGGCGCGCCTCGCCGGCTATATCTTCGTCGGTTTTTGGGCCTTGCTGGCCGCGCTGCTGATCTTCACCGTCATCAATGGCTGGGATATCGAGAAGTTCACCCGCTACGGGCCGCGTTATCTGCACGGCCTATGGGTGACGCTCAGCCTTGTTGCCATTTCGGTGGTCTGCGGTGCCATCCTGTCGCTGCCGCTTGCCATGGCACGCCTGTCGAAAAACAGGCTGCTGAACTGGCTTTCCTATGGCTATATCTACTTCTTCCGCGGAACACCGCTGCTCGCCCAGCTCTTCCTGGTTTATTATGGCCTCGGCGTGTTCCGCCTTCAGCTGGAAGCTTTCGGTCTCTGGTGGTTCTTCCGCGACGCCTGGTATTGCGGCCTGTTCGCCATGACCATCAACACTGCAGCCTATCAAGCGGAAATATTGCGCGGCGCAATCGAAAGCGTACCGCACGGACAGCGCGAAGCAGCAGCAGCCCTCGGCATCCATAAGACTATAGCATTCCGCAAGATCATCCTGCCGCAGGCCTTCATTGTGGCGCTTCGCCCGTACGGCAACGAGATCATCCTTCTGATCAAGGGCTCGGCGGTCGTTGCTATCATTACCGTGCTCGACCTGATGGGCGAGACCCGCTACGCCTTCTCTCGCACATTCGATTATCAGACCTATCTCTGGGCGGCGATCTTCTACCTCACCATCGTTGAGGCGCTGCGCCATCTCTGGGCCTGGATCGAGCGTCGCCTGACGCGGCATCTGAAGCGGTGATGCACGGTGCCCAAGTGCGTCGCGGTTTTCGGATGACGACGCGCATCAGCTTGGCAGCACTCGCTTCTACATGCTGCCAAACCATTGAAAGTAAAAAGAATACTTCTCCCGCAACGTATCTGTTAAGCTTGCGTTAACCACTCGCGTGCTTCCATTTCACGTGGCGCTAATAAAGCGCGAGTGCGAACGAGAAGAAGCTGAATACGATGCACAAAGATATGGAAAAGCAACTGCAGGGTTATGGTCTGACAACCGCGCAGATCCTCTATCACCTGCCGGATCACCCGACGATCCTGCAGACCTACGTTTGGCAGGATTATGACCTCGCCCCCGATTTTCCCGAAATGCGCGGATTTCTGAAATTCTGGCAGGAAAAGCTCGACGGACCGTTGCATTCGGTGCGCTACGTCCACCGCAAGCTGATCTCGGCAACCGAGTGGCGGGCGCTGAAAGGCGAGTTCATCCTGCACTGATCAGACATGCGCTTCTCCATGGCCGAATTCGCCCTCGTCGCGATCCGGACGCAGCGCAAAACAGAGGATGCCGATGTAGAAGGCGACGACTGCCGCGATGACTGCGACGCCGGGAACGGGTCCGAGCACGGCATTGTCGATGACATAGGTCCATGACTGCGCCTGCAGTGCCGGCGCGCCCTCTGTTTGCAGTTTCGGCGTCGAAATCTTCAGGCACCATGCAAGCAGCAGGATGAAATACATCCAACCGTAATTGCGTTTGAGACGGCGGTGCATCGCCTCTCCATAACTCAACAAAAAGCGCGGACGACGCAGGCTGCCGGCGATCACGGCAGCCCATTCGCTGCCGCCATTGGGGTTGGGCGCCAGAATCTGCGCGAAATAGCAGCGCTCGATCTGACGGATACGGGCCCGGTAAATGTCGAAAAAGCGGTAGCGACGCGCCTCGATCATCAGCAGCAGTGTGATCAGCATAACCCCGAACAGCAGCACCCCGTGGTGCGAGGTCGGCGTCGATAGCGACACCGAGAGCAGCGCAGCCACCACCGTGATTGCCCAATTGGACGTCCGATCTATGCGATCGCGCCAGCTGGTCATGCGCCCGAGTTCGCCGCGGTAATAATGGATGAGCGTGTTGGTGATCTCGCCCGGCGTCGTGGGAAGCAGGGGGCGCTCGCCCTCTCCTTCCCTTGCCGGTAGCAGCCTGTCTTGCTCCGCTTTCATGGCATTTCCTCCAGTCGGTTTCTTTTCGGCCATTCTGCGCCGGTAGCCGCGCCATTGCAAAACACTGAAAGCCGCCTTACAGCCATGCCTGCAACAAAAGGACACGGACCGCTATGGCAAAGAAGATCGACGAAGAAGCCCTTGCCGAGGCCTATAACCGCGCATTGGCGCTGGAGAAATCAGGCGATGTCGATGCGGCCGTGGCGGCCTACGAGGAAGTCTTGGCGATCGATCCCGACGACCACGGCGGAGCCGCCGTTCGCATTGCTGCGATGGGCCGCGGCGAAATGCCGGCCAAGGCGCCGGATGCCTATGTCGAGACCTTGTTCGACCAGCATGCCGAAGTCTTTGAGGACGTGCTCGTCGAGCAGCTCGGCTATCACGTGCCGATGCTGGTGCGCCAGCGCCTGCAGCAATTGCAGCTCGGACCTTTCAAGCGGCTGCTCGACCTCGGCTGCGGCACCGGCCTCACCGGCGGCGCTCTGCGCGACCTCTGCGATGATATGACCGGCATCGACATATCGGAGAAGATGGTTGAGCTTGCCCACGAGAAGGATCTTTACGAGACGCTTTTCGTCGCTGAGGTCGAGAACTTCCTCGAGGATAATGACGAGGACGCCTTCGACATCATCACCGCCACAGACGTGCTGCCCTATCTCGGTGCGCTCGAACCGCTTTTCTTCGGCGCCGCCGAAAACCTGATGCCAGGCGGCCTGTTCATCTTCTCCTCCGAAACCCTGCCCGAGGCGACACTTGCCGGCCGCGCCTACATGGTTGGCCCGCACCAGCGCTTCGCTCATGCCGGTGCCTATGTAAGGGAGCGCCTCACCGCCACCGGTTTCGAACTGGTCGAGTTATCGGATATCAACGTTCGCATGGAAGACGGCCAGCCGACACCAGGCCATCTGGTGATCGCGCGGTATATCGGCTGAGAGAATAGTTGCATGATTAGCGAAGTATCTGTTGCGCAGCGCTTTCAGACCTGATACTTAGTCGTTCGGTAAAGTTTACACCGAACAGGAAAGGTCGCTGCATGTCGCTCGTGCTCTATGGGCATCCGCTCGCCTCCTTCTGCCAAAAGGTGCTGATCGCGCTTTATGAAAACGCGACGCCCTTTGAAAATCGTCTCGTCGACCTTTCCGATGAGGTTTCGCGCGCCAATCTCTTCCGCTTCTGGCCGATCGGCAAGATGCCGTTGCTCAGGGACGAAGCGCGCGACAGCACCATTCCCGAAACGACGATAATCATCGAATATCTCGACCATTATTACTCCGGTCCCACGCGCCTGCTGCCGCTCGAAATCGACCGTGCGCTGCAGGTCCGCCTCTGGGACCGTTTCTTCGACCAATATGTCCAGGTGCCGATGCAGACGATCGTCAGCCATCGCCGCCGTCCCGAGGGAACCGCAGACGAGATAGAGGTGGCCGCCTGCAGGGCGACGCTTACAACTGCCTATGCGATGATCGAAAAGCAGCTAGGCGAAAGCTCATGGGTAACAGGCGAGGCCTTCACCATGGCTGATTGCGCCGCGGCTCCCGCGCTCTTCTATGCCGAGACGCTGGTCCCGTTTTGTGAGGAGCAGCCGAAGCTTCGCGCCTATTACAACAGGCTGCTGGCGCGCTCGTCTTTCGCAAGGGCGCTGGAAGAGGCCCGCCCCTATTTCAGGTTATATCCCTATCAGGAAAAGCTGCCGGCTCGCTTCCGGGATGCGGCAGAATGATCGAAAGCCAGGCCGATCTCGACCGCATGTTCCACGCGCTTTCCGATCGCAGCCGCCGCGGCATGATCGATCG
Organism: Rhizobium sp. MHM7A; assembly: GCF_005862215.1. Lineage (NCBI taxonomy): Bacteria > Pseudomonadati > Pseudomonadota > Alphaproteobacteria > Hyphomicrobiales > Rhizobiaceae > Rhizobium > Rhizobium sp. MHM7A. Next base: position 296,000 of record NZ_VCHT01000009.1, read on the forward strand.
CCTCGGCCGCGGCCCGGCGTCCGTCACCGAACTCGCCGCGCCGCTCGCCGTCGCCTTGCCCACCGTGATGAAACATCTCCAGGTGCTGGAGGAGAGCGGGCTCGTGCTTTCCGAAAAATCCGGCCGGGTGCGGACCTACCGCCTGCAGCAGGACGCCCTCGCCGCAATTGACCGTTGGGTGGAACAGCGAAAGACCCGCTGGACCGGGGCCTTTGATAGGCTGGACCGACTTCTCGCCGATGAAACGGAGACCCTTCCAGAATGACGACACGTTCTGCCGAACATACCTCCTTCGTGATCGAACGCCGCTTGAAGGCGCCTGTCGCCCGGGTCTTCCGCGCGTGGTCGACGCCGGACTCCAAACGCCAATGGTTCGCCTGCCACGGCGATTGGGTGCCGCTGGAATACGCGCTCGATTTCCGCCCCGGCGGCGCTGAGAAGAACTATGTGGCCGACACGGACGGACTTTTGCACGCCTACGACGCCCACTACATTGATATCGTGCCGGATAACCGCATCATCTATGCCTACGATATGAAGCTCGGCGAATCCCGAATTTCCGCCTCGCTCGCCACCGTCGCCTTCGAAGCCGAGGCCGGCGGCACGAGGATGGTGTTCACCGAGCAGGTGGTCTTCCTAGACGGCTACGCCGACAACGGAGCCCGTCTTCAGGGCACCGAGATCGGCCTCGATAATCTTACGCTCTTCCTCGAGCGCGAGACGAGCCCGATCCATTAAGCCCGGCCGGATGAAGTATCACGCCCTGCTCGATTTCTTCCGCGAACTCGCCGCCTGCGCAGACGTATTCAGCTTTGCGGCGGCTCGAATAAGCGCCTTCAATGCCTCCTCGTTGATTTCATCACCTTCATGAAAGTCGATTGCGCGCCGGGTGCTGCCTTCGAGACTGGAGTTGAAAAGGCCTTTCGGATCCTCAAGCGAGGCCCCCTTGGCGAAAGTAAGCTTCACCACGCTCTTATAGGTCTCACCGGTGCAGATGATGCCGGCGCGTTCCCACACCGGAACGCCTCGCCACTTCCATTCCTCGACCACCTCAGGCTCAGCCTCCTTGATGAGCGTTCGGACCCGCGCGAGCATTTCGCCGCGCCAATCGTTGAGCTCCTCGATCCTCGCATCGATCAAATGAGAGGGAGAGGCTTGCCCGCTTCCGTCCCCGAAATCGGTCTTCTTCATCGTTATGCCTTCCTCATATTTGTCGTTCTCCGACGCCGCGCATCAAAACCTCACATCCGTTCGCCGGGCAATCGGCTCGCCTGCTCTACCCAGGAGGCGATCTGCTCTTCGTCGAACGCGTCGCCTTCACGGATGTCGAGGTAGCGCACCTCTCTCTGCTTGGACTCGCCTGGCGGCAGAGGATGCAGCGACGCGCCCTTGAAAAAAGCCACTTTGACATATTTTGCGAAGCAATGGACGCCGAGGAACCAACCCTGCCCTTCCATTCCATAAAAGGGCGAGTTCCATTTAACCGCTTTGGAAACGCCGGGAACGGTTCTGGTGATCAGCGCATCAAGGCGACGCCCGATCTCACTTTTCCAGCCTGGCATTGCGGCGATGTAGGCTTGCACGGGCGCATCGCCGTACCCCTTGGGAATTTGGGGGTTACCGCCCGACAGAGGCTTCGGTACCGCGACTGCCAGTTTGGCGGCAGTATTTTTCGTGACCTTCTCCGCGCCCTTCGTCGTTCTGCCCGTCATAGCGTTCCTCCTATCCGCCGATGCGTCCCACGTCGCGCTGTTTCGCGCCATAAGGCAGCACAAACAAGGTGAGACCAGTAACGAGAAGCAGGCTGAGCGGCAGCAGCGCCAAGGGCCCAATCCAGAGCGCCGACTGCTCCTGCATCATGGGGATGATATTGGCTATGACAGCGAGCGTAAAGGCAATGGACAGCCAACGGTGGACCTGCTGACACGGTTGTTCCCGTTCAACGAAGCCTCCTCAAAATCAGCCCGACGCACCGCCGGCTCGGCGGCTCAGCCAAGCTGCTCCAGCACCTGTTCCATCTTGTCGAAGAATTGGGGCCACCCGCTTCTGGCACCGCCATAAGCCTGCCGCTGATCCGTCCGGAAGCCCGACTGCTCCATGCGCAGATGCGTACCTGTGCCCGTCGGCGTGAGCGTCCAGGTCACGAGGGTTTCCAGGCCATAGGCGCCCCAGCTGTAAGCGAGGGTCTTGTATGGCTCGACTTCCATGACTCGGCAGTCGACCGCGCCCCAATCGGCATTGAAATTGAAACGATGGTCGACGACCGGCTTGAAGTCGCTCTTCATCAACCACTCCTGGATCAGGTGCGGCTGAGTCAGCGCCCGCCAGATCTTTTCCGCGGGGAAAGACATCTCCCGCTCGATAACGACGGAACGTGTTTCGGTCGATATGTCAGTCATTGATCCATCCTCTTCAGCAAATCTTCGAGCGCATTGAAGCGGCTTTGCCAGAAGCCGGCCATCTCGCTCGTCCAGTCGACGAGGGGCGCGAGCGCGCCGAGCTGCGCGCTATAATGGGTCTGCCGCCCCTCATGGCGATCGCGCACCAGGCCGGCTTGCTTCAGCAGCCCCAGATGTTTCGAAACGACCGGCTGTGAGACGCCGGCCTGCGCCGTCAAAGCCCCGACCGTCTTCTCCCCTTCCCGGCACAGCCGCTCGAAAAGCGCGCGCCGGGTGGGATCCGCAAGCGTCCTGAAGAGCACGTCCTGAATGTCCGACATTTGGAGATCCATACCTGTTCAGCTATGAATCAATCTATTGCCATGGAGGTATACGTCTGTCAAGCCACCACGGACAGGAGGCCCTGCAAACCACGAAAAGGAAACTCTATCGCCAACCTGCCAGCGGAGGCAACAAGCGAAAAAAAATATGAATACATCAGGTATAGCTAATCGGCTATGCGTAAATACGAACCGGCAGCCTTGACGGCAACCAACAGGAAAAGAATGCCGGAGGCCGCAGTCGGCTTCCGGCGATACAAACCTGTATCTTTGTTAGGGTTCAGGAGCCCGAGATGACCTTCAGGTTGCCGCCATGGCTGCCGCCTGCGAAGATCTGCTTGCGGCCGAACTCATTGTTGAAGGCAAGGCGCTGCTGCTCGCGGGTGATGCCGAGTTCCGGGAAGAGCAATTCGGCCACACGATAGGCCTCTTCGAGATGCGGGTAGCCGGAGCCGATCACTGTATCGATGCCAAGTTCCTGATATTCGCGAAGGCGGGCGGCCACCGTCTTCGGAGAGCCGACAAGCGCGGTGCCGGCGCCGGCGCGCACCAGGCCAATACCGGCCCAGAGGTTCGGCGAGACCTCAAGCTTGTCGCGGCGACCGCCGTGAAGAGCGGCCATGCGCTTCTGCCCGACCGAGTCGGATTCGTGGACGAAGCGTTCCTGCGCCTCGCGGATCGTATCGTCGTCGAGATGGCGGATCAGCCGCTCGGCCGCCTCCCAGGCTTCCTCATCGGTTTCCCGGACGATGAAATGCAGGCGGATGCCGAAGGTCACCTCGCGGCCGCGCTCGGCAGCCGCCTGGCGGACCTTAGCGACTTTCTCGGCCACCTGCGCCGGAGGCTCGCCCCAGGTCAGGTACTTGTCAACGCGGCCGACCGAGAAGTCGATGCCAGCATCCGACGAACCGCCGAAATAAAGCGGCGGGCGCGGGTTCTGCACCGATGGAAAGCCGAGGCGCGCATTGGTCGCCTTGATGTATTTGCCGTCGAAGCTCGCCGTCCCCTTGTCCAGCAGCTCTTCAAACACGGTGAAAAACTCCTCGGCATGGGCATAGCGCTCGTCATGCTCGAGATGGATGCCGTCACCGGCAAGCTCCGCCGGGCTGCCGCCTACAACGATGTTGAGTAGCAGGCGGCCGTTGGAAATGCGGTCGAGCGTAGTCGCAAGACGCGCGTAATAGGCAGGCGATGCCGTGCCTGGGCGGATCGCCACCAGGAACTGCAGCTTCTCGGTCTTTGCCGCAAGTGCGGCTGCCGTCACGAAGGATTCCTCGCACGCCACCCCGGTCGGCAACAGCACGCCGGAATAACCGAGCCGGTCTACTGCCTGCGCGATCTGGGTGAGATAGCCGATTTCCGGCGCCCGGTTCAGGTCGGAGGAGCCGAGATAAGTGCCGTCGCCCGATGTGGGGATGAACCAGAGAAAATTGATGGGATCGAAGGTGGCGGTCATGAAAACAGTCCTTTGCTGCGAAATTCGAAGATCAGCTCGCGCCGCAAGCCGTCTTGGCGAGCAGGCATATGCCTGACATGGCAGCACACCGCCGCCGCGCGAATGCCTGGAAGAGGCGCGGTGGCAGCGAGAAGAAGGTCGGGCGTCTGTCTGCGCGCGAGCATTTGTGCGTCCTGTCGGTCGACGGCGGTTGACCACGCTCCGTTCCAGAGCTGGCCTCCGTTCGCAGAAATACTGACATAGACTAGAGATTATATCGATAATATGAGTTTGCAATTGTTGTACCCTTCGCGGAATATTTTTTCGCGCTTGATGTGGTGAGGGCTATCCCCATGCCGCCTTCCGCAAACTCGCCCGGAATCACTAACAGACGGAGTTCCACGCGCCCTCTCGTCTCGCTACCGCTCCCGGCGTTCGGCGGCCAACCGCTCGCGAATGAAGACGGGACCGCCAGCAAGACGTTTGGCGAGCAGGCTCGCCGGATCGACCATGCGCCAATATGGCGTCACCACCGAAACCGGCTCGCCCTTCTCCATCGCGCCGAAGGACAGTTCGGCGATCGCACGCAGATGCCGCTGCACCGTCACCGGACAGCAGGCATCCGCTCCGTAATGCGCAGCAAGACGGCGGCGCAGGACGCCGGCCTCGGTGAGAACACCCTCAGGCGCCAGTCGAATCTGCCCCTCGACCATCTGCCGCGACGGAATGAGCATTGCCTGCGTGCCGCTGCGGCCCTTGCGGCGCGGCTCGATCACCGGAATTTCGTTCATGTCACCCCTGGCAAACATTATCTTTCGTTCCCATCTAGGGCTCGGCAAAATGGCGACCAGCCTCATATGCGCCAACCGGAAGGAAGTCCGTCTTCACGGCTTTTCTGCTTGCGCCGTTTCGGTTAATCCTCAGGGCCTCTCACTCAGGATAAGGATAGGACATATGGCAAAAGTCGCGTTTATCGGTCTCGGCGTCATGGGCTTCCCCATGGCCGGTCATCTGAAGACGAAGGGCGGCCATGATGTCACCGTCTATAACCGTACCGCCGAAAAGGCCGCGGTATGGGCTGATAAATTCTCCGGCAAATCCGCCCCCACTCCGGCCGAGGCGGCGGAAGGTGCCGATTTCGTCTTCGTCTGCGTCGGCAATGATGAAGATCTCCGGTCGGTGACCTCAGGCGAGAACGGCGCCCTGCAAGGCATGAAGCCCGGTGCTGTGCTGATCGACAACACCACTGCCAGCGCCGAGGTTGCTCGCGAACTCTATGCCGCGGCAAAGGAAAGAGGTGTCGACTTTATCGACGCTCCGGTCTCCGGCGGCCAGGCCGGCGCAGAAAACGGCGTCCTGACCGTCATGTGCGGCGGCGACGAGGCGGTTTACGAGCGCGCTAGGCCCGTCATCGAAAGTTATGCCCGCATGGTCGGCCTCATGGGGCCGGCAGGCTCCGGGCAGTTGACCAAGATGGTCAATCAGATTTGCATCGCCGGTCTCGTCCAGGGACTTGCCGAAGGGCTGCATTTCGGCAAGCGGGCTGGTCTCGACATCGAAAAGGTCGTTGAAGTGATTTCCAAGGGTGCTGCTGGTTCCTGGCAGATGGAAAATCGCCATAAGACCATGAATGCAGGCAAATATGATTTCGGCTTCGCGGTTGACTGGATGCGCAAGGATCTCGGCATCGTGCTTGCGGAAGCGCGCCGCAATGGCGCCACGCTGCCGGTGACTGCGGTCGTCGACCAATTCTACGGCGACGTCCAGGCAATGGGCGGCAATCGTTGGGACACATCCTCGCTGCTCGCCCGGCTCGAGAAATGATCGGTCCCTCCTCCGAACCGGCTGAACTGATCGCGCATCTCGAAACGCTGCGCTCGGAGGAGGCTATAGCCGGGATGGCGCGGTTCGGCATCGTCACCGGCCGCGCCCTCGGCATTTCCAATCCCAACATCAGGGCGGTCGCCAGATTGGCGAAGAGGGATCACGCCAGGGCAACGCAGCTCTGGCAAAGCCATATCCGCGAGGCCCGCCTGCTCGCTCTCTACACGGCCGAGCCGAAGCGGCTGACGGTGGACGAGGCAAGAAACTGGGCCGATGATTTCAATTCCTGGGAGATCGTCGACTGCGCCGCCGATCTCTTCGTTGAGGCGCGCCTGGACGAGCTCATCCCGGAATTCGCTGCCAACGAGCGTGAATTTGTCCGTCGCGCCGCATTCGCGATGATCGCCGGCGCCGCTGTCCATCGGAAGGACGAGGCCGACGCAACCATTCTCGCCTGGCTGCCGCTGATCGAGGCGCATTCGGGCGATTCCCGCAACTTCGTTCGCAAGGCGGTCAATTGGGCACTACGCAGTATCGGCAAGCGCAATCGCGCCTGCTACGGGCCGGCGCTGGGGCTGGCGGAGCTTCTGGCCGAAAGTCCCGATAAAACCCCCCGCTGGATCGGCAGGGACGCGGTCAGGGAGCTGAGCGGCGAAAAGCTGTTGGCCCGGCTGAAGTAAAGCGTTGCCGCGCCCAAGGCTGAGGCTTTCGCCTCATCGTCATTGGGGTCTGGATTTTCCGACCAGACAATCGATTAGGTTAAGAAGTTTCCCATTGAAGGCTGACAGGATGCCGTCGTGCGATACACAACATGCCGGTTCGGCTTACCTGGATGGCGACCTGAAAAGACGGCCATACGATGCGTTTTAAAACGCTGCAAGGACGGTCCGGCAGGGAAGACCGGACCCGTCCCCGTAGCTGATCGGAGGTCACTCGGATCAGAAACTGCTTTGAAGTGCCCCCGGTCCGAAGACCGGGGGCATCCACTAAGTGGATTAGAACGAACGCTGCAGGCGGAAGTAGCCCGAGGTGGAGTCGTCGCCATCTTCCGGATCGAGGTACTGAACCGAAGCCTTGGCGTAGAAGTTGTCGACGATCTGGTAATCGACCGTCAGACCAACCTTCCAGGCATCGCCGTCACTGAAGTCGTCGCCGGCAACGTAGTAGTCGCCGTAGTACTGGACGCCAGGGGTGATCTTGAGCTTGTCGGTTGCCTTGATTGCGTATTCGGCAGCGACAGCCCATTCAGCTGCGGAGTAGTAGGAGTTCGGGCCGGAAGAGTATACGGCAGCGAGGCCGAGCGCACCGGGACCAATTTCAACCGTACCCATTGCACGGATAGCGCCGTCTTCGTTGTCGAAGTCCCAGCCGCCGGTGACCTGGTAGCTGAA